>JAILOU010000049.1 GCA_024690665.1 Eubacterium sp.
ATTTAACTTACTATACATTAACTACTAAAGATAACATATACCTTCCTCCTACCGTATTTGTTGCAATTATTATAGCATGAGTAGTAAGTGGGACTAATAAAAATCGTGTATACCATTAATAAAAGAAAAAAATTAAAAAAATTTACAATATATGGTGTTGAAAATGAAATAACCTGCCGATATATAGTGTGAAGTAGAAGCCGCAGACAGTATTTTCACACATCTATGGAAGGAGTGTGATGGTATGATGGATATGACACCATGGTCACTTTCATTTGCAACTTACTATGTTCAACCAACCGACCGCCCTCAGGGAAGAAAAGGCGAGGACGGCAGTTCACAATGGAAGAACCCTAAGAAAGAAAAGGAAGGCTTTGGGGAAATCTTTCAAGATGAGTGTACCAGCTTAAAAAGAAAGGAACAAAATCAATAAAAAGCATAAAATCCGCATTACAGGGATACTTTGCGCATAAATCAGGGAAATCTTTTTAGAAAAGATTTCCCTATTTTATTGACATTTTGTATACAGGAGTTATAATGTATACCAAGTGGTATACCAATAAAAGACCAAAACTGTATACCTAGGAGAAAGTGTAGTAATAATCTTCGAAAGGAGAAGGTATATGAGCGACAATACGACATTTTCCAACATGGATTTTTTGGCTGCGACGACCGTAATTGGGCTGGACGAAGCAGTCGGCGATCTGAAATTTCTTAAGAAATCCGATCGCGTAGTCAGTGAGGAAAAAAAAGACGAAGTTGTGAAGATTAAGACCTGTTGCAGAGCCTGTATTGCGAACTGCGGCGTCATCGCAACCGTGAAGAACGGCCGCGTGGTGAAGCTCGAAGGCAATCCGGAGGATCGCATGAGCAAGGGGCGCATGTGCGCGAAAGGACTGGCAGGCATTCAGGCACTGTATCATCCGAACAGAAATAAGTATCCGATGATGCGTGTGGGAAAGAGAGGCGCGAACAAGTGGCGCAGAATTTCCTGGGACAAGGCAATTGACATTATTGCCCACAAGCTGGTAGAGACCAAGCAAAAGTATGGAGCAGAGACCGTCTTTTGTTCGACCGGTGGTGGCGGTAATCCGGAGATCTGGAGTATCGCAAGATTTTGTAATATCTTTGGAACACCAAACTGGTTTGAACCGGGATGTGCACAATGCTATCTGCCACGAGTACTTGCCTACACCATGATGTATGGCGGCGTGGACTGTAGTATCGCAGATTCGAATGCGCTTGAGTTATATGATACAGAAAATACAAAAATCAAAACATTGGTGCTGTGGGGAACCGCACCATCTTATTCCTGTCCGGCAAGTGGCGGAGGAGCCGTAGCAGACCTTCGTGCGAAGGGCGTTCAGACGGTTGTAGTTGACCCTCGTATGACACCGGATGCAGCCAAGGCGCAGGTATGGCTTCCAATCAGACCGGGAACAGACGTGGCACTGATGCTGTCATGGATTCGCTATATCTTAGCGGAAAAATTATATGATGAAGAATTTATCTTAAAATGGACAAACCTTCCTTATCTCGTTGATGCTGATACCAAGATGCTGGTAAGAGCTGAGGTATCGCAAGACGAGAAGGAACCGGATACCTTTATGGTATGGGATGAAAAGCAAAAGAAACCGGTTGCAATGGAATATCCATATGACGAAAGTTTATCACCGGCACTCGAAGGCACCTTTACATATGAAGGAAAGACCTATAAGACCGGATTTGAAATGTTAAAAGAGCAGTGCGAAGAGTATACGCTTGAGCATGCAGGCAAGATCTGCGGACTCGAGCCGGAGATGATTGAAAAGGCAATCCGTCTGTTTGCAGACAATACGCCATCCGGACTGTGTCTTGGCGTTGCCACCGACCAGAGTCCAAACTCAACGCAGGCAGCAATGGGCGCTTGTACACTCGACTTGTTACTCGGTAATGTGGAAAGACCGGGTGCACTGATGCAGAGATTCCGCACCAGTGGCGTCTTCGATATGCCAAACTATCCGGTACCGATTGCAGCAGATAAGCTGCCGGATGAACAGCTCAAAAAGCGTCTCGGCGGAATTGAACATAAAGGACTTCACATCTGGTACGCCGGCCATATCACCAGCGTCTTGGATGCAGTATTGACCGGAAAGCCATATAAACCAAGAGTCTGGATTGACCGTTCCGGTAATAAGCTTGCCGCACTCGCAGACGCACAAAAAGTAAAGAAGGTTATCGACGAACTAGATTTCATCGTCCACATGTATATGTATCCAACTTCATTTTCTGCATATGCAGATATACTGCTCCCGACCGAGGAGTGGCTTGAAACCGATATGATTGTCGAGACCTGTAATACGTTATGTGCTCGTCAGCAGGTGACGCATGTATGGGAGACCATGGATGAAACACTGATTTGGGCGAAGATTGCAAAGCGCTGTGCACAGCTTGGAGACGAAGACTGCCAGAAGGCGTTCGATGCTGAGTACATGGGCAAAGATCTTCCGTACTGGGAGAAAGTGACCGATTTATGGGATCATTTCCTTGGCAGAATTGGGCTGAATTTTGAACAGCTCAAGAAAAATACACCCTATACCTACATGTCCAAGGAAGATTGGAAATCTTATTATGTCTACTTAGAAGAAGACGAAAAGACGCATAAACCAAAAGGATTCCCAACACCTTCCAAGAAGTGTGAAATCTATCTGGAAAGCATGATTACTCTGGGACGAACGGGACAGCCATTTGCAAAGTGTGAACTGCCACCGGCATCCGTAGAGTATCAGCCGCTTCCATATTATATGGAACCTGCCGAGAGCCCGAACGATAAGGAACTGGCGAAGGAATTCCCGCTCGTAATGACGGGAGGACGAGTGCCATACTTCCACCACAACACACTTAGAAATGTTCCTTGGCTTCGTGAGATCTATCCGATTCCGGAACTTTGGATGTATCCAAATGATGCGAAGAAGTACGGATTAGAAGACGGCCAGTGGGCATGGGTAGAATCCAAGCGAGGCAAGATTCGAACCGTGGTATCTTACACGCAGGGAATCAAACCGGGCGTTGTCTACATGGAGCGATTCTGGAATCCGGAGACGCTTGAGACCAAGACGCACGGCTGGACAGAGATGAACGTCAACATGCTGACGAAGGCAGACGCACCGTTTAACGACGCCGTCGGAACCTATACACTTCGTGGATTCCAGGTAAAAGTATATCCGGCAGAGCAGCCGCCGGAAGGCATCTGGATGAATCCACAAGACTTCTCGCAATGGCTTGCACGTCCAACGGATGCATCGGAAAATGTCCATGTACTGGAGAATTCTGCTAAGCCGCAGGAAGAATCAAAAGAGGAGGTGACGGCATGAGCCAATTAGCATTTGTAATAGAATTAGACAGATGTATCGGTTGTAAAGGATGCCAGGTAGCATGTAAAATGGAAAATGGAACAGCACTTGGTTCTGACCGTATCAAGGTACGCCAGATTGGACCGACCGGCATCTACCCGAATCTTCAGATGTACTTTTTGCCGACCATGTGTCAGCAGTGTGCGGACCCGGCCTGCGTACGTGTATGTCCGTCCGGTGCTGTATATAAGAACTTTTCAGATGGTATCGTAAGAATCGAAACATCCAAGTGTATCGGATGTAAGAGTTGTAACCAGGAATGTCCATATCACGTAAATACATTTAGTGAAATGCGACGCACCATGGATAAATGTACCATCTGTCTCGAAGCCAGAGAAGAAGGCGAGAAGCCGGCCTGCGTCAGAAACTGCTCCGGCAGGGCACTTCACTTTGGCGATATCGAAGATCCGAACAGTGAAGTATCCAAACTGATTAAGGAAGCAGGAGAGGGCAATGTCTACTCACTTCGTGATTTTGGAAATGGACCTTCAACGCGTTACATTTTAAAGAACGCACAGTGGCTTGATATTCTGCCACAGGAACTTGATGTTGTATCATTCGGAAAGGAAGGAAAAGTCTATTATGAGTATGAACAATAAAAGAGATACTTACAGACAGCTTATGATGAATCGCAGCAACCTCTATCATCTATTCTCAAGATTTTTCCAGAAAGAAGTGGATGCAGCGTTTCTTGAAAAACTTCGTCATATTCAGTTTCCGGTGAATCGAAAGGAAACTGCGCTGACAGAATTTCAGGATGCTCTTCTTCGTCTGAATGAGTATTTTGAATATGATGCGGGTGAGTCGATTGAAGATCTCGCAGCAGATTATGCGAAGACATTTTTGGGAGCAGGCAGCGCACAGGGAAATGCAGCCTTCCCATATGAATCTGTATATACCAGTCCTAAGCGTGTCATGATGCAGGACGCCTGGAACAAGATGTGTGAACTGTATGAGGTAAAAGGCCTTGCCAAGCGTGAAGAGTGCGAAGACCTCCAGGAAGATCACATCGCGATGGAACTTGACTTTATGGCGTTCTTATGTGATGAGACAAGCCAGCTTACCGAGACACTTGCAGGTCTTGAAGAGCAAAGAGAATTCTTAAACCGTCACCTTTTAAACTGGGCACCGGAATTTTGCCTGGACATCAAAGAGTATGCCGATACAGAGTTTTATCGTATGGTAGGACAGCTGACAACCGGATTCTTACAGCTTGACAGCTTCATCTTAGACCAGATGATTGCAGAGAGAAAAGCGCGTAGAGCCATCTCAAAGTCAGTTAAGGTTTCTCGCAGTTACATGGACGAGGTACTGCATAAATTAAGTAATGAATATCATATCTATGGACCGAAGCATCTGCCGGAGCGAGGCATGCGTGAGAACAACGGTATGATTCGTTACCAGGAGATCTTCTCCTTAGAAGAGATGGCGCTTGACGGACAGTCCGACTTCTCCTTAAAGGAGGTCATCTATCCGGTGTCACAGACGATCTTCTCATTTGATGAAAATAGCGCTACAGAGACGGTTTCCACAGACCCTAAGGGCATTATCATCTTCGCAAGACCTTGTGATATCAACGGCCTTCGCCGCCTCGACAACATGTTTTTGGCAAATGGCGGCATGAGCGACGTTTACTACAAGAGAATGCGCGACAAAGTGAAGATCTTCATGATCGAATGTAAGGAAAGCTGGGATACCTGTTTTTGCGTATCCATGGGAACGAACAAAACCGACAACTATTCCGTTGCGCTTCGATTTGACGAGGATATGATTCAGCTTAAGATTAAGGACGCGGAATTCTTAGATGAATTCGAGTGGGCAGGCGCCTGTGATTATGAACCTTCTTTTATAGAAGAAAACAAACGAAAAGTCAGAATTCCGGATATCAAAAAGGGCGAGAAGCTTCGTCCAATCTATGAACTGGATTTTTGGAAAGAATATAACGACAATTGTATCTCCTGCGGTGGATGTAATACCGTATGTCCATCCTGCAGCTGCTTTGATACAATCGACGATTTGAACCAGGAGAACTCAAGAAAGGGCTCAAGACGCCGCGTATGGTCGTCTTGTATGCTTCCGGATTACTCGAAGACAGCCGGCGGCAACATTGCCCGTAAGTTCCCGGAACAGATGATGCGTTTTAAAACCATGCATAAGATCTATGATTATAACGCCAGATTTGGTGGAAATGAGCATATGTGCGTTGGCTGTGGCCGATGCATTATGAGATGTCCGGAGGATATCGATTTTTCAGAAACCATTAACAAACTTGCCGATGAAGTGGACAAGTTAAAGGCGCAGGAAGGAGGAGAATAAGATGCAACAAAATGTATTAGTACCATATCCACACAGAATCTTAAGTATGTTAAAGCATACCAATACAGAGTGTACATTTCGCGTTGCCTGCGATAATGAACCGGATTACGGACAGTTTTTCATGCTCTCCCTTCCAAAGGTCGGAGAAGCACCAATCTCCGCAAGTGGTAAAGGACCGGGTTATGTCGAATTCACAATTCGTAATGTCGGATTGCTCACACAGGCAATCTTCGATCTGGTACCGGGTAATTCCATTTTCCTTCGCGGACCTTATGGAAACTCGTTCCCGGTTAAGGAGTTTGAGAACAAAGACCTGTTAATCATCTGCGGTGGTACCGGAATGGCTCCGGTTATGACAATGATCAACCATTTTTACGACCATCCTGAGGTCTGTAAGTCGGTCAACATCATTTCCGGATTTAAGAATTCCAAGGCGGTGTTATTCCGCGAGGAAATCAACAAGTTCAAGGAGCGCTTCAATATGATTGCGACCCTGGACAGTGGCGCGGAAGACGGATTTGAAGGCGGTATGGTAACTGCTCATATCAACAAGATTCCGTTTGATACTTTTGATGATTATCGTATCGTTATCGTAGGACCACCTGTCATGATGCACTTTGCAGCGCAGGAATGCGTTAAGTGCGGCGCAGAAGAATCCAAAATCTGGGTTTCATTTGAAAGAAAGATGTGCTGCGGCGTTGGCAAATGTGGTCATTGCAAGATTAATGATACCTATGTCTGCTTAGATGGACCGGTCTTTAATTATGAGTATGCAAAAGATAGGTTGATGGATTAACTCAGTCGGAGAAATCCCCCACCTCAAAGCGTTAGCGTAGGTGGGGGTTATGACAAACTATACTCAGTCGGGGTACCCTAAAGGACTAGGAATGCTACGCATTCCGTCGCAAGCTCCGACTGAGTTAAACGCTCCGCGAGGATGCGCACGGATTCGGACAAGAATTTGTCTGCTGAAGCAGACCCGAATCCGGCGCGCAAGACTCGCGAGCGAGTCTTGACTACGCAGGGGGAGCGGGAATGAGAAGATGCGTTTTACGAAAACCTATGGTTACGATGATTGTGGTGATGCTGCTCTTTGGACTGTTAAGTCCGGGGATTCATTTGTATGCAGCAACATCCGATGGCTCAGGTGAGTCAAGAACCGTAACCGTAGGTTTTTTTACGGATGCTCCAAGTCTTATGACATGTAACGAGGATGGAACGAATAAAGAAGGGTATGCCTACGAGTATCTGCAGATGGTATCTAATTTCTCCGGTTGGGAGTATGAGTATGTATATGGAACCTGGACTCAGCTGTGGGAGAAATTTGAGAATGGTGAGATCGACATCTTAGAAGATGTATCGTATTCTGAGGAACGTGCGAAGAAGATTTTATATCCGGATTATCCGATGGGCGATGAATCCTACTTTCTATATATGTGCTCAGATGAGAGCGGAATTGACAAGGAAAACCTGGAAGAAACGTTGCAAGGGAAGAAGATTGGAACGATAAAAAATACGATTCAGACACAGCTGTTAAAGGAATGGCTGGAAAAGCGAGAGATTAAATGTGAACTGATTGAATATGAAACAAGAGAAGAACAAAATGCACAGTTTGAACGTGGGTATCTGGATTCGATACTGGATTATGAAGCCTATGCGCAGTCAAAGTGGACGCCGCTTGTGAAGATTGGGGAGACAAGTTTTTATATGGCGGTTTCTGCGGGAAAGGAAGATATATTAAAGGAACTCAATACTGCCATGGCGCAGATTCGGGAGGTTATGCCGGGGTATAGCGAAGACATATATTATGAATATTATTCGCCGGCGCTGGTAAGCGCTAATCTTTCAGAAAGTGAGCAGGAATGGCTCGATACACATGAGAAAATTGTATGTGGATATATGCCGGAAAGTCAGTTTTACTCTAGAAATACGTATGCCGGTAAAATGTTCAAAGAAATCATTGACCAAATGAAGCAGCAGCTTAACATTTCCTCTTATGAGGTGGAATATAAAGAGTATGATAATTATGCTCAGCTTATAAACGCTATGCAAAGTGGTGAGATTCAGGTTGCATACCCGATATACGGAAATGACTACGTCGGAGAGTGCGAAGAATATGGAACGATTGCGACCATATCCGGTCTGGTTGTGGCATCCGTAAACCAACCAAAGACTAAGATTAATCAGGCAGAAAAAATTGCAGTGGCCGGGGACAGTATCATAGAACGTTATGTAATCAAACATTATCCGGAAGCTGAGATTATTCATGTTGTGGATAATGAGGCCGGGGTTGAACTGGTTGAAAATGGAGAGGTTCAATCCGCAGTTCTTCCGTACAAGGATGCTATTGAGATGGTGGAGAATCATCGTGCATACGAGGGTATGGAAGTTGTACAGTTGTCAGATATGTTATCGCTGGATATGGCGGTATCATCCAATGAACCGGAATTGTATATGCTGATGGCAAGAGCCAACTCACTTTTGCCAGCTGATTATCTTAGTGAAGCGATGGCAAGAAATAATCTTGTTGTTGCGGATTATTCCATACAGGATTTTATACAGACACATCCGGGAATTGTGATTAGTGTGGGGATTATCTTCCTTTTAATTATTATTACCATGATGCTGATTATCAGAAGCAGAAATGTTACGGCCAAGCAGCAGGTTGTTCTAGAAGAAGCACGGCAAAGAGCTGAAGCAGCCAATAGAGCGAAGTCTTCTTTTATCTTTAATATGTCACATGATATTCGAACGCCGATGAATGCTATTATCGGATATACAGATTTATTGAAGAAAAAAGAGGTGGATGAACAAAAACGACAGGAATATCTTGCCAATATCCAGACTTCGTCAAAGTATCTGCTCGATCTGATTAACAATGTACTTGAAGTGGCCCGTATTGAAAGCGGAAAGGCTTCGGTAACGGAAACATTGGTCAATGTAAGCGAGTTTAGCGAGGCAATCGGCGTTATATTCAGTGAAGCTTTAAGAGAGAAAAATCATAAATACGAACATAGCATGCAGGTGACGAAAAAAAACTTGTACATGGATAAGACGAAACTTCATCAGGTCTTTTTAAATGTAATCAGTAACGCCATCAAGTATACACCGCAGGGGGGCACCATTAAGACGGTGGTCGAGGAAATACCGGATGACAGGGAGGGCTATTGTCATGTTCGGACAACGGTTACGGACAATGGAATCGGGATGTCAAAAGATTTCCTTCCGCATATCTTTGATGAATTTACAAGGGAGCATACCTCTACGGAAAGCAGGGTGGTAGGTTCCGGACTTGGCATGGGTATTACCAAGCAGCTCGTGGAAATGATGGGCGGAGAGATTCGGATTGAAAGTGAACTAAAGAAGGGAACGACAGTCACCATCGATATGTGGCATCGACTTCCAAAAGAAGAGATGCAAGAGCCGACAAAATCGTCAAAACAAAAAGTGCAAGAAAGCATTGAAGTCTACGCCGGCAAGAGAATTCTACTGGCGGAGGATAATGAACTTAATGCGGAAATTGCGATGGAGATTCTAAAGGATGCATCACTCGAGGTTGAATGCGCAGAAAATGGTCAAAAATGTATTGAGATGCTGACAATGGCGCCGTCGGATTATTATGCGCTGATTTTAATGGATATTCAGATGCCGGTTATGGATGGATACGAAGCGACCCGTCGGATTCGCGCGTTAGAAGATGAGAATAAAGCATCGATTCCGATTGTGGCAATGACGGCGAATGCATTTGATGAAGATCGAAAGAAAGCACAAGAAGCCGGTATGAACGACTTTATTACCAAGCCAATCGACATTTCCGCGATGTTACAGATTCTGGCAAGAGTCTTGAATAAATCGTAAGAATATTCTGAATATTTAAATACGATGTATAAATTAATAGAAAACAGTTGACAAAGCACCTAAGTCGTATTATCATTAAAACACCAAAAAGGTTACAGATTTTGAACAGATAATCGCAGGAGGATTAGTTCATATGACGGTTTGTAATCAGCGAAGGGAGAGTTGCCCGACGTCATCAGAAGCTTGGAAGTTTTGGGGAAGAGCTTCAGATTTAGGAGGTACGGTCCAAAGAAAACTTAAGTAATTACTCGAAGTTTAATGAAAGGCATAGGTGTAGACAATGAAATTACAGATTATTTGTAAGTAGCCCGGTCGAGAGGTACAAGATAAATCGATCGGGCTATAATTTTGCGCATTATTATGCTATCTTATATGGGATTACTTATAAGGAGAATCTGTTATGAAGTATTACTTTGCGCCAATGGAGGGCATTGGCGGATATATCTATAGAAACGCGCATGCAAAGTATTTTCGGGCATGTGATAAATATTTTGCGCCGTTTATTTCACCGACGTACGATACAATTCTTAAGACGAGGGAGAAGGAAGATGTCGCGCCGGAGCACAATGATACGATTCAGCTTGTGCCGCAGATTCTGACGAATAAAGCCGAGTATTTTCTGAAGACGGCAGATGTTCTCATGGAACGTGGATATCGGGAGATTAATCTGAATCTTGGCTGTCCGTCTAAGACCGTAGTAACGAAGCATAAGGGCGCCGGATTTTTGGAAAATCCGATTATGCTGGCCGGTTTTTTTGAAGAACTTTTTAATGAAATCGATAAGAGCGGCCGTGAGCTTAGGGTTTCGGTTAAGACGAGAATCGGACTGTATGAAGAAGATGAGGCGCCTCAGATCTTTCGCGTGTTTTGGGATTATCCGATTGCGGAGCTCACGGTTCATCCGCGTCTTCAAGAAGATTATTATAAGAACAAACCGCATATGAATGTATTTGCGGATATTGTAAAGGAAGCGAAGGTGCCGCTTGTGTATAACGGTGATTTAAATTCGATAGAGGATATACGAAGTTTTGAGCAGCAATATCCTAGTGTACCGGCGGTTATGATGGGAAGGGGATTTTACCGTAATCCGAATCTGCTAGACGGAGAGCCTGACCGCAAGGTGTTATATGAATTTTTAAAAGAACTTGAGCATAATTACAGTGAAGTGCTGCCGGGAGATAAGACGGTTTTATTTAAATTAAAAGAGATCTGGTCTTATCTTATGGAGCAGTTTACGGGCTGTGAAAAGCAGTGGAAGAAGATTAAAAAAAGCCAGAATCTAAAGCAGTATGATGCGGTGGTAGAAGAACTTTTTATTTAATTAAAAAATGTTATAAATCCGAAAATGAATTGGCATTTTTCTTGTATACAATACCATGATAAAATAATGACAGGTAAGATATTAGGAATTATTTTTAGGAGGTTTTTACATGAAATTTGAACATTTGTTAAGCCCGATGAAGGTCGGAAATAAGACGTATAAGAATCGTATTGTCAGTGCGCCGATGGCATTTTCACTGATTGTACAAAATCCGGACGCACAAGGCCCTACATACCGAAAGCTTGAAAGTAGTGCGAAAGGTGGCAATGCCTGCGTAATCGTAGGAGAGCTTGATGTCAACTTTAGAGATGCAGTTCGAATCCCGGGCTTTACTTATGTAGATTTTGCAGATCCAAACCAGGATCCAAAAACATTTGACGCCGTTGCAGAATACGCAAGACGTATTCATAAACATGGCGCAATTGCACTTGGTGAATTGGTGCATTGCGGAAAAGAAAAGGTGCCGTTTAACGATCAGCAAGAAGCAATCGGACCGGTTGAAACCGTGAACTCTGCAGGTGTTCCGGTTCGTGCCATGACAAAGGAGGATATGGACCGTATTGCCAAAGACTTTGCAGTTGCGGCTACTTATATCCAAAAGGCAGGCTATGACGGTGTGTTATTCCATGGTGGTCACGGATTTATCTTTACACAGTTCCTTTCCCCACTTATGAATACCAGAACCGATGAGTTTGGTGGAAGCCTTGAAAATCGTGCGAAATTCCCACTGCAGATTATCCGTTCCGTACGTGAAGCCGTTGGGGATGATTTCCTCTTAGAGCTTCGTATTGACGGAACCGATCATCAGGAAGGTGGTATTACACCGGAAGAGACCGGTCAGTTCGTACAGTGGGCAGAGAAATATCTGACATCGATTCATGTAACTTGTGGTATCTATGAAGAATCTGTTAAATCAGGTACAGAAAGTTCAATGTTCCACAAGCATGGTTTAAATATTGAGCAGGCAGCTATCGTGAAGAAGTACACATCTCTTCCGGTTGGATGCGTTGGTGGTATCAACTCACCGGAGCAGGTAGAAGAAGCGATTGCCGAAGGTAAGATTGACTTTGGTATTTTTGGTCGCCAGATGCTCGCCGATCCGGAACTTGCCAATAAATGTATTGCCGGTGAAGAAGACCGTATCCGCAGATGTCTGCGTTGCTACAAGTGCTTCCCGGGATCACCGGAAGAAGGATACGACGATCTTCCATTTAACAGTGAAGAACTGTCTCTTTACGTTGGACATTGTACTATTAATCCGCTTGCACATCTGCCATTTGACCCGGATGAACTTCCGATGCCGGATAAGCAGGGTAAGGTGCTTGTAATCGGTGGCGGTGTTGCCGGTCTTCAGGCTGCCATGACAGCTGCAGACAGAGGTCATAAGGTAACATTGGTGGAAAAGAGCGATAAGCTTGGTGGACTGTTGTGGTTTACCGATGTTGATGTGGATAAGCCTGACCTTCGCAACTTCAAGGATATGATGATTCGTGAAGTAGAGCGTCGTGATATCGAGGTTAAGATGAACACAGAGGCTACGCCTGAGTTCGTAAAAGAGTTTGGTGCTGATGCCGTTATTCTTGCAACGGGTTCTGTTCCTACCTGCCCTCCGATTGAGGGGATTGAGCATGCGCATCAGGCTATGGACATGTATGCCGGAAAGGTAGAAGTTGGCAAGAAGGTTGTTATGATCGGAGGAGGATTAGTTGGTTGTGAAGCCGGCCTTCATCTGCAAAAGACAGGTCATGATGTAACCGTTGTAGAGATGCTTGACCGCGTGGCAAATGAATCCTTTGGTATGTACCGTGAGGCTCTTATCTGGGAAATGGAGAAGAACAACATGGGCATGCTTCCTAAGACGAAGTGCTTAAAGATTGAAGCAGATGGTGTAACCATTGAAAATGCAGACGGCGTTCAAAAACTTCCTGCTGATACAGTAATCTATGCACTTGGTATGAAGTCTGTAAACTATGATGATCTGAAGGCAGCAGCCGGTGACGCAAAAGTCTATGTCATTGGTGATGCAATTAAGCCGGGTAAGGTTGACCAGGCTACCAGAAGTGGATATCTTGCCGGTGTATCGGTAGAGTCAGAGGACAAGACCGGTGTAGATAAAATCAATTTCTAAAATAAGATAACAAAATGCCAGGCAGCATCGAGATGTGTAATCTCGGTGCTGTTTTTTTGTGACCGAAGGGATAAGTAGTTGACATAGGATAAAGAACGCGTATAATAGTTAACATAGTTAAAAATTAACTTGGTTAAAGAAAGGGCTTTGAATATGAAACAAAGTATTGCGATGGAGATGCTACAGGCCATGCATCAATTTACAAAACTTAAGATGAACAACCTCATGGATGAATACACATTGCGTGAGGAGCAGTTGATGATGACGATGGGGCAGGCGAAGCACATGCTGAAGATGAGTGAAGTTCCGGTCTCCTATGTCTGTGAGAAGATGAATATGTCTTCGGCATCTGCGAGCCGAATGTTTCGTTCATTAGAAGAGAAGAATATCATTGTGCGAAAGAGTGCGAAGGAGAATAAGCGAAATACTGTCTTGATGCTGACGGAATATGGAATCTCGCAGTGTAAAGAACTTCATAAACGCGGTGAAATCTTTTGGATGAAGATCTTAGAGCAGATTGAAGAAGAACGAATTGTGGAGATGATTGAACTTCTCGATGAAATCTATCTGAAGGCGAAAACAGAACTGGAAAAACAAGAAGAAAAAGAGGGTGATTAGGTGAAAAACATTTTCAAGAATATGGCGCCCTACTGGAAGCTGATTATCTTATTGATTGTCCTGCTTTTGGTACAGGCATTTTGTGATTTGTCACTGCCGAATTATACATCGGCGATTATTGATACGGGAATTCAAAACAGTGGAGTTGAACATATTGTGTCGGAAAAGTACACAGCTGAGGATTATGCGAAGACACAGATGTTTATGACAAAGCAGGAAAAGAAAGATTTTACTGCAGTCTACCGGGCAGATGGAGAGTACTATGTGTTAGACACGGATGATGCAGAGACCTTAGAAGCTTTGGATGAAGAGCTATTGGTTCCCATTATCTTAATCTATCAGGTGGGACAGATGGAGGAAGATGAGCTACAGGCATATGAAGGACAGACTTTAGATGAGGCAACCCTAGAGAAGATTCGAAGCTCTGCGCAGCAGACCGTGGATGCCATGGGAAGTCAGACCGCGATGTCAACGGGCGTGGCATATGCAGTGGCCTGTGACAAGGCTGCCGGGGTTGATGTGGATGCGATTCAAAAGGCGTATCTGTGGCACACCGGATTTAAGATGATTATTATGGCACTCATTATGGGAGCCGCGACAATCTGCGTGGTTTATGTGGCATCGAGGATTGGCGCCGGAGTCGGCCGAGATCTTCGCGGCAAAGTATTTCGCAATGTTGTGAAGTTCTCCAATAAGGAAATCGACCGGTTTTCAACTGCATCTTTGATTACGAGAAGCACCAACGATGTGCAGCAGATTCAGCTTGTAAGCACGATGATGCTTAGAATGGTTGCCTATGCACCAATCCTTGGAATCGGTGGTATCATCATGGTGATCGGAACCGGTGCACACATGGGATGGGTCATTGTACTTGCAATCGTTGTGATTATGGGATTTGTCTTTAGTCTGATGTCGATTGCGATGCCGAAGTTCAAGATTATGCAAAAACTTGTGGACCGGGTGAACTTAGTGGCACGTGAGATCTTAACGGGACTGCCTGTGATACGTGCATTTAAAAGAGAAGACCGGGAAGAAGAACGCTTTGATGAGGCCAATCTTGATTTAAAACGCGTCACCTTATTCACGAACAGAGTCATGACCTTTATGATGCCGGTCATGATGGTAATCATGTATGGTCTTAGTGTATTAATCGTCTGGGTTGCGGCGCATCGAATCGATGAAGGAATCATGCAAGTTGGATCCATGACGGCGTTTATTACGTATTCGATGATGATTGTAATGTCCTTTATGATGCTGACGATGCTTTCGATTATGCTTCCAAGAGCCGGCGTTGCAGCAGATCGAATCGCAGAGGTTATTGAGGTGAAGCCAACGATTGACAGCCCGGAGCAGATTACACAAAGAACTGAGAAGAAGGGTGTATTAAGCTTTCAGGACGTCGCATTTCGCTATCCGGATGCGCCGGATAATGTGGTGGAACATATTTCATTTACGGCTAAGCCGGGTACTACAACGGCAATTGTCGGAAGTACCGGGGCCGGAAAGTCTGCACTGGTGAGCCTGATTCCAAGACTTTACGACGTAACGGAAGGTGCGATTACCTTAGATGGCGTTGACATACGCGATATGGATATTAAGGAGCTTCGAGGCGCCATCGGCTATGTGCCGCAAAAGGGTGTCTTATTCTCCGGAACCATCGCTTCGAATATTAAGTTTGGTAACCAGGGCGCAAGCGATGATGAGATGCATAAGGCAGCGAGAATTGCGCAGGCAGAAGAATTTATTGAAGAGAAGGAAGAACGCTACGACAGCCCGATTGCACAGGGCGGCAGTAATGTGTCCGGTGGACAAAAGCAAAGACTTTCTATTGCAAGAGCAATTGCAAAGAATCCGGAAGTGTATGTATTTGACGATAGTTTTTCCGCACTCGATCTTAAGACGGACGCGGCGCTTCGAAAGGCACTTCATGAAAATGTCTCTGACAAGACGGTTGTGATTGTGGCGCAGCGTCTTAGCACGATTCTTCACGCCGAGCAGATTATTGTATTAAACGAAGGAAAGATTGTTGGACAGGGAACGCATGAGGAACTTCTTAAGACTTGTGAAACCTATTTAGAGATTGCAAAGTCACAGCTTTCCGAAAAAGAATTGGGATTAGATACCGGAAGGGAGGAAAACTAAGATGAAAGAAGACTTAAAGAAAGTACAAAAGAAACGTTCATTTGGTGGACCTCAGGGAAGAAATATCGGACAAGTGGAAAAGGCTAAAGATTTTAAAGGATCTTTGAGAAAACTTTTAAAATACATGAGCAATTTTAAAGTGGCGCTTGTATTCGTTATTATCTTCGCAGCCGGCTCGACGGTATTTAATGTATTCGGACCAAAGACACTTGGTAAGGCAACAACGGAACTTGCTTTAGGACTTATGGCGAAGATCTATGGAACCGGCAGTATTGACTTTGGAACAATCGGAAAGATCTTGTTATTCGTCCTTGGATTATATATCTGCGGCGCCATCCTGAATCTGATTCAGGGCTGGATTATGACCGGTATTTCGCAGAAGGTGGCATACAACCTCAGAAGAGATATTTCCAAGAAGATTAATCGTATGCCGATGAAGTACTTTGAAAGCAACACATACGGAGAGGTGCTTTCAAGAATCACGAATGATGTGGATACGCTCGGCATGAGTTTAAACCAGAGCGTAACGATGCTGGTTACTTCTCTTGCAACTATCATCGGAGTTGTGGTGATGATGCTTAGTATTTCGCCGCTTATGACGCTGATTGCGCTTGTAATCCTGGTGGTATCCTTTATGGTGATCAGCTTCGTGGTGAAGCGTTCGCAAAAATATTTTAAGCAGCAGCAGGATTATCTTGGTCATGTAAATGGTCAGGTTGAAGAAGTCTACGGCGGCCATCTGATTGTAAAGGCATTTAATAAAGAAGATGAGATGATTGAGGAATTTGAAGAGCAAAATGACAAGTTGTACGAGTCGGCCGTGAAGTCGCAGTTCTTCTCCGGTATGATGCAGCCGGTGATGATGTTCATCGGAAACCTTGGCTATGTAGGCGTAGCAATATCGGGTGGATTGCTTGCCATTAAGGGTGTTATCACAATTGGTGATATTCAGGCATTTATCCAGTATGTGAAGAATTTTACGCAGCCGATTACGCAGGTAGCGCAGGTACTGTCGCAGATTCAGTCCATGACGGCGGCAGCAGAAAGAGTCTTTGAATTCTTAGAAGAAGAGGAAGAAGACCAGTATGTTGACAAGGCAGTGAGCGTGGAAGGCGTGGAAGGTTATGTAGACTTTGATCATGTGCGATTTGGATACCGGGAAGATCAGACGGTAATCAAGGATTTTAGCGTACACGTTAAGCCGGGTCAAAAGATTGCGATTGTCGGACCAACCGGTGCCGGCAAGACAACGATTGTGAAACTGCTTATGCGTTTTTATGATGTAGGTGGCGGTGCGGTCAATCTAGACGGTCATAATGTGAAAGAATATAATCGAAGGGAACTACGAGATGCGTTTGGAATGGTGCTTCAGGACACCTGGCTGTTTAAGGGAACGATTATGGAGAACATCCGCTACGGACGACTGGATGCAACGGATGAGGAAGTTATTGCGGCAGCTAAGGCGGCACATGCCGATCACTTTATCCGAACACTTCCGGGTGGCTATGACATGGAACTGAATGAAGATGCAACCAATGTCTCACAGGGACAAAAGCAGTTGCTTACGATTGCGCGGGCAATTCTAGCAGATAATCGTGTACTGATTTTGGATGAGGCAACTTCATCGGTGGATACCAGAACGGAAGAGATGATTCAAAGTGCAATGGACAGACTGATGGAAGGCAGAACAAGTTTTGTGATTGCGCACCGCTTATCGACGATTAAGAACGCAGACCAGATTCTGGTGATGCGGGAAGGCGATATTGTGGAGCAGGGAAGTCACGAAGAACTTCTTAAGGCCAATGGATTCTATGCGGCTCTATATAACTCACAGTTTGAAGAAGCTGTATAAAAAGAAAAGGAAGATGTGGATGGTCACGTCTTCCTTTTTTATTTGACGCGCGTCAAATAAAAGTTGTATAATAAAGTAAGGTTATTTGACGTGCGTCAAATAGAGAAAGGCGTGATGAAGATGAAGACGGATGTACAAAGAGACAAGATGGATTTGACATATCTTAAATGGTCTCATATAAGAAGTTCTAGTGGAACTGCAGGAACATTTTTGAAATCAGAATCCCGAATGAGTGGAAAAAAGATATATTATAAGCTTTCCAATTTTGATTCTATAAAAGGAACAATCGGACATGAATGCGTCAATGAAATAATTGTCGATCGCCTGCTTGGTATTTTAGGAGTGGAGCACATTCACTACAAATTGATTCATGCCGATGTGGAAGTGGAAGGAAGAATCTTCGAAACATGGTTATGCGCTTCTGAAGATTTTAAAAAGCGAGGAGAAAGCAAAATTGCGCTTGATGATTATTATCGAACAAATGCGATAAATGGAGAAAGTCATTATGATTTTTGCGTGAGACAGGGGTGGCGCAGTTATATAGATACAATGCTGGCAGTGGATTATCTGATACTTAATCGAGATCGGCATGGAGCCAATATTGAAGTTTTAAGAAATGCAAGAGTGCATACGCTTAGAATAGCGCCGTTGTTTGATCATGGTCTGTCGTTATTATATTCTTGCGAGAATGATAAAAGTGTGGCGGAATTTGATGTTTTAGAAGACAAGCGCTGCCAGAATTTTATCGGGAGTCAATCGTGTTTGGATAACCTACAATTGATTTCAGATAAAAAAAGTGTATTTACAAATGAATTAAAAGCATCTGACAAAGATACGTTACTGAATGGTTTAGATGGAATCTTGTCAAAGGCTTTGCTGGATAAAATCTGGAATATGATATATGAAAGGTATCGAATCTATGAAAATCTATAACATCTATGATGAGGAAATCAATCTCTATATTGGAACATTATTGTATTACGAGAAAGAAAATTCTTATATCATAGAATTATCACAGGAGCTGGATGAGTGGAGTGCACCGCTGTTGTTTACCGGTCTTGTAAAGAAGGGAATCTATACGGTTCCAAGAGAAATAAGTTTTTTATGGGTGAAAGAACGTGTGATTCCAAGCGGTAGACAGAATATTCAAAGTATTCTTAAAACGCACAGATTAAAAGAATATGATGAACTAAAATTCATAGAACTATCTAGAGGGAGATGCTCTCAGGATTCCATGTATATTGAAAAAACGGATGTGTTACCGGAATTTGTAAAAAAAAGAATGGAAAGGAATATAACGGAATGTGTAATCTGTGAATGTCCTTTTGTCCTTTGCTTTTTTCATGACGAAACAATTAAGAAAGTGGATCTTACAAAATGCGTTGATGTAGATCAACTTGACAGGGTGTTAAACAATAATATGCTATTTGAAACCGGAAAGGTAGCAACAGGAGGATACTCCATAACATTTAATGAAAATATTGATGTTCCGGCATGGAAGTTATATGAGTGCGGCGATATGATACCTTTGCGGATGCAGGATTTTAAAGCATTTGTAGAAAAGAATATTTTGGATACGACGCAAAGCTGTGAACTTATGGAGTGTAGTAGGCAAAATATAGCTTATATGGTGAGACAAAAACATCTTGTACCGATAAAGGAAGAAGTAAGAGGTAATCTGTACCTGAAGGGTGAAGTTTTGAAAAATAGCTGGTAGTGACAATTAAATTGCATAGATATAGGGGCTGTCGCCTTAGATGGAATCATCTGGCGAAGCCCCTTTTTAGAATCTGTATAAAATTACGCCTGTCCGGAGATCAGCCATGGTACCGGCTGGGTCTCAAAGACATTCTTGTGATTTAATTTAGAGACGGCAATCTGTACGACTTCCATATCCTGAATGTCATATTTTTTAAACAGCTCCGGAATGGAACTTAAGATATCAAGCTCTAAGGTATAGATGACAAATTGCATCTTAGGATTGATTTCAAGCAGGTTCTTGATTTCATTTTCCAGGTTCTGCGTTGCCACGATAAAGGCAAGTGACGGAGCCGGATGCTCCTTTAAGGTTGCAACTTCACAGTCGGAGACAATCTCGACGTTGTGAAGTCCAAACTTGGATAAGTTGTCTTCCATGGTTTCGCGGTCGCCCTTGGCATACTCAACGGCTATGATGGTTCCTTCGTTGGCAATCATCGCAGCTTCCACGGCAATACTTTCACCGCTGATGATACAGATGGTATCGTTCTCATCGATGTGTAATTCGCCCATGATGACGGTACGAATCTCGTGGCCGACATAACGAATCGGACCGTTGGAGAAACTATCGTTATCAAGACCAATCTTGTAGACGCTTCTTGCATTGTCATTTCGAATCAGCATAACGCAAGGTCCGTCAATCTCAGTATTGATGCAGTCGCCGAGTTTCTCGGAAGTACATCCTTCATTGGTCGGACGAACGGATGCCTTCATCCAGATGGTGCAATCACCAAGTCCGGCAGACCACAGATCGTAAAAGAAGTTTTTGTGGACTTCATTAGCCAGAATCAGCACGAAACGCTTGGATTCCACGGTCGGAATGATGTTGCGTTTTTTCTTGCTGATGTCGAGTATTTTTACCTTCTCGAGATTCACGTCGGTTTCCCTGGAGAAGTAACTAAGCCAGCTTAAGATAATATCGTTTGTAAAAATTGAAGTTTTGTCAGACATGGTAATATTCCCTCCTCAAATTTGTTCAATTAAGTATAGCATGAATTGATATAAATGAAAATGTAACAGTTGACAGGAAAATGCCTTTTCGTGCAATATAAGGTTTATGAATAGTTTAAGCTGGTTTTTACAAGGACAACTGTATAGAGGAAAGAACTTTAAGGGATTTTCGGCATCTGTGCTGAAATTATTTGCCATTATTGCAATGGTGATCGACCACTTTGGTGCATCTTATATAGAAGAGGGAATCTTCTCGATTAGTGAGACACTGACAAGCCGGCAGCTTGACTGGTGGATTGCACTTGATGGATGGCTTCGTGTATTCGGGCGTATAACATTTCCGGTGATGGCCTTTTTTATCGTTGAGGGGATGTTTAAGACAAGAGATGTGAAAAAGTATGCGATTCGGTTGGGCATATTTGCACTTGTTTCGGAGATTCCATTTGACCTGGCAACGGAGAATATGCTGTTTGATATGCAGCATCAAAATATCTTCTTTACGCTGTTAATCGGACTTGTGGCAATTGCGATTGCAGACAGGATTCCGATGCAATATGCACTGGTTCGGCTCGTTCCGATTCTTGCCGCAATGGTTTTGGCGTACGTGTTAAAAACCGATTATGGCGCTGTCGGAATCGTCGTGATTGCGCTGATGTATGGGTTTTACCGTGTGCGCCTGTCAAAAGAAGTGATTGGCGGCGTCTTTATTGCGACGGAGCTGACCCTTCCCAAGGTGGGAATCGCCTCGCTCATCTACGTGGCCATGATGTTTTTCTACAATGGAGAGCGCGGATTTAACATGAAGTATTTTTTCTATCTGTTTTATCCGGTTCACCTTTTGATTCTGGGAATAATACTAAGGACGCAGTTTTAGATCCAGCCACCGTCGAATCTTACAATCTGACCGGTCAGATAAGAATTCGCTGTGGCGAGCGTATAGATCATCTCGGCGGCGCTTTGCGAAGAAGCAAAGCAGCCAGCCGGGATTTCTTCTTTTAGAGCGTCTCGTTCTTCGCTGGAAAAGCACTTGTTCATACGGGTGTCGATGACGCCAAGTGAGATGGCATTCACCTGGATGTTAGACGGCGCCAGTTCTTTGGCGAGTGCCTTTGTCAGGGCATTGACGCCGCCTTTTGATGCGCTGTATACGGCTTCACAGGATGCACCGACTTCGCCCCAGACGGAAGAGACATTGACAATGCGTCCGCCTCCTTGCGAGAGCATCTTAGGAATTGCTTTCTGGCAGCAGAAAAAGACGCCGCCAAGATTCGTGTTCATCACGCGGCTGTAATCTGCATAGCTCATATCCTGCATAAGACCGATGTAGGAGACGCCGGCGTTGTTAATCAAAACATCGATTCTGTCAATATGTGAAAACATTTCCTCGACTTTTATCGGGTCACTGACATCATAATAAAGCGGCGTTGCATGAAGCGATTCGCAGACCTCATAAAGCGCATCTTTATCGTGCGCACCGTTCAGATACAGACAATAGTCTTCCTGTGAAAATTTTTCCGCGAGTGCCCGACCAACGCCGTGGGAAGCACCTGTGATGAGTACTGATTTTGCCATCTTATGACCCTCCTTATACATTGTGTACATTTTACAATGCATCCAAAATTCTTGCAAATCTACTTTCCTAACATATCCTTAAATGGTATAATAGTAACAGGTGATAGCGAAAGCTTTTGCCAATATATCGCAAAGGGGCTGATTTTTATGCAAATCACAATTACAGGAAGAAACATAGACTTAACAGAAGGTCTGAAAGCAGCCGTTGAAGAACGTCTCGAGAAGCTTGAGAGATATTTATCTGCGGATACTCAGGTAAATGTGACACTCGATTCTCAAAAAGGTCGTAACAAGATGGAGGTTACGATTCCGATGAAGGGAACCATCCTTCGTACAGAGCAGGTCAGCGATGATATGTATGTAACCATTGATGTAGCAACTGAAGTGTTGGAGAGACAACTTATTAAA
This sequence comes from Eubacterium sp., assembly GCA_024690665.1. Lineage (GTDB taxonomy): Bacteria > Bacillota > Clostridia > Lachnospirales > Lachnospiraceae > Eubacterium_C. Next base: position 22,317 of record JAILOU010000049.1, read on the forward strand.
TATAAGAACAAGATGGTAACGCATTATCAAAGTGGTGCGAATCTGAAACAGGAATTCATCGATTCTGATACAGAAGATGATGAGATTAAGATCGTTCGTACAAAGAAGTTTGGCATGAAGCCAATGTTCGCTGAAGATGCCTGTGTACAGATGGAATTATTAGGACATGAGTTCTTCGTATTCCGCAGCGCAGACACAGATGAAGTGAATGTTGTATATAAGAGAAAAGATGGAGCATACGGACTGATTGAGCCGGAATGCTAATTCAGATGAAAACGATCAAAGCTGCCGCAAGTAATTGCGGCAGCTTTTTTGTTTAATAGGAAATTGTTCTTGTCAAATCATTTCCATGATATGAAAGGCCATCAGCAGCCTTAAGCGCACATCTAATCTGGATAGATCAATCTTTAAGATATCAGAGACTTTTCCCAGTTTGTAATTAACCGTATTGCGGTGTACATATAATTGATCGGCTGCTTCTTTTACACTTCCGTTGTGATCTAAGTAGCACTTTAAGACTTCACACAGGTCGCCGTCGTTGGCGCGGTCGTAGGCAATCAGCGGCTCTAGAGTCTGATCCAAATAGTCGTGTAGGATGTCGCGATTTTCAATGCCGAGCAGCAGCTGGTAGATGCCAAGCTGCGGGTAAAAGAAGACATTCTTATCCAGTTTTTTATTCTTTTGCAGGTTCTGAATCGAACAAGCCTGCATGTAGCTCTTGTTCAGGCAGCGAATTGACTTGGTCAGCCGTCCGACGCCGAGCGTAAGCTCTTCGTCCGGAAGCAGCAGGCTACGAGCTCTTTCGTACATATCCTGTATAAAATGAATCAGTTCGTCCTGCGTGTAATTTCCAACGACAATTAACAGCTCCTCGCCTTTGGTAAAGACAGAAAACCGTTCGTAGTGCTCATGCCTGGCATGGTGGTCGAGAGCCTGTACAAGACGCTCTAGGCGGTAGGTGAGATTTTGCTCCTTGCTATTAGAAGACAACGTCATCACGCTGACCGCATATTTCCAGTCGGGATTAAAGTTCCTTTGCGAGAGCGGAACGAGATACAGCTCCTCCTGGTCAGGGAAGAACATCGCATTTTTAAATGCAGACGCAGATTCGAGATTTCGCTGGTCTTCTTTTGTAATGCTAAAGCAGATCAGCCGCATAATTTCGGCGAGATGTACCTTCCAAGGCACTGTAAACAGGGGAAGGTCATGTTCATTGCAAAAGTCTAACACCACTTGCGGAACTTCTTCAATAAACGGCCCGATGTTCACGATAACGCCGGCCGCATCATGTTTGTGAATCTCCGTAATCAGCGCGAGCAGCTGGTTTTCGTCGTCGCAGACCCCAAGACCTGTGATGATGGAGATTTCGCCGCCTTCCAGGAAAGTAGACGCTTCGAGCGTTTCAATCATGTGCACCCAGCTGACAAGGTGGTTTAGTCCCTTCTCGCCGGCGCGAAGCGTAATATCCATGTGTTGTATTTTTTTCATCAATCGATCCAATTCTAATGCCATATACCATCAACTTCTTTCCATATAATAAAAAAAGACAAAGCGTCGGATGACGTCTTTGTCTCATACTAGAGGCATTCTATCATAAATAGATACGAAAGACAATTTGTTTTTGTATAATAGACCAAACTTATTTGGGCCATGATTTATTGTTCCAAAAACGCGGAAAAATATACTAGGTAGTAGGACAAGAAAAAAGGAGGACGTTATTATGACACCAAATGAGATAAAAGAAAATGCAAAAAAATACGTACTGCAGTCATGGAGTAAGCAAAAGGATTTAAATCCGATTCCAATTGAAAAGGCAGAAGGAATCTACTTCTATGACTATGACGGAAATCGATATACCGACATGTCGTCACAGCTTGTGAATCTAAATGTCGGATTTGGAAATGAACAGATCAACGAAGCAATCAAAGAGCAGGTAGACAAGTACTGCTTTGTCGGACCGGCTTATGCGGCAGAGCCGAGAGTAAAACTTGCGAAGATGATTATCGACAGATTGCCGGAAGAATTTGGCAAAGTCTTCTTCACCAATGCCGGAGCAGATGCCAATGAAAATGCAATTAAAATCGCGCGTATGTATACGGGAAGAAAGAAGGTGTTTTCAAGATATCGAAGCTATCACGGTTCATCATTCGGAGCCGGCAACTTAACCGGAGAGCCAAGACGCTATCCGCTTGAGCCAGGCATTCCGGGATTCGTTAAATTCTTTGATCCATATCTTTATAGAGAAGGAATTGAATTTGAATCAGAAGAAGCGGCAAGCAAGTATTACATCGGAAAATTAAGAGAGCAGATTATCTATGAAGGCGCTGACAATGTAGCGGCAATCGTGGTAGAGACGATAACAGGGTCTAATGGAATCATCCTTCCGCCAAAGGGCTACCTTCCAGGTATCCGCAAGATCTGCGATGAGTTTGGAATTATGATGATCTGCGACGAAGTTATGGCAGGATGGGGTAGAACCGGTAAGCTGTTTGCATTTGAAAATTACGATGTGGTACCGGATATTGTGACATTTGCCAAAGGCGTAACCTGCGGATATGTACAGCTTGGGGGCGTAGCGGTTCGTTCTAAGATTGCAGAGTATTTTGATGATCATCTGTTATCTTGCGGCCTGACATATTCCGGACATCCACTGGCTTGTGCGGCAGGTGTTGCCTGTGTACAATACTATGAGGATGCTAAGATTTTGGAGAATGTCAATACCGTCGGCGCAGCTTTGGCAAAAGAGCTTGATTCTTATAAAGAAACCTATCGCTGCGTGGGTGATGTTCGTCACATCGGCTTATTCTCCTGTATCGAACTTGTAAAAGATAAAGAGACGAAAGAGCCAATCGTTCCGTATGGAAAGGACGAACATAAGACGATGCCAAAGATTATCGGCATGCTGAAAGAACGCCGCTTTATGACCTATTCACATGAAAATATGATTTTCATCTGTCCACCACTGATCATCACAAAGGAGCAGCTTTTAGAAGAACTTGAGAAGATGAAAGAGGTATTATCAATTGTGGATGAGACGATGCTAGATTAAAGAAAGAAGGAAGATATCATGTCGCATTTTTTTATACCGAATCACGTATTTACCGGAGAAGACGCTTTACAACAGGCGCTTCCTTATATGAAACAACTTGGAGAAAAAGCGCTGATTGTAACAGGACCGCACGTTGGAAAGTCACCGATGGTAGAAAAACTAAGAGAGGGACTTGAAGAGATCAACATTGCTTATAAGCAGTTTGATGAAATCAGCACAGAGCCGGACGACACAATGATTCAAAAGGGCGTGGCCATCTATCAAAAGGAAAAGGCGCAGTTTGTGATTGGAATTGGCGGAGGAAGTCCGTTAGATGCGGCAAAGGCGATTGCCGCCATGAGCGTCTTAGGCGGTGAGATTGCAGATTATATGGGAAAGGAAATTGAAGGAGAGATTCCGGGAATTGTGGCAATCCCGACAACAGCCGGAACCGGGTCTGAGGCAACAAGATTTACCGTAATCACAGATTCAAAAAAAGACGTGAAGATGCTGCTTAAGGGCGATAAGCTGATCCCGGATATTGCGGTGCTGTGCGGGGAGAATACGCATGACATGTCAAGAAAAGTGACGGCGATGACCGGCATGGATGCTCTGACACATGCGGTGGAAGCGTACACCTCAAGATGTGCCTCGCCGCTTACCGATGTGTATGCCAAAAGCGCGGTGAAACGAATTATGAAGTATCTGCCGATTGCCTATCAAAACGGGTATAATGCGAAAGCGAGAGAGCAGATGACACTGGCGGCATATGAAGCCGGTGTGTGTATCAATAATTCATCGGTAACGCTGGTACATGGAATGTCGAGACCAATCGGTGCACTCTTTCACGTGCCACATGGCATGAGTAATGCCATGCTGCTGGATGCATGTTTAAACTGGGCCATGGACGGAGCGACGATGCGGTTCGCCCGGCTTGGCGAAGAGATTGGCCTAAAAGAAGAGTCGGATGAAAAACTGGCGCAGGCATTTTTGGCACAGATAAAAGAGCTGGTTTTACTTCTTCAGATTCCAACGCCAAAAGAGTATGGAATTAAGCAGGAAGACTGGGAAGCCGTCATAGATAAGATGGCGACGGATGCAATCGCATCCGGTTCACCGGCCAATACAAGAAAAGAAATAACGAAGGAAGATTGCATCAAAATCTATCAGTCTCTATACAATTTGTAATCAACGCACAATTTTCTTTGTGCCGCGATGTATAGAAGCACAAAGAAAAGCAAGATATACTTCTACGTAGAAAAAGAAACACAGCAACGGCGCTGATACGTCGGGGCTGTGTTTTTTTATGATCTGGATGGAGGAATGAATATGGTTACAGGAAAGAATACAGCAATTGAGATAAAAGATTTAAATGTTACATTTCAAGATAATTCCGGAAATGATGTCAGAGCTTTAAAGGAAATTAACCTGGATATTGAAGAAGGCGAATTCGTGGCACTGCTTGGTCCTTCCGGATGTGGAAAGACAACGCTTCTTAGAACAGTAGCGAACCTGCAGGAGCCAACAGACGGCAAGGTCAGAGTTCTTGGCAAGACGCCAAAGGAAGTACGATTGGAAAAGAAATTTGGATTCGTCTTTCAGGCGCCGGTATTGCTGGACTGGAGAACCGTTTCTAAGAATATCGAGCTTCCGATGGAAATTATGTCGTACGAAAAGGAAGAGCGCAAGCGAAGAACCAAAGAGATGTTAGAACTTGTTGGGCTGGGAGAATTTGCACAGCATTTCCCGCGTCAGTTATCAGGAGGAATGCAGCAGCGTGTCAATATTGCAAGAGCATTTGGTCTCAGACCGGAGATCTTGTTAATGGACGAGCCGTTTTCAGCGCTGGATGAATTTACCAAGGAAAAGCTTCACATCGATTTGCTGAGAATCTGGGAGCAGACGAATAAAACGATTTTATTTGTCACACATAACATCCAGGAAGCCGTATTTTTATCCACCAAGGTATGCGTGTTATCACCGCATCCCGGAAGATTATCGGCAGTCGTCGACATTGACTTACCAAAAAGAAGAGAACTTGAGATGAGAGAAACCCCTCATTTTAATGAACTGGTTACCAAGGTAAGAAACAGTTTTGAAGGAGGAAGTTATTAATGCGGAAATTCAAAGGATTATTAGAAAAGAAATGGTTTTCGACCATCTTCTGGATTATCCTTCTTGCCGCTGGATGGGAGATCGCCGCGGTATATGTGGGATACGTAAAAAGAACACCGGAAAATATATTGCCTCATCTGTATCAGATTGTGGCGGCTGCGATTTCCAAAGATCCGGTATCCGCGGATATGACAGCAACCGGCCTTGTGCTTAGCGCAGCGGCAGCTACCATCCTTCGGGCAGTAGTTGGTTATGTAATCGGAATGATAGTCGGATTTATCCTGGCAGTGCTGATGAAGATGTCTGGAATTATCGAGAAGATGTTCTTCCCGTATCTGATGCTGATATTACTGATTCCGGTTCTTGGTATGGCGCCAATTGTGCTTGCCGTAACCGGAGATATTGATAAGAGCCGTATTATCATTGCGGCAATCCTTAGCTTTTATCCGGTTGCAACGAATACTTTGGCAGGACTTAAGTCTGTGCCAAAGGAGCAGCTGGATCTGATGTTCATCTACGCGGCAAAACCGATTGAAGTATATAAAAAGGTGCTACTGCCAACGGCAGTTCCGTATATCTTCTCCGGACTTAAGATTGCCGCACCGATGGCGATTACAGCATCCATCCTTGTAGATACGCTGCAGGGAGACGGTGGACTTGGCTGTATCTTATCACAGTCATTAAAGCATGCCATGAGCATCTATGTATTCTGGCTGATTGTATTTTTCAGTGCTTTTATTGGAATCGGAAGTACATACCTGCTTGGTGCAATTGAAAAATTAGTGTTACCGGAGAACCGGAACAAGAGAAAGATTAAGAGGAAGGTGATGAAAGATGAGCGCAGAAGTATACAAGAAAAAGAAAAGCTTATATGCCAGAGCAAAGTCTAATAAGAAGGCACAGGCAGCAGGAACCATCATCTTTCCGGCGATATTAGGAGCGGTGATCTTCATCCTGTGGCAGAGCCAGGGCTTACATAAGATTTTAAACACGGATTTATTCATCCTGCCACTGCCAACGAAGATTATCTCCTTAATCGGAAGCAACTTCGCAGACATCATGGTCAACGTAAAGACCACTCTTATAGAGGTGATTGGCGGATTGGTATTCGGATGTCTGTTGGGATATCTGGTGGCAATCGCGGCGGCGAGCAAGCCAAATATCGGCAAGGGAGGACTCGCAGTGCTTGGTGCATTTGCCTCTGTGCCGGTCGTGGCACTGGCTCCGGTTATGAATAACTGGACCAAGGATGTGTCCAATGAAGCCGAAGTTCGAAGCATGGTAGCTAAGATTATTGTAATCGCACTGATAACGGGAGCGAACATGTGCCTGAATTCCTACCGGGGGCTGGTAAACCTGCCGCCGTATGCGGAGGATCTGATGGCGACCTATGCAGCAAAAAAGAAGTGGGTACTCTTAAAGCTTCGCATTCCAAATTCGCTTCCATATGTATTTGTGGCACTTAAGATTGCAGTTCCATCCGCAATTATGACAGCCATTGTAAGTGAGTATTTTGCAGAATACATATCGGGAGTTGGAAGAGAGATTCGAGAAAATATCGTACTTGCCCAGTACACAACAGCCTGGGCGTATATCATGGTCGCTTGCGTGATTGGCGTAGGCGCATACATATTACTGATGGTTCTAAGCAAAGCCGTGCTTAAGAATTATCCAAAACAAGGTTAAACCGGGAATCCCGTTTGACAATATATAGAAAAGTAGGAGGACAAACGTATGAAAAGAAGAATGACAAGAATTGTAAGTTTGGCATCGGTTGTAGTGATGGGCGCATCGGTATTTACAGGATGTGGCTCAAGTAAGGAGGAAACAACGCAGACAGGAAGTTCAGCGGAGCAGTCATCTGCAGCAGAACTTTCCAGTGAAGATATTATCAAGGCAGCAGCGGAAAATGGAAGCGTCGGTAACTGGGGACTTGGCAACGAGTATGAAGTACTTGCTTTGTTATCCAAGTATGATCTTGGAAGCGATTATCTAAGCCAGGACTTTACGATGGATGGTTTTGATGATGACTCAATCACACTGGCATCTGCTATGACGTATAACGAGCTTGGCCTTGTAAAAAATGATTACGACGGCGGCTACGGATATGGAGACAGCGTTGCGTATATCGACATGAACGATGAAGGCGTGGCAATGCTTGAGGACAATATCTTCTGTACCGAAGATTTTGCGAAGGAGAATCCAAATACAGTGGCAGCATTCTTATATGCTTCCTTAAAGGGCTGGGAGTATGCAGTGGAGAATCCGGAAGAAGCAGCTGAAATCTGCTACACCTATGGTTCATCCGTATCGGCAGAGCACCAGGCATATATGGCAGAAGAAGTTGCAAAGCTGGTATCGACAGATACAGCAGGAGAGACGGTAACAGACATTGGTAACATGGATGAGGATGCTATGCAGCAGACACTCGATATTGCCAAGGAATACATTTCGCTGGATGATTCGGATGCAGATGCAGCGCTTCAGTCATTAACACTGGATGACATCCGGGATAGCTCTTATCTGGAAGCAGCCAAGTCTTCTGATGGCACATTTGACGTAGAAAAATCCGAAGTATCCATTCAGCTTAAATGGCTTCCGGATGCACAGTTTATGGGCTACTACGTAGCACTTGATAAAGGCTATTACAAAGAAGTCGGCTTAGACGTAGAGATCGTTGCAGGTGGCGGAGATATCGCAGAGACAACTGCTGTTAACAACGGCACGGTAGACTTTGGTGTAACCTGGGTATCCAACCTTGCATCTGCCAATGCAGGCGGCATGAACCTGGTAGAAGTTGCACAGATCTTCCAAAGATCAGGACTTGTACTTGTATATAAGCCGGAGAATTTTGAATAAACAATAAAGAGGTGAAGGGATATGGACATGATATTAAAAGGCGGCCGCGTGATTACCGCATCCGATAGTTTTATGGCAGATGTAGCCGTAAAGGATGGCAAGATCGTGGCGATTGGAAAGGACCTATCCGATACCGCAGACAAGATCGTAGATGTTACCGGGAAGTATGTACTTCCCGGGGCCATCGACGCACATACGCATATGGCGATGCCATTTGGCGGAACGGTATCTTCCGACAGTTATCTGTCCGGAATGAGAGCTGCGGTATGCGGCGGTGTAACAACCATCTTCGACTATCCGGTTCAGCATAAGGGTGAGACGATACTCGGACTGTGCGGCTCAAAGGATGAAGTCTTAAAAGAAGAAGCGTGCTGTGATTACGCATTTCACTGCTGTATTACGGATCTTAACGATGGAGACATCTTAAAGGAAATGGAAGAAGCCGTGGACAAAGGCATCACCAGTTTTAAGTGCTTTTTGGTTTATAAAAAAGAAGGCATGATGGTTGACGACGGAACCCTGGCAAGACTGTTGCTTCGTGCCAAAGAACTTGGCGCTATGATTAACGTTCATGCGGAGAATCCGGACCTTATCGATCTTCGAACAGAGCAGTTTTTAAAAGAAGGCAAGACAAGCGCCTGGTATCATTACCTGTCCCGCCCTGAATTCGTTGAGGCGGAAGCAGATAAGAGAGTCGTGCATCTTGCAAGTCATCTTGATACACCGGTCTATATCGTACATATGGCAGACGAAGAAGGATTAGAAGCCTGCATCGAGGCAAAGAGAAAGGGACATGACATCTATGTAGAGACTTGCCCGCAGTACCTGGAATTTACCTGTGATGTGTATAAACGAGAGGACGGACGAAACTTTGTATGCTCACCGCCAATCAAAGGGCAGGCATCTCAGGATGCTCTTTGGAGAGCGATTAAGGCAGGCCTGATTGATACGGTGGCAACCGATCACTGTCCGTTTCAAAGTTACGAAAAGGACTGGGGAAAGGATGATTTCACCAAGATTCCAAATGGCTGCGCAGGCGTAGAAAACCTGTATCCTTATATGCTTAGTGCGGCAAATGAAGGCAAGCTGCCATTTGAAAAAGTAGTCGAGCTGTGTGCGACGAATGTGGCAAAAATCTTCGGCTGCACAGACAAGGGTTCGATTGCAGTCGGTAAGGATGCCGATCTTGTGGTCTATGACCCGGAAAAAGATTTTACGATCAGCGCGAGCAACATGCATTCGGACTGTGACCATACCATCTGGGAAGGCAAGAAGTTACATGGCTATCCGGTGCAGACTTATCTTAGAGGGCAGCTGGTGTACGACAACGGCGAGTTCGTCGGAACGCCGGGCAGCGGAAGATATATAAAACGCGCAAAGTATTCTAAGAAATAAAACGAAAACGGAGGAGATTAGTATGGCATATGAAAACATAAAGATTAGGGAGGAAGCCGGTCGATGTTTGCTTTGCCATGAGCCGGCCTGTACAAAAGCATGTGATGGGAAGGTAGCGGTGGATGAAATTGTCCGCTCGCTTCGATTTGAAAATGAAATCGGCGCTTACCGCAAGTTGAAGGCATCCGGATATGACAAGGACGGTATTCAAAAAGCGATGGCGGCCTGCACAAGAGGGAAAATCGATCGTCCGGTTGACCTTAAGATGATATTTGAGTCATTAGAGTCCGGGCAGGAAGATATTAAGACGGATGGCGTTGATTTATCCATCGACTTTTGCGGGATTCCCTGTGAAAATCCATTTTTTCTATCCTCCTCTGTTGTCGGTAGTAATTATGAGATGGTGGCAAAGGCATTTGAAATGGGCTGGGCCGGCGTTGCCTTTAAGACTATCGGATTTTTAAGACCGAATGAAGTGTCGCCGAGATTCGCGGCGCTTACCAAAGAACAGACACCATTTGTGGGATTTAAGAACTTAGAGCAGATCTCAGATCATTCGCTGGAAGAGAATCTGTCGTATCTTCGACAGCTGAAAAAGGATTATCCATCGAAGATTATCGTGGCTTCCATTATGGGGCGCGATGAACAAGAGTGGGCGAAGCTGGCGAGCATGATGGAAGAGGTTGGAGCCGATATCATCGAATGCAACTTCTCTTGTCCGCAGATGGTTGGAGACGGTGTCGGCAGTGATGTCGGAACGAATGAAGAACTGGTGAAACGCTATACCGCAGCGGTAAAGTCGGCCTGTTCCATTCCGGTACTTGCCAAGATGACACCGAATATTACCCGCATGGAAGATGCCGCCTATGCAGCAGTGCTAGGCGGCGCAGATGGAATTGCGGCCATTAATACGATTAAAAGTATTATGAATGTGCATTTGGAAAGCGGTATGTCAGAGCCTGTTGTATCCGGTAAGACCTCGGTTGGCGGCTATTCGGGAAAGGCCGTCAAACCAATTGCATTAAGGTTCATCTATGAGATGAAGACGGATGAGAGAATTAAGAAGATTCCCATCAGCGGAATGGGCGGTATAGAATCGTGGCGTGATGCGATGGAATTTTTAGCTCTGGGATGCGAGAACCTGCAGATTACCACCTCGGTTATGCAGTATGGATATCGAATTATCGAGGATCTAAAAGAAGGGCTTAGCCTGTATCTTGCCAAGAACCGGATAAAGCGCGTGCAGGACATTGTAGGATGCGGACTTTCCTCCATTGTTCCAACGGAAGAACTAGACCGCGCAACCATTGAATATCCAAAGTTTGACAGGGGCGCTTGTATCGGATGTGGCAGATGCTATATATCCTGCTATGACGGCGGCCATCAGGCACTTTCATTTGATGCAGACAATGGGCCGAGACTTTTGCCACGTAAGTGCGTTGGATGTCAGCTGTGTAAACTGGTCTGTCCGGTCGGGGCAATCACGAGTGGAACCAGAGTAAAGAAGAAGGAGTGATAGATATGTATACATGTAGTATAGAAAGAATGAAGGACAAGATTGAGACATTTTCCAAATACGGGGACGCCGGACATGGTGGTATTACAAGATATTCCCTTTCGGAGGATGCTTTAAAGGCCCGAAAGGAATTTGAAAAAAGAATGACAGCCATCGGTGCCATCATCGAAGTGGATGATGTGGCCAATGTCTACGCAACGCTTCCGGGCAGCGATCCGGATGCCAAAAGAATCGTTATGGGTTCGCACTGTGATTCGGTAAAAAACGGCGGAAATTACGATGGTATCTTAGGTGTCATCTCTGCGATGGAAGTGTTAGAGACCGTACATGAACATAACATTCCTCACAAGCATCCGCTGACAGCCATGATCTGGACCAATGAGGAAGGCTCCTTATATCCGCCGGCTATGATGTGTTCCGGAATCGTCTGCTATGATTATCTGCCGGAGGACATCAGAAGCAAGTTCTGCTATGACGATATGATGGTTTCAAAAAGCGTGCTTGATGGAACTTCTACATTCGGCGAAGCACTTGATAAATCCGGCTACAAGGGAGATAAAAAGTATCGTCTCTCACCGGACAATTACGAGTGCATGTTTGAGACTCATATTGAGCAGGGACCAATTCTTGAAGATGCCGGCAATTCCGTTGGCATTGTAGACTGTGTGCTTGGAATGTTCAACTATCGAATTCGCTTCTTTGGTCAGACAACACATGCGGGAACATTTCCAATGCCGAAGAGACGAGATGCGCTCCTGGCTGCTTCTCAGGCACTTGTCTATCTGCATGAGGAAATCGACAAACTTGGATATTCTGACCTGGTATATACAACCGGCGAGATTGTATGTCATCCATCCGTGCATACCTGCGTGCCGGATTATGTGGACATTTCCTTCGATGCAAGACATGAAGATCCGAAGGTACTTGCCAAGGTAATGGAAATCTTAAAGTCTTGCACCACAAAGACCTGGGCTGGCTGCAGCTGTGAGATTGAAAAAGCATGGAACCGTGATACGGTCTATTGGGATAAGGAACTTGTCGGTTATGTAAAGGAAGCGGCTGAGGAGATTGGAGTATCGCATCAGTATATTCACTCCGGCGCCGGACATGACGCACAGTTTTGTGCATACATGCTGCCGACAACGATGATCTTCGTACAGTCCAAAGAAGGTCTGTCTCATTGTGAAGACGAGTATTCAACACCGGAGGATTGCACCAACGGAGCAAGTGTTATGCTTAATGCTGTGCTGAAAAAGGATAAACAATAGAAATGGGGGCTGCGATGTGGATAACTATGTAATTACAATTGCCAGAGGATTTGGAAGCGGCGGAAAAGAAATCGGGATGATGTTAAGCGAGATTTTAGGAATCCCCTGCTACGAAAGACAGATTCTTACGATGGCATCGGATTTTAGCGGAATAGACGAGAGCGTATTCGTGGAAACCGATGAGAAGCTTCGCGGCAAATACATTGCCAATGCGCTTAGAAAGATGCCGCTTTCCAATGTCTTAGAGCCTTGGGAAAAAGGATTTATGTCGGACATTAACATATTTAATGTGCAGGCCGAGATTATCCGATCTCTTGCCAGAACGCAAAGCTGTATTATAGTAGGAAAGTGTGCCGATGATATCTTAAAGGATTACCCAAATGTGGTGAGTGTTTATATAGAGGCGCCAAGGGGATTTTGTGTAAACAACATTCGAAGTAAACTGCACGTGTCGGTGGAACGCGCCAATCAGATGATCAGCAGTACCGACCGAAATCGTGCAAAATATTACAGCTATTATACGGGCGGAAAGGAATGGACGAATCCGGTCAATTATGACCTGGTGCTAAACACCGAACGCGTCGGGAAGAAACGATGCGCACAGGTGATCGAGCAGTACCTGCATATAAAATTTCCGGAATTGGCAGAATCTTAACTTTCATAATTGCTACACTTTTTAAGGAGTGTGGCAATTTTTTTGTCTAAAATTGCTCAAATTGGAACTAGGCATAGACTTTCCGAAAAAAATTTCCTATAATAAGACGTATTATTGCGAAAATGTGATATGAATGTCCGCGGTAGGAAAACAATTGACCGCGGAATAAGGAAGGGTGAAACCAGTGAAAGAAACAATTGAAATCAGATGGCACGGCCGAGGCGGCCAGGGTGCGAAGACGGCAGCCCTGCTTTTGGCAGATGTAGCCTTTGAGACAGGAAAGTATGTACAAGGTTTCCCGGAGTATGGTCCGGAGAGAATGGGCGCGCCGATTACCGCGTATAATCGAATTAGCGATAAAGAGATTCGTATGCATGCCAACATTTATGAGCCGGATTATGTAGTGGTAGTAGATGAAACACTTCTGGAGGCTGTTGACGTGACAAAGGGACTGAGCGAAGAAGGTGCGATTGTCATTAACACGGCGAAGAGCTTAGAAGAGATTACGCCACATTTAAAAGGATATAAAGGAAAGGTTTATCTCATCGATGCGAGAAGGATTTCCATCGAAGCATTGGGAAGATATTTTCCAAATACGCCGATGCTTGCGGCAATCGTTAAGGTGTGCGGCGTGATGGATGAGAAACGTTTTATTGATGAGATGAAGAAATCATTTTCACATAAATTTGCTTCCAAGCCGGAAGTAATCGAAGGAAATATGAAAGCCCTGAAACTGGCGCTTTCGGAGGTGTAGGATGGCTACGGATATTTCAAAATTACATGAAAAGGTAAGATATCAGGATCTGACAGAAGGAATGGGCATTGCAGGCTCAAGCAATTCTGTGGAGTTTAACACCGGTGAGTGGAGAACGGTCGATCCGATTTATTATGCAGATAAATGCAGACAGTGTCTGCTTTGCATTCCGGTCTGTCCGGATTCTTCCATTCCGGTTGTGAACGGTAAGAGAACAGATTTTGACTATGACCACTGTAAAGGATGCGGAATCTGTGCAAAAGTCTGTCCATTTGGGGCGATTGAGATGGGAGGCGAGATGTAATGGCAAAAAAAGACAGAATGTCCGGTAACGAAGCGGTTGCGCTCGCACTCAGACAGATTAACCCGGATGTAATGGCGGCATTTCCGATTACGCCATCTACAGAGATTCCACAGTATTTTTGTGACTTTGTGTCAAATGGTCAGGTCGATACCGAGTTTATCCCGGTAGAATCAGAGCATAGTTCCATGAGTGCCTGCATCGGAGCAAGCGCAGCGGGAGCAAGAGCCGTAACGGCTACGTCTTCGTGCGGACTTGCCTTTATGTGGGAGCTGTTATACGTGGCAGCATCTGACAGACTTCCGATTGCAATGGCAGTGGTAAACCGTGCACTTACGGGACCGATTAATATTAATGCAGATCACTCCGACAGCATGGGAGCAAGAGATGCCGGCTGGATTCAGATCTATTCTGAAAATAACCAGGAAGCCTATGATAACTTCGTACAGGCTTATCGCATCAGCGAACATAAGGATGTAAAGCTTCCAATCATGATCTGCCAGGATGGATTTATTACATCGCATGCCATCGAGAATATCGTGGTATTAGAAGATGAAGTGGTAAAGGAATTTGTCGGAGAGTACGATCCTTCCAACTACTTATTAAATGAAGAAGAATCCTACGCAGTAGGACCATATGCGACAGCGCCGTATTACTTTGAGGCGAAGAGAGCACAGGCAGAGGCGATGAGCCATGTCAAGGATGTGGTCTTGGAAGTTGCACAAGAGTATGAAAAAATCTCAGGTCGTTCTTACGGCTTGTTTGAAGAATACCGCATGGAAGATGCAGAGTATGCATTTGTCATCATCTCCTCTGCAGCTGGAACGGTAAAAGAACTGGTAGACCGTATGCGCGATAAGGGCATCAAAGCCGGCGTTGTGAAGGTACGACTGTTCCGTCCGTTCCCGGGTAAGGAACTGGCACAGGCACTTTCTCATGTAAAGGCCATTGCCGTGATGGACCGTGCAGAGAGCTTTTCCGATATGGGAGGCCCGCTTGGTGCAGAACTTCGAAGCGCACTGTATACGCAGCGCCTGAATATCCCTGCTATGAACTATATCTACGGACTTGGCGGAAGAGATATCTTAGAAGAACATGTAGAACAGATTTTAGAAGAACTCGCACAGCTTGCCAAAAGCGATGAGCCGATTGACGGTTATCGCTTTGTAGGCGTAAGAGATTAAGGAGGAACGTAAGATGGCATATAACTTTCGAGAGACGATGAGTAAGCCGGAACGTTTTGCTCCGGGACATAGAATGTGCGCAGGATGCGGCGGTTCCATCGCCGTGCGAAACGTACTTAGAGGTCTTCACGATGAAGACCATGCCGTAATCGGCAATGCAACCAGCTGCCTCGAAGTATCGACATTTATCTATCCATACACTTCGTATCAGGATAGCTACATTCACAATGCATTTGAAAATGCAGGCGCAACAATGAGTGGTGTTGAGACGGCATACAAGGCACTGAAGAAAAAAGGAAAGATCAAAGGTGACTATAAGTTCATCACCTTCGGCGGAGACGGCGGAACCTACGATATCGGTCTGCAGTCATTATCCGGCGCGGCAGAACGTGGTCATGACTTTACCTATGTCTGCTATGACAATGGGGCATATATGAATACCGGTATTCAAAGATCTTCTGCAACACCGATGTATGCAGATACGACGACAACACCGGTCGGCAGTGAATCTGCGGGTAAACCGCAGTATCGTAAGGATCTCGCAGAGATTCTTGCAGCGCATCATATTCCATATGTAGCGCAGACCACATTTGTACAAAACTTTAAGGACCTGCATATCAAATCAGAACGAGCAATCTACACGGAAGGACCGGCCTTTTTAAATATTATGGCACCATGTCCAAGAGGCTGGCGTTATGATACTCCGGATATCATGGATATCTGTAAGGCAGCAGTTGAGACCTGCTACTGGCCGCTGTTTGAAGTGGTAGATGGCAAATGGATTTTGAACTATGAACCGAAGAAGAAACTTCCAATCGAAGAGTTCTTAAAGTCACAGGGAAGATTCAAGCACCTGTTTAAGAAGGAGAACGAGCATCTGATCGAAGCCTTCCAAAAGGAAGTCGACCGCAGATGGGAACAGCTCCTTGCAAGATGCGACGATTAGAAATCATTGGAGGAATAAGATAAATGGATATCGTAGTTTTAGCCGGAGGACTTAGTACGGAAAGAGATGTCTCATTAATTTCCGGAACAAATGTTGCGAAGGCACTTAGAGCAAATGGACATAACGCCCTTCTTTTGGATGTCTTTTTGGGAATCGATGCAACAAAAGAAGAGTTAGAGCATATATTTGAAAACAGTGAACAGGCATCTGCGGATGCCGGCAAGATTCAATCCCAGTCACCGAACATCAAAGAGATTCGTGCAATGCGTAAGGAGACAGAAGGCGGCGACGGTTTCTTTGGACCAAACGTACTCGATCTGTGTAAGAGAGCTGATCTTGTATTTATGGGACTTCACGGAGAAGATGGGGAAAATGGTAAGATTCAGGCCTGCTTTGACCTGCTTGAGATTCCATATACGGGAAGCGGCTATATGGCATGCGCACTGGCAATGGATAAGGGACTTACCAAGACACTTTTGATGACGGCAGAGATTCCTACCCCGATGGGCATTACCATCTCTGACAAGCAAAAGTACGTGAACTTCAAGTATACGGGTATGGATTTCCCTTGTGTGGTAAAACCATGCTGCGGTGGTTCTAGCGTTGGTGTTTCGATTGCGCATACAGAAGAAGAATTTCATGCAGCGCTTGATGAAGCGTTTAAGTATGAAGATGAAGTTGTCGTAGAGCAGTATATCAAGGGCCGCGAATTCTCGGTTGCAGTTATTGACGGTGAAGCACTTCCGGTTATTGAGATTGCACCAAAAGAAGGCTTCTACGATTATAAAAATAAATATAAAGCAGGCGCAGCGGTTGAGACCTGTCCGGCTAAGATTCCGGATAACATCGCTCACCAGATGCAGTCTTATGCAAAAGACGTGGCAGAGGTGCTTGGTTTAAATACCTACGCACGTATGGACTTTTTGTTAGATGATGATGACAATATGTACTGCCTTGAAGCCAATACGCTTCCGGGTATGACACCGACATCACTTATGCCGCAGGAGGCACAGGCTGTCGGCGTTGACTTTGAGCAGTTATGTGAAAATATCATAAAGGTATCGCTTAAGAAATACACAGATTAAAAAAGAGGCCGGCGAAAGAATGCCGGCCTTTATCCATTAGGGAGGCAGATCATGAAAGCACTGACACTAGAGCAGGTGACATACGCCTGCAAGGGCCGATATTTTGGCAGTGTAAAAGATCAGGAACAAACAATCACACAGGTTACAACGGACAGCCGTAAGGCAGGGAGAAATTGTCTGTTTATTCCACTGAAAGGAACGCGTGCGGACGGGCACGATTACATCGAAAGCGTAGTGCTTGGAGGCGCCATCTGTCTGACGGAGAAGAAACTGACGCAGGCAGAAGAACCGTATATCTTAGTGGATTCAACATATCAGGCATTAAAAGATCTTGCGCAGTATTATCTGACGCAGCTTTCTATAAAGGTTGTGGGAATTATCGGCAGCGTCGGTAAGACCAGTACAAAGGAAATGGTAGCTTCTGTACTTGAACAAAAGTATAAGGTCTTAAAGACCGCAGGTAATTTTAATAACGAAGTAGGCCTTCCACTTACCGTATTTCGCATTGAAGAAGAACACGAAGTAGCGGTACTTGAGATGGGCATATCCGAGTTTCAGGAAATGACGAGACTTGCAAGGATTGCCAATCCCGATTACGTGGTGATGACGAACATCGGAGCCTGCCATCTTGAGAATCTCATTGACTTAGATGGAGTATTAAAGGCAAAATCAGAAGTCTTTGACGTGGTTACAAAACCGCTTCAGGCAGTTGTGAATGGAGACGACGCCAAGCTTCGCACGCTTGAAGGCACAAAAGCGGGAACGCCAATCTACTTTTGTAAGGATCAAAAGAGTGCCGGGCTGCTTAAAGAGCAGGGAATTGCAAACGAGCGTCTGTATCTGGCGGACGGCATTGAAAGCAGGGATGCCTACAGCATTAACGCGACGCTTCATATTCCGGATGAAGAGATATCGGTGACCATCCCGATTCCGGGCGAGCACAACGTGGCCAATGCCCTTGCGGCCGCGGCCATCGGAAAGCAGCTTGGGCTTACAAAAGAGGAAATCAAGGCCGGCATTGAGTCCGTGCAGACGATTTCGGGAAGAAGTAATTTTGTTAAAGCAGGCGCCGTTACAATCATTGATGATTGCTATAACGCGAATCCGATGTCGATGAAAGCATCTCTTGATGTCCTTTCGAATATGCCGGGACGCAAGATTGCCGTACTTGGCGATATGGGAGAACTTGGTTCGCAAGAAAAACAGCTTCACAGAGAAGTGGGAGAGCATGCGGCAGAAAAAAGTATCGATGCACTCTTTGTCTGCGGTGAACTTTCTAAAGAAATTGCGAAAGGCGCAGCCGGCATAGCGAAGATTGCAAGCTATGACAAGCTTGATGAGATGATTGAAGAGTTGAAATGTTATCTAGAAGATGGTGACACCGTCCTTGTAAAAGCGTCACATTTTATGGAGTATCCAAAAGTGGTAGAGGCGATTGAGAAAGCATTTGGTTAGACATTTGCAATTAGACGGGATTTATGTTAGTATCTTTCATGCTAGCACAATTGTGCACCACAGAAAAACAGAGGATGAAAGATATGGAAGAAAAGCAGAGATTCTATGTACTAAGAGAAAAGGCTGTTCCCGAAGTACTGTTAAAGGTAATCGAAGCAAAATGGCTGTTGGATTCCGGGCGCGCGCAATCTGTGCAGGAGGCGACGGAAAGAGTCGGAATCAGCCGAAGCTCTTTTTACAAATACAAAGAAGATATCTTCCCATTCCATGACAATGCGAAGGGAAGAACCATAACGTTGGTGATGCAGATGGATGATGAGCCGGGACTTTTGTCAGACCTTCTCAAAGTCGTGGCAGATGCGAAAGCAAATATACTGACCATTCATCAAAGTATCCCGGTGAACGGGATTGCATCCATTACAATCAGCGTCGAGGTGCTGACACAGACTTCAGACGTGGAAGAGATGATGCAAAAAATTGAAGGCAAACAAGGAATACATTCCATTAAAATCTTAGCAAGGGAGTAGTAATATGGTAAATGTTGCAATTTTAGGCTATGGAACTATCGGTTCCGGAGTCAAGGAAGTAATCGAAACAAATAACAAGAAACTAGTTAAACACATCGGAGATGAAATCAGCGTAAAGTATGTATTAGACCTTCGTGATTTTCCGGGAGACCCTGTCGAGAAGATTTTAGTACATGATTATAATGAAATCGTGAATGATCCGGATGTGGATATCGTAGTGGAAGCAATGGGAGGCGTAGAACCTGCGCATACATTTGTCAAGCAGGCACTTGAGGCAGGAAAGTCTGTCGCAACTTCCAACAAGGCACTTGTTGCAGAAAAAGGAGCAGAGCTTCTTAAGATTGCGCAAGAGAAGAACGTCAACTTCCAGTTTGAGGCGAGCGTAGGCGGCGGAATTCCAATTATCCGTCCACTGAACTGCTGTCTGACGGCTGATGTCATTGAAGAAATTACCGGTATCTTAAACGGAACAACGAATTATATGATGACCAAGATGTATTTCGAAGGTTCTGAATATGCAGACGTATTAAAAGAAGCACAGGCAAAAGGATATGCAGAAGCAGATCCGACTGCAGACGTAGAAGGTTATGATGCGTGTCGTAAGATTGCCATCTTAACATCACTCGTTGCAGGTCAGCAGGTGAACTTTGAAAAGATTCATACAGAAGGAATCTCTAAGATTACGGCAACGGACATTAAGTATGCTAAGGCAATGGGCCGCGCTATTAAGTTACTTGCAACAAGTAAGAAGATTGGCGACAGTTATATGGCAATCGTTGCGCCACGCCTTTTAAAGGAAGATCATCCACTGTACGGAGTTAACGACGTATTTAACGCTGTCTTTGTACACGGTAATATGCTTGGCGATGGTATGTTCTACGGAAGCGGAGCAGGAAAGCTGCCGACAGCAAGTGCGGTAGTCGCAGACGTGGTAGAACTTGCAACGAATTTAAATCGTCATCTGTATGTAGAATGGGACGAAGAAGAACTCGAGCTCGTAGATTATAAGCAGGCTAAGGGACGTTTCTTCGTAAGATGCGATGCTGATGAGGCAACTATTGAAAAGGCATTTGGAACTGTTGAATATGTAAAGGCTGAGGGCGTAAGTGGCGAAGTCGGATTTTTGACAGAAGAGATGACGGAAGCAGAATATGATAAGAAAGTGCAAGGATTAAATGTCATTCAGATGATCCGTGCTTAATTTAGGAGGATAACATGTTAATAGTTAAGAAGTTCGGCGGCACATCAGTTGCTGACAAGGAACGAATCTTCAATGTGGCTAAGCGCTGTATTGAAGACTATCAAAAGGGTAATGACGTGGTTGTGGTTTTATCTGCAATGGGTAAGAGCACAGACGACTTACTGGCAATGGCAGAAGATATCAATCCGGATATGCCAAAGCGTGAAGTAGATATGCTTCTTGCAACCGGAGAGCAGACATCGGTAGCCCTCATGTCTATGGCAATGAGATCACTTGGCGTACCGGCCATTTCCTTAAATGCATTTCAGGTAGCAATGCATTCTACCTCAACTTATGGAAATGCAAAATTCAAGAGAATCGATACAGACAGAATTCAGCATGAGCTTGACAATCGTCGTATCGTCATCGTAACAGGATTCCAGGGAATCAATAAGTACGATGATATTACAACACTTGGACGAGGCGGTTCTGATACAACAGCCGTAGCACTTGCAGCAGCACTTCACGCAGATGCCTGCGAGATCTACACAGACGTAGAAGGTGTCTTCACGGCAGACCCTCGTAAGGTGCCAAATGCCAAGAAACTTCCGGAGATCACTTATGATGAGATGCTGGAAATGGCAACACTCGGAGCACAGGTATTACACAATCGTTCAGTAGAACTGGCAAAAAAATATGGCGTACAGCTGGTTGTTCGTTCCAGCTTAACTACAGCAGAAGGAACCGTAGTCAAGGAGGTAACTAAAATGGAAAGCATGGTCGTTAACGGAATTGCGACAGATAAAAATACAGCAAGAATTGCAGTCATCGGACTTCAAAACACACCGGGAGTTGCATTTAAAGTATTTAACATTCTCGGCAAGAAGAACATCAATGTAGATGTAATCTTACAGTCAATCGGACGCAACAACACAAAGGATATCTCATTTACAGTATCCGAAGAGCAGGCCGATGAAGCAATGGAAATCTTAGAAGAAAACAAAAAGGCATTAACAGCCGATCACATCGAGTGTGACAAGAACGTTGCCAAGGTATCCGTAATCGGAGCCGGCATGCAGACCAATGCGGGCGTTGCATCTAAGATGTTTGAAGCACTGTACAATGCAGGAATCAACATTCGTATGATTTCAACATCTGAGATTCGTATCACAGTACTTGTTGATGAGGACTGTGCAGACCGTGCGACAAAGGCAGCACATGATATGTTCATCGAAGACTAATCGATCTTGATTAGGGATTATGCTTCTTGGGGGAAGCATCAAAGATGATGGGGAATGAAGAGTTCGGAGGAAAACATGAAAAAGGCAAAGAAGATTTTAATGATGTTACTTGCAGTATGTTTACTGACAACGGCAACATCGGTAGCAGTACCGTCAACACAGGCGCAGGCGGCTACAAAGTATTACATTAAGGTGAATCGTTCTACAAATGTTGTAACGGTTTACAATGCGTCGACGAATAAGGCCGTTAAGGCTATGACTTGTTCTTGCGGTGGTTCTAATACACCACTTGGAACATTTTACACAAAAGCAAAGTATCGTTGGAAATTATTAGACGGACCAAGTTATGGTCAGTATTCTACCAGAATTACGGGAAGCGTACTGTTCCATTCCGTATGGTATTATTCAAAGTCAAAGAGCAGTCAGTCCACCGTGCAGTACAATAAGCTTGGCACCACGGCATCTCATGGATGCGTGCGTCTGACCGTTAAGGATGCAAAATGGATTTATGACAATTGCCCGGTTGGAACGAAGGTAACGATCTTCGCAGGAAGCTCCAGTGACGATCCGCTTGGAAAGCCGGAGACAATGAAGGTTAGTACAGCTTCCAGAACGGGTTGGGATCCAACCGATCCGGATTCATCCAATCCATATAACAAAAAGCAGCCAAAGATTAGTTTAAAGAACGTTAGCAGAAAGATTAGCTATGGCAGCAAATGGAAAAAACTGAAAGGTGTAGTTGCCACAAGTTCAACCGGAAGTGATATTACCGATGATGTTGTGGTTAAAGGAAAGGTAAAGACCAACAAGCTTGGAACCTATAAGATTACGTATAAGGTAACGGATTTACTTGGGCATACCGCGAAAAAGACGATTAAGATTAAGGTCGTAGATACAAAGAAGGCCAAGATTAAGCTGAAGAAGACTTCGGTAACCAAGGAATATAATTCTACCTATAAGCTTCGAAGCTATATGACAGCGAAGACGGTAGATGGAACGAATCTTAAGTCCAAGACGGTTGTCTATGTAAAGAAACCGGGCGCAAGTTCTTATAAGAAAGTATCCGGTACAACCATGAAATTAAGTTCAGTAGGAACCTACAAGATTAAGTTCAAGGTGACCAATCCGCACAATAAGAAGAAGACCACAAGTAAGGTCTTGAAGGTGAAGGTTAAAGACACCAAGGCACCTGTACTTAGCGGTGTGTCTTCAACGGCAACGACAGAAACGGGAACCACAGTGAATCTGCTTAGCGGAATTACAGCTAAGAAAGTCAGTGGTACCAACCTGACAAGCAAGATTAAGGTATACGTTTCTTCAGACGGTGGAAGCACCTACTCTTCTGCGCTTAGTACAACGGAAGCTAAGGCGTACACATTTGCAAAAGCAGGAAGTTATACGATTAAGTATGTTGTAACCAATTCGACAAGTAGTAAATCAACAACAAAGACAACAACTTATACGGTAACAGATCCAACAGAGGATACGACCGATGATCCAACGGCGTAAAAGCATAAGATACCGTCTCATGAATGAAATAACGTTCATGAGACGGTTTGTTTTTGCTTTTTTTTGCCTGTCATGATAAACTCATTTTATTGCGTATTGAAAGGAATGTAGTTATGAATCGAACAAATCTTTCATTTGCAAATGCAGCGCTGGCGCTTAGCATTATAGGACTTGTGACATGTTGTTGTGTCTACACAAGTTTTATCTGCGGAGCACTTGCGATTATATTTGCAATTTTATCAAAGGGAGAGTATCCAAAGATGTCGCCGGTGGCGAGAAGAAGTGTCGTGATTGCAGTGATTTCATTTGTGATTGCGGGGGTTATCATTACCATGAGTCTGGTATCGGTAATCAGTCATTACGGTAGCTTAAGCTACATCATTGAGAACTATTCACAGATCTATTCGGATATGTTAAATGAGGCCAATGCGCTACAGTAAGGCGATGCCTCCAACAAGCAACACCAGATTTTTGATGGCCCAGTTCACCAGTGTGACAACAAGGATGATCCACAGATAGCGCGTGTGCGCATGAAACATGGGGGTCTTTCCTTTCGTCAGCAAATGGATGCTGGCCAAAACCATATAGACAAGATAGCCAATGAAAAACAGCGGTACGACCGGATGATAGAAAAAGGAGCGGATGATATGTCCGTGAAAGAAGGCAAGGACGGCACGAGTACCTCCGCAGCCCGGGCAGTAATAACCTGTCACCGCGTGCATCAGACAAGGAGACAGATGAATCCACTGTCCGATCAGCACATTGCTTAGCACAAGGATGGCAAATACGGCGGCAAAGAGCCAGCCAATCAGATATGTAATTCGATCACCGTAGGTAAATGGTTGTTTATTCATTGATAGAAAGGATTTCCTTATGAAGTATAAATTTTCAGCTTATAAAGCAGATGCAAGAGTGGTTTTAAGTGGTAACTACTCTCTTGTGGCAGGAAGTGCATTTATCTTATTCTTGATTTTGTACCTGTTTCGAATGCCATTTGCCATCATGATGATGAGTGCGTCTTCGTATATGACGATTGTAATTGGAATCGTCGCAGACTTTATCATCGGCCTGCTTGGCATGATGATGTTCATCGGACTTAAACACATCCATCTGTCCCTTGCCAGAGGCATGGAGACCTCGATGAAGGACTTGTTTTATGCATTTAAAAACAGGAGCAATCAATTTGTAAAGGCAGCGCTGTTTTTTACTGTTATCGATTACATCTTCCAGGCTCCGCGTCTTGTATGGGCGGCGCTGGGACAGTACTACTTTGATCTTGCCACGTATTATCTGGTATTTTTCTTAATGTATCTGGTGTGGGCAGTTGCTTACCTCGCTGTCGTGCTAAATCACGCGCTGGTATTTGAACTGTGCCTCGACCATATTGAGTATACGGTATCTGATGCGCTGCGTCAAAGTCGTCAGATGATGAAAGGCTATAGAACGCATTACTTCTGGCTTCATGCCAGCTTTGCCGGTCTGTATATCTTAGGAGTAGTCTCCATGAT
This sequence comes from Eubacterium sp., assembly GCA_024690665.1. Taxonomy (GTDB): domain Bacteria; phylum Bacillota; class Clostridia; order Lachnospirales; family Lachnospiraceae; genus Eubacterium_C. The sequence continues at coordinate 46,843 of JAILOU010000049.1, forward strand.
GATTGGATTTTTGTGGGTGATTCCGTATATTGTACAGACGCAGGAATGTTATTACCTGATGCGAATCAACGAGGGCGCTCAGGAATATCAAAAAGGAGATTATTTTGAGGAGTCTGTCTAGACTTTGAAAAATTACATAAAGGAGTATTGAAATTGGACATTATTACACAACTTGCTAAGGAACTTGAAATTAAGAAGGGACAGGCTGAGGCTGCCGTCAAATTGATTGATGAGGGGAATACAATCCCGTTTATCGCGCGTTATCGTAAGGAAGTTACGGGCTCGTTAAATGACGAGGTGCTTCGTAAGTTATCCGAGAGACTGACCTATCTTCGCAATCTTGATGAGAAGAAGGAACAGGTGCTTGCCAGCATTGAAGAACAGGGCAAGCTCACACCGGAATTGAAGGCGCAGATTGAGGCAGCGATGACGATGGTTGTCGTAGATGACTTGTATCGTCCTTACAGACCGAAGCGTCGTACCAGAGCAATGATTGCGAAGGAGCGCGGACTTGAGCCTTTAGCGAACCTGATTTTATTACAGATGACAAATACTTCGATTGAGGCAGAAGCCGAGCAGTACATCAATCCGGAAAAGGAAGTTGCTACAGTAGAGGATGCTCTTGCGGGTGCTCTTGATATTCTCGCAGAGTCCATTTCCGATGAGGCGGATTATCGTATTCGCATTCGTGAGATGACTATGAAGCAGGGCTTTATCACATCTACTGCCAAAGACCCGGAGGCAGAGTCGGTCTTTGAGATGTACTATGACTTTGAAGAGCCTATTAAAAAACTTGCCGGCCACCGCGTGCTTGCACTTAACCGCGGTGAGCACGAGAAGATTCTGACGGTGAAGGTTAACGCGCCGGAAGAAGATATTATCAAATATCTTGAGCGTAAGGTTATTACGCGTGACAATAAATACACGACTCCATTTTTGCAAAATGCAATCGCAGACAGCTACAAGCGTCTGATTGCGCCGGCCATTGAGCGTGAGGTTCGCTCTGAACTTTCAGAAAAGGCGGAAGATGGCGCAATTGAAGTGTTTGGCAAGAACTTAGTACAGCTTCTTATGCAGCCGCCGATCGCCGGCCGCGTGGTTCTCGGCTGGGACCCGGCTTTTCGTACCGGCTGTAAGCTTGCCGTTGTCGATGAGACCGGTAAGGTTCTCGATACCAAGGTCATCTACCCGACTGCCCCGCAAAACAAGGTGGAAGAGTCGAAGAAGATCTTAAAGCAGATGATTGCGAAGTACAATATTTCCTTGATTTCTCTTGGTAATGGTACGGCTTCTCGTGAGTCTGAGGCTATCATCGTCGATCTTCTTAAGGAAATTCCGCAGAAGGTGGAATATATTATTGTAAATGAATCCGGTGCTTCCGTTTATTCTGCAAGTAAGCTGGCTACGGAAGAGTTCCCGAATTTTGATGTTGGTCAAAGAAGTGCCGCATCCATGGCGAGACGTCTGCAAGATCCGCTTGCCGAGCTTGTGAAAATCGAACCGAAAGCTATCGGTGTCGGTCAGTACCAGCATGATATGAATCAAAAGAAATTGTCTGAGGCACTTGGCGGCGTCGTGGAAGACTGCGTAAATAAAGTCGGTGTAGACCTTAATACGGCTTCTGCTCCACTTCTTGAATATGTATCCGGTATCTCTAAGGCTATCGCGAAAAACATTGTTACTTATCGTGAGGACAATGGCAGATTCACAATGCGCTCTCAGCTTCTTAAGGTTGCCAAACTTGGTCCTAAGGCTTATGAGCAGTGCGCCGGTTTCCTTCGTATTGCCGACGGTAAGAATCCGCTTGATGCTACCGGCGTGCATCCGGAAAGTTATGAGGCAACCAAGACGCTTTTAGAAAAGCTTGGCTACAAAAAGGAAGACCTTGCCAAGGGTGCTTTGGTCGGAATCTCTAAGAAGGTCTCTGATTACAAGAAACTGGCCGGTGAATTGGAAATCGGTGAAATCACGCTTCGTGATATCGTGAAGGAATTAGAAAAACCGGGTCGTGATCCTCGTGAGGATATGCCAAAGCCAATCCTTAGAAGTGACGTCCTTGAGATGAAGGACTTAAAGGAAGGCATGGTTCTTAAAGGTACGGTTCGTAATGTGATTGACTTTGGTGCTTTTGTGGATATCGGTGTGCACCAGGATGGTCTTGTGCATATCTCGCAGCTGTGCGACCGCTATATTAAGCATCCGCTGGAGGTTGTCAGTGTTGGCGATGTTGTGGATGTGAAGGTGCTGGCGGTGGATGAGAAGAAGGGAAGGATTTCGCTGACAATGAAGGGTGTCTAATTCTCGCTCCCTAAGCGAGGGGGGATTGGATTTCTCCTGAGAATACGATTTCTCCCCGCACCGACCCGCCGCTAATCAAAATTTTTCTGCGTATCTTATGATTTGCTCGCCACCGCCCGTGTTCTGCTAGGGTGGTGGCGGTGGGAGTACAAGAAATGGCTCGTTGTGTTTACAACACAACACGAGTTCTAAAAAACAGGTGACTTTGCAAGCAAGCTTGCAGTCACCTGTTTTTTATTCCTCTGTCTGCTTACGCAGACGGGCCATTTCTTTCCGCTATTGGAGGCAGCCCCGGTTCGGTTTGGCGAGCATCAGATACTCGAAAAATTTTGGCGGCTCTCGATGTGCGATGTCGAAATGTATTCCTCAGTCGAAAGCGAGGTTGTGTGATGCTGAGGGAGTGTGAATGTCGGCAGGGGGAGGTTTCGAGAGAGGGTCCGTTGTACCTTTGCCCCGCCGCTAATCAAAATTTTTCTGCGTATCTTTTGATTTGCCCGCCACCGCCCGTGTTCTGCTAGGATGGTTGTGGTGGGAGTACAAGAAATGGCTCGTTGTGTTTACAACACAACACGAGTTCTAAAAAACAGGTGACCTTGCAAGCAAGCTTGCAGTCACCTGTTTTTCATTCCTCTGTCTGCTTACGCAGATGGGCCATTTCTTTCCGTTATTTGAGGCAGCCCTGGTTCGGTTTGGCGAGCATTAGATACTCGAAAAATTTTGGCGGCTCCCGATGTGCGATGTCGAAATGTATTTCTCAGTCGAAAGCAAGGTTGTGTGATGCTGAGGGAGTGTGAATGTCGGCGGGGGAGGTTTCGAGAGAGGGTCCGTTGTACCTTTGCCCCACCGCTAATCAAAATTTTTCTGCGTATCTTATGATTTGCTCGCCACCGCCCGTGCTTAGCTAGGGTGGTGGTGGTTTGATTACAAGAAATGGCTCGTTGTGTTTACAACACAACACGAGTTCTAAAAAACAGGTGACTTTGCAAGCAAGCTTGCAGTCACCTGTTTTTCATTCCTCTGTCTGCTTACGCAGACGGGCCATTTCTTTCCGCTATCGGAGGCAGCCCCGGTTCGGTTTGGCGAGCATTAGATACTCAAAAAATTTTGGCGGCTCTCGATGTGCGATGTCGAAATATATTTCTCAGTCGAAAGCAGGGGGCTGGTACCGGAAAACAATCCCTTAGGAGGGGAGAAGCCGGGGAGGAGAATTTGTAACTATTTAGGTGTGATTTGGTGATTAAGTTACAAAATGAAATGATTATTGGAGCCGGGAAGAAGAATTTGTAACTATTTGAGTGTGGTATGGTGATTAAGTTACAAAATGAAATGATTATTGGAGCCGGGGAGAAGAATTTGTAACTATTTGAGTGTGATATGGTGATTAAGTTACAAAATGAAATGATTATTGGATTCGGGGAGAAGAATTTGTAACTATTTAAGTGTGATATGGTGAGTGAGTTACAAAATGAATTGTTATTTCAGAACTAATCAAAATTTATCAGTGAGCGCGCTCTGACAAAAAATCGAGAAGATTTATGGGATTTACTTAAGGAGTGTGATATGACATACTTGAATCAGCGAGCGAGTCTTGACTAAAAACAGATACAAGGTATTCAGGAGATAAACTTTTCGTAAAAAAACCGGAGGGGATTATGAATGAAGCAAAAAAAGATTAATGCATCACTTGGACTACTGTCTATTGTATTCATGCTTTTGCATATCGGTTACACGGTCTTTTCTTATCTGACCTATTACTATAACCCTGTGCTTAAAATGGTATTTGCGATTCCATTTATGGTGCTTGTCTGTTTGCATGCGGTATGTGGAATGCTCACGGTATTTACGCAGGCAGATGGAACGAGAATGGATCTGTATCCAAAGCTTAACTTAAAAACGATTTTGCAAAGGGCGTCGGCGGCATTGATATTCCCGCTTCTTATACTGCATATCAATACATTTTCGCTTTTGCAGGCATGCGCTGAGCGGGGACTGACCTTTTTTATTGTTCTTTTATTTGTTTCGGAAATGATTTTCTTTGCGACGGTGCTGACACACGTATCCATTTCTCTGACCAAAGGTCTTGTAACACTGGGAATACTTACATCCGTGGAAATACAAAAAAAGCTGGATCGAATCATATATATTGTCAGTGCAATCATCTACGTGGTGGCGGTCTATTCGGTATTGAATACGCAGATTGTTATGTTTGTAAATGGATAGGGTGAGAACATGAAAGAAGTTATTGTTATAGGTGGAGGAATCTCCGGGTTACATTGTGCGATAAAACTTGCCGAAGCAGGCGTAAGGGTGAAACTCATTGCGCCCCATCCTTCAGAACGGGCCCAGTCAGTGATGGCAGCGGGCGGGATTAATGCTGTTCTTAGCAAGCATGACGAAGGAGACTCGGTGGAGTGCCACATTGAGGACACACTTAAGGGCGGGAGTTATCTTGCCGGCAAGGAAACCGTAACCGGTCTGTGCCGAAATGCCGAGGAAATTCTACGATATTTGGAGAAGATAGGGACGGTATTTACCGTTGATCATGAAGGGGCGATTGCGAAAAGAGCCTTTGGCGGGCAATCCTTTAAGAGAACTTGTTTTTGCGGCGCATCAACCGGCAAGCAGATCGTTTCAGCGCTTGTGATGGAAGCACGCAGATTCGAAGTGCTTGGACGGATTGAGAGGGAGCTTTGGACGTATTTCCATTCTGCGCTTATAAGGGATGGAAAGTGTTATGGCGCACTGGTGTACAATGAGAAACTGGATAAAATTAAAGCTGTGTACGCGGATGCTCTGGTGATGGCAACAGGCGGACAAAATTCTCTGTTTGGAAAGACGACAGGCTCTACGCAGTGTGATGGTTATGCCGCAGGACAGCTTTTTATGCAGGGCGTACAACTAAAAAATCTGGAATTTATACAGTATCATCCAACAACGCTCGAGACCTGTCAAAAACGGATGCTTATTTCGGAAGCTGTGCGTGGAGAAGGTGGAAGACTTTTTTATACCGAACATGGTAAACGGATCTATTTCATGGAAGAAAAGTATGGACCAAAAGGCAATCTGATGACACGTGATGTCGTGAGCCGTGAAATTGATAAAGCCAATCGAACCGGGAGGGAAGTATTTCTTGATATAACCTTTATTGGAGAGAAGGAAATTGGGCGTCGTATTCCGGAGGTGAGAGATCTGTGTCAGAAATATCGCGGCATAGATATCAGCAAAGAACCGATTCCGGTGGCCCCTTCCGTTCATTTCTTTATGGGTGGTTTGGCGGTACATCCAAATCACGAGACGAATATTGATAATCTATTTGCGGTTGGGGAATGTGCATCCATCTACCATGGTGCAAATCGTTTGGGCGGAAACTCTCTTTTAGCTGCTATGTACAGCGGAATGGTGGCTGCAAATGAAATTATAGCAAGAGATTTTGAGACGGAGAAAGTGGATTTTTCTGCTGAGGAGGCTAAGGAAAATACACGCCTTCGCAAGATGAAGGAAACGAAAAGTCAGTTCCCGGTTATGTATATCCGCGATATGCTTTCCGATGTGATGCGCCAAAATCTTGGGATTGTAAGAGATGAACAGGCTATGAAACAAGGTTTGGCAGATCTCGATTACTATTTGTCGATATGCGACCGGTTATCATTTGACAGTAGTGTCTCTATGTATATTAATTATTCACTGAAGGCAATCTTGACGCTGGGCAAGGCAACGATTCTTGGCGCGCTGCACAGAACTGAGAGCAGGGGCGCACATTTTCGAAGTGACTATCCGGATATGGATGAGGCCTTCGCATATGCGACGATTATTGCATATGACAATGGACAGTTTCACATAAGTATGGATAAGGAGCACGTTTATGAAAATTAAAGTATTACGTCAAAAGAAACAACATACAGCTCCTTACTGGGAAGGCTTTGATGTTGATGTTACGGACGATATGACGATTGCAGGAGTGCTGGATTATATCAATTACAATGATGACATCATAGATGATACGGGTAAAAAGACAAGCCGAATCGGCTGGGAGTGTTCCTGCCTGCAGGGAGTGTGCGGCGCATGTGCAATGGTCATCAATGGCGTGCCGGCCATTGCTTGTGAGACGATGGTTAAAGATTTGAAGGGAAATGAAATCACGATTCGTCCGTTGCAGAAATTTCCCGTGATTCACGATCTGATTGTGGACCGGTCGATCATCTATGAGAACCTGAAAAAGATAAACATGTACATTGGGGAATATACACCTGCGCAAAACAAAAAGTTTAAAGAACAAAAGAAAGAACATGAGCATCAATACGAAACTGCAAAATGTCTAAAATGCGGGTTGTGCATGGAAGTATGTCCGAATTATGTGGATGGAAAGAACTTTTTTGGAGCGCTTTTTGCAAATGACTGCTATCTGGTTTCTTCTAGAAATCAGTCAAAAGCAAAGGAGGTTAGGAAAAGTTATGAAGAGCATTTTGGAAAAAACTGTTCTAAAGCATTTTCCTGTATGACGGTTTGTCCGATGCATATTCCGACACTGGCGTCCATGGCGAAGATGAACAGACAAAACGGCCCGGGGAGATAAGAACATATATGCAGCAGGAGGAAGTTATGATTTTCGCACGGATATCATGGCTTTAAAGCACAAGTGGATAATTTGAACGAAGAGGATAATTATGACTATACAACAGCTAAAAAGTTTTGTCACTGTAGCTAAATATTGCAATTATCGGGAGGCGGCTGAAAAGCTGTTTGTTTCGCAGCAGGCACTTCATAAGCAGATAAAAAATCTCGAGCAGGAAATCGATATATTATTGTTTGAAAATAACAAACAGAGAATAACGCTTACAAAAGCCGGAGAGTATCTATATCTCGAACTGTCAAGATTGCTAAAGCAGATGGAACAAAAGATAAATACGGCAAGAATGATGGGACCGATAAGACAGCTTAGGATCGGAATTCCACAGATCAATGAGACGGAAGACAAGTCTCTTGCGGCGGCTGAGGAAATAACAAGGCGGTATTCATCTACGGAAACTCAAGTTATAACATGCAATATAAATGAGCTTGTAAGTAAATTTGAGGCCGATGATATAGACATAGCCATTATGTTTGCAGTCGATTTATATATGATTAGATGCGATTTTCAAAGTATGATGCTTAAGGAACTGCCTTATGGTGTTATTTGTAGTACGCAGCATTTGCTTGCGCACCGTAAGGTGCTTACCCGAAAAGAACTACTTAAAGAGACGTTATTTGTATTTAATGATTTGTTTGCCAGAAATGTCGGAAAGAGTGTAATTAATGATTTTACGAAAGAAGTGGGAAAACCGAAAGATATAAAAGAGTTTGATAATTGGAAAAATATGGAGTTGGAGCTTAGAAGGAACAAAGGAGTTGCAATAACATTTGAGGCATTTATGCCTTTAGGCAGCAAAGAACTTAAGTTTATACCTTTTGCTGAAACGTCTAACGTAGACGGAAACAGACTTGTGGTGGTGTGGAAAGATACAGCCGTTACACCTTTCGCGGAAATAATAAAAGAATACTATAAGTAAAATAATCCCCGGAGTTATCAACGAAAAGGTTGATAACTCCGGGGATTATATCTGATGGACGATGATGCTTTTGGTAAATAAAATAATACTAAGAAGTGTATTGTATATATCAAATGAGAGGCCCTGGCTTTAAGTAAAGAGTATGCGGGGGCAAGACTCGAATAATAGAAAGGTGGAGAAAATGGAAAATATCGAATTTAACCCGGTAAGAAGTTTTATATTTGTTGACTGTCCGCAAGAAAAAAACAGACACAAATTGCAACATTGGATGTATTATCATCATGTGCCCGAGAGCATGGCGAAGTTTGGACCGTTTGTAACTAAATATACGTATTATTGGGCGCTTCCGGTGCCTGATGACGGAGAGAGATTTGGAGGTCGAAATTTTTGTCTGACAGAGCATTATTGGCTTGTGAATCCCAATGATTCAAGGACGATGGTGAATGCTCTGTCTGAATATTTTCCACCGGAAGCAATGGTGTGGCAGGGGCATCTTCCGGACCGCCCTGAGACATATGAAAAATCGATGTTTAATGGGGACGATGCCAGAGCAACAGAAGGCAATGAAGAAGATGATACAATCCCATTTGTATATATATTTATGCCGTTTTGGTGGGAAGAAGATTTAAAGGGAGCCAGTAGAACTTTAGAAGACGGATATAACTATAGATGGCTTTTTACATTCAAATATCCCGATGGTGTAAGTCTTGAGCAAGGTGATAAATGGTTTTTTGATGAGATGATGCCGACATTTTGCAATATGCCACAGACTACACGTATTCTAACAAGCAGGGTAAAAAGCGAATTAAATGACAGTCCGTATCAAAGAGTTGTGGAGATCTGGTTTGAAGACAATGAAAAATGGCTTGAAGCAGTGACGGAAGGCGTTAAAAATATGAAAAAGCCGGAGTGGGCAACTGTGGACAGCTTTCCGTTTTTGAAACCTCAAAAAGAAATAGTAAGCTTGTTTTTAAGCGATCTTCCGGGGGATGATCATTATTCACAGTATCACGGATATCAGCCAAGAAGATAAGAAAGGAAGGGATGTTATGAATATACCATTTTATGCAAAGAGTGAGGACAATAAAGGGTATATAAAAAACATGGAGGTTATCGGATATCATGACCTGAATAATGTAATGGCTTTTCAGATGGCGCTCCATAAAACGGAAGACGGAAAATATTATTTGTATTGTGGCTCATTTAAGGGAGCGGGCGTTACAATTTTAGATGTGACAGATCCGACTAACCCGATATCTAAGGATTATTTTGAACTTTGCGATCCTAAGAAATACAAAAAACAGAGCGTTCCTAAAATCCAGATAGCAGACAATCTTATGATAGCTGCACTAGGCGGCGGGATTCCATATCTTCATGGTGTTAAATGGGAAGATAAAAATATTAGCGGAATAAATATTTACAGTATAGAAGATCCACTTCATCCAAAGCTGTTATCGCACTGGGAGACTGGATATGAAGGAGGCATGGGAGTACACCGCTTCATGTATAATGGAGGTCCTTATCTTTATTTGACTTCAGATTGTCCTGGTTATATAGCCGAGATTTTAAGGATACTTGATATATCGGATCCTAAAAAAACAAAAGAAGTAGGACGTTTTTGGAAGCCTGAGCAATTTGCGGACGGTCAAAAAGACGGAACGTATCCGATAGGACATATGGATGAGAAAAATTGGCCGCATCTTCACGGACCTGCATATGTACAAGATGGACTTGCGTATTGCGGAGACTTTTCGGGTGCAGGCGTAATCCTGGATATGAAAGATGTTACAAGACCTAAATTTTTGGGTGAAATACGCTTGACAGGTCCTTTCAGTGGTAAGAGAGCGGGAGCTCGCTGTCATACATTCCTTCCGCTTAAAGGCAGGGGGCTTGCTGTTCTTACCAATGAAGGCGATAGGTTTATGAGTTTTAATAAAGAGAGTTTTGATAAAAAGAAAGATCCGATAAACGGTGGAAGACAGCCTATGAATAATTTGCATATGATAGATGTGTCTGACCCGAGCGATCCGGTTTTGATTGCGGAGTTCCCTTATCCTGAGGTGCCAAAAGATTTCCCGTATCCAAATTTTAATGATTGTGGAATCGGATGTCAGGGACCGTTTGGACCGCACAACGTCCATGAACCTATGGATAAGAATGGATTAGAGTCTGATCCGAATCGCGTATATTGTTGTTATTTCCATGCGGGGATGCGCGTGTACGATGTATCCGATCCGTATTATATAAAAGAGCTTGGATACTTTATCCCTCCAAATCCGGAGAAGCCTCTGTTTGACGTGCCAAAGCCTGGACCGCTTCTTGGAACGGCAGAGGACTGTATAGTGGATGACAGGGGAAACATATATATGGACACATTCCATGATGGAGTATATATATTACGCTTACTCGATTCGGAAGGGTAATATACTTGTTAAAAATGTAAAAAATACAGTCAATTCGATATTGAATTGACTGTATTTTTGTTTTGGTTACAGAATCGTTCAACCATTTCTTTTTGGTAGGGATCATAATCCTTATTACAAACCCAAAATACGATCAATATATAAATAAAGCACAACCAGATTAAGAATTTTTGATCTATGTATCCCTTCTCAGAATACTAATATACTCTTCATAAGAAAAAACTCTATTTCTTGTAATATTATCATACCCAATCCTAAACAGATTCGAATTCCTCCACAATCTCCTTACTCGGCGGAGCCGTTGCAAGTGAGACAACAATAATCAGTACACAAGAAACGATGAACGCCGGAAGCAGCTCATAGATATCCCAGCCGCCACCAAGCGGACGGATTGCGAACTTCCAGATGAACACCATAGCGCCGCCTCCGATTAATCCGGCAAGAGCACCATTGCGGTTGCAACGTTTCCAGAATAAAGAAAACAGCATTAGTGGTCCAAACGAAGCACCAAAACCGGCCCAGGCAAAAGAAACAATCTTGAACACCGAACTGTCCGGATTAAGTGCAAGTAAGACACCGATAATGGCAATTACAAGAACCGTAAGACGAGCGGTAAGCATAGCCTTTTTCGGTGAGATCTTAAAACCAAAGAAGTCGGAAATCAGATTCTGAGAGACACTAGAAGCCGCAGCAAGAAGCTGAGAATCTGAAGTCGACATCGTACAAGCCAGGATACCGGCAAGCGTTAAGCCGGCAACCAAAACGCACAGAGCACCATTTTCACTTAAAATCATGGCGAGTTTAATAATGATGGTTTCAGACTGTCCGGATTCTGTGAAGGTCTCAATTAAACCTTCCTTTGAAACCGAGTATCCGACGATACCGATTAAAACAGAGATGGCCATAGAAATAACCACCCATACGGTAGCGATACGTCTTGAAATCTTTAGTTTATCTTCGCTTTCTGTTCCCATGAAACGAAGCAGGATATGCGGCATACCAAAGTAACCAAGTCCCCAGGCAACCGTCGATAAGATTGTAATCGGTTTATACGGGCTGCTCTCACCGGATACCGGATCGTGCGTTTCAAAGAAACTTAAGTAACCGTCTAAAGAATGTGCATTGGACACAACGTTATCCCAGCCACCCGCAATATGGATGCCGAAGATGACAATAGCAACAAGGGCAAATGTCATAACGATACTTTGAATCAAATCCGTTGTGCTGGCCGCAAGGAAACCACCAAGAGCCGTATAGGCAACGATGATGATGGCACTGACGATCATGGCCGGCAAGTATGGAACGCCAAATAAACTACTGAATAACTTTCCGCAGGCTGCGAAGCCGGAAGCGGTATAAGGAACGAAGAAGACAACAATCAGCAAGGCACTGATGGCAAGCAAAGATTTTGATTTGTCACGGAATCGATTGGAAAAGAATTCCGGAATCGTAATCGAATTGTTGGCCTTCGCACTGTAGCGACGAAGTCGTTTGGAAACCAGCAGCCAGTTCAGATAAGTACCGACCGCAAGACCGATGACGGTCCAGCCGACATCTGCCACACCCGACAGATAGGCAAGTCCCGGAAGACCCATCAGAAGATAACTACTCATGTCGGAAGCCTCCGCACTCATGGCAGTTACCAAAGGACCAAGCTTTCTACCACCTAAATAAAAATCATTTACATCTTTGTTTCGTCTAGAATACAAGATGCCCACCAAGACCATAAAGAACATATACACGATCATGACGAGCAGTATTCCGATTACATTTCCACTCATAAAATCTCCTCATCTATTTTTTAGTCTATACAATGCAACATTATAGCATGAAACAGGGAACAGATGCAAAAGGGGGGAAGGAAGGACTAATTTTGCAAAACCGATTGCAAGGTAGATGGGTTTGTGCTAATATAGTCAAAGTAAATGAAATAGAGTTCTTCGGGGCAGGGTGAAGCCGCAAGGCAATTCCCGACCGACGGTGATACCACATAGGTGGGTAAGTCCGTGAGCGAAAGCATGAGCCGGTGAGAATCCGGGACCGACAGTACAGTCTGGATGTGAGAAGAAAGCAGTTGCAATACATTGCGTGTAATCCCCCGAGTATTTAGCTCGGGGTTTTTTATTGCAGATATGGGAGGCGGATAGATTGAATCAAAAAGAAGAATATATGGCCCGCGCACTTGAACTTGCCAGGCAGGGAATGGGACATACTTCTCCGAATCCAATGGTCGGCTGTGTGGTAGTAAAGAACGGCAGGATTGTATCGGAAGGATATCACGAACGATACGGAGAATATCATGCCGAGAGGAATGCACTGTTAAGATGCACAGAAGATGTGACAGGAGCGGAATTATACGTAACGCTTGAGCCATGTTGCCACCAGGGAAAGACACCGCCGTGTACAGACATCATAATCGAAAGAAAGATTGGAAAGGTCTATGTTGGAAGCATGGATCCTAATCCACTGGTCGGCGGAAAGGGCGTTAAGATCTTAAGAGACCATGGCATCGAAGTCGAAACCGGAATCTTAGAAAAAGAATGCTTAGCGCTTAACGAAATCTTCTTTCATTACATACAGACGAATCTGCCGCTTGTGGCAGTCAAGTATGCCATGACGCTTGATGGAAGGATTGCAAGTGCAAGCGGGGATTCTAAGTGGATAACGAAAGAGAAAGCGCGCGAGCATGTGCATGAACTTCGAAAACAATATAAGGCCATCATGGCAGGAATCGGAACCGTGCTTGCAGACGACCCGATGCTTAACTGCAGAACTTGTGAAGGCGTCGATCCGATTCGCGTCATCTGTGATTCACATCTTAGAATTCCAATGGATGCACAGATTGTGAAGACGGCACATGAGATTCCAACAATGATCTATGCCGTAGCCGGAGCAAATGAGAACAAGAAAGCGCAGCTTGAAAAAGCCGGCGTTCGCGTGATTGTGCAAGAACAGGAAACGCAGGTGAATCTGAAAAAAGTCATACAAAGTCTTGGCGAAGAGAAGATTGACAGCGTGCTGGTAGAAGGCGGCGGAGAGATTCACGGATCGCTGATTCAAGAAGGACTTGCAGATAAGGTATATGCATACATTGCCCCGAAGATTATCGGAGGCGCCAGGGCCAAGGGTCCGGTGATGGGCGAAGGAATTATGAAGATGTCACAGGCCGCGCAGCTTAGTGATGTGAAGATGCAGGAATATGGCGGCGACTATCTGATAGAAGGAACAATAAAGAAAGTAAGGTGATCAGATGTTTACAGGAATTGTAGAAGAAGTGGGAACACTGATTAATATTAAAAAGGCAGCGAAGTCGTGTGTGTTAACCATTGGGGCTGATAAAGTGCTCGAAGGAACACAGATTGGTGACAGCATAGCGCTTAATGGCGTGTGCCTGACCGTTACCACAATCGGGAAAGACAGCTATACCGCAGACGTGATGCATGAGACGTTGTCTAGAAGCAGTCTGTCGGAACTTACGGCGAAGACGCCGGTCAATTTAGAAAGAGCCATGAGCGCCGAAGGGCGTTTTGGCGGACATATCGTCTCCGGTCACATAGACGGAACGGGAACGGTTCGAGGAATTGAAAAAGACGACAATGCTATCTGGTATACGATTGCGGCAGACGCCTCGATTCTAAGATACGTGGTAGAAAAAGGCTCAATTGCCATAGACGGAATCTCGCTGACGGTAGCGTATGTGGATGATACCTGCTTTAAGGTGTCGATTATTCCGCACACACAATCAGAGACGAATCTGTACACAAAAAAGGTAGGTTCACTCGTTAACTTAGAGTGTGACATTATAGGAAAATATGTTGAAAAGTTGATGCAGCCGGCACCGCAGGAAGAAAAAACGGCGGGCGGCATTACAAAAGAATTTTTGTTGGAGCACGGATTTTAAGGAGGAATATTTAGATGAAAGAAGTAGCACCAATCGAGCAGGCGCTCGAAGATTTAAGAAATGGAAAGTTGATCCTGGTAATCGACGACCCGGATCGTGAAAATGAAGGCGACTTAATCTGCGCCGCAGAATATGCAACACAGGAAAATGTGAACTTTATGGCATCCTACGCCAAGGGATTAATCTGTATGCCAATGAGCGGTCAGATGTGCGATGACTTAGACCTTGGCCAGATGGTAGATGTGAATACAGACAATCACTCAACTGCATTTACGGTATCGATCGACCATGTTGATACGACAACCGGTATCTCGGCAGCAGAGCGTTCTATCACAGCACTTAAGTGCGTGGAAGATGGCGCAAAGCCGGAAGACTTTAGACGTCCGGGACACATGTTCCCGCTTCGTGCGCGTGAAGGCGGTGTCTTAAAAAGAACCGGACATACCGAAGCGACAGTCGATCTTGTCAGACTTGCCGGATTAAAAGAATGTGGTCTGTGCTGCGAGATTATGAGAGATGACGGAACGATGATGCGTACGCAGGAACTCTTAGAGTTTGCAACGGAGCATGACATCAATGTATTTACCATTGCAGATTTAGTAAAATATCGTCTCGACAGAGAGTCGCTTGTAGAGCGTCAGGCAACTGCAAAGCTTCCGACAAAGTATGGAGAGTTTACGATTCATGGATATGAAAATAAATTAAATGGCGAGCATCATGTATGCCTGGTTATGGGTGACATTACACCGGATGAACCGGTACTTTGCCGTGTGCATTCTGAGTGCCTGACCGGAGATGTCTTTGGCTCTGCAAGATGTGACTGTGGAGAACAGCTTGATGAAGCAATGAAGATGATTGCAGAAGAAGGAAAAGGAATCTTACTGTATCTTCGCCAGGAAGGAAGAGGCATTGGCCTTATTAACAAGTTAAAGGCATATAAGCTTCAGGAAGAGGGTTATGATACGGTAGAAGCGAACATTAAGCTTGGATTCGCACCGGATCTTCGTGAATACGGAATCGGCGCACAGATTCTGCGCGATGTGGGAGCAAGCAAGCTTCGCTTGTTAACCAATAACCCGGAGAAGATCTCCGGACTGTCCGGATATGGCATTTCTATTGAAGAACGTGTGCCGATCCAGATTAAAGCACAAAAGTTTGATGAGTTTTATTTAAAGACAAAGCAAAATAAGATGCATCATATGACAGATTATAAATAAAAGAAAAGCAGGAGGAATTATATCATGAACAAATTAGAAGGAAAATTAATTGGACAGGGAATGAAAGTCGGTATTGTAGCTGCAAGATTTAACGAGTTTATCGTATCAAAGCTTGTGAGCGGAGCAGAGGACGGACTTGTGCGTCACGGCGTTGCAGATGGCGATATTGATCTTGCATGGGTTCCGGGTGCATTTGAACTTCCAATCGTTGCACAGAAGATGGCACAGTCCGGTAAATATGACGCTGTCATTGTGTTAGGTGCTGTAATTCGTGGAGCAACAAGTCACTATGACCTTGTATGCAATGAAGCCAGCAAGGGCGTAGCACAGGTTGGACTTCAAAGCGGTGTTCCGACACTCTTTGGTATTGTGACAACCGATACGATTGAGCAGGCAATCGAACGTGCGGGCACAAAAGCCGGAAATAAGGGATATGATTGCGCATGCTCTGCAATTGAGATGGTGAATTTAATTAAGAATAATTTCTAATTACCTCAGTAGCATCAGCCGCAACAAGAAAGGCTTTTGACAAGACTTCTTGTTGCGGTATTTTCATGTCTGGAATCAGGATGAGAGGAATCCCGGCAGCAATGGCAGCTCGTCCTCCGTTTTCGGAATCTTCTAATACGATAGCATCGGAAGGTGCGACCTGAAATGCAGAGCATGATGCAAGAAAGATTTCCGGGTTGGGTTTGGAATGGGAGATCATTTCGCCTCCTATTATATGTGTAAAATATTCGTAGATGAGGCCGCTTTTTAAATATAACGCAACAACATCGGAAGGAGAAGAAGAGGCCACGCAGCAAGGAATGTCTTTGGTTTTAAAGAAGTGAAGAAGCTGCGTAATTCCTTTTTTGACACGAAGACCCTGGGCCACGGCGATTTCGTTAAGGGATTTTCGAGCCTTAGCACTGATTTCGTCAAAGGGATAATCGGTGCCAAAAAATCCGGTCATTTTAACGCGTGCCGCCTCGCGGGCAAGACCAAGCGTTTCGATATATCGCTCGCGCGTCATGTGGTAGCCGTAAGTCTTCATGACAAGACGCAGTTGCTCAAAAAACATCTCTTCGGTATCAAAAATCAGGCCATCCATATCGAAGATGGCAAGCTTAGGTAATGGTCTCATAAAAATCTTCCTTCAAATTAAAAATACATCTTGAAATATGTCTAAAAAATTGTAACATAGGTTTTGTGTGTGGTACAATATATTGAAGGAAAGAAAAAGGTGGGCACACATATGTTGATAGAAACAAATACCCCTGAAGAGACATTTGCACTTGGTAAGAAGATTGGAGCCGAGGCAAAACCGGGAAGCGTTTACACATTGATTGGAGACCTCGGAGTCGGTAAGACGGTCTTTACCCAGGGAATTGCACAGGGATTGGGAATTGAAGAAGCGGTGTCCTCACCTACATTTACGATTGTACAGGTGTATGAGGAAGGGAGAATGCCGTTCTATCATTTCGACGTCTATCGAATTGGGGATGTCGAAGAGATGGAGGAGATTGGATACGAAGAGTATTTCTATGGAGACGGCTTTACGATTATTGAGTGGGCCAATCTGATTGAAGAAATCCTTCCCGATCACTACACACGAATTACAATCGAAAAAGACCTTGAGAAAGGATTCGATTACAGACGAATTCTGATAGAGGAGGTAACTCATTAATGAAAGTGCTTGGGATTGACAGCTCAGGACTTGTGGCAAGCGTAGCGCTCGTAGAAGACGACAACTTGCTTGCAGAATATACGGTGAATTATAAAAAGACACATTCGCAGACCTTGCTGCCGATGTTAGAAGAGATACAGAAGATGACAGAGCTTGACATGGAGAGCATAGATGCCATCGCAGTTGCAGCCGGACCGGGATCTTTTACCGGACTTAGAATCGGCTCGGCAACAGCTAAGGGACTTGGCCTTGCGCTGGAAAAACCATTGGTTGCGGTTCCGACCGTTGGAGCGCTCGCCTACAATCTGGTAGGACATCGTGATTATATCTGTCCCCTTATGGATGCAAGACGCAATCAGGCCTATACCGGACTGTATTGTTTTGACGGAAATGAGATGACGGAGCTTCAACAGCCTGTTGCAGCTGGAATTGACAAAGTAGTAGAAGATATCAATCGCCGCGGCGAGGTGGTCTGTTTCCTGGGAGACGGCGTTACGGCATTTCATGAATATCTGGAAGAGAATCTTAGGGTGCCGTATACATTTGCACCGGCACATATGAATAAACAAAGAGCCGGATCGGTGGCGGCGCTTGGGCTGGTAATGGCTAAGGCCGGTAAGACGGTAAGCTCTGATGAGTTTGCGCCGGAGTATCTGAGATTGTCTCAGGCAGAGCGCGAACGCCTTGCAAAGGAAGGAAAGAAGGCATGATCCGAAAGGCAACGCTGAAGGATATGGAACAGGTTGCAACGCTTGAAGATGCAATCTTTACAGAGAATTGGACAAAGCAAAGCTTTCAGGCAGCGCTGGATATGGAAGAAACCATATTTTTAGTGGCGGCAGAAGGAACAACAGTTGTGGGTTATGCACTTTTGTATGCGGCGGCGGATGAGGCCGATATCACGAAGGTGGCAGTTGCGCCGATGCAAAGACGTAAAGGCTATGGAGCGAATCTGGTTATGCAGCTGGTCGTGCATGGTAAGCAGATGGGGGTAAACCACTATTACCTGGAAGTGCGCGAAAGCAATGAAGCGGCAAGAGCCATGTATAAACGCATTGGATTTGAAGAGGTTGGAAATCGCAAGAATTATTATGATGAGCCGAAAGAAGATGCGGTGATTATGAAGTTTGAAGTAGGAGAAAAAGAATGCTAGACGTATGCTTATTGGGAACGGCCGGAATGATGCCGCTTCCTCATCGTCATTTGACAGCACTCATGACAAGATATAACGGCAGTAATCTGCTGATTGACTGCGGCGAAGGCACGCAGGTGGCAATTAAAGAAAAAGGTTGGAGCGTACATTCGATTGATACCATCTGTTTTACGCATTATCATGCAGACCATATCAGTGGGCTTCCGGGACTACTTTTATCAATGGGAAATGCAGACCGCACGGAACCGCTTTTGATGATTGGACCAAAGGGGCTGAAAAGAGTGGTGGATGCGCTTAGGGTGATTGCACCGGAGTTGCCATTTCACATTGAGTATCACGAGTTATCGGAAGATGTGGAGACTGTAAGGTCAAAGGGTTATAAGATCACAGCGTTTAAGGTAAAGCACAATGTGATCTGTTATGGATATACACTTGAGATAGAAAGAGCCGGTAAGTTTTCTGTAGACAATGCGAATAAGCATGAGATTCCGAAGATGTGCTGGAATCGTCTGCAAAAGGGAGAGACCGTTGAGCTGGACGGCAAGGTCTACACACCGGAGATGGTAATGGGACCGCCGAGACGAGGCATCAAGGTGACCTATTGTACCGATTCAAGACCGGTGGATATTATCGCCGAGCAGGCGAAGGATGCTGATTTATTTATCTGTGAAGGCATGTATGCCGAAAAGGAGAAGCTGGCGAAGGCTCGTCAGTACAAACATATGACATTTTACGAAGCTGCCCGCCTTGCCGATAAGGCGCAGCCGGGCGAGATGTGGCTGACGCATTTTAGTCCGTCACTCGTTCGGGCAGACAGTTATATGGACGAAGTCAGAAGTATCTATGCACACAGTTATCTTGGAAAAGATGGCAAGAGCGTGGAACTGGAATTTATTGAGGAAGAATAGTTTGTTTCTTTGCAAAAGCAGGAGGACACTCTAAGTGAAAAAAGTGATCAGAATGGTGGTCGTGGTGATCATCATGGCTGTGTTGATTGTGGGATACTACTATTATCTTTCCCATCGTAACACGACCAAAGCCGCTGAAGAGACAACTGAAGAATTGACGGAGGTAGAGGACATCTTAACCACGGATCTGGAGGGGGATTATCCGCCGTCTCCGCGTGAAGTGATTAAGTTTTACGACCGTATCGTTTCGTGCTATTATTCCGGTGAATGCTCGGAAGAAGATATCACGAATCTGGCACAGGTGCAGTGGGCACTGCTAGATCCGGATCTGCAGGAGATTAACCCAATCGAAACATTTGCAGATGCTGTGAAGGCAGATATTGTGGCAAACCAGGAGATGAAACGTACGATTGTCAATATTACGGTATGCAGCAGTCTGGATGTAGAATACAAAACGGTTAAGGGTGATGACATCGCGATTGTATATGATACCTACTTTATGAAGGAAGGTTCTTCCTTTGAAAATACAAACCAGCAATATGCGTTGCGACAGGGTGAAGATGAGAAGTGGCGTATTATCGCGTTTGATTTATCGGACGTGAATACGACGACAGATGATTAAGCAGGAAAGTGGCAATATATTATGGAAGATAAAGAAATTAAGATATTAGCAATCGAAAGTTCATGCGATGAGACGGCAGCAGCAGTTGTGGTCAATGGCAGAGACGTTCGGTCCAATGTGATCTCCTCACAGATTGCACTTCATACTTTGTATGGAGGCGTTGTGCCGGAGATCGCTTCGCGTAAACATATAGAGAAGATTAACCAGGTGATTCGGGCGGCGCTTGACGAAGCTAAAATGACTCTGGATGATATGGATGCCATTGCGGTTACATACGGACCGGGGTTAGTGGGCGCTCTTTTGGTAGGCGTGGCAGAAGCGAAGGCAATTAGTTTTGCGAAGAACATTCCGCTGGTGGGCGTGCATCATATCGAAGGCCATATCAGCGCCAATTACATTGAGAATAAAGACTTGGAACCACCATTTTTATGCCTGGTGGTATCCGGTGGACACACGCATCTGGTGCGCGTTGTGGATTATGGTACCTATGAAATCCTGGGACGAACAAGAGACGACGCGGCCGGAGAAGCATTTGACAAGGTGGCGAGGGCTATCGGACTTGGCTATCCGGGCGGACCGAAGATTGAACAAAAGGCCAAGGAAGGTGATCCTGCGGCTATTGATTTTCCGCGCGGAAAAGTATCGGACAATGTCTATGACTTTTCTTTTAGCGGTATGAAGTCGTCGGTATTAAATTACATCAACGGATGTAAGATGAAGAATCAGACATATAACGAAGCGGATATTGCAGCTTCCTTCCAGCAGGCGGTAGTAGATGTTCTGACGCAGAGAGCCATCCATGCCATGGAAGAATATCATCTGGATAAATTCGCCATTGCCGGAGGCGTGGCATCGAACGCAACATTGCGGGAAGCAATGCGCAAAGCCTGCGAGGAAAAAGGAGTGGCATTCTATCATCCGTCGCCGATATTGTGCACGGATAATGCGGCCATGATCGGGGCAGCGGGATACTATGAATTCCTTGCCGGAACCCGTAGCCACACGGACCTTAATGCAGTTCCAAATCTAAAACTTGGCGAGCGATAAAAAAGTTAAAAAATCATAACATTTTGTGTTGACACGCACTTTGTTTGATGATAGAATAAGTCTTGCTTTGGAAAAAGCAAACAATTGAATGCAGAGGTATCGAAGTGGTCATAACGAGGCGGTCTTGAAAACCGTTTGGGTTCACGCCCACGTGGGTTCGAATCCCACCCTCTGCGTTTCCTTTGTAAGAGGAATACCTGAAGATAGCCATCAAGTTGGTTATTTTTTTTTAGGCAAGATGGAGAAGTACCCAAGCTGGCCGAAGGGGCTCCCCTGGAAAGGGAGTAGGTCGTTAACAGCGGCGCGAGGGTTCAAATCCCTCCTTCTCCGCTCACAAGCTCTTTCTTATACAAACGTATAAGAGAGGGCTTTTTTTGATGCGTAAGATGCTATAATAAAAGAAAAATTGTTTTCTAATCTTCCTCTAATTTTTGTGGTGTAGGATGAACATGTAGATAGGACATGACCGTAAAACAAGGGGGAATGATTCAGGGAGAGATGAGATGAGAATTTTATATGCAGAAGATGAAAAAGATTTAAATGAAGTCGTGACAAAGACGCTGCAGGACGAACATTATATGGTGGATTCGTGTTTCGATGGACAAGAGGCAATTGATTGTCTTAGTTGTGCTGAATATGACGCCGTAATCTTAGACGTGATGATGCCGATTAAGGATGGTTATGATGTACTGAAGGTCATTAAGGAACAAAGTCCGGGAACGCCGGTCTTGTTTCTGACAGCAAAGGATGCGGTAGAAGAACGAGTGCGTGGACTCGACGCCGGAGCCAATGATTACCTGGTGAAACCATTTTCCTTAGAGGAACTTGTTGCAAGAGTCAGGGTGATGACGAGACTTTATCACAACGCACCATCGAGTGTACTAAAGGTGGCAGATCTTGAGATTGATACATCTTCACATCGCGTAAAGCGTGCGGGCGTGGAGATTGAACTTACGGCAAAGGAATATCAGCTCCTTGAATATCTCGCCTACAATCAGGGCAAGGTGCTTAGCCGCACCAAGATTGAAGATCACATCTGGGACTTTGATTATGAAGGCGGCACCAATGTGGTGGATGTGTATATTCGATACTTACGCCAAAAGATTGATGAGGGACATGAGTTAAAACTGATTCGGACCAAGCGAGGAGCCGGTTATCTGATTACGGGAGAATAGATTATGAAGAAATTATCAGTACGAAGCAGAATTTTACTTATCTTCTCAATCTCGATGTTTTGTGCAATCTTAGTAACATTTTTCATTGTACGAATGGTTAGCGCATCCGTGATGGAAAAGACACTTGCGGATTATCTGCTTAGCGCGGTCAATGTAAACGCGGAGAAGATTGAGTATCTTGACAAGGATGCGGCTACAGAAGCTCAAAAAAGCGACGCCGTGAATCTGTACATCGAGTATCAGGATGGATATTTAAGAATCAATGATGATTTTCTGGATATCTTAAATGACGTGGAAAGCGCTTTATACACTTCACAGGGAGAGCTTCTATATGGAAACAACCCGATGTCTAAAGAGATGGAAGGCGAGCCATTTACCACATCCAAACTCTATGTAAAGGAAATCGGCGCCGACCGCTACATCATCTATGACCGCTGCCTTGTAACGAGTGGTCTTGAAGACTTGTGGATCCGCGGCATCGTACCGCTTGAGCAGCAGCAGATTCAGCTGCACCAGGTGACGAAATGTGTGCTGGCATTTTTGCCACTTTTGGCGCTGATTATCATTATTGCAAGTATCCTGGCGGCCAAGGGAATCCTAAGACCTCTTAATGAGATGAAAAATACCGCACAAAAGATTGCGGATGCAGACGATCTTGATAAGCGTATCGAAACCGGAAGTAACCGGGATGAACTCTACGCTCTTGCCACAACATATAATGAGATGTTTGACCGCCTCGACCGGTCATTTGCAAGAGAAAAGCAGTTTACTTCCGATGCGTCTCATGAACTTCGAACACCACTCGCTGTGATACTGACGCAGACCGAATACGCGCTTAGCGATGCTCGCTCGGAAGAAGAATATAAGAGCGCGTTTAAGGTGATTGAAAGGCAAAGCCGCCGCATGAAAAAGCTGGTTGAAGAGCTGTTGTCGCTTGTCAGAATCGGACAGGGTGAGAAACGGTTTCCGCTTGAGCAGGTGGACCTTAGCAGGATCTGCAGGCAGGTGATGGAAGATATGTCGAGAATCGGCTATCAGGGAATCACGATTGAAGGAGACATTCAAGATGGCGTGGTCATCAGGGGAAATGAAGGACTCTTAGAACGACTGGTCATCAATTTGCTCGACAATGCATACAAATACGGAAATGAAAACGGTCATACTCTATTGGAACTTAAGCAAACGAAAAAAGAAACCATCCTTTCCGTTAAGGACGATGGAATCGGTATCTCAAAGGAAGCGCAGTCGAAGATCTTCGACCGGTTTTACCAGGAAGACTCATCGCGCGGAAGCGAAAAGGGCTATGGACTTGGGCTTGCACTGGTAAATGAAATTGCCAGGTACCATGGCGGACAGATGCGGATTACATCAGAAGGAAAAGGAAAGGGAAGTGAATTTACATTTTCAATAAAAAGAGGAGAGACAGGTTATGAAGTTTTTAAAGATCAATAAATATTTAAGTGTGATTTTGATACTCGCGATCGTATCGGTTGTGAGCCTTGGAACAATCTTCGCGGCGGATACCGCGAAAAAAAGCAGCATGATTGATGAGGAAGCGGCAAAGAATTTTGCCTATATGGACGCCGGAGTAACGGCAAATGATGTTGTGGATTCTAAGATTGAACTTGAGCGAGATGGCTTCGATTATGTATATGATATTGAATTCGAAACTAAGACAGCTGAGTACTCTTATGAAATCGATCCATATGACGGAAGCGTTATTGAAAAAGAGTCTGAGGTGATTGAACAGGCCGTGGAGGAAGAAGAACAAGAAGAGCAGGAAGAAGTCGAGGAGACCAAGAGCTATATCGGTGTGGATGAGGCAAAGAGCGCAGCACTTGCAGCTGCTTCATTAAAGGCATCTGATGTTACATTTACCAAAGTGAAACTTGATAAAGATGAAGACGAGCAGGTCTATGATGTGGAATTTAAGACGGCTACCAAGGAATACGAATATGAAATCGACGCATACACAGGCAAGGTGCTGGATTCTTCCGTAGAGAAAATCGATAACGATGATGACGACGATGATGATGCAGCCGTACAAAGCAAGCCGGCAAAATCAGATTCTAATGATTCTTCATCTAATGAGTCAAAAGAAAAGTCTAAGAAAGAAAAGAAAAATAAAGATAAAGATGATGATGACGACGATGACGACGATGACGACGACGATGACGACGACGATGACGACGACGATGATGACGACGATAGTGACGATGATGACGACGATGATGATGACGATGATGACGATGAAGACTAATCGATAAATCAACATGAGACCTCCCTTTCAAATGAGCGTTTGAAAGGGAGGTTATTTTTTACAAAAAATCATAAAAAAAGGGATGGATTTTTGACAAGAAAATGAAATCCAAAAAAAATGAAAATAAATGAAAAAAAGGTGTTGACAAAGCCCCTTGCGTGGTGGTAGTATAAACAAGCTGTCGGCGAGAGATACAAACACAAAACGCTGACACGAACCTTGATAACTGAACAGTGAAATAACCTTGAAAAATTCTAAGAGAAACGTTCTTAATTAAGAACAGTTAATCATTAGATTAACACCTTAAAACAGTAAAGCATCTGACTTATAAGATGCACAAGGATAAATTAGCCAAGAAGTAATTCTGAAGCAATTATCAAAAGATTAAACATGAGAGTTTGATCCTGGCTCAGGATGAACGCTGGCGGCGTGCTTAACACATGCAAGTCGAACGAAGCACTTTATTACGA
>JAILOU010000013.1 GCA_024690665.1 Eubacterium sp.
GAAGAAGAAGAAACGCAAGAAGCGCAAGAAGAAACTTCTGAGGAATCACAGACAAAGCCAACAGCTGATCCTACAACAGAAGCAGATGATGCAACGAGTACTTCTACGCAGGAACCGGAAGAAGAGACCGATGATGCAACAGAAGAGGAAGAAACACAGGAAAGCGAGAGTGAATCAAGCATCGAGACAGCATCTTTGGAAGATGCACTTGGAATTGATGGATTGACCTTTAAGTATACAGGATACGAAGTAAAAAAATCAGTGGAAGAAGGTTCTTATTTTTCGACGGAGCCATCCTCGACAGACAAACGTTTTGTACAGGTTTCCTTTAAGGCAACAGCCAGCAAAAAGGTGAAATTAGACACTTTGTCTTTAAGTCCGAGATTTAGACTGACGATTAACGATTCTGTTACAGCGCTTTCGCAGGCAACATTGCTTGAATCGGATTTGTCCACTTTCTCCGGAACAATCAAAAGCGGAAAGAGCAAAAATCTAATTCTTTTATTCGAAGTGAATAAGGCAGATGCGAAGTCAATTGAGTCACTTTATTTGACAGTAACGGTTGATGATGTTGCGAAAAAGGTAGAATTGGAGTAAAATATCCAAAAAAATGAGAAAAAAGACCTATTTTTTGCAAAAAAATAATTTCTTTTTTCAAATGTTGTGCTATAATTTAACTAATTGTAGAGTATTTATCGGGAGGAGAGCGCAAATGGATACAAATATTCTTTTGGAGAACGGAACCAATGAGCTGGAGGTTCTCGAATTTACATTGGGAGATAATCATTACGGCATCAACGTTGCGAAGATTCGTGAAATTTTAAAATACCAGCCGGTAACACCGATTCCGAATCCGCATCCAAGCGTGGAAGGGATTTTTATGCCGCGTGATACCATGATAACGGTCATTAATTTAAAGACTTCTTTAGGACTTGGAGATGATCCGTTTGAAGGTCTCTTTATTATTACGAACTTTAATAAATTGAATGTGGCATTCCATGTGGATGAAGTGATTGGTATTCATCGTGTATCATGGGCGGATATTATTAAACCGGATCATTCGATTAATGCGAATGAGAAAGGTGTATCTACCGGTGTCATTAAGATTGAAGAAAAGTTAATTGTAATTCTTGACTTTGAGAAGATTGTTACTGACATCTCGCCTGAAACAGGACTGAAGATGTCGGATATTGAACAGCTTGGCGATCGTGAGCGTAGTGATGTACCAATTGTATTGGCAGAGGATTCACCGATGCTTAGTAAGATGATTACTGATTGTCTTAAGAAAGCCGGATATACGAATCTGAATGTGAATGGTAATGGTAAGGAAGCATGGGATAAACTTGTGCAGTTTAAGCAAGATGGTACGATTGAGAAGAATGTCGCATGTATTATTACCGATATCGAGATGCCGGTTATGGATGGACACAGACTTACAAAACTTGTTAAGAGTGATGATGATTTACAGTCTGTTCCGCTTGTTATCTTCTCATCATTGGTAAATGATGAAATGAGAAGAAAGGGAGAACAGCTTGGTGCGGATGCACAGCTTTCAAAACCGGAAATCGGTCAGCTTGTAGAAGCCATTGATAAGTTGGTAAAACTTTAATAACAAGCATTAAGATTTGATTTTTCATAGGACGTGATGATTGATGTCACGTCCTATTTTTGAGTAATAAGGAAATGGGAGGACATGTCGTGAGTCAGAACGAGGATTATTTAGACAGTCTATTGAATTCGGTGACTAGTTTTAAGGAGGAATTAGACCTTAAATCTGGATTAAATGACAAAAAAATAGCGAAAGAACTCGAAGATCTGACGGATATGAATCCGGAATTTGATCCGCTTATGGAAGAAGCGGAAGACGATGATTCTTTTTTGTCAGAGTTTGAAAAAGAATTGTTAGAGGATGATGATCTATTTCCGAATCGTAAAGCAGAGTCTGAGTTTGTGCCAAATGAATTTTCGGATGCAGAGCAGGATAAGAGTTTTTTTGATGACATTGATAATATGATGCCGTCAGATGCACTGAGCGAAGAAGCGGTATCCATGCCTGAAATTGAAGAAGTGAATCAGCGAAACACGGCAAGAGCAGAATCTGTTCCGGAACCGGTAGTAATTGCAGCTGATGAGGAAGAAACTTCTGAAGAAGAGATGCCACAAGAAGTACAAGAGGAGACGGCTGCGGCTGTTGAACCAGAAGTTGACATGGAACCTCAGGCTGATGACGCGGACGAAGGAACGCAGATTGAACTTCCGGAAGGTATGGTTATGCCGGAAGATATTGGCGATGGCACCCAGACAGAAGAAGCAGAAGGGGAAGATGAGCAGGAATTATTAGACTTGTTATCCGGACTTTCCGAAAATGAAGAGATCAGTGAACTTAGCGACCTGTTAAAGGCAGATGAAGAAGATATTCCGGTTGCGCCTGAAGAAAGTGAAGAAGAAGCGGTTGATGAAGATGCACCTGAGGGAGAAGCGAAAGAAGCAGCTGATTTGCTGAAACAGGAAGTAGAGGAAGCAAAGTCCGAGAAGAAAGCCTTAAAAAAGGAAAAGAAGGCAAAAGATAAAAAAAGTAAGAAAGAGAAAAAAGAAAAAAAGAAAAAAGAAAAATCTGAGGAATCCTTTTTTGATCGCCTAAAGCGTATATTATTTGGCGATGATGATGAGGAGGAAGAGGAAGAAGCGGTTGATATTCCGGAAGAACAGATGACAAATCTGTCGGATGAAAACCTTGAAATTCTAAAGCAGCTTGACGGTGAAGAAGGCAAAGAAGCCGAAGAAGATAAAAAAGGTAAGAAAGACAAAAAGAAGAAAAAAGAAAAGAAAGAAAAGAAGCCGAAGAAAGAAAAACCGCCAAAAGAGAAAAAACCGAAGGAAAAGAAACCAAAGAAGGAAAAGAAGCCAAGAGAAAAGCTTCCACCGGTTCCGAAGGGACCTTTGATTGCCGGGATTATTCTTGGAGTTTCTATATTTGCATTGGTTTATGTCTTTACAACTCTTACAGGAACTGAGAGAATTATGACTAAGGCAGAAAAAGATTTTTATGCTGCTGATTATATTTTGGCATTTGAAGATATTGAAGGTATGACGATTGCTGAAGATGATGAAGAAACGCAGAATCTTTATCGTAAGATTCAGCTTATGGCATTTATCTGTAAGCATCGCGACAATTTCTATCTGTTTGAAAAACAGGAACTATATGAAGATGCACTTGATTCTTTGCTTAGAGGTGCTAAAATATATGATAAGTATGCAGATGAAGCGAATAATCTCGAGATAGGAGATTTGTATAATACGGTCGAGCAAGAGATTGAGCAAAGGCTTGAAGATACCTATCGCTTAGATAAAGATGCTGCAGCTGAAATCTATTCGATCACCGATCGACAAGAATATACAGATAAGGTATATGAAGTAGTAGAAAATCTTGGTCTTGTTAGTAAATCGATTGAACAAGACAGTGAATAATTAAGAAAAGTCCGATACAATGATGTATGTTATGTCGTGTATTGGACTTTTTCTAAGAAATGAAGAGGTAACGAAGTATGATTGCTATCATTGATTATGATGCAGGGAACATTAGAAGTGTAGAAAAGGCACTGGCATATATTGGAGAAGAAACGATTCTTACGCGAGATGCCGGTGAGATTTTAGCGGCTGATCACGTGATCTTGCCGGGCGTTGGTTCATTTGGAACTGCTATGGATCAGATAAAAAAATTTGAACTGGATAAGGTGATTGATGAAGTTGTGCACAAACAAACACCTTTTTTAGGAATCTGCCTGGGACTTCAGCTATTGTTTGAAGGCAGTGATGAAAGTGCAGGAGTGGAAGGACTTGGTCTTTTACAGGGAGAAATCACAAGAATTCCGGAAGGGGAAGGATTTAAGATTCCGCATATTGGATGGAACAGTCTTGAACTGCTTCATGATGGAAGATTGTTTCAAAATCTGGATGCACAGTCTTATGTATACTTTGTACATTCGTATTATTTGAAGGCGAAAGAGGAAAGTATAGTAAAGGCCAGAACAAATTATCATGTGCAAATCGATGCTTCTGTTGAACAGGGCAATATCTTTGCATGCCAGTTCCACCCGGAGAAAAGCAGTAGCGTTGGACTTCAGATTTTGAAAAATTTTGCAAACATTTAAGAAAGGATAGATGACATGTTTACAAAAAGAATCATTCCTTGCCTGGATGTTAACAACGGAAGAGTTGTTAAGGGCGTTAACT
The DNA here is from genome assembly GCA_024690665.1 of Eubacterium sp. Taxonomy (GTDB): domain Bacteria; phylum Bacillota; class Clostridia; order Lachnospirales; family Lachnospiraceae; genus Eubacterium_C. The sequence goes on from JAILOU010000013.1 coordinate 4,234, forward strand.
TTGTGAATTTAATAGATGCCGGAGATCCGGTTGAGATTGCGGCCGCCTATGATAAGGCCGGAGCAGATGAGGTTGTGTTTTTGGATATTACTGCCTCAAGCGATCACCGTGCGACGGTAACGGAGATGGTTGAGAAGGTTGCGCAGAAAGTGTTCATTCCGTTTACTGTTGGTGGCGGTATCAGAACAGTTGATGATTTTAAAGAAATATTGCGAGCCGGAGCCGACAAGGTATCTGTCAATTCTGCAGCGATTAATAATCCACAATTGATTGCACAGGCAGCTGACAAGTTTGGAAGCCAATGTGTGGTTGTTGCAATTGATGCAAGAAGACGCGAAGATGGAAGCGGCTGGAATATCTATAAAAATGGAGGCCGTATTGATACTGGAATTGATGCGCTTAAGTGGGCGGAAGAAGTTGACCGTCTTGGCGCCGGAGAGATTCTGCTTACCAGTATGGACTGTGATGGCACAAAAGCCGGTTATGATATTGAACTGACAGCGAAGATTTCGGACCTTGTATCCGGACCTGTGATTGCTTCAGGAGGCGCCGGAACGATGGAACATTTTTATGATGCCCTGACAGAAGGAAAGGCAGATGCAGCGCTTGCTGCTTCACTCTTTCATTTTAAAGAAATGGAGATCGTTGATCTTAAAAAATACTTACAGGACAGAGGAGTTAGCGTAAGATTATAAGGAGCAATAAGATGGGAATGATCGATAATGACTGGCTTGAGGTAGTGAAGCCGGAATTGAAAAAGCCATATTATCAAAGTTTATTTCAGTTTGTTAAACAGGAGTATTCTACGAGAATCATATATCCGCCGGCAGAGGATATCTTTAATGCATTTCATTTTACACCGCTTCACAAGGTGAAGGTTTTGATATTGGGACAAGATCCGTATCATAATGAAAATCAGGCGCATGGGCTTTCCTTTTCGGTGAAACCCGGAAATGATATTCCGCCTTCTTTAAAGAATATATACAAAGAATTAGAAGATGATCTGGGATTATATATTCCGGACAACGGATATTTAAAAAAATGGGCGGATCAGGGCGTTTTGATGCTTAATACGGTATTAACAGTGCGCGCGCATGAAGCAAATTCTCATCAAAACCATGGCTGGGAACAATTTACAGATGCTATCATCTCGGCTGTTGACAAGCAAGATCGTCCGATTGTCTATCTGCTTTGGGGTGGACCGGCAAGGCGAAAAAAATCAATGTTACACAATCCGAAACACCTGATTTTGGAAGCACCACATCCAAGCCCGCTATCAGCATATCGAGGTTTCTTTGGATGCAAACATTTTAGTAAAACCAATGAGTTTTTAATGGCTAACGGCATTGAACCGATTGACTGGCAGATTGATAATCTTGACATTTCTCCTAGTACAAAAGTACAAAAATTGTTGTAAAGGGTAAAGAATGCGTTTATAATAGACGATATAGATAATGAGTTAATATTTTGATTTTTAAATCGACACGGATGTCGGATTATGAAATGACTATAATTCAAAGGAGTGATGTTATGTCAATTTCAATTTCATCTTTATTCTCGAGCTTATCGGGGTCTAGCTCGACAACGAATTATTTTGATTACAGTTCGCTTAGCGACTACAATATGATTCGTAACGGTACTTATTACAAGTTAATGAAATCGTATTATGCACAGGAAGACTCTTCTAGCACTTCGGATAGTACATCTGATGATACTACCGAGACAAATGCGCTTACCCGTATGTATACAGACGCGACGGACCTAAAGAGTTCAGCCAAGGAATTGCTTAGCAGTGGTTCAGATTCTGTATTTAACAAGGTTGCAACGACAGACGAGGACGGTAATACGACTTATGATTATGATACCGATGAGATCTATGAAGCTGTTAAAAGCTTTATTGATGATTACAATTCGGTTGTAGCAGAAGGGGACAATGTTTCAACAGATAGTGTAACTTCACCGGTGATTTCCATGATTAAAACGACAAGTGTCAATTCATCGTTGCTTTCACAGCTTGGAATTACGATTGGAGATGATTATCAGCTGTCAATTGATGAAGAGACATTTAAGAATGCGGATATGTCAGTTGCCAAGTCTTTATTTAACGGGGCAGGCTCATATGCATATACGATTAGTTCTTATGCATCCTCAATTGCAACGAATGCACTTAGTGCAACAGGCAGTTATACATCGTATACAAGCAGTGGAAGTTCTTATGTGAGTGCTTCTAGTGCACTTGGTTCAATCTTAGATACTTCAACGTAAATCATGTATGAGCCCTCGCCATGTGCGAGGGCTTTTTTATGCATAAAAGCAAGGAAAGTCATGGTCAATATGTTGTAAAAAAAACGAGGGAATGATAGAATGTGAACAGAATATGAAACTCGCTTTGGGGGTAAACTATGCTTGATTTTTTTACAAGAAGAAAACCGCGTGGTAAAACGTATAAAAGAATCAATAGAGGGATAAAAGAAAGGACCGACAAGAAGATGGAGAGAGATGATGTTTTATTAAAGCAGATTGATGAGTTCAAGGAAAAAGCAAAGCAGTTACAAAGTCTTATCGAATCGAAAGAAAGTAAAGTCATGGAGCTTCAGGATATTGTGGAAGAACGTGAGGGGAAAGCGAATGATTTAGATGAGATGATTGCACAAAAGCAGGTGAAAGCAGACGCTTTAACAGAAAACTTTGAAACTCAGATTCAAAAGGTTGTAGATCTGATTGAAGAGAAGATGCAGGAACTTGGTGAAAAGACCGAAGAAACCATAGAGCATCTTGAAACGAAGACAGAACAGACGCTTAATCAGGCAACTGAGCAGATGTCATCTGTGACAGATAAAATGGAGTCTAACAAGCAGGATTTAAGTGACAAGATTCATACAGAGAACGTGAAATCTTATCGTAATATGCAGGTATGCATTGATGAGTTAAATGAAAAAATTGACGCTCTTTCAGAAAAAATCGAAAAGCAAAAGAATGGAAAAGGTCTTAGAATTACACTGTTGATTCTTGCAATTATCACCTTGGCAGGTGTTGTTGGAGTCTTGGTTCAGCAGTGTGGGATTATGCTTATTCATTTTATGTAGATAAAAGAGGTGCAATATTAACATGGCAAAGCCAGGTAGAAAAATTATGGTAATCGGGCACAAGAATCCGGATACGGATTCCATTAGTGCTGCGATTGCCTATGCTTATTTAAAGAATCAATTATCGGATACAGAAGAATACGAAGCGCGGCGAGCAGGAAAGATTAATGAAGAGACGAAATACGTCTTGGATCGTTTCCGGGTAGCGGCGCCTTCTTATATCAGCGATGTTGGAACACAGGTGAGTGATATTGATATTCGCTTTACAAAGGGAATAAAAAAAGACATGTCTTTAAAAAAAGCATGGGAAATCATGAAGCAGGATGATGTTGTGACGCTTCCGGTGACGGATGAGAATAATAACCTTCAGGGATTGATTATCACAGGAGATATTGCAATGTCGTATATGGATGTGTACGACAAGGGAATTATATCGGAGGCCTGTACACCTTATCGGAATATTGTGGAAACTTTAGATGGTAAGATGCTGGTCGGTGATGAAAACCAGTGTTTTGACTGCGGTAATGTATTAGTTGGAGCAGGAAATCCGGAAGCGATGGAAGAATTTATTCATGAACATGATATGATCATTCTCGGCAATCGCTATGAATCACAGATCTGTGCGCTGGAAAAAGATGTCAGCTGTATGATCATCTGTGCAAATTATAAAGTCGCAAGTACGATTCAGAAGATGGCAGATGAAAAGGGCTGCGCGATTATCTCAACTCCTTATGATACCTATACGACAGCAAGACTGATTAATCAGAGTATGCCGGTTCAACATTTTATGAGAAAAGAAAATCTTATTACCTTTGAAGAAGACAGTTATGTGGAAGAAGTGCAGGAAGTGATGTCGAAGGAAAGGCATAGAGATTTTCCGATTCTGGATGGAGTTGGTCAGTATGTTGGTATGATTTCTAGACGAAATTTGCTTCAGTCCAAGAAAAAGCAGGTAATCTTAGTCGATCATAATGAAAAGTCACAGGCGGTTGACGGAATTGATTCAGCTGAAATTCTTGAGATTATCGATCATCACAGACTGGGGAGCTTAGAGACCATGTCACCGGTATTTTTTAGAAATCAGCCACTTGGATCTTCTTCTACAATTGTATATCTGATGTATAAAGAAAAACAGGTTAAGGTGCCAAAGGAGATAGCGGGAATTTTGTGCTCTGCAATTATCTCTGATACACTGATGTATCGTTCTCCTACTTGTACACAGGTGGACGAGGTCTGTGCGCAGGAATTGGCGACGATTGCAGGGATTGACGTAGAAGAGCTGGCTATCAATATGTTTAAAGCCGGTAGTAGTTTTGATTCTAAGTCGGTAGAAGAAATCTTTTATCAGGACTTTAAGACATTTTCGGTTGCCGGAAGTGACTTTGGTGTTGGACAGATTAGTTCTATGTCAGAAGATACGTTGCAGTCGGTTAAGGAACAGCTTCTTGATTATATGCCAACGGCTTTAAAAGAACGTGGCCTTGATATGGTTTATCTGATGATGACAAACATTTTAGAGGAATCGACGAATCTTCTTTGCTATGGAAAGAATGCGCAGGAAATCGTGGAAAAAGCCTATGATGTTAAAAGCGTTGATCAGGCTTATAAGTTAGAAGGTGTGATATCTCGTAAGAAACAGTTGATTCCATCTTTTATAGAAGCAATGCAGGAGTAGTAAGACGTGAAGAAAAGAGAAAACTGGAAGCCGGGGAATATGTTGTATCCTGTGCCGGCAGTTATGGTGAGTTGTCAGCGTGAGGAGGAAGATCCGAATATAATTACCATAGCCTGGTGCGGTACGGTCTGTTCAGATCCGCCTATGGTATCTATTTCCATTAGACCGAAGCGGTATTCGTACGATATTATTAAAGATACAAAAGAATTTGTCATAAATCTTGTGACAAAAGATCTTGTGTTCGCAGATGATTATTGTGGTGTTCGTTCGGGACGGGATGAGAATAAATTCGAACGGATGCATTTGACTCCGGTTCAGGTAGATGGGGTCAATGTGCCGGGAATCGATGAATCACCCGTTCATATTGCGTGTAAGGTGAAGCAGATTATTGAACTTGGTACACATGATATGTTTTTAGCAGAAGTTGTTGGAGTATCTGTTGATCAAGAATATATGGATGAGCATGGAAAGTTTCATCTAAATGATTTGAATTTGATTGCATATTCACATGGTGAGTATTTTACCCTGGGTGAGAAAGTCGGTAAATTCGGGTACTCTGTTCAAAAGAAGAAAAAGAAGAAATATCGAAAGAAGTAAGTAAGAATCACTTTTGCAGATTTGTTTTTGCAGAAGTGATTTTTTTCTATGAATAAGCAGGCTGTTAGACAAGTCTACTGTCTTGTCAGTGGTCTTTACATGTGGTAAAATATGTTTCAATTGCAAAGAGATTTGCAGTATTTGGAGGAATGTTATTCATGAGCGACATTATAGAGGAAATTAATCGTTTAAAAAAAGAAAAAGATGCCATCATCCTGGCGCACTACTATGTAGAAGGCGATATTCAGGAAATTGCAGATTATGTAGGAGATTCCTATAAACTAGCTCAGGTGGCTGCTGAGAATCCGGCTAAAGTGATTGTCTTTGCCGGTGTTAATTTTATGGGGGAAAGTGCGAAGATTTTAAGTCCGGATAAGAAAGTAATTATGCCGGATTTAAAAGCGGATTGTCCAATGGCACATATGGTTAAGCCAGAGGATGTACAAAAAGTCCGTGAGCAGTATGATGACCTGGCTGTTGTCTGTTATATCAACTCTACGGCAGAAATTAAGACGGTATCAGATATCTGCGTAACGAGTTCGAATGCGCTTCGGATTGTAAGAGCACTTCCTAACAAGAATATCTTTTTTATTCCGGATTCAAATCTGGGGAATTATGTGAAGCAGATGGTTCCGGAGAAGAATTTTATCGTGCACGACGGATACTGTCATGTTCATCATGGGATTACAAAAGAGCAGGTTGAGACATCGAAAGCAAAGCATCCGGATGCGCTGTTTTTGGTACATCCTGAATGCAGAATGGAAATCTTAGAGATGGCTGATTATGTGGGAAGTACATCCGGAATTATTAATTATGCTACGGACAGTGATGCAAAGGAATTTATCATTGGAACTGAGAATGGGGTATTTTACGAACTTCAAAAAAAGAATCCGAATAAGAAGTTCTATCCGGTTGATAAGATGGCATGCTGTACGAACATGAAGAAAAATACATTAGAAAAACTATTAGACTGTTTAAGAGAAGAAGATGGGGAAGTAAATGTAAGTGATGAGACTCGTGTTAAGGCAACTAATGCCCTAGAGCGTATGCTTGAACTTGCAAAATAATGAAGATTGCCCGTGATAAGGGCAGGAGGTATCATATGAAAACCGATATCGTAATTGTAGGAAGTGGCTGTGCGGGGTTGTATGCAGCTTTAAATCTTCCAAAGGACAAGAAAATCACGATGATAACAAAGTCTGATCTTACCAGTAATGATTCATATCTGGCACAGGGTGGAATCTGTATGCTTCGTGATGAAGAAGACTATGAAAGCTATTTTGAAGACACAATGAAAGCGGGACATTATGAAAATGATCGGAATTCCGTAAAGATTATGATTCAGTCATCCCAGGATATTATTTCAGATTTGATTCATTATGGCGTTGATTTTCAGCGTGACCGGGAAGGAAATTTATCCTTTACCAGAGAGGGTGCGCATTCCAACAAACGAATCTTATTTCATGAAGATATTACCGGTAAAGAAATTACCAGTAAGCTCCTCGAACGTGTGAAAGAACTTGAGAATGTTGAAATCTTAGAATACTGTACGATGGTGGACATCATCAGTCGTGGAAATAATTGCTATGGTGTCATTGTCAGAGAGCGAGATGGTAAAGTGCATGAGATTTTAGCTAATTATACGATACTCGCCTGTGGCGGAATTGGTGGTTTGTATCGTCATTCGACGAACTACCGTCATCTGACTGGAGATGCTTTGGCAATTGCGTTAAAGCACGGCGTGGAATTGAAAAATGTAGACTATGTCCAGATCCATCCGACTACATTTTATCTGGAAGATTCTTCGGAAAGAAGTTTTTTGATTTCAGAATCGGTCAGAGGAGAAGGAGCAGTATTACTCAATAAGGATGGCAATCGATTTGTGAATGAATTGCTGCCAAGAGATCTTGTGACAGAAGCAATCTTGCATCAGATGGAAGTCGATCATATGCCACATGTATGGCTTTCTATGGAAGATATTCCGAAGGAAGAGTTAGAAGAACATTTTCCAAACATTGTAGCGTATTGCAGGGAGAAGGGGTATAATGTTCCGGAAGAACCGATTCCTGTTGTTCCGGCGCAACATTATTTTATGGGAGGAATCAAAGTAGATTACCACAGTAAGACAACGATGGATCAGCTATATGCAATTGGGGAAACGGCATGTAACGGTGTGCATGGTAAGAATCGTCTTGCAAGTAACTCACTTTTAGAAAGTCTTGTGTTTGCCAAGCGAAGTGCCAAGCAGATTGCAGAGCAGTTTGATGAGTCAAAGTGTCTTGACAGAATCGGAAGTGAGATTGATTTTTCCGTTTATGATGATGAAAAACATCTTGGAGAACAATATCGTAAGATGATTGAACAGGCTATGGAAAGGAGCGCTAGTTAATGTTTGACCAGGTGACAATGAAGCTGAACGTAGATCCGCTTATTTTAAGCGCTTTGCGCGAAGATATCACAAGCGAAGACGCATCGACCAATGCTATTATGAGAGAGCCGAAGATGGGAACGGTAGATCTTATCTGTAAGCAGGACGGTATCATCTGTGGTCTGGATATATTTAAAAGAGTATTCACGTTATTAGACGATCAGGTGAACTTTAAAGAATATGCCAAGGATGGAGATACTGTTCAAAATAAAATGCTGATTATGCAGATTCAGGCGGATATTAAGACGCTTCTTTGCGCAGAAAGAACTGCACTTAATTATCTGCAGAGAATGAGCGGAATTGCGACATATACACATGAGGTTGTCGCTCTTCTAGAGGGGTCCGGTATTAAACTTTTAGATACCAGAAAGACAACTCCGAATATGCGTATTTTTGAAAAGTATGCCGTAAAGGTTGGAGGTGGCACGAATCACCGCTATAACCTTTCAGACGGAATTATGCTAAAGGATAATCATATAGCGGCTGCAGGCGGCGTAAAAAAGGCTGTAGAGATGGCTCGTGAATATGCTCCGTTTGTTCGTAAGATTGAAGTGGAGACAGAGACTCTTGAAATGGTGCAAGAGGCAATAGAGGCCGGTGCTGATATTATTATGCTGGACAATATGTCTGATGATATGATGAAAGAAGCATGTAAGATGATTGATCACAGAGCTCAGATCGAATGCTCGGGTAATGTGACTAAGGAGAATATTGCAAGACTTCGAGGCATTGGAATTGATTTTGTATCAAGCGGTGCCCTGACGCATTCGGCCCCAATTATGGATTTGTCTTTAAAAAACTTAAAAGCAATATAAATTTAATGCGCTACCGGTCCGGTAGCGCATTTTTTATTTGATCAGTATTTCAAGAAGATGATGATAGACTTCTTCGCTTTGCGTTCTCCAGTTTGAGCAAATGGATTCTGCCATCTCAATATTTTGCACATGCAGTGTTAGATCCAGATAGGTCGTAGACTGGCTGTTTAACTGGCACTTGGCATCGTATCCTCCGGTTGTCTTATAATAGTTGGCCACGCACTGGATATCGGCATCGTAAGGAAGCTCAATGGACGAGAAATACTGTTTGATTTCCTCGCGGATATCCGGTGAAATCTGATCCGGAAAATAGGATAATGTTTCAAGTCCGGACTGTGTAATGGAATAATAGGTATTGTTATGTGTTTCCGTTGATTTAATAAATCCGGCTTCCGTAAGTTCTTGAAATGTCATCTGTACAGTAAAATAAGTCGTATAATCGTGTTGCTGAAAAAAATCAGTAATCTGTGTTCCGAGAAGTGGCTGTTTGGCTTTTTCAAGCATATATAAGATGATTAGTTTGTATAGACTTTGTACTTGTGACATTAATTGTTGCCCCCTTTATAATGAATTCCCTGATAGGAATCTCGCTTCTTCATTGTTTTTTGTATCGAGTTAAAGACAACCAGTTTATTGGATGTCCACGTGGGTTCTAATAACAGATCCTTAGGTCCGTCGCCGGTTAGTCTGTGAATGATACATTCTTTTGGCAGTAATTCCAAAGCATCACAGATTAAGTCGACATATTCTTCGCGTGTGAGCAGATAAAAAGGATGCTCGCGGTAATAATCACCCAGTTTGGTATGGTTTAACACAAAAAGCATATGCAGTTTGATGCCGTCCGTTTGCCTGTCTGCCAGGTAACGAATAGTATCAAGCATCTGCTCGCGGTTTTCGCCCGGAAGAGAGAAGATGACGTGCGTAATCACCGGAATACCAAGTTTATGAAGCTCATTACAGGCCCACTCGTAGTCAGAGAGCTTAAAACCGGTATTCATCTTTTGGTGAGTCTCTTCATGAATGGTCTGAAGACCAAGTTCAATCCATACAGGCTTTATTTGATTGATTTCCTTTAGCAGTGCGAGAATTTCATTGTTTAAACAGTCCGGCCTTGTGGCAATGGAAAGAATCTTAATGTCCGGATGCGTAATTGCTTCCATATATAGCTTTCGTAAATGTGCAACAGAGGCATAAGTGTTTGTAAATGCCTGAAAGTAAGCAATAAAATGACGGCAGTTCACCTTTTTCGCAAGATTTTTTTTGCCGATTTCAATTTGCTCTGTAATGGAAGAAAAAGCAGCAGGAGCGAAATCTCCCGATCCGCCCTCGCTGCAAAAAATACATCCTCCGGTTCCGATTAAACCATCTCGGTTCGGACAAGTCATCCCCGCATTAATGGAGATACGATACATCTTCTCGCCGTAGGTATTTTTTATATAGGCATCAAGCGAATGATAACGCTTGCCATGCCAGTGTTCAAATGCTGTCATAGGTTTAGTTGATGTGTTTACGAACGGCTTTGCTTACAACATCAGCAACACGTGGGTCAAATGCTTCCGGCATAATGAAATCTTCATTGATTTCATCGTCGCTTACAAGGTAAGCAAGAGCCTCTGCTGCAGCAAGTTTCATCTCTTCTGTAATTTGTTTGGCGCGACCTTCAAGGGCACCTTTGAAGATTCCCGGAAAGGCGATAACATTGTTGACCTGATTAGGAAAATCGCTACGTCCGGTTCCGACTACCTTGGCACCTGCTTTTTTTGCAAGATCCGGCATAATCTCAGGTGTTGGATTCGCCATTGCGAATAAGATGGCATCTTTGTTCATGGAAGATACCATGTCCGGGGTTACGATGTTTGGAGCAGATACTCCGACAAAGATATCAGCACCAACAAGGGCATCGGCTAAGGTGCCTGTTTTATTTTCTAAATTCGTTACTTTTGTCATTTCTTTTTGCATCCAGTTAAGACCTTCATAGTCTTTATGCAAAATGCCGTTGATATCACACATGGTCGCATGTTTGAAACCATAACGAAGAAGAAGCTTTGTGATAGCGATTCCGGCAGAACCGGCACCATTTACAACAATCTTACAATCTTCTTTCTTCTTACCGGTCACGCGAAGTGCATTGATGATACCTGCAAGAACAACGATTGCAGTACCATGCTGGTCATCGTGAAAGACCGGAATATCAAGAGTATCTTTTAAACGCTGCTCAATTTCAAAACAACGCGGTGCTGAGATGTCTTCTAAGTTAATGCCGCCGTAGTTTGGAGCAAGATAGGTAATGGTTTTTACAATCTCGTCAACGTCTTGTGTGTCAAGGCAGATTGGAACAGCATTTACGCCACCGAATTCTTTAAACAATACACACTTACCTTCCATAACCGGCATGCCTGCAAGTGCGCCGATATTACCAAGTCCAAGAACAGCGCTTCCGTCAGAGATAACGGCTACGGTATTGGCTTTCATGGTGTAGGTGTATGCTGTTTCCGGATCGTTCTTGATTTCGATACAAGGTGCAGCAACACCCGGAGTATAAGCGATTGAGAGTGCTTCACGGGTTTTTACCGGGCTCTTTGAATCGATGCTTAATTTTCCGTTCCATTCTTTGTGGGCCGAAAGGGCCTTTTCATTTAAATCCATGACAAATGTTCTCCTTTTTGAATAGTCTAATTCCGTCTGAGATATAATAGCACACCGAATAAAAAACCTCAATGAGAGGAAAGCATTAAAAAAGAAGAACTTCATTTCCAATTTTGTATAAATAGTGGTAAAATAAGAAAGATTGATTGAAAAGGAAGAGAATGTTTATGAAAGCATGGCAACATTTTAAAACCGTAATGCGACATAAGCGATTGGTCAGACAGGGCTGTTTTAAAGTGGGGCTCTACAAACAAGGCATTCTACATGACCTGTCCAAATTCTCACCAACGGAATTTTTGGTCGGAGCAAAATATTTCCAGGGTGATGTCAGTCCAAACAATATCGAAAGGCAGGAAAAGGGGTTGTCTTATTCCTGGCTTCATCATAAGGGACGAAATAAGCATCATATCGAATATTGGATTGATTTTGGGTTTGAACCCGGACAGACACTTGTGGGAATGAAGATTCCAAAGAAGTACGTGGTAGAAATGGTTATGGACCGAATTGCGGCTTCAAAAGTATATCAAAAAGAAAAGTACACAGACGAAAGCTCGTGGCTATATTACAAACGTGGACGAGATCATCTTGTCATGCATGAAGAGTCGCGTAGATTGCTTGAGGATATGCTTCAATTACTGGCAAAGCAGGGAGAAGAAGCTTTGTATGAGTATATTCGGCGGGAAGTACTTAAGAATGAATAGATGAGGAGACATGAAACCATGATTGATGGAAAGAAAGTATTATTTAGCGGAATGCAGGCAACCGGTAATCTGACACTTGGCAATTACCTGGGAGCATTAAATAACTGGGTAAGTTTAAGTGATGAATATGAGTGTTTTTACTGTGTGGTTGATGAGCATTCTATCACAGTAAGACAGGAACCGGCAGAACTTCGTAAAAGAGCCAGAAACCTGCTGGCACTTTACATTGCTGCAGGGCTTGATCCTAAGAAGAACTGTATCTACTACCAGTCACATGTGTCCGGTCATGCGGAACTTGCCTGGATCTTGAACTGTTATACCTATATGGGTGAACTTAACAGAATGACACAGTTTAAGGATAAGGCAGCAAAACATGCGGATAACATCAATGCCGGATTGTTTACCTATCCGGTTTTGATGGCTGCGGATATCCTGTTATATCAGGCCGATGTTGTACCTGTAGGTTCTGATCAAAAGCAGCATCTGGAACTGACCAGAGATATAGCGCAGAGATTTAACAGTATTTATGGAGATGTCTTTACGGTTCCGGAACCTTATTTTGGTAAGGTGGGTCGTAAGATTATGTCACTTCAAGAACCGGATAAGAAGATGTCAAAGTCAGATGAGAATGCGAATGCAAGCGTTTATCTGATGGACGATCCGGATACAATCCGAAGAAAATTTAAAAGAGCCGTTACAGATTCAGTTGGTATTGTACAGTACACACAGGAGCAACCGGGTGTTAAAAACTTGCTTGATATTTACTGCGCATGTACTGAAAAATCAACAGAAGATGCTGTAAAGGAATTTGAAAATGGTGGCTACGGACAGCTCAAAAGTGCTGTTGCAGAAGAAGTAGTTGGAAGATTAAAACCTCTTCAGGATGAATTTGACAGAATTATCAAGGATAAAGAATACTTAAACGGGATTATTAAAGAAAATGCGGAAAAAGCGCAGTACTATTCGAATAAGACACTGCGCAAGGTGCAAAAGAAAGTGGGATTCCCGGAAAGAATCAGATAAGGTTCATATCTGCGGGAAGCGGACAGGTAAAGCATACATCTTCGTTGGTAATTGGATGTGTAAATGCAAGCTGATACGAATGTAATGCAACGCGATCAATATAGGTGTAATCCGGATGATACAGATAATCGCCTATAAGTGGATGATGAATATGCTTCATATGCACGCGTATTTGGTGCGTACGGCCTGTCTCAAGTTGTAATCGTACAAGTGATAGGTCTTTTTGGGAATTATAGGCGAGAGAGTCGTAATGTGTTACGGCTGTTTCGCCTTTTTCATAGTCTACGCATCTTGTGATGGCAGAGCCTTCTTGTCGGGCAATTGGGGCGTCTATGGTTCCGCTTCCATGTAGACATCCCGAAACGAAAGCTTCGTAGGTTCGATGGATCATTCGGTTTTTGGCATTGGCATACAAAATGCTTGCGGAAAACATATTTTTGGCAAGTAAAGTAAGCCCTGTTGTATCACGATCTAACCGGTTGATACAACGAAAGACAAAAGGAAGTCCTTTTTCCTGATAATAATAGGCAAGCGCATTGGCCAGTGTATTATCGTAGTTTTTATAGGATGGATGGGTTGGCATATTACTTGGTTTATTGACAACGATAAGATCTTCGTCCTCATATACGATTTCGAAGGGAAGCATAACCGGCATGATTTTTTGTGAACTTTCTTCTTCTGCAATCGTAAGCGTTAGGGTGTCGCCGCCGGATAATATGTCACGGGTGTAAGCCCAACTGCCATTTTGCAAGATGCCTTTGGGCGTCTTTTTTAATGCAACAATTACGGCATGAGAAAACCCCTTTGTGCGAATAAACTGTTCGATGGTTTTGTTATGAAATTCAGAATCTATGGTATAGGTAAGTACTCGTTTCATATGAATCATTATTAGAGAAAAATTATAATATTGCAAGAAGAATTTCTTTACAAATGAAACTGCGGATGATAACATAAGGTCATCTTAAAAATCTATATTTTCAATCGTCGGATTTCCCGACAATTTCCAAATCCTGGAAAGGAAGAATAATTGTATAGCGTAGTAGAAACAGCAATTCTAAATGGAATTGACAGTGTTTTGGTGTCGATAGAAGCGAATATCTCAGAAGGGCTTCCTGTCTTTGAGATGGTTGGCTTTTTGGCGACAGAAGTAAAAGAGGCGAAAGAACGCGTTCGTATCGCACTTGGCAACAGCGGATTCTCGCTACCGGTCAGGCGGATTACGGTGAACTTTTATCCGGCCAATTTAAAAAAATCGGGTTCAGGATTCGATCTTCCGGTAGCCCTCGCACTATGTGGAGCCATGGGAGTGCTGGAAAGTAAAGTCTTGCAAGGGGGACTGATTGCCGGTGAAGTGTCTTTAAGTGGCAGGATTCTGCCGGTGGAAGGAGTGCTGTCCATTGTAGATATGGCAAAGCAAAAAGGGAAAAAATACTGCATTATTCCGAAGGATAACGAGACGGAAGCGATGCTGGTGTCGGGGATTAAGATTTATCCGGTGCAGACCTTGCAAGAAACCATAGAGTTACTTAGCCGGCGGGATTTTGAATCGATAAAGCCGCGTATTGTAAAGTGCGCTAAGAAAGAAGAAGAATTCGCGGATTTTGCCGATGTTGCAGGACATGAACAGGTGAAACGAATTTGCGAAGTGGCAGCTTCGGGGATGCATAACCTGCTTATGATAGGTCCGCCGGGAGTAGGGAAGACAATGCTTGCGCTTCGGATACCGGGCATATTACCGCCGCTTAAAGAAGAAGAGAAGATGGAACTTTCAAAGATTTACAGTGTCAGCGGACTACTAAATCCGGGAGGAGGATTGTTAGAACAAAGACCGTTTCGTATGCCACATCACTCGATTCCGAAGGGGGCTCTGATTGGTGGTGGAACAGTTGCGAAACCGGGGGAGATATCGCTGGCGCATGCAGGTGTCTTGTTTTTGGATGAATTTCCGGAATTTGATAAAAATGTATTAGATGAACTGAGGGAACCTATGGAAGATAAAAAGGTTCGTATCAGTAGATTGGGTGGTAGTTTTGAGTATCCGGCAGATTTTATATTGGTGGCAGCTATGAGTGCGTGTCGGTGTGGCTATTATCCGGATATGAACCGGTGTACCTGTACGTCGGCGCAAGTGCATTCTTATCTGTCTGCAATTTCGCAGCCACTGCTTGACCGAATTGATCTTGGCATAGAGGTCATGCAGCAACCGGTCAGTGTGTTAAACAAAAATGAACGAAGGGAACATTCAGCAGATATTCGAAAACGGGTGATAAAGGTGCACCAGATTCAAAAAAAGCGATATAAATCAGAACAGTTTTATTACAATGGGCAGATTCCGTCGGCTAAGATTGAAACATATTGTCCGCTGCCGGATGACTTAAAAGCCTATATGGAAGAGATGTTTATAAAATTGAAATTAAGTGCAAGAGGGTATTATAAAATTCTGCGGGTTGCAAGAACACTTGCAGATATGGATGCGGAAGAAGATATTTCCATTCGTCATCTAAGTGAAGCACTTTGTTATAGGAGTATTGATAAAAAATATTGGGAGAAAAATGATTATGATCTATGAATATTGGTTGGCAAATACCGGAAGATTTACACCGGGGCAGATTCAAAAACTGCTTAAAATTTCAGGAGATGCCAAGGGCGTCTATCACATGAAAAAAGAAACGATACAAAAGGTTTGCTTTTGGAATCAGGAGATCTATCAGGAATATGTGAATGAAAAAAAGTCCTGGAATTTAATGAAGAAATGGGAACAGTTTAAGCGATATAAAATGGGATTTCTAACAATCTTTCAAAAGGAATATCCAGACTCGCTCAAAGAAATATATGATCCTCCATTTGCCTTATATTATTATGGGAATATTGAAATGTTAAAAAAGAACAGTATCTCGATTGTGGGTGCGAGGCGGTGTAGTGAGTATGGCGCGAAAACGGCCAGAGTTCTGGCTAATGGGCTTTCACACAGAGGCGTGTGTATTGTAAGTGGTATGGCGGAAGGAATTGACTCTTATGCACATGCCGGAGCATTATCCGGAAGTGGAGGTACCATAGCCGTGCTGGGGTGTGGAGCCAATGTGTGCTATCCGCCCAAAAATCAGATGATGTATAAGACAATTCGGGAAAAGGGGCTGATCATAAGTGAGTATGGACCGGGGGTGCAACCGGTCGGATGGCATTTTCCAATGAGAAATCGGATTATAAGTGGGCTAAGTAATAAAATAATTGTTGTGGAAGCCAAAGAAAAGAGTGGATCATTGATAACGGCTGATGCTGCGCTCGAACAAGGGAAAGACGTGTATGCCGTACCCGGCAGAATCTTAGATCCGCTTAGCAAAGGTTGTAATGAGCTGATTCGGCAGGGAGCCGGGATAATCAGTGACCCGGATGCGTTTGTATCTCAGTACAATGATTATATTGATCTTCGTACGCACGATACGTTACCTAAGGAATTGACTGCAGATGAAAAAAAGGTCTATATGAGTCTTGATTATGTTCCGAAACGAATAGAAAATATCGTTGAGGAAGTGGCGCTCGAATATCGCCAGGCAGTGGTTATTGTTTCTTCACTGATTGCCAAAGGATGCGTCAGGGAAAGCTTTAAAAATCAGTATGTCAGAATTTGATAATTGCATTAATATAGTAGAAAAAATTCATCGCTTTTTTGAAAATGTTCTTGAAATTAGAATAGCGTTGGTGTATAGTGGTTTCGAATTTTGTGCTAAAAATAAAGGATTTCAGGAGCAAACAAATGGCAAAATATCTAGTGATTGTAGAGTCGCCTGCTAAGGTGAAGACGATAAAAAAATTTTTAGGGAAAAATTATGAAGTTGCGGCTTCTAACGGGCATGTAAGGGATCTTCCAAAGAGCTCGCTCGGAATTGATGTTGAAAATGATTTTGAACCACATTATATTACGATTCGAGGAAAGGGAGATGTTCTCGCAAAGCTTCGTAAAGAAGTAAAAAAGTCAGATAAAGTATATCTTGCAACTGACCCGGACCGCGAAGGTGAAGCAATATCATGGCATTTGGCACATGCGCTTAAGCTTGATGAAAAATCATATGCCAGAATTACATTTAACGAGATTACGAAAAATGCGGTAAAAGAGTCTTTGAAAAACCCGCGTGAAATTAATATGGGACTTGTGGATGCCCAGCAGGCAAGACGTGTTCTTGACCGTATGGTGGGATATCAGATTTCACCGCTTTTATGGGTGAAGGTAAAAAGAGGTTTAAGTGCAGGACGAGTACAGTCCGTTGCACTTCGTATTATTGCCGATCGAGAAGCGGAGATTGATGCTTTTATTCCGGATGAATACTGGACATTGGATGCACAGGTTTTACCGGAAGGAGAAAAAAAGTCTCTTACTGCACATTTTTATGGTTCTAAGACAAAGAGAATCAATATTTCATCCAAAGAAGAAGTGGAACAGATTGTCAATGCAATCAAAGGGGAAACACCTGAAATCACGGAAATTAAAAAGTCTGAACGTGTGAAAAAGCAGCCGTTACCATTTACAACCAGTACACTGCAACAAGAGGCTTCTAAACGCCTTAACTTCTCAACCGTTAAGACAATGCGATTCGCTCAGCAGCTTTATGAAGGCGTTGACATCAAGAAAAAAGGAACGGTTGCTCTTATCACTTATCTTCGTACCGACTCTACCCGAGTTTCGGAAGAAGCTGAAAATGCTGCAGAAGCATTTATCAAAGAGGTGCATGGAGAAGAATATGTTGGAAAACGCGACAATAAATCTAAGAACAATAATAAGATTCAGGATGCGCATGAAGCAATTCGTCCGACTGATGTGACACTGACACCTTCTATGGTAAAAGAATCGCTTACAAGAGATCAGTTCCGTCTGTACCAGCTTATCTGGAATCGTTTTATGGCGAGTCAGATGACACCGGCGATTTACGAAAGTACAGCTGTCAAAATTAAGATGGGTGAGTATTATTTCAATGTAAATGCATCTAAGGTAAAGTTCGATGGTTTCTTGTCAGTTTATTCGGTTGAAGATGAAAACGAAGATGAGAAAAAAGTAATGCTAAAAGGCATTGATGAGAATACAAAGCTTGCTTTCCAGGAGTTTGAAGAAAAGCAGCATTTCACTCAGCCACCTGCACATTATACAGAAGCATCGCTTGTCAGGGCACTTGAGGAACTTGGAATTGGACGTCCAAGTACATATGCACCTACAATCTCAACAATTCTGAATCGAAGATATATTGCCAAGGAAGGTCGTCAGCTCTATATGACAGAACTAGGTGAAGTTGTCAATTCGATTATGAAGGATGCTTTCCCGGTGATTGTCAATGAACAGTTTACGGCGAATATGGAATCGCTTCTTGATAATATCGAGGAAGGAACCATAGATTGGAAAACGGTTATTCGAAACTTCTATCCGGATCTGGATGAAGCAGTCAAGGCCGCAGAAAAAGATCTTGAAAAAGTTGAAATTGAGGATGAAAAGACGGATGTAATCTGTGAAAAATGCGGTGCCAATATGGTAATCAAGTATGGACCGCATGGAAGATTCCTTGCATGCCCGAACTTCCCTGATTGCAGGAATACGAAACCGTATTATGAAAAAATCGGTGTTCCTTGTCCATTGTGCAACAGCGAAGTTGTGTTAAAGAAAACGAAAAAGGGTCGTAAATATTACGGCTGTGAGAATAATCCTGATTGTGAATTCATGTCCTGGCAAAAGCCATCCGTCACCAAATGTCCTACTTGCGGCGGATACATGATTGAAAAAGGATCCAAACTGGTTTGTGCCGATCAAAACTGTAAGACGGTACTTGATTTGAAAAAGAATAAAGAAGATAAGTAAAAGGTCTTGAGAACTAACAGCATATGACTTTTTTACTATAAAATAATCTGAATTGTTGCAAAAAATGTAAAAAGATGTTAATATTGTTGTGACTATTCAGATTATTTATGTTTGGAGGTTTTAAGATGAGTGTTCAACTCTTAGATAAAACACGTAAAATTAATAAATTATTGCACAACAATAATAAATCAAAAGTTGTATTTAACGATATTTGCGCAGTGCTTACAGATATTCTTGATTCGAATATCCTGGTTATTTCCAAAAAGGGAAAGGTGCTTGGCGTTAGTAAAGGCAATGGAATACCGCAGATTGAAGAATTGATTCTTGGAGATGTCGGTGGATTTATCGATCCGTTACTCAATGAAAGATTGCTTGGCATCTTATCCACGAAGGAAAATGTCAATCTTGAAACTTTGGGCTTTGAAAAAGACATAAAAAAATACTGTGCCATTATCACGCCGATAGATATCGCAGGAGAACGTCTCGGAACATTATTTGTATATCGCGTTGATCAGTTATATGATATTGACGATATTATCTTAAGTGAGTACGGAACGACAGTGGTTGGGTTGGAAATGATGCGTTCTGTGAATGAAGAGAATGCAGAAGAAGTAAGAAAACGTCAGATTGTAAAGTCAGCAATTAACACACTTTCATTTTCAGAGCTTGAAGCAATCATCCATATTTTTGATGAGCTGAGCGGAAGAGAAGGCATTTTGGTTGCAAGTAAGATTGCAGACCGTGTCGGCATTACCAGATCGGTAATTGTTAATGCACTTCGTAAGTTTGAAAGTGCCGGCGTTATTGAATCGAGATCTTCCGGTATGAAAGGAACCTATATTAAGGTTTTAAATGAATTGGTATTTGAAGAAATTGATGAAATAAAAAAACAAAATAGTGATCAGTAAAGAATGGAATCGACTGGTTTTAAACGGATTTATATATCAGATATAAGTCCGTTTTTTGTTTTTGAGGTTATTATTTATAGTCACAATACAAAAGCAAGATGTTGTATCGATAAAAAGGAATTTATACCATATGGTGTAAAAAATACTTGTTTTTTTCTCTATATAAATTATAATGAATATGAGTAATAAGATATACATATTGCGTCTGTATGCGATGGCAACAAGTATAGGAGGTTATGAGTCGTATGATTAGTACCAATGCGTTTAGCTATGCAGATGTATTAACAAAAGCTGCTGATGCCAGCTATTTGCGAGAAACACTGATCAGTCAGAATATTGCAAATGTTGATACTGTAGGCTACAAAAGACAGGATGTTGACTTTGAGTCGGTCCTTGAAAGAGAACTTGGCATGTCAAAATATGAGATGCTTGACCAAAAGATTGAGAATATTCATATGAATCATTTGACGGCAACGGCGTATACGGATGCAGAGAATTTTTCATATAGAGAAGACGGGAACAATGTAGATATTGATACTGAGAACGTGGAATTGGCGGCAGAGCAGATTCGCTACCAGGGACTGACAGAGAGTATTGATCAGGAATTTTCGCGTTTGAAAAGTGCAATGGGTAAATAATTAATTTGCTTTAGAAAGGGGATGAAGATATGTCTATATTTCAGGCTTTTAATATTAATGCTTCCGGTATGACGGCGGAACGTTTTCGTACAGATATTATTTCAGAAAACATTGCAAATGTGAATACAACGAGTACAGAAGACGGCACACCTTATACTCGAAAGGTAGTTACCTTTCAGGAAAAGGGCGCATCAGCAGATTTTAGGGAAGTGCTAAGAAGAAACACCAATGATTTTATCGGTAACGGAGTCAAAGTGACATCCGTACAGGATGATACAGAGACTGCATATAAGATGGAGTATGATCCATCGAATCCGGATGCGGACGAGAATGGATATGTGACATATCCGAATGTCAACATTGTGACAGAGATGACAAACCTGATTGATGCCAGTCGTGCATATGAGGCGAACGCAACTGCGTTTGAAGCCAGTAAGTCGATGGCACAAAGAGGTCTGTCTATTGGAACGTCATAAGGATTTTTATTTGGAGGGATCAACGGTGAATATTAATGCACTGACGAATGTGTCGTCGCCATATATTACACAGGCGGCGGAAAATGCCAATAATACACAGACGGAAGAAGAAAGCTTTGATACGTTTTTGACGTCTGCACTTGGTATGGTTCAAGAGACAAATGATTTGCAAAACGAGGCTGAATCTGCGGAAATTCAATTTGCATTGGGACAGATGGATAACACGCATGATTTGCAGGTTGCACAAGAAGAAGCGAATATTGCATTGCAATATACGGTTGCGGTTAGAGACAATCTTATGGAAGCATATAATACAATTATGAATATGCAGATGTAAGAGGTAGCAAGTGAATTTAAGTTAGAAAAGGGAGTATGAATTCATGCCGGAACGATTGAAAGGGATTTTAGATCGTCTAAAAGAATTTTGGGGAAAGTTAACGACTGCACAAAAGGGAATTTTGATATCGATTGTTGCAGCGGTTGTTGCTGCGCTTGTGATTGTTGGTGTCGTGTCATCACAGGAAACATGGGTTGAGGCAGTTACCTGTGAGAATACAACGCAGTCCGGACAGGTAAAAGAACTGCTTACGGAAAACAATTATGAATACCAGGTATCGGACGATGGACTGACCTATAAGGTCTTAGAGGAGAATCAGGCAGATGTTGCAATTTTGCTTGGTGAAAATGAGATTCAGTCCACCACCTATGATATTGATAAAGTGTTTGATGGCAGTTTTTCAACGACTGAAGCAGATAAGTCCAAAAAGTATCAGCTCTATCTAGAAGAGAAGATGTCAGAACAGCTTGCATCACAGGACAATGTTGCTTCAGCAACGGTAACGCTGTCAATTCCGACAGATGATGGTACTTTAATTGCACAAGATCAGGATACGTATGCATCGGTTATGCTGGAACTTGAAGGCGACATGGAAGAAGAGCAGGCTGCAGGCATTGCAACATTTGTAGCAACTGCAGTAGGAAATGATAATACGGACTGTATTACCGTAATGGATACAACCGGTAACACCTTGTATGCCGGTGGTGATTCGGATTCTGATTCGGCAATTGGTACGGCGTCCGATCAGCTTAGTTATCAGGAAGAAGCTGAGTCTTTAAAACGTACTGAGGTATCTAATGTAATTACCGGAACGAATGTATATGATAATGTCAATGTCGGACTTAATCTGGTATTGAATTACGAAAATACGGAATACACAAATCATCATTACTATGTAGATGAAGATCAGACACAGGGATATCTGGACAGCCGAAGTGAGTACAGTGCTGAGACGGAAGGCGGAAGTGCTGCGGTACCGGGAACAGATTCAAATGATGATACAACTTATGTAACAGAAGATGGTGAAACATCAAGTAGTACCATTACGGATGTTACAGAAGATTATTTGCCGAGTGAGGAAATCACGAATACGGAAAGCGGAATCACGATTGATTATGATACCTCATCCGTTTCGGTAGTTGCGACTTCTTATCATATATACAATGAAGATCAGATGGAAGAAGATGGAACACTTGATGAAGCCGGACTTACTTTTGATCAATTTGTAGAACAAAATTCGGCCAGAACACAATTGGAAGTTGATGATGAATTGGTAGACGCAGTTGTCAAAGCTACCGGATTTACAGAGGAAAATGTATCTATCGTAGCTTATGAAGTGCCATTTTTCCAATATTCAGAAGGAAGCGGAAGAACGCTTACGGATTACTTAGAAATTATTTTGGCTATCCTAATCTTTGCTCTTTTGGGATTCGTGGTATTTAGAAGCACAAGAAAGAACAAAGAAGAAGAGGAAGTTCAGCCGGAACTTTCTGTTGAGACACTTCTTGAGTCAACCAAAGAGGCGGAAGAAGTACTCGAAGATATTGATTATACCGAAAAGTCTGAGACCAGACTTTTGATAGAAAAATTTGTGGATGAGAATCCTGAGGCAGTTGCGAGTCTACTTCGGAACTGGCTGGAGGATTAATAGTAGAGGTTAACTGATGAATGATGACATGACAGGAGTACAAAAAGCAGCGATTCTGATGATTGCGTTAGGACCGGAAAAATCTGCAAATGTATTCAAGCATCTCAAAGAAGATGAAATAGAAGAATTAACTTTAGAGATTGCCAATACCCGAAGTGTATCACCGCAACTTAAAGAAGATGTGCTTGAGGAGTTTTATCAGGTATGTCTGGCGCAACAGTATATTGCGGAAGGTGGTATCGGTTATGCCAGAGAATTGCTTGAAAAAGCTTTGGGCGATGAAAAGGCACAGGATGTTATTACAAAATTAACAGCCTCTCTTCAGGTGCGTCCGTTTGAGTTTATTCGTAAGACAGATGCAGCTCAGATTTTGAACTTTATTCAAGACGAGCATCCACAGACGATAGCCATGATCCTTTCTTATCTGCCTTCAGCGCAGGCAGCGCTGGTCGTTGGTGCACTTCCTCCGGAGAAGCAGGCGGATGTTGCGAAAAGAATCGCAATGATGGATCGTACATCACCGGATGTCATTAAAGAAGTTGAGAATGTATTAGAAAGAAAGTTGTCATCACTGATCAATCAGGATTACACGATTGCCGGTGGTGTGGATGCAATTGTAGAAATCTTGAATTCTGTAGACCGTGGTACAGAAAAACATATTATGGAATCCCTTGAAATTGAAGAACCGGAACTTGCAGATGAGATTCGTAAGAAGATGTTCGTATTCGAGGATATTCTTTTACTCGACGACCGTGCTATTCAGCGTGTGCTTCGTGAAGTTGAAAACAGTGACCTCGGTATTGCACTTAAGGGTGCCAATGAAGAGGTTCAGGCTGCTATCTTTAAGAACCTTTCAAAACGTCTTGCTGCTATGATTCAGGAAGATATGGAATTTATGGGACCTGTTCGTATGAAGGATGTTGAAGAGGCACAGCAGAAGATTGTTAATATTATCAGAAAACTGGAAGACTCTGCAGAAATTGTAATCTCCAGAGGTGGAGGTGACGAAATCATTGTCTAATTTCTATCCAAAGGGCAGCTTGCTGCCGAAAGGTGTTGCAAAACGAGTAATTAATTCGGATGAGGTCTTTGAACAAAAAATCAAAGAACGTCAGGAAGAAGAACGCAGAGCTAAAATCTTACTTGGAGAGGAAACTAAAGAGGAGCCGGACGACGAAGGAACAGGAGAATTTGTAGAAGGAATTTTTGCACAGGAAGTTGAACTTGAACCGGAAGAGCCGCAGATAGACTTTGAAGAATTACAAAGACAGGCGGATGAAATTATTTTCCAGGCTACAACGCAGGCAGAGCAGATTGTGAATAATGCCAAAGCACATGCCAAAGAAATCTTTGATAAAGCGGCAAGTGAAGGTCAGGAACTTGGCTATGAAGATGGGAAGAAACAGGCAACGCAGCAATTTGAAGAAGAAAAGGCACTCTTAGAACAGGAAAGACAAAAACTTAAGGAGTCTTATGAAGAAGAACTTCGTGAGTTAGAACCAAAACTGCTAGATGTGATACTTGAAGTTGTAGATCGCGTTTTTCATATTCAGTTTAGCGAGAAAAAAGAGATTTTACTTTATTTGATTCAAAATACCTTATCGAATATTGAAGGCGGAAAAGAATTTGTGATAAAAACTGCGCCGGATAATATCATGTTCCTGCAGGCTCAGGTGGAAGGAATTCAGGCCAGAGTAGGGCAAGGAGCGAGTATTGATTTTGTTTCGGAACCGGACATGAACGGAATGCAGTGCATCATAGAATCTTCAAATGGTATTTTTGAATGTGGCAGTGATGTGCAATTAGAGAATTTGATTGCAGATTTGAAAAGTTTGTGTAGTTGAGATTGTGAGAAGGCTTGATGCGCCGGAAGGAAGATGAGTTTGGAATATAATTTAAGTCGATATTTACAGGCGGCACAACGACCACATTTTAATAGTTTAGGGCGTGTCGTAAAAATCGTTGGACTTACAATTGAATCAGCCGGTCCGGAAGCGAACCTGAATGATTTGTGTAAAATAATTTCAGATACAGATAAAGATGCTTATGTCATAGCGGAGGTAGTCGGCTTTGCGGATAAGCATCTTTTGTTAATGCCATATGATAATGTGGAGGGATTTGGCGTTGGATGCCGCGTGGAGAATCTTGGGCATTCTCTCGAAGTAAGTGTTGGACCTGCTGTTTTAGGTCATACGCTAGATGGGATAGGACGAAGTATTGATAATCTTGTGCTGGATACCCCTTATCATTATCCGGTTGAAGCACCGCCTCCTGACCCGCTTACCAGGGAAATTATCAGTGATGTGTTACCACTTGGCGTAAAGGCAGTAGACGGACTTATCACTGTAGGAAAAGGTCAAAGAATCGGAATCTTTGCCGGTTCCGGAGTTGGTAAGAGTACTCTGCTTGGTATGTTTGCAAGAAATACCAAGGCAGATATTAATATAATCGCATTGATTGGAGAGCGAGGCAGAGAGGTTCGTGAATTTATAGAACGAGACCTTGGAGAAGAAGGCATGAAGCGATCGGTTGTGGTTGTGGCAACCTCGGATAAACCGGCGCTTATTCGAAATAAAGCGGCCAAGACAGCAACGGCAATCGCGGAGTATTTTCGTGATCAGGGTAAGGATGTCTTACTGATGATGGATTCGCTGACCCGTTTTTCCATGGCACAAAGAGAGATTGGCCTTGCAAGTGGAGAGCCGCCTGTTACAAGAGGATATCCACCAAGCGTATACTCCGAGATGCCAAAACTTCTTGAAAGAGCCGGGAATTCGGATGTGGGATCCATAACCGGTCTGTATACAGTGTTGGTAGACGGTGATGATTTTAATGAACCGATTACAGATACAGCACGAAGTATTTTGGACGGTCATATTGTGCTTTCTCGAAGACTCGCACAAAAAAATCATTATCCGGCAATTGATGTTCTTCAAAGCATTTCTAGATGTATGTCACAGATTGCGGATAAAGAACACAAAGAAATGGCTGGCCGTATGCGCAATGTTCTGGCGACATACAATGAGGCTGAAGATTTGATTAACATTGGTGCATATCGAAAGGGAACGAATAAGGAGATTGATTTTTCGATGGAACATATCGATCAGGTAAATGATTTTTTGACACAGATGACAGATGAAAAGTTCCAGTTTGAAGAAGAAGTTGGGATGCTTGGCAGTGTATTTGAAGCATAGAAGGTGACGGATTGTGGCAAAGTTTACATATAAGTTACAAAATATCCTAGATATCAAATATAAGCTTGAAAATCAGGCAAAGTCTGAGTTTTCTATGGCTAATGCTACGCTTCTTAGAGAGGAAGAAAAACTAAAAGCATTAAATACAAGAAAGAAATTGTATGAAATGCAAGGGAAAAATCTTGTGAAAGACAAGATTGATGTGCGTGCGATTAAGGAAAACCGAAATGCAATTGCGGCGATGTCATATGCAATTGAACAGCAAAAAGTTCAGATTAAACGTGCACAGGATATGGTAGAACAGGCGCGCAGCAAGTTAAATGACGTTATGATGGAACGTAAGACACACGAGAAGCTGAAAGAAAAAGAATTCGAGGAATTCAAGCAGGAAATCAATTATGAGGAAAGTAAATCGATTGATGAACTGGTAAGTTATACATTTGGTAAGAAGACACAAAGTTAAAAACGAGGGAACGTATTATGGCAGATGAAGATAACAAGGTAGACGAAAAGGCTGATAAAAAAGCGGACAAAAAAGCAGCGAAAGCCGCCAAAAAAGAAGAAAAGAAAAAGGCAAAGGAAGCAAAAAAAGCTGCCAAGAAAAATGGCGAGGATGTTTTTGACGAAGAGGATGAAGAAGGTTCGTCGAAACTTGTCGTTATATTTGCTACGGTTATTATTATTGTTGTGTGGCTGGCAATTCTTGCGCTGATTATCAAAGCAGATGTTGGCGGATTTGGTTCTAATGTCATGACGCCGATTTTAAAAGATGTTCCATATCTTAATAAAATCCTGCCGGAGTCCGATACTATAGATACGGGTAGCACCTCGACGGATGAAGGCACGCAATATGATACGCTCGAAGAAGCGCTTGCAAGAATTAAGGAGCTTGAGATTGAACTTCAGGATATGGAGACGACCACAGAAGAGTATAAGGCGAAGATCAAAGAATACAAAACTGAGATCGCCAGATTGAAAGAATTTGAAGAAAAACAAGAAGAATTTGAAGAATTAAAATTAAAATTCGATGAAGAGGTTGTGTTTTCGGAGAATGCACCCGATATAGAAGAATATAAGACATATTATGAAAGTATAGATCCAACAAATGCAGAATTGATATACAAGGAAGTACTCGAGCAACAACAAGCGGATGAAGACATGGAAAATTATGTATCTATGTACTCCAGCATGAAAGCATCGGAAGCGGCCGAAATATTTGACACTATGACAGATAATTTGGAATTGGTTGCAGAAATTCTGGAAAATATGGAAGCTGATACAAGCAGTGCCATCCTGGGTAAAATGGATGCGGATACAGCAGCGAAGCTAACCGTACTCATGAACCCTGATGAATAGATGGAAAAACTGCATATTATGCAGTTTTTATCCAGGCAAAAAAGATGCCGACAAAGGAAGGAGGAAAGAACAAGTATGAAGTTAGCCGCTTTATCTCAAACTCAGAGTGCGAATCTTGCAGCAATGCTCACGGGCGTAACATCTTCAATGACTGAAAACAAAGTGCAGGAAGCTTCCGGCGCAACGTTTTCGGAGCTTCTTAACTCAACTGCTGCGAACACGCAGAATAGTTCGGTTAAGACAGGTAGTCAGGAAGATGTTTTTTGTGTGCAGGATAAGGCAACAAAAACTGTTTCAGGAACTGAAGTGAATGAAACGAAGTCCGAGACGACAATGCAAGAGAATGTTGTTTCGGGTGAAGAAGATTCACAAGAGGCTGTTTCGGAAGAAGTTACGCAGGCAGCAACAGAATTTGTGAATCAGACGGTAGAGGCGATTTGCGATGCTCTTGGCATTACGCAGGAACAACTAAACGATGCGATGGAAACATTGGGTCTTTCGTTTATGGATTTGCTTCAGCCGCAAAACCTTAATGAACTCGTAGCAAATCTTACGGGAATTCAAGATCAGATGACACTTGTTTTGGATGAAAATGTATCCAATCTTTTGCTGGAGGTCAATCAGTATGCACAGACCTTTATGCAGAAAACAAATGGTATGGAGATTCCGCCACAGGTGATGCAGATGATGACACCGGTAGCGCAGGGCGAAGAAGTAACAATTGACCCACAGATTTTGACAGATGCTGAAGCGTCGTTGCAAGCACCTCAAGACGTGCTTAATACTCCGCAGGGAGAAGAAACTGTGCAACAGGTTACAGATCCGGCTGAGCAGGTTATTGCACAAACAGTTACCGAACAAGGGACAAAGAATCTGACACAAACGAATGAAGAAGATGATGCTTCAATGGTTCAGAATCAGCAGACAACTGCCGATAATAATACTGAGCAAAAGGAAAGTCTTTCATCAGATTCTGATGCAGATGATTTTACACAGTCTCAAAATCAGCAGTTTAATATGAATCAGACAAGTGCTGCTGAAAGTCAGAACGCGCAGGCGACAACTGCTAATCAATTTGCACAGCAAGTACAGACAGCACAAACAGCACAGACTGTTTCTTACGCAAGCAATATCAGCTATGCGCAGGAAGTGCTCGATCAGGTTACGGAATTTGTTTCAACGAATGTTACGGCTGATACATCTAGCATTGAGATGTCACTGACACCGGAAACACTTGGTAAACTTTACATCAAGGTTGCTCAGGTAGAAGGACAGATTACTGCATCGATTACCGCAACTACAGAGACGGCAAGACAGGCGCTTGCATCTCAGGTATATACACTGAAGGAAGCATTAAATCTCCAGGGTATTAAAGTAGAAGCTGTTGAAGTATCGGTTGCTACACATGAATTTGAACGTAATCTAGAAGAAAATGCTGACAGCAGACAGCAAGAGCAGATGGGCGAAGAGCAAGAAAAGGTTTCAGGTGGAAGAAGACGAAGTCTGAATCTTAGTGAGAACGGTGAATTGCCGGAGAATCTTACGGAAGCCGAAGAACTTGCAGCCACAATTATGAAAGACAATGGAAATTCCGTTGATCTGACAGCTTAAACAAAACAAGAAAGGAGTTAATAATATGGCTATTTCCGTTAGCGTTGTAGATGGCGAAATACAATATGACACAAGTTCAAGTTCCTCATCATCTACTTCAAGTTCGGAGCTTGGTAAAGAGCAGTTTTTACAGCTTTTGGTAGCGCAGATGAAGTACCAGGATCCGCTAGAACCAATGGATAATACAGAGTATGTATCACAGCTTGCTACATTTACTCAGGTAGAAGAATTACAAAATCTTGGCACTTCAATGAGTGAAATGGAAGCAACAAATCTACTTGGAAAACAGGTCATCATTGAAACGACAAGTTCTTCCGGAGCAACAACACAGATTAGTGGTTATGTTGATTACATTCAGGAAGAAAATGGAGAGATGATGCTTGGAATCAATGGAAGTTTATATTCGGTAGATGACATTTTGACAGTAATTGATAATGATTATCTCACAGCTGCCTCACTTGCATCACAGTTTTCAACATTGGTTTCACAGCTTCCGAGTGAAGATGAACTTACAGCAGATGACCAGGAAACACTTCAGGCAGTTCGCGATATCTATGATTCGCTTACTGAGTATCAAAAGAGCTTCATTTCGAGTGATGATCTTGCAACTTTGACAAATCTCGAAGAAGTGATGAGTACACTGGTATCAGATGATGAATAAACCGATTTCACGGAAGAAAGAGGTGAGATGCGTTGAATAAGATTAATAAGACTTTTTCATCCATCGAACAGGTTGCAGGACAATATTTAAACAGTTCATCGCAGCAGACACAAAACACAACAAGCGATGGATTATCATTTGAAGAAATTCTCCTGCAAAAAGCCAAGGATGATGGCGGAATTAAATTTTCAAAACATGCAAGTCAAAGACTGGATGACCGCAATATCACATTGACGGCAGAACAAAACGAAAGACTTGAAGGTGGAATTGAAAAAGCAAATGAAAAGGGAATTACAGACTCCCTGGTTCTTATGGATTCTTTGGCATTCATTGTGAATGTACCGAATAAAACAGTGGTAACAGCGATGGATCAGACAGAGACTCAGGGGAACATATTTACCAATATAGATGGCGCGGTAATTATTTAGCTGGACCTATATGGAAGCTAATGCTTTTGACTGACAGATAAAGCAAAGCCATATGCGCCTTACATTTAAGGAGGTCACTTAATTATGATGAGATCACTTTACTCTGGTGTGGCAGGTCTTAAAACACATCAGACCAAGATGGACGTTATCGGTAACAATATCGCCAATGTTAATACAGTCGGATTCAAATCTTCATCCGTTACTTTTAGCGATATTATGTATCAGACAACACAGCAGGCATCCGGAGCAAATGCAACAACCGGAACCGGTGGTGTGAACGCTAAGCAGATTGGTCTTGGTGTTTCCACAGCAGCTACAAAGGTGTCAATCACTTCGAGCGGTGCTGCTGAAACAACCGGAAATGGTTTCGATATCATGCTCAATGATTCAAATGCAACGAATTTCTTTATCGTGAATAACGGTACGGAAAATGTATTTACAAGAGATGGATCCTTCTACATCGACAACGCAGGTAATCTGTGTATGGCTTCAACCGGTTACAATGTAATGGGGTGGCAGGTTGATGCAGATGGTAATATTGTAAAAGATACAGTTAGTGCACTTCGAGTTATGAAGGCAGCGAACCTTACTTCGGCTCCGGAAGCTACAACACTTGCAACTTGTTCCGGAATTATTGATAAGAATGATACAAACTTAGAAGATGGTTTGGCAATGAACCTTACTGTGTATGATAATCTTGGATATTCTTATATCGTGAAATTCTCAATCACAGCAGATGCGACAAATACAACTGATGATTATAATGTTTATACAGCAACAATTTCCGGTATCACGGATTCCAATGGCGATGCCGTAGACTTTGGGGATATGGATGATACCACATTCTCAATGTATTTCAATACAACAGATGGTTCATTTGCCGGTATCAATGCTGCGGATGATGATGCTTCTACTTTTACCATCGATTTGTCAGAACTTGGAAATAGTTTTGAAGATGTTACGATTGATTTTACAGATACACAGAACGTTGATAATGGAGGCGTTTCTACAATCTCTATGGATGCAGGTGATGCAGATGGGGATGGCGCAGGTAAAAAACTTGGTGCTATGACAGGTGTTTCAATTGACAACACCGGTAAGATCTATGGTACATATGACAATGGTAATACTGTTCTTCTTGGACAGATTGCGGTTGCTCAGTTTGCGAATGCTTCCGGACTTGAAGCACTTGGAGATAACTGTTATGCAACAACACTAAACTCCGGTGAATTTGATGGAATTGGTGTTGATATCTCGGCAGATGGTGGAAGTATGACAACAGGAGCACTTGAAATGTCTAATGTAGACCTTTCTTCTGAGTTTACTTCTATGATTACAACACAAAGAGGTTTCCAGGCAAACTCAAGAATCATCACAACATCAGATTCTATGCTTGAGGAACTTATCAATCTGAAACGATAGTACTAGAAAAAGAAACGTAAATAGTGGCATATTGGGGATAATACAAAAACTGATTACCACAATATGTTGTATGTGCGGGAAATCCGGCTTTTTTAAAAAAAGTCGGATTTTCTCTTATTTTAAATGAAAAAAGTATGTAGACAATTAACACCAAATCTAGTAGAATATGACTAGAGAATGTCATAGTGCGATAACTATGACAGAATTACAAGTAGTGAAAGAGGGTGAGATAACAGATGGATTTGGCCTCAATAGCTGGTTTTGGCATGGGTGCGGTAATGGTAATTCTTGGTATTATTACCGGAGATGCCGGGGTGGCAGCGCTTGGTAACTTTATTGATCCGACTTCAATTATTATTACAATCGGTGGTTCTTTGGCCGGCGTTATCATGTCAAATAAAATTCCGGACGTTATCAACGGAGCAAAAAGTGCAACACTGGCTCTAAAAGAGCAAAATAATGATCCGTCGGAAGTAATAAAGAATATTATAGATTTGTCGAACACGGCACGTAAGGAAGGTCTTCTTGCTTTGGAAGAAGCAGCGAATGGAATTGAAGATGCTTTCTTAAAGAAGGGGATTATGCTGGTGGTAGACGGTACAGATTCTGATCTTGTACGAGGTATTCTTGAGACGGATCTTGTTTGCGTGGAAGCAAGACATAAAAAGGTTATGGGATTTTGGGAAAAATGGGGCGAGATGGGTCCTGCATGGGGTATGATTGGTACTCTGATTGGACTTGTTAACATGCTTCAGGCCCTTGATGATGTAAGTACAATCGGTCCGAATATGGCGGTTGCTCTTCTTACAACATTATATGGTTCATTGATTGCAAACTGGATTTGCAGTCCGATGGCATCAAAACTGAAGGTAAACAACGATGCAGAGATTTCGATGAAAGAAGTGACGATTGAAGGACTTCTTTCGATTCAGGCAGGTGAGAACCCGCGAGTAATCGAAGAAAAACTGAAGTCGTTCCTGTCACCGGAAGCGCGTAATGCGATAGGTGAGGCCGGAGGTGAGGAATAGTGGCTAAAAGACCGCAGGAGGATCCACCAAAAGGCTCGCCCGCATGGATGGCGACATTTAGTGACCTGATGAATCTTCTGCTTTGCTTTTTCGTGTTACTGTTCTCAATGTCTACGGTCGATGCGGAAAAGTTTCAACTTGTAATCGCATCACTGCAAAGTAGTTTTAGTGTATTGCCATCCGGAGGTTCGTCTGTTGGTGAAGGTCAACTTATTTCTTCCGGTATCAGTCAGCTTGAAAACTTTGATGTTTATTTTGATGCGACGACAACGGAAGATGGTAATACGACAGAAACGCCTGAGAATGATGATGAGGAAGAAGAAGACTCTTCACAAGGAACTGAGACGCAAGATCAGGCGGTTAAACAAGAAGAACAGACGCAATCTGAATCTCAGAAAGAACAAAGTGAGTCAGAATCACAAACAGAAGCCGAGGAGCAAAAAGAAGCTCAGGAAGCTGTTGAAGACCAGGCGCTTGCCGAGTCTGAAAAGATGGCTGAGAAGATTGAAGAACTTATGGAAGAGGAAAGTATTACTTCCGGAGTAAAGATTGATTTTACCACGCAGTATGTGCAGCTTACTTTGAACGGTGCGCTACTATTTGAATCCGGACAATCGGATATTAAAAAAGATGCTTATTCGCTTGTTGATAAGATTGGTAAAATTTTAGAGAATTATGATAGTAATTCCATTGAAGTGGAAGGTCATACCGACAATGTTCCAATCAGTACAGAAAAGTATGCGAACAACAATGTGTTGTCTGCATTTAGAGCGCTTAGCGTGATGGAATATCTGACTGACACCACAAGCCTTGATCCGGCGAAGATGAAAGCTTCCGGAAGAGGCGAGTATGAACCGATTGCAGATAATTCCACTTCGAAGGGAAGAGCGAAGAACAGAAGAGTAGAAATTAATATCTACAATTCGTTTTATTCGGAAGAATAGAAGAGAGGACTAGCAATGAAAAAGAATTTATTAACTCTGATTATATTGGTACTATGCTTTGCGAATGTTGCATTGACTGCTGTGCTGGTAATTACAATCCTTCCAGAAACGCAAAAAGCCAACGAGCTGATTACAAAAGTCGCAGATGCGATTGATTTGGATTTGGAAGGTGGAACGGCTGTTGATACTTCAGAATCTGTTTCCATGGAGAATATCACATCATATTCTGTAAATGATGGAGAATCTATGACTATTAACCTGGCAGATTCCGGAGATGGAACGCAGCATTTTGCAGTAATTACGGTATCGATTGAGATGGATTCTACACATGAAGATTACGCAACTTATACCGATCTTTCAACTTATTCAACCATTATTATGGATTTGATTAATGAAGTTGTTTCGGCACATACGTTAGATGAAATGCAAAACAACCAGACAGATATCAAAAAAGAAGTGTTAGAAGCACTTCAGACAAAGTTTGATTCGACGGTATTTACCGGCGTAAGTTTTGGTAGTGTGACACTGTCTTAAAACTGATTTTTCTGAGGAAGGGTGGTGAGAATTCGTGGGCGAAGTTTTATCGCAAAATGAGATAGACAATTTGCTGCAAGCTCTTTCGAGTGGAGAACTTGATGTAGATGAGATGAAGGAATCCGGCGAGAAACAGGCAAAGAATTACGATTTTGCCAGACCGGCGAAGTTCTCAAAGGAACACCTTCGTACTTTGGAAAATATATTCGAGCATTATGGAAGACTGCTTTCGACGAATCTTCCTGTATATTTGAGAAAAAACGTACAGGTAGAAGTCATGAATTCGGAAGCGGTAACATATTCGGAATTTTCAAATGCTTTGTCCAATCCGGTTATTTTAGGCGTAGTTAATATGGAACCGCTTAACGGAACCATTATTATAGAGCTCGCGGATAATTTAGGGTTTGCGATGGTCGACAGAATGCTTGGCGGTACCGGAAAACCATTGGATAAGAGCAGAGATTTTTCGGAAATTGAAATGCTGATTATCGAAAGAATTATGGTAGCCTGCGTGAACTTGTTAGAAGAACCGTGGGAGAATGTTGTGGAGATTCATCCGCGACTGGAACGAATTGAGACGAACTCTCAGTTCGCACAATTTATATCGCCGAATGAAATGATTGCAATCGTAACGATTGATATTAAAATCGGTGATGTAGATGGGCTTATGAATGTGTGTCTGCCTTTTATCACGTTAGAGGATGTCATCGATAAGTTGAATACGAAGTTCTGGTATTCGACGATGCAAAAAGGTGAAGACGATACTTATAAAGATGAAATTGAGAACCTGCTTAACAAAGCTCCTGTGCCGCTTAAAGCGGTTTTGGGAAAAAGCGTTATTTCTGTTAGCGATTTTGTAGGCTTGCAGGTGGGGGATATTATTCGACTTGATTCCAGAGTCAATGATGAAATGGATGTGTATGTTGGAAATATCCGTAAGTTTAAGGCACTGCCGGGAACGGCGGAAAAAGATTATGCAGTACGCGTTACATCAATCATCAGAGAGGAGCAGTAGGGAATGGATGGAGTTCTGTCACAAGAAGAAATAAATGCATTACTTAGTCAATCAGGCTCGGAAGATACCGCTGGTGCATCCGATACATCTGATGATGAAAATGCTTTGACAGATAGTGATAGGGATGCTATTGGAGAGGTTGCGAATATCAGTATGGGAACGGCG
This sequence comes from Eubacterium sp., assembly GCA_024690665.1. Lineage (GTDB taxonomy): Bacteria > Bacillota > Clostridia > Lachnospirales > Lachnospiraceae > Eubacterium_C. The sequence continues at coordinate 39,409 of JAILOU010000013.1, forward strand.
GCAACAACGTTGTTTTCTCTGGTTAATCGTAAGGTGGAAATCTCGACACCGGTAGTTACGGAATGCACATGGGATGATATTGTGGATCAGTATGAAAGACCTTGTGTGTTTATTAGAATTGCTTATACTGTCGGGTTAGATGGAAGCAACCTCTTGGTTTTAAAGGAAAATGATGTTAAGATAATCACAGATTTAATGATGGGCGGAGACGGAACCAACACAGAAGGTGAGCTTGGTGAATTGCACCTGAGTGCAATCAGCGAGGCGATGAACCAGATGATGGGATCTTCCGCAACGTCATTATCGTCGATGCTTAATAAGACAATTGATATCAGTCCACCAATTGCGGATTTGATAGACCTTGCAGAAGATTTAGATGAATCGTCGATTGATGAATTCCTTTCGGGTAAGTTCGTAAAGATTTCATTTAAAATGTTAATTGGTGATCTGGTGGATAGTGAGATCATGCAGTTATATCCGTATTCATTCGCCAGATTGATGGTGGAAAGTTTTATGAATACGATGCAAGGCGGTTCGGATGCGGCCGCAGAAGAAGCAGCGCCTGAACCGACACCTGCGCCAGCGCCGGCTCCGGCACCAGCACCGGCACCGGCTCCACAACCGGCGGCGGCTCCACCACCACAGGCGGCACAACCGCAGATGGCACAACCTCAGATGGGAGTGCCGATGATGCAACCGGATATGTCGCAGATGATGTATCAGCAACCTGTGACTGTGCAACCGGCACAATTTGGAGCTTTTAATCCGGCAGCCAATAATTTTGTACAACCTGAAAACATTGATTTGATTATGGATGTTCCACTTGATGTTACGGTTGAACTTGGTCGAACTACAAAATCAATTCAGGAGATACTTGATTTTGCACCGGGTACTATTATAGAATTAAATAAAATTGCCGGTGAGCCTATTGACATACTTGTGAATGGTAAATATGTAGCAAAAGGTGAAGTGGTAGTAATTGAAGAAAGTTTCGGTGTAAGAATAACCGAAATTGTAACAGAATGATATCCCATGACGTAAGTCATTTGTGATATATTTAATATGCATACTAAATTATAGAGGAGAAAGAACTATGGCAAAAAGTGTTTTGATTTGTGATGATGCAGCATTTATGAGAATGATGATTAAGGACATTCTTACAAAGAATGGTTACGAGATCGCCGGCGAAGCTGAAAACGGTGCTAAGGCTGTTGAAAAGTACGCTGAGACGAAACCGGATCTCGTTCTTATGGATATTACCATGCCGGAGATGGATGGTATTCAGGCTTTAAAGAAGATTAAGGAATCTGATGCTGGAGCAAGCATCATTATGTGTTCTGCTATGGGACAGCAGGCAATGGTTATTGAGGCTATCCAGTCGGGAGCAAAAGATTTCATCGTTAAACCATTCCAGGCTGACCGTGTTCTTGAAGCTGTTAAGAAAGTAATTGGATAATTTGATTTTTATAGGGGCAACGCAACATTCAGTAGTACAACTGATTGAAGTGCTCATAATATTTGTATTTGTACTTGTTATTACCGTTGTTACGACAAAACTTTTGGCGAATTATCAGAAGGGTAAGACTTCGAGTAGTCATATTCAGGTGATTGAAGCCATGAAGGTTGGAAACAATAAGTATGTTGAAATTGTACAGGTGCTGGATGAATATTATGTGATTGCCCTTGCGAAAGATAACGTATCAATGCTGGGGCAGCTTACGAAGGAAGAGGGAGAGGCTTTAAAGCGCTCGAAGAACACAGGTAATACTGCTTTTGGCAAAACACTCAATGAGGTAATGGCTAAATTTAAAGATACGTTGCCAAAAAAATAGGAAAATGAACAAAATAAAAAAGTTTTATTGTAGTGCGTCAGTTGTTTTTGCAGCATTTGTGATGATTTTGACGCTGGTGTTTGCACTATCGCCTACTCATGTATATGCGACGGAGTCTGATGCGGCAGCTGCCGCAGATGCGTTGCAGGATCTGCAAGTGGAGTCGAGTAGTGGTGCGGATGATGCGTCAGATGATTTGAACAATGGTATTTCGATTGTTTATAACAATGATAGCGGCAGTTTGTCGGGTGCTCTTCGAATTTTGCTTGTTTTAACAGTGATTTCATTAGCTCCGTCTATATTGATAATGTTGACCTCGTTTACGAGAATTATCATTGTTTTGCATTTTGTGCGATCGGCGATTGGAACGCAGACCGCGCCGCCCAATCAGGTTTTGATTGGGCTTGCGTTGTTTTTGACCTTATTCATTATGGCACCGATATTCAGCCAGATTAATGAAGAGGCTATTAAACCACTTGATGCAGGGGAGATTACGCAAGAGGAAGCTTTCGAAATTGGTATGCAACCGCTTCGAGAGTTTATGTATGAACAAACACAGGCGAAAGACTTGAAGATGTTTTGCGAAATTGCAGACGTAACTTATGACCCGGAAAATTTAGATGATATTTCGATTACGGTTTTAATTCCAAGCTTTGTTGTCAGCGAACTTAGAACCGCGTTTATCATAGGATTTTTGATTTATATTCCATTTATCATTATTGATATGGTGGTTTCGTCTATCCTGATGTCGATGGGTATGATGATGCTACCGCCAACCACCATCTCGATGCCGTTTAAGATCTTGCTTTTTATTCTGGCAGACGGATGGAATCTTGTGATTGGAAATCTTGTAAAGACATTCTATTAACCGGGCAGGAATTTTATTTCTGTCCGGATTTATGAGAGGTGAGAATTGTGATTACAGAAGCTCAGGTGCTTGATATAGCAAGGGAGACAATTTATACAATCATTATATCAGCAGCTCCGCCGCTAATCGTTTCACTTGTGGTTGGACTTGTGGTCAGTATTATTCAGACGGTAACATCTATTCAGGAGCAGACATTGACATTTGTACCTAAGATTATAGCGGTTTTCGCAAGCATAATGTTGTTTGGTTCTTTTATTTTGAATCATATTACGACATTCATGACAGAACTTTGGTCAGATTTTAGCGTGTATTTAAGATAAGATGATTTATGGTTAACTATTCTTTTACACTGGAAGAAATTCAATATTTTGTATTAATTCTAGTACGAGTATCCATGTTTGTTGCGGTGGCTCCGTTATTGGGACATACAGATGTGCCAAATCGAATTAAGGTTGGATTTGCATTTATTTTTACAATTTTGTTGTATAATGTAGTGCCGACAACGGAGATTGATTATTCCGGAATGTTTGGGTATTCCATACTAGTAGTGAAGGAAGGAATTACCGGCTTGCTGATTGGATTTGCGGCAAATTTGTGTAATTCTATTGTTTTATTTGCGGGACATATGATCGATACGGAGATTGGTTTGTCGATGGCGACGGAATATGATCCATCCACCAGAATGACAGTTACGATATCCGGTCTTATGTACAATTATTTTGTTTTACTGCTTTTGCTGGTTAGCAATTTGATTGGATATTTGATTTCTGCATTTTCCGAATCGTATACATTGATTCCGGTTGGTGGAGCAAACTTTGAATGGGACAATCTGCTAACGGCACTGATAAAGTATATGGCAGATTTAATGATGATTGGCTTTCGGATTATGCTCCCGGTTTTTGCAGTTGTTATGGTTATGAACTGCATATTGGGAATTATGGCGAAGGTTTCTCCGCAGATGAATATGTTCTCTGTGGGTATTCAGATTAAACTTTTAGCGGGACTTGGAACAATGTTTTTAACGGTGTTCTTGCTGCCTTATGTAGCATCCTATATCAATACAGAAATCAAGCAGATGATTGTAATGTTTATTAAGTCAATGTACTGACGAGGGAATCGGAAATGTTTTAGATATGGAGAATAAAGAGAGATATATTCCATTGCTTGCATATGACCTTCAGCGATTTGCAAAAGAGGGACCGGGCGGTGAAAAGACTGAGCCGGCAACGCAAAAAAAACTTGATGATGCCCGCAAGGATGGAAAAGTTGCAAAAAGTAAAGAGCTGACATCAGCAGTTGAACTTTTGGGTTTGTTTCTGGTTATGAAACTGTTTATGTCATATGTGGCAAATGGACTTTTGAACCTGTTTGCATACTTTTATAACAAGATTCCGGATCTTTTATTGGATAATCATGGTGGGTTTACTTATAAAAGCTCTAATCTGCTTGCTTCGGAAGCCTGCCTGAAAATTATTATTATTTCGCTGCCGTTTTTTGGAATGGGGATTGCGGTTGCAATCGGGATCAATGTGTTTATGATGAAAGGGATTTTGTTTACAACAAAACCCTTAAAACCGGATCTTAAGAAGTTTAGTCCGGCGAATGGAATTAAGAAAATCATTTCAAAAGATTCGCTTTTTGAACTTGTAAAGTCATTTTTGAAACTGGGAGTCATCGCACTTGTTGCGTATGTTGTATTAAAAGATGAAATTGGCAAGATTTTCCTGCTTTATGATATTGAACTGGAACAGGCTGTGATATTAGTTGGACAGGTCATCATTAATACCGGTCTTGCCATCGCAGCGGTATATCTGATTGTGGGACTTGTGGATTGGATTTACCAATATCGTAAGTTTAACAACGATATGAAGATGACCAAGCAGGAAGTAAAGGATGAAATGAAAAATACAGAAGGAGATCCACAGATTAAAGGTCGTCAGCGTCAGAGAATGCGAGAAGCTTCGCAGAGACGTATGATGAGTGATGTTCCTTCGGCAGATGTTATTATCACAAACCCGACGCATATTGCAGTTGCCTTAAAGTATGACGATTCGGTTTCGAGAGCTCCGATTGTTGTTGCTAAGGGAGAAGATTATCTGGCAACAAAGATTAAGGAAGTCGGAAAAGAAAATAACGTGGAGATTGTTGAAAATAAACCGCTTGCCCGAATGCTTTATACAAATGTTGAAATTGGGGCAGAGATTCCGCCGGAACTGTATCAGGCAGTGGCTGAAATCCTTGCGGTAATCTATAAAACAAAGAATAGAATCTAGTAAAGCAGACTAAAGGAAGGAGGGGTAAGGTATGCCAGGTGGATTAAAAAAAGCTGATATTGGTATCGGTGCCTTTCTTTTGGCTTCTGTTTTATTCTTTATCATACCAATCCCTTCTTTACTTCTTGATGTGATGCTGGCGTTTAATATCGCGCTTGCATTTGCGATTTTATTTAATTCTTTATTCGTACAAGAAGTTCTGGATATGTCATTTTTCCCGACATTATTGCTGTTCACAACCATTTTTAGAATTTCGCTTAATGTTTCTTCGACAAGACTGATTTTGACTACGGGAGATCCTGGTAATGTCGTTCGAACATTTGGTGAGTTCGTAGGTGGAAGCAACCTGATTGTCGGCGCTATTATCTTCGTCATTCTACTTATTATTCAGTTTTTGGTAATCAATAAAGGTTCAGAGCGTGTAGCAGAAGTTACTGCAAGATTTACGTTGGATGCTATGCCGGGTAAACAGATGGCAATCGATGCTGATCTTAACACCGGCGCAATTACAGATGAAGAAGCGAAAGAGCAAAGAGCCAAGATTCAAAAAGAATCAAGTTTCTTTGGAGCCATGGATGGTGCGACGAAGTATGTAAAAGGAGATGCCATGGCGGGTCTCATTATCACCTTTATTAACCTGATTGGTGGTATTATTACCGGTATTATGGGTGGTACAGAAGCTACAGAGGCTCTCAATACATATGGCCTTCTTACCATCGGTGACGGTTTGGTATCGCAGATACCATCGCTTTTGATTTCTCTGTCAACCGGTATTTTGGTAACTAAGGGTTCGAAGGATGCAGACTTTGGAACGACGCTGATCAGTCAGCTGTTTGGCGTTCCGAAGGTGTTATATATTGTTGGTGTAACGCTGTGCTTTTTAGGTATTGCAACACCACTTTCCATTGTGATTTTCGTGCCGCTTGGCGTTGTGTTTATTGTGGTTGCGAGAAGAGTAGAAAAAGATCTTGGTATCGAGGCAATTGAAGAAGAGGTAGAGTCCGCGGAGACGGAAGCAGAGGAGATACGAAAGCCCGAGAATGTCGTATCCTTGCTTTCGGTTGATCCGATTGAGCTTGAGTTTGGATACGGCATCATTCCATTGGCAGATGTTAACCAGGGTGGAGACCTCCTAGACCGAGTCGTTATGATCAGGCGACAGATTGCTCTTGAACTTGGTACCGTTGTTCCGATTATCCGTCTTCGAGATAATATTCAGCTGAATCCAAATCAGTATATTATTAAGATTAAGGGCGTGCAGGTTACAGAAGGTGAAATCTTATTTGACCATTATATGGCCATGAATCCGGGGTATGTAGAAGAAGAAATTAATGGTATTCCAACCTTTGAGCCTTCCTTCCATTTGCCGGCGATCTGGATTACCGAATCGCAAAGAGAACGCGCAGAGACGCTTGGATACACGGTTGTTGATCCTCCGTCTATTATTGCAACCCATCTGACAGAGGTTGTCAGATCGCATATTTCAGAACTGCTTACAAGACAGGATGTGCAAAATCTTGTGGATAATCTAAAAGAGTCGAATCCGGTATTGGTGGATGAACTTACACCAAAACTTTTGGGACTTGGCGAGATTCAAAAAGTGCTTCAAAATATGTTAAAAGAAGACCTGTCGATTCGAGATCTTCTTACGATTTTTGAAACGCTTGCAGATCATGCGGCAACAACCAGAGATACGGATGTGTTGACAGAGTATGTCAGACAATCTTTGGCGCCTGCGATTTCTGCGAAGTATTTTCCTGCTAATGAGATGACAAGCGTTGTAACGCTTGATCCTAAGGTGGAACAAGATATTATGAACTCTGTCAAGCAGACGGAACAAGGAGCATATCTGACTTTGGATCCTGAGCGGTCCAAGGCAATTATTTCTTCTGTGGAAAATGAAATTGCAAAACTGGAAAATATCGGTAAGATGCCGATTATTGTTACTTCGCCGATTGTGCGATTATATTTTAAAAAGATGACAGAAGATTATTTTAGAGATTTAATCGTGGTTTCCTATAACGAAATTGAATCTAATGTTGAACTACAATCTGTTGGGATGGTGACCGGATAAATGACAATAAAAAAATTTTTAGGAAAAACTGAAGATGAAGCTAAGGAAAAGGCAAAGGCAGAACTTGGACCAAAAGCAATCATCATGAGTGTGCGGGCTGTTAAGCCTAAGGGGCTCGCAGGCGTCTTTAAAGGTGTTTCGTTTGAAGTGACGGCTGCAATTGAAGATCAGGATGATACCAAGACGAACAAGAGTCTTCAGGTAGCACAGACAAGACCGGAAAAAATTAATCTTGCCGCGGATGAAGAAATTCCGCTTCCGAAGCAAGAAGCACATGAGATGTCAGCTTCCGTACAGGCAAAAAAGGTTGCAGATACTATGGAGAAGATACAGCCTCTTTTACAGAATACGAATGCACATGATGCAGCTCCTTTTAAAATGCCAGCACCAAAGCCTGAGATGTCAGCGCTTGAGAGGTATTCTAAGAACAATAAGAGCAATGAACAAAATCTGGATCAACGACTAGAAGAAGTTAAAAACACTTTGGATGAGCATTTGAATGAACCAGATGATCTAAGGCCGAAGGTGACGAGAAGTCAGGAAAGTCTTCGCGTTATGAAGATGGTTTATAAGGTGCTTTTGGATAATGAAGTTGATGAAAAATATGCCAATCAGATCTTGGATGAGATTGACAGTGTCCTTCGTGCTTCTAGCAGCATGGATGTAATGCTTTCAAATATTTACCAAAAGATTATTTTGAAATTTGGTCAAAATGAAGGAATTAATCTGGAAGGAAAGCATCCTAAGATTTATTTCTTCGTAGGACCGACCGGAGTTGGAAAGACAACTACGATTGCTAAGGTGGCTTCCAAACTTAAGGTAGAAAGTGGTAAAAAGGTTGCTTTTTTAACGGCAGATACCTATCGTATCGCCGCTGCAGAACAACTTCGTACCTATGCCAATATCTTAGATGCGCCGCTTGAAATTGTATATTCACCGGAAGAACTTAATGATGCGCTTGAACAAATGGAGGAATATGATGCGGTACTAGTTGATACAGCCGGATTTTCGCATAAGTCAAAAGAGCAAAAAGATGATGTCAGACGTTTGATTGCCAAGACAAATGCAAAATACGAAAAAAACGTATTTCTTGTGCTTAGTGCCACAACAAAATACAGTGATTTATTAGATATTGCAGATGCGTATGCGCAGATTTGCAATTTTGATTTGATATTTACGAAGCTGGATGAAACGAATAAGTATGGAAATCTTTTAAATGTGTGCCTTTATACCGGAGCACCGATTTCGTTTATCACAAATGGACAAAATGTGCCGGAGGATATCGAGCGATTTAACTCGCAAAAGATTGTAAAACAGCTTCTGGGAGGGAGAGAATCATGGACCAGGCCGAAGGACTCCGCAATATAATTAAGGCGAAAAACCAAAAAGAACATCATCCTGCCAGAGTGATTACCATTACCAGCGGAAAGGGCGGAGTGGGCAAGTCGAACCTCGCCGTAAATCTTGCCGTTCAGTTGCGGAAAAAGGGTAAAAAGGTTATAATTTTTGATGCAGACTTCGGTCTTGCAAATGTTGAAGTTATGTTCGGCTCTATACCGAAATATAACCTAAGCGATCTGATTTACAGAGACAAAACAATGGAAGAAATTATAACGAAAGGACCGATGGGAGTCGAGTTTATTTCCGGTGGCAATGCGGTAGCTGGTTTAAATAATCTGACGAAAGAGCAGATTACATATTTGGTAAACAATTTGTCACAATTAGATTACCTTGCTGATATCATTTTGATTGATACCGGTGCAGGAATATCAGATGCGGTTATGGAATTTGTTCTGGCAAGCCCGGAGGTTCTTTTAGTTTCTACACCGGAGCCGAGTTCATTGACAGATTCGTATTCGCTGTTAAAATCGCTTTATCACAGTCCGAAGTTTTCCGGTAATAAAGCGAAGGTTCGGGTAATTGCCAACAAGGTGCATTCGAGAGAAGACGGTCTCGAGGTATTTCACAAATTAGACACCGTTGTGCACCAGTTTTTATCCGGAAGCATAGAATATCTCGGCATGATTCCGGCAGATCTGGCGCTAGAAAAAGCGATTCGGGAACAAAAGCCGATATCTATGAAAAATCCAAATGCACGTTCCGCAAGGGCGTTCGAATTACTGGCTAGTAAACTGCTTGATGAAAATGTTTCAGAAGAAATTAAAATCAGACGTGGATTTTCCGGTATTTTTGCCGATTTAATATATAGTAGGAGCTGATAAAAAATATGCCATTACAGACGTTTCGTCCAGGTGACAAAATAGATATTAAGGTTATAAAAAATATTAATCAAACCGGTCACAATCAAACAGTGTTGATTTTTAAAAGTCAGATTTTTGATGTGATTGACGAACAAACTTTGAAAATTGCGATGCCAACGCAGGCGGGGAGAACAATCTTATTTCCGGTGGGAACGGAATTTGAGGCGATTGTATATGCCAAGAAGGGATTGTTTTCTACACAATGCAAGGTTAAGCAACGATTTAACGAAGATGGGCTGTTAACTTTAGAGGTGAACCTTGAGTCGCCGATTAAGAAGTTTCAAAGAAGAGAGTTTTTCAGACTTAGTAAGCTGATTGATGTTTCGTATTTTCGTATTCCTATTTCAGAAGAGGAGCTGGATGTGGAAGAACAATATCAAAGAGCACTTCTTACGCAGCCACAGGAAATGCTTCGAGGGACCATTGTTAATATTAGTGGGGGCGGTGTGAAATTACTATTGTCACATCCACTATATAAAGATGAACTTATATTAGTGAAGTTTTGTCTTGCCGAATCAAAGAATCAAGAGTTGTATCAACTTATGGCACAGACGATAGAATGTGAACCATCCGAACGAATTAAAAATAAATATTCGGTTCGGTTGAAATTTGTAGCCCTAGATAAAAGCATCCAGGATGAGTTGATTAAGCAGATATTCCTGGAAGAAAGAAAATTAATGAAGAAGGTCTGATTATGAAGAAAAATCTTTTAGTTGTTGATGACTCTGCACTTATGAGAAGGGTGATCTGTGATATAATCAACACAGACAGTGATTATGAAGCAAAAGATGTTTGCAGAGACGGTCAAGAAGCATTTGAAGCGATTAAGAAATACAAGTACGATGCGGTATTGCTTGATGTCAATATGCCACGTATGGACGGACTTCAACTTCTTGAAAAACTGCAGAAGGAACGCATCAGAGTTACCGTAATCATGGTCAGCACTCTGACAACCAAAGATGCAGATGTTACGATTAAGGCAATGGAACTTGGCGCAATCGATTTTGTTACAAAGCCGGACAATATCGGTAAAGCACGAGGTGAAGATTTTAAAAAGAATTTACTTGGGATTGTAAATGCAGTATTAAAATCAGGCAATACCAAAAATCTTTTTACGCCAACGCCTGCGCCGCCTAAAAAAGGAACTGTTCCTAAGGCTGCAATGAATGCGCCAAAGTCAAAAGGTGGCAAAAAGTGCATTGCGATTGCAAGTTCGACCGGTGGTCCGAAAGCATTGCAAAGTGTAATTCCGTTTATTGCAGAGAATATTGATGCGCCATTACTTTTGGTACAGCATATGCCTGCGGGATTTACAAAATCTATGGCTGATCGTCTGAATGAAATCAGCAATATTGAAGTAGCAGAAGCCAAAGATGGTGACAAACTTGAAAAAGGAAAGTTGCTTGTGGCTCCGGGAGGTTTCCATTTTGAAGTGGTTCCTTGCCCGGATGGTTCACATAAGATTCACCTTGATAAGTCACCGGCTGTCGGCGGACTCAGACCATATGCTAATCTTATGTACGAGTCGCTCAAGCAAAGTAAATTTGATGAGATTACCTGTGTGGTATTAACCGGCATGGGCGCTGACGGAACAGAAGGCATTGTATCTTTGAAAAAGAAAAAGAAATTGCATATCATTTCGCAGAATGAAGAAACCTGTGTGGTATATGGTATGCCAAAGTCGATTGCAGAGACCGGATTGGTAGACGAAGTCGTTCCATTAACAGAAGTTGCTTCCTCAATTAACAAGAAAGTGGGGATAAGATAAGATGGATGTTAGTCAATATCTAGAGATTTTTATCGACGAGACAAATGGTCATTTGCAGGATCTTTCTGACAGTGTTATGACACTTGAAAATGAGCCTGACAATATGGACATGATCAATGAAATCTTCCGTGCAGCACACTCCCTTAAGGGTATGGCCGGAACCATGGGATTCAAGAGAATGCAGCACTTGACTCATGATATGGAGAATGTATTCCAGGAAGTTCGAAGCGGTAACATGAAAGTCAATAGTGACTTGATTGATGTTATATTTGAGTGTCTGGATGCCATTGAAGGATATCTTGAGAATGTAAAAGCAACTTCTGATGAAGGTACTGAGGACAATGAAGCTCTTATTCAGGAACTGAACAGAGTCCTCGCCTCCGGTACGGGGCAGGAAGTGCCGGAAGCTGCTCCGGCAGAGGATAAGAAAGAAGCTGCTCCGGCTGAAGAAGGCGGTAGTGATGATCGTGCACATTATATGAATATTCGTCTTGAAGAAGAAGATGCAGAGACGATTCATAACGAACAAAAAGAAGGCATGAAGTTATATGGCTTTACAGTCTTTATCGAAGAAGAGTGTCTGTTAAAGGCTGCAAGAGCATTTTTGGTATTTAAGGCTGTGGAAGAAGCAGGTCAGATTATGGCATATCTTCCTAGCTCTCAGGATATTGAGGATGAGAACTTCGAAAATGATTTCAGCTTTTTATTTGTAACGGATCAGGATATTGAGCCGGTAGTTACGGCAGTAAAGGCAGTGTCTGAAATTGCTGATGTTGTTTGGGAAGAGCTTGAAGATGTTCCAAAGGACGAAGCGAAAGAAGAGGATGAAGAAAAGACACAGGAAACTGCACCTGCTGTTGTTGAAGAAAAGAAAGAAGAAACTCCGGCACCTAAGGCCGAAAAGAAAGAAGCACCTGCTAAGGCACCAGCCAAGAAGACTGCGGCTAAGCCGGTTACCAGCAGAACCATTCGAGTGGATATTGAAAAGCTGGACGCTTTAATGAATCAGGTTAGTGAGCTGATTATTGCAAAGAATTCTCTGGTTTCAATTTCAGCAACGGAAGAAGGTTCATTCGAGTCACAAATGTTCCATGAACAGATTGAATATCTTGAAAGAATTACAACGAACCTGCATGAATCCGTTATGAAAGTTCGAATGGTACCAATTGAAAGTGTTGTAAATAAATTCCCTCGTATGATTCGTGACTTATCAAAGAAACTTGATAAGAAGATGGAACTTCATATGAGCGGTGAAGATACAGAACTTGATCGTACCGTAGTAGACCAGATTGGTGATCCGCTTCAGCATTTACTTCGTAATTCTGCTGACCATGGTCTTGAAAATGCAGAGACAAGACGTGAAAGAGGAAAGCCTGAAACAGGTACTATTACCTTAAATGCATTCCAGGAAGGTAATAACGTTATTATCGAAGTAAGCGATGATGGTAATGGTATTGATATTGAAAAGGTGCGTTCAAAAGCAATCGAACGAGGCATGTTTACTGAAGAACAGGCAGAAGCACTTTCAGATAAAGAAGTTATTGATTTGCTATTTATGCCAAGTTTCTCAATGGCTAAGGAAATTACAGATATTTCCGGCCGAGGTGTTGGTCTGGACGTTGTGAAATCCAATATCGAAGCTCTTGGCGGAGATGTTGAGACGCACAGTGTGTTTGGACAAGGAACGAAGTTCACGGTAAGACTTCCACTTACACTTGCAATTATTCAGGCTCTGATGGTTGTTGTAGGACAAGAGAAGTATGCGATTGCACTTGGTTCAATTGCCAATATCGAATACATTAATAAAAATGACATTAAATACGTTCAGGCGGATGAAGTGATCCATATCCGTGGCGACGTAATTCCACTTATTCGCCTTAATCAGATGCTTGACATCGATCCGATTGATGAAGAATCTGATAACCTTACCGTTGTTATTGTCAAGAAGGGTGAACGTCAGGTAGGTCTTGTAGTGGACGACTTGATGGGACAGCAGGAAATCGTAATCAAGTCATTGGGTAAATATATCAATGGCAACAAGATTATTTCCGGCGCAACTATTCTTGGTGATGGTGAAGTGGCATTGATTCTCGATGTAAACACATTAATGTAAGGAGGCTTAAGAACATGGCAGATTTAATGGAAACTGTAGAAGTTGAAAAAAAGCAGTATATCGTAGTTCATATTGGAGAAGAACAATATGGAATCGATATCGGGTATGTCGACAATATCGTTCGTATGCAGCCGATTACAAGAGTTCCAAAAGCGCAGCATTACTTTAAAGGAATTATTAATCTTCGTGGTGAGATTGTTCCGGTTATGAGTATTCGTACAAAGATGGGACTTGAACCAGATGTGGAGACAAATCTTTCAAGAATTATTATTCTGAAAGCTGAAGAGCAGGCGAAACTCGGTATTGTTGTTGACGAAGTAAAAGAAGTTGTTATGCTTGGTGACGATGAAATTGATCGCAATGTAGATACAAAGAAAGATCAAAAAGCTAATTTTATTAATGGAATTGGTAAGAATGCAGATCAATTAATTTCTCTGTTCGATATCAATAAGATTATTGAAGAGAATGAAACGGTTTAACGGCGTTCTCGATTGGTAGATGAAAAAAGTTTCTCGGCCATCTTTGCGCATGACGAAATGTTTATGGGGACTGAGATGAGATATGCTCAGTCCCTTTATTTATTAAATTAATGAGGTAATTAATAATGGCAGAAAATACATTTGACAATATTAATAGTATGTACATGGATGTTCTCAAAGAGATTGGAAACATCGGTGCAGGAAATGCAACTACGGCAATTGCAAGTATGCTTGGATTCAAAGTTGATATGAGCGTACCTAGTGTAAAACTTATGGAGTGTCAGGAACTTCCAACAGCAATTGGACCTGAGGAAGATGTGGTAGCCGGTATTTATCTTGAAGTTATGGAAGATATTTCCGGTAGTATGATGTTTATATTAAGTCTTCCTTCTGCACAATATCTGGTAAATAAGCTTATGATGCGTGATCCGGAATACAGTGCACCATTTGATGAAATGGACATGTCAGCATTAAAGGAAATTGGTAATATTATAGGGGGATCTTATCTGTCAGCTCTTTCAGGCTTAACCGGACTTACCATAGCTCCATCCGTTCCGGCTCTGGCAATTGACATGGAGGCTGCAGTGCTTAGTGTTCCGGCGATTGTCTTTGGACAGATGGGAGATAATGCACTTTTAATTGAAACAAAATTCGGTGATGATGTCATGATCGATGGTTATTTCATTCTTATGCCGGATGTTGAATCTTATCAAAAGATTCTTGGTGCACTTGGAATTCAGATGTAGACAGATGATAAGGGTAAAGGTAAAATAGATGGCAACTGTACATAAAATTGGAATTGCGGATTTGGCTGTAGCAAAAAGTCCGGATATCCTTACGACACTGGGACTTGGTTCTTGTATTGGAATTGCTCTTTATGACCCTGTGAAAAAAGTCGGAGGATTGGTTCATATATTGCTTCCTGACAGCACACAAATTAAGAATAATGCTAACAAAGCAAAATTTGCTGATACGGGAATTGATTTATTACTGGATAAGCTTGCAAAAGAGGGGATTGGTAAAAACCGTCTTGTTGCTAAGATTGCCGGTGGAGCTAAGATGTTTGAAATGAGTGGCTCGTCAGCAATTGGTAATGTTGGGGAACGTAATGTTGAGGCTGTAAAAGCTAAGCTTAAATCCCTGGGGATTCGTATTAAAGCAGAAGATTGTGGCCTAAACTATGGACGTACTGTTGAGCTGCATTGCGATACGGGTGATTATTACATCAAAGCGGTTGGAAAACCGATTAAAAAAATATAAGAGGTTATTTCATGAAAACGAAACAGATTCCGCTTATTATTATGTTGATTGGCGGTGCTGCATCCAGTTTAATATCCGTCTTAACAGGGGTTTCTTCAAAATTGATGTTGGAGAGGCTTTTGGTGACTCTTGTTGTTTTTTTGGTTCTTGGAGGCGTTATACAGATTATTGTGGAAAAGAATTTTAAAAACCTGCTTGAAGAAGAAAAGACAGAAGAAACAGAAGAGATTACCACTGAAGACGGTGAAAATGAACAGACAGAACAAACCGAAGACTCTGTTGAGAGCGAAGAAATGCCACTAGAGACTGAGGATTCATCAGAACGTACACAAGACGCAGATGATGAATGGGGCTAATATAACAACAAGGGGTAGTTTATGAAGGCTGTTGATAAACAAAAGTTGTGGGATACTTATCGTAAGAATCCAACTGCAGCTTTAAGAGAACAGATCATAATTGAATATGCATCATTGGTTAAAATTGTCGCCGGACGTCTCAGTATGTATCTTGGATACAATGTGGAATATGACGATTTGGTTAGTTATGGTATTTTTGGTCTGATTGATGCAATTGATAAGTTTGATTTAAACAAAGATGTAAAATTTGAGACCTATGCGTCTCTTCGTATACGAGGTGCAATTCTTGATCAGATCCGTAAGATGGACTGGATACCAAGAACCGTGCGCACAAAACAAAAAAAAATCGATGAAGCTATTCGTGAAATCGAAGCACAGACCGGTTCGGTGGCAACAGATGAACTGATAGCGCAGTATTTGGAAATTAGCGAAGACGAATTAAATAACTGGCAATCTCAGCTTAAGGTCACCAATGTGGTGTCGTTAAATGAGTATGTTGAACAAGGAAGCGAACCTGCTATGGATGCCAGAAATAATTCGCATTTTGAACAACCTGAAGCGGTAATGGAAAAGGAAGAACTTAAAAAAGTTCTTGCTGATGCCATGAAGACGCTTACTGAAAAAGAACAAAAAGTAATATTGCTATATTACTATGAAGATATGACGTTGAAAGAAATTAGCAAAGTATTAGAAGTGTCGGAATCAAGAGTTTCGCAGTTACATACAAAAGCTCTTGCGAAGATGAAAAAGAAAATGGGGCCTTACTTTAATATACTTACTGATTAATACCCGGGGGTTATAAAATGGATGAATTTATGAATGTGTATATTCCAGGGGATGCGATGTCTGCCGTTTGCACATTTGCAGCACCTAGTGAAGGCGGCAAAGAGATGACGGAAGAGGATATCAAAAAAGTCCTTGCGGAAAATGGGGTAGTCTATGGAATCAAGGAGGATACGATACAAAGATTCCTTGCTGAAAAAAATTACGAAGAAGAATATATCTTCGCAGTTGGAACAGACATGGTGCAGGGAAAGAATGGTGAGATCACTTACCATATTTCGGCATCACAAGAAATTACTCCAAAGATGAATCAGGATGGAACGGTAGATTATAAAGAACTGAATCTGCTTAATTCGGTTGAACCGGGATATGTGTTGGCAAGCATGACAATGCCGCAGTCCGGTACGGATGGAAAGAACGTTCGAGGAGAAGTGATACCTGCGGTTAACGGAAAGCCCGCTGTATTTTCATTTGGTAAAAACATCAAAATTTCAGAAGATGGTACGAAACTTCTATCTGAAATCACCGGCAATGCTTCTATCGTCGGGAGCAAAGTGTTCGTTTCTGAGGTGTTAGAAGTTGCTGCGGATGTTGATCTTTCCACCGGCAATATCGATTTTGTTGGCAGCGTTCATGTACATGGCAATGTGAAAGGCGGCTTTTGTATTAAGGCAAAAGGCGAAGTGATTGTCGATGGCGTTGTGGAAGATGCAATTATTCATTGCGGGGGCAATGTGATTGTAAAACAGGGAATACACGGAATGGAGCGCGGAGAGATTATAACAAAAGGGAATATCTGTGCAAAGTTTATTGAAAGTGCAACTGTTTCTGCCGGAGGCGTTATCGAAAGTGAATCGATTCTTCACAGTCAGGTGGATGCAAAAGAATTTATCAATTTAATTGGTAAAAAAGGTCTTTTGATTGGCGGACGTGTTCAGACGACCGGAAGCATCAGTGCAATGACAATCGGTAATGAGATGGGCACAGCTACTTTAATTGAAATCGGATTTGATCCGAAGATGAAAAAAGAATATGATGAAATTCGTGTTCGGAAAAAAGATATTAAAGAAAGTTTAGAATCGGCTGCAATGATTGTCAGCAACTATAAGATGAAGACGAAAAAAGGTGTTCAGCTTACAGAAGATCAGACAAAAGAATTCAAACAAACACTTCAAAAGCTGCAGTTTCAGCAAAAATTACTGACGGATATGGAGAAGAAAGAAGAAGATATTAAAGAACTGTTGAAAAAACAGACATCGGCCGGTGTGTCGGTAACCGGAACGGTATATCCGGGAACGACGATCGCGATTAAAGATGTTTCTCTTACCTTAAAAGCTAAAGAAGATCATACAAAATTTGTATCAGATGGTGGCGAGATTATAAAAAAACCACTATAATAGGTATACGATATTTGTCCCCGCTGGACTATCGGCGGGGATTTTTTATAAAAAAGAGTTATTTGATCGAGGTGATGATATGTCAATCAGACCAATTGATTTTAATGGTATGGTACAGAATTCGCAGGATGTTACGAATCTTCAAAGACAGGAAGAAAATCGTGGCATGATGCAACAGCAAAATATTACGAATCAGTTAGAACAAGAGACACAGGAAAAGCCACATAAAGTAAATGAAAAAGATGATGCCGGAGCCAGTGGCGACAGTGGTACAATGAAGGATGCAAAAGAAAAAGGTAACGGCGCATATAAAAAGAAAGAACATAATAAAAAGAAAAAAGAACAGCCAAAAGAAGACCGCATTGTCTTAAAGAGTCAGGCGCAATCTTTTGACATGAAGATATAAAAGAGGGAAGTATGGTTTTTTTAGAAGGTATGATGATAGCAATCGGAGTAATCTTGATGATTGGAAGTTTTTTTGTGATGGAAAAACTCTCACCAAAAGAATTACAAAAGGTTGCAGAAATCAGTGATGAGGAAATTAAAAAAATAGTTGAAAAAGGGATGCAAAGTGCCCAAAATCAGGTAGATGAAAAGGTGGATGTTCTGGTAGAAGAATCTGTGGAACATGTGGAAGGAAAATTAGATCATCTAACGAATGAAAAGATTATGGCAGTAGATGAATTTTCGCAGACGATTTTAGAGAAGATTCATACGAATCACGAAGAGGTTATGTTCTTGTATAGTATGCTCAATGACAAGCATTCGGAGCTTACAGATTTTGCAAACGAGTTACAAACATCTATTAATGATTTACGTGCAGAAAAAAAAGACCTTGAAGTTATGAAAGTAACGGTGGATACGACGCTTCAAAACACCTTCCAGGAGATGGTCAATCCGGAACCGGAAGAAGAAAGTGTGAAGGAAGAAGAAGAAATCGAAGAAGAAGAACTGCCACAAGAAGCGGAACAGGTGAATCATAATGGTGAAATTATCAGGCTGTATAAAGAAGGATTAGATGTGGTAGAGATTGCAAAGCAGCTTGGAATTGGACAGGGAGAAGTAAAGTTCGTACTTGATCTTCACCAGATTGATACAATGAGACAGACAGAGGAAGCGTAAAATGAAATTAAAATATTACCTGCGTGGATTGGGTATAGGAATTATCGTAACGGTAATTATTATGATGATTGCTTTTCATGTTCATGGCAGCGATATGACGGATGAAGAAGTGATTGAACGGGCAAAACAGCTCGGTATGGTAGAATCTGAAGACAGCGGAGTGGTTGCTGACCAGGCGACAGAAGGGGATACCAGTGAGGTATCTACGGATGAGGCTGAAACAACAACGGAACAGTCTACAGAAGATAAGTCGCAAGAAGAATCTTCGGAAGACACATCGAAAGATGATTCGACCAAAGAAGATACCTCTAAAGACGAAAAAGAGGAAAGTAAGACAGAAGAGTCAAAAGAAGATTCGTCTGAGAAAAAGAGCTCTAAAACCGTCAAAGTAACAATTGAAAGTGGTGCAAGTTCAGATTCTATTTCCCAAATGCTATACGAAAAGGGGATTGTGGATGATGCATATGCATTTAACGATTATCTGATTACTAACGGATATGCCAATGTCCTAAGAACCGGAAGTTTTAAACTGCCTACCGGAGCAAGTTATAAAAAGATTGCGAAACTACTGACGGGAGAGTAAAAAGTCCTTGCAAATATACCAAGACCTGTGATACTATATCATAGGTCTTTTTTGTGAGACCGTAACTATTAATCACATATGTGTAAGATCTGTTTGGTGCCGTTATGGTTTGGCAGATTAGAAAGCATATGGAAGGAAAAAACCATTTGGAGGAAAAACAATGAGCGTAATTTCAATGAAACAGTTACTCGAAGCAGGTGTTCATTTCGGACATCAGACAAGAAGATGGAACCCTAAGATGGCTCCTTACATCTACACAGAGCGTAATGGTATTTATATCATCGACCTTCAGAAGTCTGTAGGTAAAGTAGATGAAGCTTACAAGGCAGTACATGATATTGCTGCAGAAGG
>JAILOU010000023.1 GCA_024690665.1 Eubacterium sp.
GACTAGGAATGCTACGCATTCCGTCGCAAGCTCCGACTGAGTTAAACGCTCCGCGAGGATGCGCACGGATTCGGACAGGAATTTGTCTGCTGAAGCAGACCCGAATCCGGCGCGCAAGACTCGCGAGCGAGTCTTGACTAAACGAATGGACGAAGACTCCTTTTGGAATCTTCGTCCATTTTTTATACCACAAGTTCAATCTTGCTTCCGCCGGCCTTTTCTTTTGTCACGACAATCTGGTTATCAATCTTCGGTTTTAAATCCGTTACATGGGAAATAATACCAACCAGTTTATTACCTTCTGTAAGGCCTAAAAGCGCCTCAAATGCTCTAGGCAATGTTTTTTCCGTATCCAGTGAACCAAATCCCTCATCCACAAACATGGTGTCGATTTGAATTCCTCCGACCGACTCTGTCACCTCATCTGACAACCCAAGCGCAAGAGACAACGAAGCCATAAACTGTTCTCCGCCGGACAACGATTTGACGCTTCTTCTTGAGTCGTTATAGTGATCTTTTACCGAAAGTTCAAGACCGCTCTGACTCCGATAATTATCCGATTCTTTATCACGCATCAATTCATATTGACCATCTGACATCTTCAAAAGACGCAGGTTTGCTCTGCGAATAATCCGGTCAAAATAGGTTCCCTGAATATACGTTTCCAGCATAATCTTAGCCTTTTGACTAAGTGTTCCATTGGCCGTATCCGACAGGGAAGCAACCCAGGCATATTTCTTCTCAAGTTCTACCACTTCTTTTGATTTTTTCTCAATCTGCACTCTGGTATTTTCATTGGCGTCAAGACGACTTTTAATAACAGCCGCCTGTTCGTTTAACTCTTGTTCTTCTTTTGTTAACCTGCTTTGTTCTTGCTCAAGTTTCTCAAGTTCTAACTGCTTTGCGTGCTGAATGGTCCTTTGATAAGTTTCAATGCTAACAGATAGCTTCGTGATTTTTTCCTTCGTCTGGTTGTATGCATGATCTGCATCCTCATATTCTTTTTGAAGGGACAACACAATATCTTCCTGTTTTTTAATTTCTCCTGCTGCACTTTCACGATCATCAAAACTTAATTTTTCCTTCACCGCAGCCGCACTGGCTTGTTTTTCTTCTATCTGTGTAATCTGCGTTGCCAGTAGCTGTTTTTGCACAGTAATTTCTTTTAACAGTGCCTCGTGTGCCTGTTCTTCAACCGGAAGCAACTTCATCAGTTCTTCCCTGCGATGCATCCTCTTTTCTTCGGTCTTCTTTTGCTGCGCAATCTGACCAATCTGATCCATCTGATCTTGCAACTGCGCTAAAACCCGTTCCCGAAGCTGATGCGTCTGTTCTGGAAATGACAACTTCCTTGCCCTCTCAAGCACTTCACTCTCCAAGGATTCAAATACCTTCACTTGTTCTCCGGCTGCTTTACTTGCATCATCCGCTTTCTTTCGAATACTTTCCGTCTGTTCTTTTAACTGTTCAAGTTCTTCCTGACTTGGCACCTTTGCCGTCATCTGCGCAGGATTCGGATGTGTCACAGAACCACATACAGGGCAAGGGACTCCTTCTTCTAAAGAAGAAGCTAATATCCCCGCCTGACCATCGCGATATGCCTGCTCTTTTATCTCATATTGTTCTCGCACACTTTGATATTGCCTGCTTACCTTTTTATATGCTTCCTGCGCCTTATCACGAATCTCTCCCTGCGCTTCAAGTTTTTCAAACTTGCTTTTTAAGTCCTTAAGCGCATCTATCATTACCTGTATCTTGTCATTTTCACGTTCCAGATTCGCCATATGTTCCCCGGCATTTTGAAGACTTTCCAATTCTTCTTTATATTCCTTAAGCAGTTTCTCTTTTTGTTCTAAGCCGGTGCTTTTTTTCTCAATCTCAGCCTCGCCAAGCCGGTGTGCTTTCCTGACATCTTCAATTTCCTTTACCATCCTGTCATAAGCCTCGTATTCCGGCAATTGTGCTCGAATCAATGCAATCTTTTGCCCGATTCCCTCTTTTTGCTCAAGTTGTTTTGTTGCCTGCAATAACGTCTCTTTTTGCAGCGCTTCCTTTGGCCGCTCTAACTCAAACTGTACCTGAGCCTTCTCTAATAGTTTCTTCGTTTCTTGAATCTCTTTGGCAACTGCCAGTTCTCCGTTCACTTCCTTTAGCTGGTCTTTTACACCTTTTTGCGCTTCTTCTATTCGATCTGCTTTAGCAAGGTCTTGCTCTAACAGATGAGCAAGCAACAAAAGCACGTCCTCGGTTAATAAGTCTCCGTCCTTTGCTTTTTGCACATCCGATTCTAACGGATGATCGCTTTCACACCGAATTCCCAGAATATACTGTGTCATACTCTTTTGCGCATCCTTACAAGCCTCTTCACAGGCACTTTTTTCTTTTTTCAGTGCCATCTGCAATCTTTCATACTTTTCTGTGTGAAAGAGATTTCGAAAAATTTTATGCCGCTGCCCGGTATCCGCAAGCAGCAATTTCATAAAATCTCCTTGTGCCAGCATACTGATTTGCAAAAACTGCTCACGACTTACTCCAAGCAGTTCTTCGACAGCAAGTCTCACTTCCTGAAAACCACTGATCAATTCTTTATCCGGCAATTCCATATACGCATCTGCCTTTTGTTTGGTCTGTCCATCACCACGTTGCTTTTTTCGCATATACTCCGGATTTCTGTGCACCGTGTATTCTTTTCCCTGATGTAAAAACCTTAACTTAACATATGTTGGCGTCTCCAAATCCGCATACTTAGAACGAAGCATGGTTGTATTACGATTCTCTCCACTGGCCGAACCAAACAGTGCAAAGCAGATTGCATCAAAGATGGAAGTCTTTCCCGCTCCGGTATCACCGGTAATCAGATAGAGACCGTGTTCGCCAAGTTTTTCCATATCCACAACTTCTTTTCCTGCATATGGTCCAAATGCAGACATCTCCAGATATAATGGTCTCATTCTCACACTTCCTTTCTAATCTGCTCAATCAGTTTTTCCGACATCTCTCGCTGCAGATCGCTCATTGGTATGTTGTTTTGCATTTCAAAAAACTCCTCAAACAGCTCAAGTTCACTTTTATGTTCTACATCAATTGCATCGGAAAACACGCGATTCTCCCGCGTTCTTTTGTTATCGTATGTCATCTTCATGATATTTTTATAGATTACTCGAAGTTTCGCCATGGCTTCCGGCACATCATCCTCATCCGTTATAATCGCATGAATATAATCATCCGTATTCGTACCTTCATAATTTGCCCTGCTTAAAAGTTCATCCATTGTCCCCTTGATTTCTCTCATATCATGCTTTGGCGTAAGCTCAACCGTACGGATAGACGGCTCCTTGCCCGGACTAATCTCCACAACCGTTATCGATTTTTTATGATTCACTTCCGAAAAAGAATATTTCAGCGGTGTCCCACAATAACGTATCGTGTTACGGCCAACCGACTGCGGTCCATGAATATGACCTAGCGCAACATAATCGAACGCATCAAACACGGATGCATCCACATTGTCCATGCCACCTACGCTCACCTCTTCCGACTCTGAGCGTTCTGCACCTGTCACAAACTGATGTGCCACCAGAATATTGCAAGCCTTAGGATCTACGTTCATCTGTTCTATCGCAACGCGGCACGCATCCGTGTAGTTTTCAATCTCCTTAGCCCGCTCCTCAAACAGATGCCTGATCACAATTGGTTTGATATACGGAAGCAGATACAGATTCACGCTCTGTCCGTCTTCTGTCAATGTATAGTGCTGCGCGGTTCCGTCGTACCTATGGGTAATATAGATATTCGCTTCCCGGATTAGTTCAGATGCAAATGAAAGCTTCACTGCCGAGTCATGATTACCACTGATAATATAGGTAGGCACCTTCTTTTTTGCCAACCTGGTCAAAAACCAGTCGAACAGTTTTACCGCATCCTCGCTCGGCGTAGCCTTATCATACACATCACCGGCAATAAATATCCCATCCGGTTTTTCCTCATTGATAATTGCCAATATTTCTTTTAAGATATATTCCTGATCCTCAATCATGGAATATTCATTCACTCTCTTCCCGATGTGCAAATCCGACAAATGTATAAACCGCATTCTTTCTCCTCCTCGCCAGCTTCTTTTGTACTGACTCTCATTTTACTTCGTACCACATCCCATAAATCGTACTGATGCAAAAAAGAAGAGGCGCAATGTCCTCTTCCATTCTATGACTCATTTCCAAATACATAATCAACCGCTTGCATATATTCCTGATAGGCCTGCGTCTCATGAAATTCCGATAAAGCCTCTCCAATCGAACGATAATACCACTCCTGTCTTTTGATATCACGCTGGTTGAAGACTTCCCACATTGCATCGCCTTTTCTCGCATAAGACTTAACAGACTGACGAATATTCGATAACTTATCCGCAAGACAGATAATCTTTTCTTCTCTGGAAGCTTCTTTCAAATGGTCTATCGTTGCCTGCTTTCTAAGATCCCAGGACTGCGCTGCACTCATATGCCGCATCTTGTCCTCACTTTCGCATGCAACAAACTGCGCAACTCTTGTACCAAATCTTTCCTCTATATCCATAAGCGTATACGGCGTATCCTCAACCACATCATGTAGAAACGCAGCAATAATGACATCCTCATCATCCGTAAGCGACATGGTTATAATTCCCGCTTCAATTGGATGTGCAGAATATGGAATCTTCGTTCCCTTCCGGTAATCTCCCTCATGCGCTATGATTGCAAATGTTGTTGCCTGTGCTAATTTCTTAGTATCCATCAGCCCCCCACCTTTCCGGACATCACACCAACCCTCGCTGTTCGCCTTGACTTCCTTTACTTTATAGTTACTTATTATTATACCGTTGTTCCTTTTTTTCGCAAGTCTGTATACAATCTCAAAACCAAAATAATCATAATTTTTTCACATTCTCTAAAGATGATATTCACATTTATTTCTCATAATAGATAAGTGGATAAAGATTATAAAGCGAAGGAGTATATAACTTATGAGCACAAACGAAACGAACTTATCGATGCACGAATTTTACGATCATCTAGCAAAAAAGAACCGTACACAAGTTCTTAAATTTTTACAAGACGGAATATTAAAAGAAATACAAGAGCAAGATCTTATGATTGTCTATAAAGATCTTTTGCTCCTTCGCGATTACGATATTATGAACTTCCTTATCAAGGAACTTAACACGCTTCCAACGGAAATGTTCAACATTGATTACAACAATATCAACAATCGCAGATTCATCCTGGAAGTCTTTGATAAATACCAAAAGAATCTTGACCTTTCAACAGACGAAAGCTGCAATCAGTTATTCGAAATTGCCTGCCAGGTAGAATGCTTTCCCCTCATCACTTCCATGATCGCGAAAAGCCAGGCAAAAGACTCTTACAAAAAACTTGTAATTGGATCTTATAAAATGCTTCATCTGACGAAAAAAATCAAAAAAGAAGATTTGACAAACGATCTGATTATCGCATTTTTTGTAGAAGCCGCACTGACACGAGATGGCATGCAGCGAATCGAAGCACTTCGTCTTATGGACTACGACATCCATACTGTCAACGACGACAACAAGGGTGTCTGCGAAGTTCTCTCACAGACCATTGAACAGACGCGCTATCCAAGGAACAAAAGTGGTGAAATCAAGCGCCGCCAGGACCTTAACATGATTACTTACATCAAAAACATTGATCATCACGACAATGACAATAGCGATGAGGTAGTTCTTGGAAAGGCTGCCAAACTTGCCATCCTGATTGTTATCATTGCCGTTGTAATCTTCGGTATCTTCGCAATCAAGGCAACCAGCGATGATTCTTCCTCTTCAACCGTAACAGCAGACACCACAATCAGTACAGACGAATAAACATCCATAAAACAAATTAAGAACCCGGTCGATTATTTCATCCCTTCGACCGGGTTCTTAATGAATTTCCAGTAATTTCATTGTCTACACCTATGCCTTTCTTAGATTTCGATTGTTTTACTTAAGTGTTCTTTGGACCGTACCTCCTATTCCCAAATCTCGTTTTCTTGTTTTTCTCCTCAGTTAACAGTTTCATCTATGATAAACTCTTCCTCAAGAGATTTTCCAAGTGTCAGTAACCTATCCCATTGGACTGTACCTCCATTTCTATATTCTGTTCTTTTGTTTTTCTTGTAATTATAATAAATCTTTTCTCTATTTTTGTCAATGCTTTTAGATAATTTATATCCCCTTTATAAATATTCAGAACTTTCTGTCATCTTATTTTCCCAATCGAGTAGGAGGGAGTGATTAGCTCCCGTCCTCTCACAGCACCGTACGTACCGTTCGGTATACGGCGCTTTCAATAGTTGACGTGCACAGACTGATAGGCTGTGGCTAAATCATAGAAGCCACCGTTTATCAGTCTTTC
>JAILOU010000004.1 GCA_024690665.1 Eubacterium sp.
TGCGCGCCGGATTCGGGTCTGCTTCAGCAGACAAATTCCTGTCCGAATCCGTGCGCATCCTCGCGGAGCGTTTAACTCAGTCGGAGCTTGCGACGGAATGCGTAGCATTCCTAGTCCTTTAGGGTACCCCGACTGAGTTAACCGATTTGTTCTTTTTCCATTTTGTTCTTGGCAGAAGAGAGCATCAGCTTGATTCGGTTCAGCTGGTTTACTTCTGAAGCACCCGGGTCAAAGTCGATGGCGACAATGTTGGACTCAGGGAACTCATGTCTTAACTTCTTAATAACACCCTTACCTACAATATGATTTGGCAGGCAGGCAAATGGCTGTGTACATACGATGTTAGGTGCACCCGAATGAATCAGCTCGACCATCTCACCTGTTAAGAACCAGCCTTCCCCGGTCTGGTTACCGATGGAAACAAACGGCCGTGCGTAATCGGCAAGTGTTTCAATCCTTGTTGGCGGTTCAAAGTGAACGCTTTCTTCAAAGGCCTTTCGGGCCGGCTTTCTTAGCCATTCCGTAGCCTTTATACCAAGGTTCGACATACGCATAGATTTCTTAGACATACCAAGAATCTTGTATTTAAAGTTGTTGTTGTAGAAGCAGTATAAGAAAAAGTCAATCAGATCCGGAACAACTGCTTCGGCGCCTTCTGCTTCTAATAATTCTACCAGATGGTTATTAGCAGCCGGCATGAATTTAACAAGAATCTCTCCGACAATACCGACACGTGGCTTTTTGATGTCCAGAATTGGAAGATTGTCAAAGTCTTTGATGATGTCTCTTACAAGTTTTTTGAACTTGCGGTGTGACGGAATCTTTTTGCTTGTTAAGAATTCGATTACGACTTTCTTCCATTTTTCATGTAAGGCATTCGTAGAACCCTTTTCGGCTTCGTAAGGACGCATTCTGTAGACACAGCGCATAAATACATCACCGATGGCTGCACCATATACGCACTTAATGGCAAGCGGAAGTGTAATCTTAAATCCAGGATTACGCTCAAGGCTTGATAAGTTCAGAGAAATAACCGGTACTTCAGGATGACCGATGCGCTCTAAAGCGCGACGGATAAAGCCTACATAGTTCGAAGCACGGCATCCACCACCGGTCTGACTCATCATAATCGCAGTTCTTGACAAGTCGTATTTACCGGAAGTAATCGCGTCCATAACCTGTCCAACAACCATCATGGAAGGATAGCAGGCATCGTTATTTACGAACTTCAGACCGGCATCTACTGCGGATTTGTTGTCATTTTCAAGAACTTCTAAGTTATAGCCGCAAGAGTTAAAGGCCGGAGCCAAAAGGTCAAAGTGCATTGGCGACATCTGCGGAGCAAGAATTGTATAATTCTTGCGCATTTCTTCCGTAAATACGGAACGGGTATAGTTGGCTTCCACAACCTTTCGGTGTTCAGCCTGGCGCTCTCTGACTTTGATTGCAGAGATTAAGGAACGAACACGAATACGTGCAGCACCTAAGTTGTTTACTTCGTCAATCTTAAGGCAGGTGTAGATCTTACCGGACTGTACCAGAATATCGCGCACCTGATCGGTTGTTACGGCATCAAGACCGCAACCGAATGAATTGAGCTGAATCAAATCCAGATTATCTGTTTTCTTTACGTAGTTTGCTGCAGAGTAAAGTCTGGAATGATACATCCACTGGTCAAGTACGATCAAAGGACGTTCGATTTCTCCTAAGTTGGAGATGGCATCTTCTGTCAGGATGGCGAATCCGTAAGAGTTAATCATTTCCGGAATACCATGGTTGATCTCAGGGTCGAGATGATAAGGACGACCGGCAAGAACAATACCACGTTTGTGATGTTCATTTAAGTAGTCAAGCGTTTCCTTACCCTTGTCATACATATCCTGGCGGGCTTTGCCCATTTCTTCCCATGCCTTCTCGGCTGCGGCTTTTGTTTCACTTGCAGGAATATCAAATTCCTTGGCAAATACTTCTTCTAATCGCTCTGTCAATACCTCAAGGTTGGTAAATGGCATAAATGGATTTAAGAAGCGTACCTGTCCACTTGTGATTTCGTCTACGTTGTTTTTGATATTTTCTGAATATGACGTAACAATCGGACAGTTGTAATGGTTATCGGCATCGTCAAACTCCTGTCTTTCATATGGAATGGCAGGGTAGAAGATGAAGTCCGGATTGTGTCTGATCAGCCATGATATATGACCGTGCGCTAATTTGGCCGGATAACATTCTGATTCACTTGGGATGGATTCAAGACCCATCTCGTAGATATCTCTCGTGGAAAGTGGTGAGAGAATATAGCGGAACTTCAGTTCGTTAAAGAAGACTGCCCAAAACGGGAAGTTTTCATACATGTTAAGAACACGCGGAATACCAACGCTTCCTCTCGTTGCTTCTTCTTCAGACAGTGGTTCGTAACGGAAGATTCTGTTTAATTTATATTCGAACAGGTTCGGCAGTTTTTCTTTGCTCTTTTCCTGTCCAAGACCACGTTCGCAGCGATTGCCGGTGATGTACTGACGTCCGCCTGAGAACTTATTGATGGTAAGCAGGCAGTTGTTGGTGCAACCCTTACATCTGGACAATTTGGTTTCGTATTTTAAATCATTAATCTGTTCAATACTGAGCATGGAAGAACGTGCGCATTCTTCGTGACGTTCCTTGGCAATCAGGGCAGCACCAAATGCACCCATGATTCCGGCAATGTCAGGTCGAACGGCTTCGCAGCCTGAAATCATCTCAAAGCTTCGAAGGACGGCATCATTATAGAAGGTACCACCTTGTACTACGATGTTTTGACCAAGGTCGGAAGCATCGGTTAGTTTGATTACCTTGAATAATGCATTTTTAATAACCGAATAAGCAAGTCCGGCTGAGATATCGGCAACAGAAGCACCTTCTTTTTGCGCCTGTTTTACCTTGGAATTCATAAATACCGTACAACGGGTACCAAGGTCGATTGGATTTTTTGCAAATAATGCTTCCTTGGCAAAGTCTTGTACCGAGAAGTTCAGTGAATTTGCAAATGTCTCAATAAAGGATCCGCATCCTGAAGAACAGGCTTCGTTAAGCTGCACAGAATCAACGGTCTGGTTCTTGATCTTAATACATTTCATATCCTGACCACCGATGTCAAGGATACAATCCACATCCGGATTAAAGAAAGCAGCGGCATAGTAATGCGCAACCGTTTCCACTTCGCCTTCATCAAGCTGAAGTGCGGATTTAATCAGGGCTTCTCCGTATCCGGTAGAGCAGGCATGTACGATGCTGCAGTTATCCGGCATCTTGGAATAGATATCCTGGATGGCCTTGATGGAGGTGGCAAGAGGAGAGCCGTTGTTATTACTATAGAAAGAATACAGAAGCTTACCGTCTTCTGAAATCAAAGCAATCTTGGTTGTGGTAGAACCGGCGTCGATACCGAGATAGCAGTTTCCTTCATATTCAGACAGATCCTGTGTCTCTACGTGGTGCTTGCCATGTCTTGTCTGAAACTCTTCGTAAGCGGCGTCATCTTTAAATAAAGGTTCCATACGGGCTACTTCGAATTCCATATGAATCGGTCTGGACAGATTATCTTCTAATTTGGCCAGAGTCGTTGTTTTGTCTTCTTCATAATTAAGAGCAGATCCCATAGCTGCGAACAGATGTGAGTTTTCCGGCATGATAGCGTGCTCATCATCCAGATCCAAAGTACGGATGAAAGCGGCACGAAGCTGCTCTAAGAAGTGCAGTGGGCCTCCAAGAAATGCTACATGACCGCGGATCGGTTTACCACAGGCAAGACCGGAGATGGTCTGGTTAACAATTGCCTGAAAGATAGATGCGGACAAGTCTTCCTTGGTTGCGCCTTCGTTGATCAGAGGCTGGATATCGGTCTTGGCAAATACACCACATCTTGCGGCAATCGGATAGATAGCCTTGTAGTCTTTTGCATATTCATTGACACCGGTAGCATCTGTTTGAAGAAGCGCTGCCATCTGGTCAATAAAAGAACCTGTACCACCGGCACAGACACCATTCATACGCTGCTCAATATTACCATCTTCAAAATAGATGATTTTCGCATCTTCGCCGCCCAGCTCGATTGCGACATCTGTCTGCGGAGCAATGTGCTGAAGTGCAGAAGAGACGGCAATAACTTCCTGAACAAACGGAATATCAAGATGCTTTGCAAGTGTCAGACCGCCGGAACCTGTAATCATGGCTGCGATTTTTACATCGCCGGTCTTGGCAATTGCTTTTTTTACAAGATCATACAGCGTTTCACGAATGTTAGCGAAATGACGCTGATAATCAGAAAATACCAATTCATTGTTCTCATCCAATAATGCTATTTTCACAGTGGTAGAACCTATGTCTACTCCCAACTTGAATAAAGATTCATTTAACATAAATTTCACCTTTTTTCCTTAACAATAGTTTCTAGTTATGATAAGATTAGTAAATAGCTTTTTTACCAAACAGTTTTCAAATCTTACCTATTATACGATACAGTAGTGAAAAAAACAAATAAACTTTATATGAACTAATAGGAAAGATAATTTCATAAATACAGGAGGAATTGGAATGAATTTTCTTAACAAACTAGAACGGTCATTTCTCGGGAAATTAGCGATTCCCAACCTGATGCGTATTATTATCGGTGCGTATGTGGTGGGATATATTATACAGATAACAAACCCGGCGTTCGTAGCTTATCTGACACTGGAACCGTATTACATCCTGCATGGACAGATCTGGAGACTTGTGAGCTGGATTTTGATTCCGCCAAGCCGCGGTATTATCTGGGCGATTATCATGATGATTTTCTACTATCAGTTAGGTGGCGCCCTTGAAAGAACTTGGGGAACTTTCCGCTTTAATGTCTATATCTGGGGTGGTATGATCTTCACAATAGCCGGAGCATTTTTGTTGTATGCAATCTATGGAGCCACAACCGGGCAGGCCGTAGCAATGGGTTCTTATTTTAGTACCTACTATATTAATATGTCGATCTTTTTGGCATTTGCCGTATGCTACCCCGATATGGAGATTATGCTATACTTTATATTGCCGATTAAGATGAAGTGGCTTTCTATTTTCTATGTTGCATTGGTAGTGTATAATATGTTTACGACAAATTGGGCAGGCCGTATGGCAATCTTTATGTCGCTGCTTAATTTCCTTGTATTTTTCCTTCTTACAAGAAATTACAAGAAGATATCACCTAAGGAAGTGCATAGAAAACAGACTTACAGACGGCAGACCCGTACGAATACGCGTGCGACAATTACAAAACATCGCTGCGTGGTATGTGGCAGAACAGAAAAAGACGATCCAAGCCTGGAATTTCGATTCTGTTCGAAGTGTAACGGTAATTTTGAATATTGTCAGGATCATCTGTTTACACACCAGCATATCAAATAAGAAGAGAGGAATTATGATTCATGGGAATTGATAAGGAAGAACTAGAAGAAAAGGAAGAGAAGGTTTCCAGAAATTTTATTCAATTAGAAATTGATAAAGATCTTGCAGAAGGAAGATATGATACTGTATGTACACGTTTCCCACCGGAACCGAATGGTTATCTGCATATTGGACATGCGAAGTCTATTCTTTTGAATTATGGACTTTCCAAGGAATTCGGTGGAAAGTTTAATATGCGATTTGACGATACGAATCCGACAAAAGAGAGGATGGAATTTGTAGAGTCTATTAAGGAAGATGTAAAGTGGCTCGGTGCAGACTGGGAAGACAGATTATACTTTGCATCCAATTATTTTGATACGATGTATGAGTGCGCTGTTAAGCTGATTAAAAAAGGAAAAGCGTATGTATCGGAACTGACACCGGAGCAGATGAGAGAGTATCGCGGTGATTTTACGCATGGTGCCAAAGAAGATCCGGCAGCCGGTAGAAGCGTTGAGGAGAATCTCGCATTATTTGAAAAGATGAAAAACGGAGAGGTAGAAGACGGTAAGATGACGCTTCGTGCCCGCATTGATATCAATTCTCCGAACATGAACATGAGAGATCCGGTTATTTACCGAGTGGCTCATATGACACATCACAATACCGGTGATCAGTGGTGCATCTATCCGATGTATGATTTTGCACATCCGATTGAAGATGCCATTGAAGGTGTAACACATTCCATCTGTACACTGGAGTTTGAAGATCACAGACCGCTTTATGAATGGGTTGTACGCGAGACGGAATGGGAACATCCGCCAAGACAGATAGAGTTTGCAAAGTTATATCTGGAGAATATCGTCACCGGTAAGCGCTATATTAAAAAACTGGTAGAAGACGGAATTGTAGATGGCTGGGATGACCCGCGCCTTGTTTCGATTTCGGGTCTTAGAAGAAGAGGATTTACACCGGAATCGATTCAAAAGTTTGTGGAATTATCCGGCGTTTCCAAGGCGAATTCCGTATCGGATTATGCAATGCTTGAATACTGCGTGCGCGAGGACTTAAAGCCAAAAGCACCTCGATATATGGCGGTTTTAGATCCGATTAAGGTGATTATTGATAATTATCCGGAAGGTCAGACAGAAGAGATGGAAGTGACCAACAATCCGGAAAATGAAGAACTTGGCAAGAGAAAGGTTCCATTTTCAAGAGAAATCTATATTGACCGTGAGGACTTTATGGAAGAACCGCCTAGAAAGTACTTCCGTTTGTATCCGGGCAATGAAGTGCGTCTTATGAGTGCGTATTTTGTGACCTGTACAAGTTATGAGAAGGATGAGCAGGGCAAGGTGACTTGCGTTCACTGTACTTATGATCCGGCATCCAGAGGTGGTAATTCACCGGACGGAAGAAAAGTAAAGGGAACAATTCACTGGGTAAATGCTGCAACCGCAATTGATGCCACGGTTCGTAATTATGAGAATCTGGTTGACGAGGAAAAAGGCGTTTATGATGAAGAGGGTAATCTGAATCTGAATCCAAATTCCATGGAAGTTCTTACAGCTTGTAAGTTGGAACCGACATTTGCCGGCTCTGAGGCGTATGACAGTTTCCAGTTTGTCAGACATGGCTTTTATTGTGTGGACGCGAAGGATTCAAAGCCTGATCATCTTGTGTTTAATCGCATTGTGTCATTAAAGAGTTCTTTTAAATTGCCAAAATAAATCGCGAAAGATATGAAAGAGAAGGTGGATGATTATGTCAGAAGGAATTACACCGCAGCAACAAGAAACACAGTATATATTTGAAAAAAAGTATACCTGTCCGTGTTGTGATAAAGTGTTTGCTTCCAAAACACTAAAAAGTGGAAGAGTTAGAAGAGACGAGAGTGGTCCGGATCTTAGACCAAAAGCTAAGGGAATTGATATCTTAAAGTATCAGGTCATTATGTGTCCGAATTGTGGTTATTCTACATTGCTGCAAAACTTTGGAAAGCTGTCTTCACTGCAGATTAAACTGATTCGAGAGAAAGTTAGCGAAGGATTTAAGCCCAGAGCGGCTGTGGAAATCCCAACGGTTACGTATGATATGGCGTTAGATGCGTATATTCATGCAATGAAATGTGCAGAAGCAAGAATGGGAAAACAAAGTGAAAAAGCATATCTTTCGTTAATTGTGCATTGGATATTAGATTCTAAGGCAGCGATGGAAGAAGATGAAAAGCTGAAAAAGATGTATGAGGAAAAGAGCGAGATCTTTTATAAGTCTGCTTATGATGGATTTGTAAAGGCAATTGCAGAAGAGTATTTCCCGATGGCTGGTATGGATGAGACGACGGTTGATTATCTTGTTGCATATATGGCGTTTCATTTTGGACAGCTTGAAGTGGCATCTAAATTATTGTCACAGGTTTTGACGAACCAGATGGCACCGCGTCGATTAAAAGATCGTGCTTTGGAGTTAAAAGATCAAATTGTAGAACAGATCAAAAAGGGAAAATAATCTATATAGATAAAGGCAGAGGAAATGATTCCTCTGCCTTGATTTTTATTTGTTGTTTTTTTCGATTTCAGCCATCTTCATCGCGCGAACCTTCAGTGGAAGTCCGAATAAAGTGATGAAGCCTTCTGCATCGTGGTGGTCGTATAAATCTCCGGTTGTAAAGCTTGCAAGTGATTCGCTGTACAGTGAGTAAGGAGAAGTAGTACCGGCTTTGATGATGTTACCTTTGTAGAGTTTGAATTTAACTTCACCGGTTACATACTGCTGTGTAGACTCAACAAAAGCCTGAACAGCTTCACGAAGTGGTGTGAACCATTTTCCTTCGTATACGATCTGAGCCATTAAGTTGCCCATATCTTTTTTTGTTCTTAAAGTGTCACGATCAAGAACCAGTTCTTCAAGCTGCTCGTGAGCTTCCATCAGGATGGTTCCGCCCGGTGTTTCATAAACGCCACGGCTCTTCATACCAACAACACGGTTTTCTACGATATCTACAATACCAACACCATGTTTTCCGCCAAGTGCGTTAAGCTTACGAATGATGTCAGAAACTTTCATTTTCTCACCATTGACAGAAGTAGGAACACCCTTTTCAAATGTCATAGTTACATATTCACCTTCATCCGGCGCTTTTTCAGGAGAAACTCCAAGAACGAGAAGGTGATCAAAGTTTGGCTCAACGGCAGGATCTTCAAGTTCAAGACCTTCATGGCTGATGTGCCATAAATTACGGTCACGGCTGTAGCTTGTATCAGCAGAAAATGGAAGATCGATACCATGTGCTTTACAGTATTTAATCTCAGCTTCACGAGAATCCATATCCCATTTGTCATCACGCCATGCTGCGATGATCTTGATGTCAGGAGCAAGAGCTTTAATTCCAAGCTCGAAACGAATCTGGTCATTTCCCTTTCCTGTTGCACCGTGACAGATTGCAGTAGCACCTTCAAGACGAGCAACCTTTACAAGAGCCTTGGCAATTCCCGGACGAGCCATAGAAGTTCCAAGAAGATACTTGTTTTCATAGATGGCGTCTGCCTGAACACATGGAACAATATAATCGTCGCAGAATTCGTCGGTAATATCTTCAATATATAATTTAGAAGCACCGGAGAGTTTTGCGCGCTCTTCGAGTCCGTCAAGTTCTTCTTCCTGTCCGCAGTCAACGCAGCAGCAGATTACTTCATAATCATAGTTTTCTTTCAGCCATGGGATGATCGCTGTCGTATCAAGACCACCTGAATACGCTAATACAACTTTTTCTTTTGCCATAATAAATAGCCTCACTTTCTTTTTATACATTCATGCTTAACGCATTTGTTTTCTTCGCTTTCACTAATATACCTTATTTAAAAGTGTGATGCAAGAGAAAAAATATACATTAAAAATGAATAAATATACAAAAATATGTATAAACCTCATAAACATGATAAAATCTATTGTTTATAATAGATTGGGCATTGATTTTGTAAAGAATAATATGTATAATTATGCAAGCGTATGAAATTGAAAACAAACGACACATTATATAAGAAAGAAGTGACAATATGATTAAAGCAGGTATTATCGGAGCTACCGGATATGCAGGCGCAGAGCTTGCCAGACTGCTTCTTGGGCATAAAGAAGTAGAACTGATCTGGGCAGGCTCAAGAAGTAATGAAGGAACAGAATATACAGATATCTATCAGAATCTGAGAGGATTCACAAGCCAAAAGTGTCAGGGGGATGATATTGAGAAACTTGCCGATGAGGCAGATGTCATCTTCACTGCAACGCCGCAGGGATATCTTGGTGGGGTGTTGACAGAAGACATTTTACAAAAGGCCAAGGTGATTGACCTTAGTGCGGATTATCGTATTAAGGATGTGAATGTTTATGAGAAATGGTACAAGATTGAACATAAATCCCCGCAGTTGATTAAGGAAGCTGTCTATGGATTATGTGAGCTTAATAGAGAACAGGTAAAGCAGGCAAGACTGATTGCGAATCCGGGATGTTATCCAACCTGTTCTTTCTTATCCATCTATCCGCTTTTAAAAGCAGGCGTAATTGATCCTAATACAATTATCATTGATGCCAAGTCCGGAACGACAGGTGCCGGCAGAGGAGCGAAGGTAGACAATCTGTTTTGCGAAGTAAATGAAAGCATGAAAGCCTACGGTGTTGCAACGCATCGTCATACACCGGAGATTGAACAACAGCTTGGCGTTGTTGCGGGAGCACCTGTGACCATAAACTTTACACCGCATCTTGTACCGATGATGCGAGGTATTTTGGTTACAGCATATGCAACCATGACAAAGAAGCTGACGCAGGAAGAGGTAGATAAGTTGTATCTGGATGCTTATCAAGATGAGTATTTTGTCAGAGTATTGAATTCTTCCCTTTGTCCGCAGACAAAATGGGTAGAAGGCAGCAATTTTGCTGATGTTACGGCAAAGGTAGATGAAAGAACCGGCCGTGTTATTATGATGGGAGCCATTGACAACCTTGTGAAAGGCGCTGCAGGACAGGCGGTTCAGAACATGAATCTGATGTTTGGCTTTGCAGAAAACGAAGGTTTGCAGCAGATTCCGATGTTCCCATAGGAAGAGGAGTATGACCATGGAGTATCAGATCCGGGAAATGAAAAATGAAGACTATGATGAGATCTATGCCCTGTGGGGAACGATACATGGATTTGGAATCAGAACAATTGACGATTCGCGAGAAGGTGTCCAGCGTTTTATCAAACGTAATCCGACTACAAGTATTGTTGCGGTTGCCGATGGGAACATTGTCGGTTCCATATTGTGTGGACACGATGGTAGATGCGGATGCTTTTATCATGTCTGTGTAAAAGAAGAATATCGAAAGCATGGAATCGGAAAAGCAATGGCGGTTTATGCGATGAGAGCCTTGCAAGATGAGCATATCAATAAAGTAGATTTGATTGCGTTTCGAGATAATGCCGGTGGTAATGAATTTTGGAGCCACGTTGGAGCAAAAAGACGTGATGATGTCTATTACTATGATTTTAATTTGAATGAAGAAAATATTACCCGCTTTAACAGCTGATGGAGGAAGATGATGAAGGTAATCAAAGGTGGCGTAACAGCCGCAAAGGGATTTTCAGCGGCGGCAGTTGCTGCGAAGATCAAATACGAAGGCCGTACCGATATGGCAATGGTATATTCGAAGGAACCGTGCGTGAGTGCGGGAACATTTACAAAAAATATTGTGAAGGCAGCACCGGTAAAATGGGATCGCGATGTAGTATATTCGGATGCTAAGCCACAGGTCGTTGTGGTGAATTCCGGAATTGCCAATGCCTGTACCGGAGAAGAAGGAATGGGCTATTGCAAAGAAACTGCCAGGGCTTGCGCAAAGGCGCTTCAGGTAGAAGAAGCCGGAGTGCTTGTGGCTTCAACCGGAGTCATTGGAATGCAACTTCCAATCGACCGTATCTGCAGTGGGGTGAATGCGCTTGCAAAAGAATTAGACGAATCCATAGCAGCCGGTAACAAAGCGGCAAAAGCCATTATGACAACGGATACACATGAAAAAGAAGTTGCTGTTACCATTGAACTCGACGGCAAGGAAGTAACTGTTGGCGGCATGAGCAAAGGAAGCGGAATGATTCATCCGGATATGTGCACCATGCTCGGATTTGTCACAACAGATGCAGCGATTTCAAAACAACTGCTTCAAGAAGCTGTGTCAGAAATTGTAAGTGATACCTTTAATATGATTTCGGTAGACGGTGATACATCCACGAACGATACGCTTTTGGTGCTTGCTAACGGCATGGCACACAATGCTGAAATTACTGAGAAAAATGAGGATTACAAAAAGCTATATGAAGCGCTTTTGTATGTAAATGAAGAACTGGCGAAGATGATGGCAGGAGACGGAGAAGGCGCAACAGCACTTTTTGAAGTCAAGGTTATTCATGCCAAAACAAAGGAAGAAGCCAAGGTCATCAGCAAGTCGGTGATTACGTCATCGCTTACCAAGGCGGCTATCTTCGGTCACGATGCAAACTGGGGAAGAATTCTTTGTGCAATGGGATATTCCGGTGCGCAGTTTGATCCGGAAAGAGTCGATTTGACATTTGAAAGTGCTGCGGGAAGTATGCAGATTATTGAAGATGGCGTGGCACTTGATTATTCAGAAGAAGAAGCGACTAAGATTTTATCAGAGCCTAAAGTGACAGTCATTGCCGATATTAAACAGGGAACTGAAACGGCAACTGCCTGGGGATGCGACTTGACTTATGATTATGTAAAGATTAATGCGGATTATCGTTCGTAGATAGAAAGAAAGGATCTTAAAAATGGCAGACGATACAATGAAACAGGTAATGGAAAAAGCGGAGGTTTTGATTGAGGCACTTCCTTATATTCAAAGATTCAATCGCAAGGTTATCGTGGTAAAATACGGCGGAAGCGCAATGATTGATGAAGAATTGAAGATGCATGTGATTCAGGATGTCACGCTTTTAAAACTGGTAGGATTTAAGCCAATCATCGTTCACGGCGGTGGAAAGGAAATCAGCCGCTGGGTAGGAAAAGTCGGAAAAGAAGCTGAGTTTGTAAACGGACTTCGTAAGACAGACGAAGAAACGATGGAGATTGCAGAGATGGTGTTGGGCCGCGTAAATAAATCCCTTGTTCAGCAGGTACAGCAGCTTGGCGTTAACGCAGTTGGAATCAGCGGAAAAGATGGCGGACTGTTAAAGGTGAAAAAGAAACTTTCAGACGGACAGGATATTGGATATGTCGGTGAAATTACACAGGTGAATCCGAAAGTTCTTTATGATCTTTTGGAAAAGGACTTTTTGCCAATCGTTTTTCCGGTTGGACTTGACGATGAATTTAATACCTATAACATCAACGCAGATGATGCGGCCTGTGCAATTGCAAGTGCCATGAAGGTGGAAAAACTGGCATTTTTATCTGACGTGGAAGGCGTATACTTAGATCCAAACGATAAGAGCACACTGATCTCAGAACTTACCTGTCAGCATGCGAAAGAACTGATTAAAAGCGGTAATATCGGTGGAGGTATGATTCCGAAGCTGAATAACTGCATTAGCGCAATTGAAAGCGGAGTATCAAGAGTGCATATCTTAGATGGTCGAATTGCACATTGTTTATTATTGGAAATTTTTACGAACAAAGGTATCGGAACTGCAATCCTGGATGATGAGCAGGAAAAATTTTATCAGCCACAGGGAAAATAGGAGAAAAAAATCATGAATCAGCAAAATTATATTGACGGCGTAGAAAAAAATGTACTTCATACTTACAATCGTTTTCAAATGGTAATTGACCATGGTGACGGTGTATATCTGTATGATACGGATGGAAATCAGTACCTGGATTTTGCCGCAGGTATTGCGGTTATGGCACTTGGCTATAACAACAAAGAATATAACGATGCATTAAAAGCGCAGGTGGATAAGATCTTACATATCTCGAATTTGTACTATTCTGTACCGCTTATGGAGGCAGCGCAGAAGGTGACAAAGGTTGCCGAGATGGAGAGAATCTTCTTTACAAATTCCGGTACGGAAGCAATTGAAGGAGCAATTAAGGCTGCTAAAAAGTATGCCTATACAAGAGATGGACATGCAGGTCATGAAATTATTGCGATGCAGCATTCCTTCCACGGTCGAAGCATTGGTGCTTTATCGGTAACAGGAACAGAAAAGTATCAGATTCCATTTGCACCACTTCTTCCGGGCGTGAAATTTGCCACCTATAACGACTTAGAGTCTGTTAAGGCACAGGTGACAGACAAGACTTGTGCCATTATTATGGAAACGGTTCAGGGCGAAGGCGGTATCTATCCTGCAGAAAAAGAATTTATCGAGGGCGTTCGCAAGTTGTGCGACGAAAATGACATTTTACTGATTTTAGATGAAGTGCAGTGTGGTATGGGTCGTTCCGGCAAGATGTTTGCTTGGCAAAATTATGGTGTGAAACCGGATATTATGTGCCTGGCGAAAGCACTTGGCTGTGGCGTGCCGGTTGGTGCATTTTTGCTGACACAAAAAGTGGCAGATCAGTCTTTGGCGCCTGGAGATCACGGAACTACATATGGCGGTAATCCATTTGTCGGAGCAGCGGTTTCAAAAGTCATGGATATTATGGAACGTGAAAAACTTCCGCAGCATGCAGCTGAGGTTGGTGAGTATCTGTATGAACAGCTTGATAAACTGATGGCTGAAGAAGAATGCATTACAGCACATCGCGGAATCGGTTTGATTCAGGGTGTGGAATGCTCACTTCCGGTTGGTAAAGTATCTGCGGAGGCATTAAAACAGGGACTTGTTGTAATTACGGCAGGCTCTAATGTGCTTCGATTTGTACCTCCACTTGTGATCGAAGAAAAACATGTGGACGAGATGATTGAAAAGCTGAAAAAGACACTTGCGATTTGCAAAGAAAATGCATAAAATAAAAATGGTATGTAAGTCCTTTTGATAATCTGGATTTTAGAAAAAGAAAGGACTGAGTTATGAAAAAAATCGCAATTGCTTTAATCTTATTGTGTTATGCGATGCTGATTGTTACGGGGTGTTCTTCTTCGGGGGAAGATTTGCTTTTGTCGGAAGAAAGTACACAGTCACGAAAGCAAGATGAGACGCAGTCGGATGAAATCTATGTTTATATCTGCGGCGCTGTGAAAAGTCCCGGGGTATATCCGGTGAAGGATGGTTCGAGAATTTATGAAGTTGTAGAACTTGCCGGTGGGTTGACGAAGAAGGCTGCGGCTGATAGCGTGAATCTTGCAGAGGAAGTAACGGATGGACAGATGGTGGTTGTGCCATCGAAAGAAAAATCTCAAGCTGAAGTGACAGATGGCAGCGATAATGAGGATGACAAGGTCAATATTAATACCGCCACAAAGGAAGAACTGATGACGCTTAGCGGAATTGGGGAGGCAAAGGCGGATGCTATTATTGCATATCGAGAAGAAAATGGTTCTTTTAGGGCAGTAGAAGATCTTGTTAATGTTTCCGGGATTGCAGAAGGTACACTAGGTAAGATTAAGGAAAACATTAAAGTGAATTGAAGGGGAAGTGTCATGGCAAAAAAAGTCTTAGTCGTGGATGATGAAAAACTGATAGTAAAAGGAATTCGTTTTAGTCTGTTGCAAGATGGTATGGAAGTAGAAGTTGCATATGATGGCGAAGAAGCTTTGGAAAAAGTGAAAAATACATCGTTCGATATAATACTTTTGGATGTGATGCTACCGAAGATGAATGGTTTTGAAGTGTGTCAGTCGATTCGTGAGTTCTCAGATGTGCCGATTATTATGCTTACGGCCAAGGGAGAAGACATGGATAAGATTCTGGGCCTTGATTATGGTGCGGATGATTACATTACAAAACCATTCAATATATTAGAAGTAAAGGCCAGAATCAAAGCGATTATGCGTCGCAGTTCGTCTTCTGCACATAAAGAAAATGATGCGAACGTTATTGAGAATGGCAATCTGAGAATCGAAAGAGAAAGCCGCAGATTATTTATTTCAGGGGAAGAAGTTCGTCTGACGGCAAAAGAGTTTGACCTTTTGGAATTGTTGGTAACCAACCCAAACAAGGTGTTCAGCAGAGAGAATCTTTTGGAAACCGTCTGGGGATATGAATATCCCGGAGATGTAAGAACCGTGGATGTACATGTCAGACGTCTTCGAGAGAAGATTGAGTCAAATCCAAGAGAGCCTCGTTATGTACATACAAAATGGGGAATGGGTTATTATTACAAAGGTTAGCGAGTAGATTAGTATGAAAAGGTTTCAATCAATTCGAAGATTTTTTCGTAGTCTAAGATTTCGAATTATCATTATATTCTTAATATTTTCCATAGTCCCTGCTTTGCTTATTGAGGCAGGGATTATGAAATCTTATATCAAGACATCGGTTGCGAATAGAACAGTTTCCATATTGACAGAGACAAAACTTATTGCAAACCAGATGGCTTCGTCTGATTATTTTAACGATACCTCCAATGAGATAATTGAAACACAAATTGACCAGATGTCGACCATTTATGGTGGACGGATTATGGTAATTGACGAGTACTTTCGTATTGTAAAGGATTCTTATGATATTGATACCGGCAAGACGATTATTTCGGAAGAAGTAACAAAGAGTCTGCAGGGGCAGGAAGCAACGAAATACGATGAAGATAATCGATATATCAAAATTACCGTTCCAATTACCAGTGTAAAATCCGATAAGGTTATTGGTGTGTTTACAGTCAGTGTTTCGACCGACGAATTTCAAAATACTGCCGATGAGATGACTGGTAATATCGGTATTTTTGAAGTGATTGTGGTGTTGTTGCTTATTATTCTTTCAATCGTTGCGTCAGGGCAGCTGGTTGCGCCGCTTCGCCGCGTGCAGAAGAATCTGGCAACAATCAGAGCCGGTGTAACGGGAGAAAAGATTGATGTAAAAGGCTATATCGAAGCGCAGGAGATTGCGCAAACCGTGAATCATCTGATGGAACAGGTAGATGCGATGGAGTCGTCGAGACAGGAATTTGTGTCAAATGTGTCGCACGAGCTTAAGACACCGCTGACATCCATGAAGGTTTTAGCAGATTCACTGGTTGGTCAGGAAGAAGTGCCAAATGAGCTGTATAAAGAATTTATGGTTGATATCGCCGATGAAATTGAGCGTGAAAATCAGATCATAAATGATTTGCTGTCGCTGGTTAAACTGGATAAGTCGGAAGGTACAATGAACATTGAACTCGTGAATATCAACGAGCTTTTAGAGCTGATTATGAAGCGACTTCGTCCAATTGCAGAAAAGCAAAATGTAGAACTGGTTCTTGAAAGCTTCCGTCCGGTCAGTGCACAGGTTGATGAAGTAAAGCTCACGCTTGCGCTGTCCAATCTTGCGGAAAATGCAATCAAGTACAACAATCCGGAAGGGTACGTACATGTGTCGTTAAATGCCGACCACCAGTACTTCTATGTGAAGGTAGAAGATTCTGGAATTGGTATTCCTGAAGACAGCGTTGATCATATCTTTGAAAGATTTTATCGAGTGGACAAATCTCACTCTAAGGAAATTGGCGGAACCGGACTGGGGCTCGCAATCACCAGAAATGCAATCTTAATGCACAATGGGGCGATACGAGTGCACAGCGAGGAAGGAAAGGGAACGACATTTATTGTTCGTATTCCACTTAATTATGTATCCTAACAAAGGGAGTTTTGGATTTTGAAGAAGTTATGTCTGTTGTTGTCCTGTATCCTTATAGCACTTACGGTGCTTAGTGGCTGCAGTGATTCGGATAAGAAAAGTGAATATGAAATTTCGTATGTCAATATGGATGGTACGACTACCTACAAGGTTGGATACGACACGGATACTACGGATACGGATGAACTGGTAGATGAGATGCTGGAACTGTTATCGGAAGATCCCGGACAGATTGATTATAAGAACGCAATTCCTTCGACGGTAAAGCTGAACTATTACAGTCGAAGCGACGATGAACTGACCATTGATTTTGATGAAGGATATCTGGATATGGATACGGTGACGGAGGTTCTTTGCCGTGCGGCAATTGTGCAGACCATGGTGCAGATTGATGGGATTTCTTATGTCGCCATTACGGTAAATGAGACGCCAATTGCGGATGGAAACGGAGAGGTCTATGGATTTATGAACGAAGAGGACTTCATCGAAAATCCGGGTGAGCAGATTAATATGTATCAGCAGTCTACAATCACACTGTATTATGCAAATGAAGATGGAGACGGTCTTGTGGCCAAGACGGAAACGGTTTATGAGACAAGCGATATGTCGATGGAAAAAGTGGTGGTGGAACAGCTGATGAAAGAACCGGAAGAAGAGGGATTAAGATCCGTGATTCCGGCGGGAACGAACCTGCTGGGTGTGTCGGTAATGGATGGAATCTGTGTAGTGAATTTTGATTCCGGGTTTATGAATCAGGACTATTCTGTCGCAGAAAGCATTGTTATCTATTCCATTGTTAATTCACTGACAGAACTTTCTACCATTTCAAAAGTACAGATTTCTGTCGATGGAGAGACTGATATGGTATATCGAACTGCCTATTCACTTTCGGAATTATATGAGAGAAACCTTGATTATGTACAAGAACTAGAAGCTTCCCCGCAGACGGAGGGTGAAGAGTATTCAATTAACAACTAGAGCGGTTATATTAATCGCCGGAAGCTATATTATGGCAATTCTGATTTGCCTGTACTTTAAGTGGGAAACACTGATCTTTACAGGTGTTTTTGCGGTCGTCATATTTA
Source organism: Eubacterium sp. (assembly GCA_024690665.1). Classification (GTDB taxonomy): domain Bacteria; phylum Bacillota; class Clostridia; order Lachnospirales; family Lachnospiraceae; genus Eubacterium_C. Next base: position 18,193 of record JAILOU010000004.1, read on the forward strand.
TATGGACACTAAAACACCTTTCACAGATGAGCCGCCTCATGCTATTGATGATGGCGGCTGTCTTTTGCCTTGGAGCAGTCAATAGTCTGATGCATAAAGCGCAGATGGAATCACAACAATTTAAAAATATTCAAGATGAGTGGAGCTCGTTAACGGGAACGGTCGTTATGATTGAGGAAAATGAAAATCAGACGATCTGTTTGGTGCGCCGTGGTATTGTAAAAACGGCGTCTGAGCGTTTGCCGGTAAAGGGGATATATGTGTATCTGGACAAAGAAAAGATGCAGAGAAATACAGATGTTCAGATTGGAGATCTGGTCTTTTTTAAAGGGCGGTTTTCTGCGCCGCAAAAGAGCATGAACGAAGGTGAATTTGACGCTGAAAATTATTATAAAAGTAAGAAGATTAACGGGTTTTTGTTTCAGTCGGTCTGCGTTCGGCGTAAGGCTGGATTTGCGCCGATCCGGCAGGGGCTGTACCGGCTTCGAATCAGATGGGAACAGGTATATGAACGAATCCTGCCTCAGAAAGAAGCTTCTCTGGCAAAAGGAATGATTTTAGGTCAGAAAAAACAAGTTGATGAAACCATGAAAGAACTCTATGTTGGAGCCGGCATAGCGCATCTGCTTGCAATATCCGGACTGCACATCTCTATGATTGGAAGTGCTTTAAGAAAAGTGCTTAGGAAAATGCGCCTGAAAGGAAACTGGGCGGATATGATATCACTTGTCTTTGTGGCGCTTTATATTGTGATGATTGGAGGCGGAGCGACTTCGGTCAGGGCGGGAATTATGTATGGCGTTATGCTTTTGGCGCCAAGACTTAATAAAGCTTATGATATGCTTACGGCACTGGCAATCAGTGCGTTTGTAGAACTGATATACAATCCATATTTGCTGGGAAGCATCTCATTTTTGTTTTCTTATCTGGCAATACTGGGAATTGTCTGGATTGGAAAGCCGCTTGTTCATCAGTATAGGAAATCATTCAAACGAAGAAAGGGAAGTGCGCAGCGATGGAAAGATACAATTGTAGAAGGGCTTTGTATGTCCGCATCGATTCAGGTCATGTTACTGCCACTTCAGATGTACACCTATTATGAGATTTCAATTTGGACAATCGTACTGAATGTAGCTGTGCTGCCACTTAGCGGATATCTGATAGGAGATTTGTTTATTGCGGCAATTGCGGGGAGCTTTTTGTGGCAGGCCGGCGTTGTTGTGGCGATGGTCGGACGAGGAATTCTTTGGGTTTATGAGAAATTGTGTGTGGGAAGCAGCGCTGTGACAGGCAGTAACATAATCACAGGAAAGCCGTCTTTATGTCTTGTCCTTGTGATCTATCTCATCTTAATTACGCTAGGGGCAATGATTCGTTATAGCAAGGTTAGGCAGCTTGCAATCGTTGGTGGCTGCTATGGCGTGTGTATGCTGGGAACTGTTCGGATGCAGCCATCATTTGAACTTGATGTATTATATGTTGGACAAGGAGATGGCATCTTTCTTCGCACGGACCGGGCACACACACTTTTTATAGATGGAGGCAGTACGTCAGAAGATGAAATCGGAAAGAGAACGATTCTTCCGTTTTTGAAATCAAAAAAGATTACGCAGATTGACTACTGGTTTGTTTCCCATGGGGACGAGGATCATATATCCGGGCTTAAATATGCAATTGCAGCCGGTTATCCAATTCGGCATCTTGTGCTTGCAAAGATGCAAAAAGACCAGGAGGCGATAAAGGATTTGGCGGCGCTTGCTACGGAGTATGAGATTCCGGTTGTATATCTGTCTCAGGGACAGCGGCTTCAGTGGGAAGATACGAAGATAACGGTTGTTTATCCGGGGGATGATGCGAATCAGTCCGATGCAAATGAGTCCTGTCTGGGGCTTAAGATTTCGGATGGCGATTTTGACGGGCTGTTTTTGGGTGATCTTGGAACCGAACAGGAAGAGGAGATTGCTGCGCAATATGATCTGGGACAGCTGGAGTTTTTTAAAGTCGACCATCATGGATCAAAGTATTCAAACAGTGAGATACTGCTTGAAGAGATTATGCCGAGGATAGCCTGCGTCTCTTACGGCGAACATAATCGCTATGGGCATCCGCATCAAGAAGCCATGCAAAGAATTGCGGCATATGCAGGTAAGATTCACGAAACGGCAAAGTCCGGACAGTTTAAGATGGTCTATTAGATTCATTTTTCTTTGATTGGGATTGTGGTATAATCGCCGCAGAGCGACGGTTATCGCGTAGCGTCGTCGAATACAAATAAATTTGTATTCTCCTCGTGCTTTTCGTGGTATAATCAAACAATGAATATTTTAAAAAAGTGCGCAGTGTTTTTTATGACGTCGGTGCTGGTTGTTTCCGGGCTGGCAATCACGCAGCAGACACAGGCGGCTACGACTAGTACCGGGAAATTTACAATAAACAATAAGCGATATAACGCGGCATCTGACCACAGCGGAAGCGGCTGGCGATGGGACACGGAGACTGCCACGCTTACGTTGAATGGATTTTCCTCTGATTACGGTTTGGTATTTGACAATTTATCCAAAAGCGTAACAATCAAAGTCAGGGGAACGAACACGATTTCGACAACTTCGAATGTTGCACTTGATTTTAGTGAAACGAGTCAGAACATATCTTTTGTTGGAAAAAAGAACGGAACATTGACGGTGACGGATACGGACTGCGAAGTGTTGATGCTAGTAAAAAACAATCTGTCCATTTCGGACATGAAGATGAACCTTAGCTGCTCCGGTTCGGATAATTATAGTGGTTTGCTTGTTGGTGGTACCGTGACGCTGGACAATATCGCAGGAAGCTGGTCATTTGCCGATGCAGATGTTGGAGTGGCGTCATTTGGCAAGATTACCAAGACGAATTCAAGTTCATCGGCGAAGATTTGTACGTATCAAACCGATGAGACCGTCATCTATTCGTTTACTACGGGAACGACAAAACAGTATACGGACAGTGATGATTTTATAGAGGAAGTGGCAAAAGAGATTACCTTTAAACAAAAGACTCCGGTTACAGGTGCTACATATACTGTTTCGGGTGTGAAATACCTGGTGACAGACAGTTCGTCTGTGACGGTAACCGGATGTAAGAGCAGTGTGAAAAAATTGGTGATTCCCGCCACGGTTAAGATTTACTCGAAAACAATGAAGGTGACACAGGTTGAAGAAGAAGCATTTGCATCTGATACCACACTTAAAAGCGTTGTGATTAAGGGACAGAATCTGACGAAGATCGGTAAGAAGGCTTTTTATAAATGCAGTAATATAAAGATGGTTAAGTTTTCGAAAAAGACATCGACAAAGATTGGAAAAAAAGCATTTAAAGGAATTTCTACAAGTGCTAAGATTAAGATTGTGAAAAAGTCATATAAGGCAATAAAAAAGAAAATAAAATCTTCCGGTATTTCATCCAAGGTGAAATTTGTGAAGATCTAGGAGGCAATAGTTGTTATGAAATTAGAAACATTATTAGAGCGAGTAGAATATGAATTGGTACAAGGTACGTTAGATTGTGAAGTCAGCGGTGTCTTTTATGATTCGAGAAACGTAACGGAAGGTGGCGCGTTTGTGGCAATCGCAGGAACGGTTGCAGACGGACATTCGTTTATTCCAAAGGCATTAGAAGCCGGCGCGAAGGTGCTCTTTGTTGAAAAAGATGGAATTGAGGCACCGGAAGATGTCACTATTATCAAGGCAAGCGACAATCGTATTTCACTGGCGATTTTATCAGCCGCATGGTTTGGTTATCCGGCAGATCGATTAAAGGTTATTGGAGTTACCGGAACAAAGGGTAAGACTACAACGACTTATATGGTAAAGTCTATTCTCGAAAGTGCCGGATATAAGGTTGGGCTCATTGGTACAATCGAAGCAATTATCGGTGAAGAAAAGATTCCGGCTAATAATACTACGCCGGAGTCTTATATCATCCAGGAGTATTTTGCGAAGATGTTAGAGGCAGGCTGCGATATGTGTGTGATGGAAGTTTCTTCTCAGGGGCTTATGATGCACAGAACAGACGGATTTACCTTTGAAATCGGAATCTTTACCAATATTGAGCCGGATCATATCGGACCAAATGAACATAAGGATTTTGAAGATTATATGCAGTGTAAAGGACTGCTTTTTAGACAATGCCGCTTAGGAATTGTCAATGGTGATGATCCACATTATCAGGATGTTATAAAAGGACATACCTGTAAGATCGAAACTTACGGATTTGAAGAACGTGAGAATATCTATGCCAGAAATGTGAAACTTCTTCATGAGCCGGGATATCTTGGCGTTTCCTATGATGTTGCAGGTGAGGTAGAGTTCCCTGTTAAGATTGACCTTCCGGGAACCTTTAGCGTCTATAATTCACTGACGGCAATTGCAATCTGTCATCACTTCAAGGTGTCTACCGAGATGATGCAAAAGGCTCTTTCGCAGGCGAAAGTAAAAGGCCGTATTGAGATGATTAAGGTTTCGGATGACTTTTCGCTTATGATTGATTATGCTCATAATGCGATGAGTCTTAAGAGTCTTCTTACGACATTAAAAGCATATGAGCCAAAACGAATTGTATGTTTGTTTGGTTGCGGCGGAAACCGTTCAAAACTGCGTCGCTATGAAATGGGTGAAGTGTCCGGCAATTATGCAGATCTTACGATTATCACATCGGATAATCCAAGAGACGAAGAGCCGCAGGCAATCATCGATGATATCAAGATTGGTATGGCAAAGACGGATGGTAAATATGTAGAAATTGCAGACCGAAAAGAAGCAATCAGATATGCAATTGAACATGGTGAAAAAGGCGATGTTATTGTGCTTGCCGGCAAGGGACACGAAGATTATCAGGAAATCAAGGGCGTCAAGTATCCGATGGACGAGCGCGTCTTGATTGCGGAAGTATTAGAAGAGATAAAAAACGGAAGATAAAGGGGAATCGTGCATGGCGCTTTACGCCAACGTTATTGTTGATATATCAATTCAAAAACTGGACCGGCCGTTTCAATATCTAGTGCCGGAACACATGCTGGGAAAACTGGAACCCGGCATGTGTGTCGAGGTACCGTTCGGAAAAGGAAACAGCCCTAAGAAAGCTTACGTCATAGAACTTACCGATCAGGCTGAGTATGACATATCAAAGCTGAAATACATATCGAATATTCTGACCGGAGAGGTGGCAATTGAAAGTCATCTGTTTTCGCTTGCAGGGTGGATTCGTAAGTACTATGGCGGAACCATGAATCAGGCGTTAAAGACAGTTCTTCCGGTAAAATCCAAGGTAAAAGAAAACCAGCAAAAGATTATTCATTTAACAATGCGCCCGGATGAAGCGGCGCATTATTTAACGGAATTCAAACGAAAAAAACAAAAGGCCAGAGTGAGGCTTTTAGAAGCCTTGATGGAGAGCGAGACTCTGCCGCAGGAATTTTTGACACAGAAATTAAATATATCGGTTCAGACGATAAAAAGTTTTGCTCAAAAAAACTTTGTTGAGATTGAGGTGAATAGGGTATACCGAGATCCGATTCAGGCATTTGCAGATCTTCCCATGGCAAAGCCATTTCCGTTAAATGAGGATCAAAAAAGCATTGTAGATGAATTTGTGAAAGACTATGAGGCAGCTCGCTATCAGACTTATTTGATTCACGGGGTTACCGGCAGTGGTAAGACGGAAGTATATATGGGAATGATTGATGAGGTGCTTGCCAAGGGACGCCAGGTAATCGTCCTGATTCCCGAGATTGCGCTGACATATCAGACTGTTATGCGTTTTTATAAGCGTTATGGCAAGAAGGTTTCTATTTTGAACTCGAGGATGTCGGCCGGAGAACGTTATGATCAGTATGAGCGTGCAAAGGCAGGTGATATCTCCTTGATTATAGGACCTCGTTCCGCGCTGTTTTTACCATTTCAAAATCTCGGGCTGATTGTGATTGACGAAGAACATGAAGGTAGTTACAAAAGCGAAACAGTTCCACGCTATCACGCAAGAGAAACGGCGATTGCCCGTGCGAAGATGGTAGGGGCAAGTGTGGTGCTCGGATCAGCGACTCCGTCAATTGAAAGTTATTATCGGGCCAAGACGGGAAGATATCGTCTGTTTGAGCTTACAAGACGTGCCAAAAACCAGCCGCTTCCGGATACGAAGGTGGTTGATTTAAGAGCGGAGCTAAAAAGAGGAAACAAGCATATCTTCTCTGAGGCGCTTCAAACAGCGATTACCGAGAGATTAAAGCGGCATGAGCAAAGTATTTTGTTTTTGAATCGGCGAGGCATAGCCGGTTTTGTGTCGTGCAGAAGCTGCGGTGAGATTATTAAATGTCCACACTGTGATGTCTCATTAAGTCAGCACAATAATGGAACGCTGGTTTGCCATTATTGCGGATATACCATTCCGATGGTGAAGAATTGCCCGAGTTGCTCATCGCCTTATATTGGCGGTTTCAAGGCGGGAACACAGAAGATCGAAGAAGAGATTAAAAGGCTGTACCCACAGGCAAGAGTTCTTCGTATGGATGCGGATACAACGAAGAAAAAACATGACTATGAGAAGATTTTGTCTTCGTTCTCCAATGAAGAGGCTGATATTTTAATCGGAACGCAGATGATCGTAAAAGGACATGATTTTCCTAAGGTGACATTAGTTGGCGTACTGGCAGCCGATTTGTCATTAGGAGTCAGTGATTATCGTGCTTCTGAGAGAACATTTCAGCTTCTTGTACAGGCAGTTGGAAGAGCCGGCAGAGGAAGTGTGCCCGGCGAGGCAATCATCCAGACTTATCAGCCGGAACACTACAGTATTCTGGCAGCTAAACAACAAGATTACACAGCTTATTATGAAAAAGAAATCGGATATCGCATTTTGATGGATTATCCGCCGGCATCGAATCTGTTATACGTTCTTGTAACATCAAAAAATGAACACAATGCACAGGCTGAGGTACAAAGAATGTACCGTGCAGTGGTAAACAGCAAGATTGAAGGACTTGGAATCATTGGACCGGCAGAGCCTGCGATTGCGAAGATTAATGATGTCTATCGGAAGGTGCTTTATTTAAAGCATGAAGATTTGGAAATGCTTGTGAAGATAAAGGATGCGCTGGAAAAGTTGACAAAACAAGATGTGCAGTATAAAAATATTATGATACAATATGACTTTAACCCAATGAATTTTGGATAATACAGTTTTGACTGAATTTAGGAGGATATTAATAATGGCTTTAAGAGAAATCAGAATATTAGGAGATCCGGTACTGGAAAAAGTATCACGCGAGGTAAAGGAAATTACACCGCGAATTCAAGATCTCATTATGGATATGCTCGAGACGATGTATGATGCGGCAGGTGTCGGTCTTGCGGCCGTGCAGGTTGGTGTGCTTCGAAGAGTGGTTGTGATTGATTGCGGCATTGATCCTGTGACCGGAGAAGAAGGGGAATATGGTGAGTGTGCAGTTGTCATGATTAATCCGAAGATTGTTGAGACTTCCGGAGAACAAACGGGCGATGAAGGATGCCTTAGTTATCCGGGAAAAGCCGGTATTGTGACAAGACCGGATCATGTCAAAGCTGTTTATTACGACGAAGAGATGAATGAATGTGAGATCGTCGGAGAAGGTCTTTTGGCACGTGCGATTTGCCATGAACTAGATCACCTTGACGGTCATATGTATGTAGAAAAAGTGGAAGGTGAAGTACATGATGTACAATACGCTGACCCTTCTGAAGAAGATGAGGATTAAAGATGAAAGTTATTTTTATGGGTACACCGGACTTTTCGGTTGGAACATTAAAAGCACTTTATGAAGCGGGTCATGAAATTGCTCTCGTTGTGACGCAACCGGATAAAGCAAAAGGAAGAGGCAAGAAGATGCAGCCGACTCCTGTCAAGGAGATGGCATTGGAACTTGGACTTGAGGTATATCAGCCAAGACGTGTGAGAGAGGAAGAGAGCATTGCGTATTTAAAGAGTTTTGAGCCGGACATGATTGTAGTTGTCGCGTTTGGACAGATTCTGCCAAAAGAAATCTTAGAGATGCCTAAGTATTGCTGCGTGAATGTACATGCTTCTTTACTTCCGAAATATCGAGGCGCTGCGCCGATTCAATGGGCTGTTATCAATGGCGAGAAGGTAAGCGGCGTAACCACTATGCGTATGGATGAAGGCTTAGATACCGGTGATATGATTATGACACAGGAAGTTACACTTGCCGACAATGAGACTGGAGGAAGTCTGTTTGACAGACTTGCCGGTGTCGGCGCTGACTTATGCGTTCGCACTCTGGAAGCAATTGAACAGGGAACGGCGGTATTTACGCCGCAGAACCATGACGAGGCGACGATTACGCATATGATTAAGAAAAAAGACGGGAGAATCGATTTTTCAAAGTCAGCTGTGGAGATTGAAAGATTGATTCGCGGAATGAATCCGTGGCCAAGTGCCTACACCTATCTGCATAATAAAATGTTAAAGATTTGGACGGCAACTGTTACACAGGGTGATGATACGAAGGCTCCGGGTGAGATTATTCGTGTCGGTAGTGACGGAATTGAAGTGCAGACAACAAGTGGCGGTTTGCTGCTGTGGGACATTCAGCTTGAAGGAAAAAAAGCGATGGCGGCAGATGCATTTTTACGCGGTTATCAGCTTGAGGCTGGTACCATCCTTGGAAAGGATGAAGAATAATTGGCGAAGGACAATATCAGAGCCATTGCCTATGAGGCAATATATGAAATCATGGAACAAGGTGAGTATTCGCATCTGATTATTCGGGCGATATTGGATAAATATGCCTATTTATCCAAGCAGGAACGAGCTTTTTTTACAAGACTTACGGAAGGAACCATTGAGCGAAGTGTAGAGCTTGACTATCTGATTGATCAGGTTTCGAAAACAAAGGTTTCTAAGATGAAGCCTCAGATTCGTACGATTATGCGGATGGGAGCATATCAGCTAAAATATATGGATAGCGTTCCTGACAGTGCAGCTTGTAACGAATCGGTAAAACTGGCCAAGAAAAAGGGATTTTCATCGCTGTCGGGATTTGTCAATGGAGTTCTTCGTAATCTTGCAAGGACGGTAGGAGAGATTTCTTATCCAAAGGATGAGCAATTGGCACTTTCTGTTCGAACCTCTATGCCCTTATGGCTTGTAAAACATTTTACACAGGCATATGGTAGGCAGAGAACGCAGGATATATGTGAGAGTTTTCTAAGTCCAATGCCTACCGTTATTCGGGTGAATACGATGAAAATAACCCGGGAGGAACTTATAGACAGACTTCAAAAACAGGGGATTACCTGTGATGCGTCGAAACGGTTAAAAGAAGCGGCTTATCTGTCGGAGTATGACAGGCTCAGTGATCTGAAAGAATTTCAGGATGGGCTGTTTTCTGTGCAGGACATTTCTTCTATGATGGTTGGGGAATGGCTGCAGGCTAAAAGCGGTGAGCGCATTCTTGATTTGTGTGCGGCGCCAGGCGGGAAAGCACTTCATGCGTATGAACGGATGAAAGGTGAGGGCGAAGTAATTGCCCGTGATCTTACACAAAGTAAAGTAGATATGATTCGGGAAAATGCTGCCCGGCTGGATGCGAACAATATAATCTGTGAAGTATGGGACGCAACGGTTTTAGACGAAACAAAAAAAGGCTGGGCAGATGCTGTGATTGCCGACTTACCATGCTCTGGTCTTGGAATTATCGGAAAAAAGACAGATATTAAATATAAGGTTACGAAAGAGCAGCTAAAACAGCTTAGCTTACTGCAAAGAGATATTTTGAAAGTTGCGGCTTATTATGTGGCAGATGGCGGAAGGTTGCTTTATAGTACCTGTACCATGAATCCCGGTGAAAATGAAGAAAACGCAGAGTGGTTTTTGAATGAATTTAAAGAATTTGCACTTGTTAAAAAAGAGCAGATTTTCCCGATAAGCGGCAGACAGGATGGCTTCTTTTTGGCGTTGTTTACAAAGAAGGTATAGGAATGGAAAAAGTAGATTTACGTTCTTGTGATTTGGCAAGTTTAAAAGCATATATGGAACAGCTGGGAGAAAAATCATTTCGCGCCGGGCAGCTATACGGATGGCTTCATCAGAAGATGGCGGCTGATTATGATGAGATGGGCAACATTCCCAAGTCGCTAAAGGAAAAATTGGCTAAGACGGCTGTTCTTACAACGCTCAAAGTGAAAACTATGCAAGAGTCTAAGATTGATGGAACCAGAAAGTATCTGTTTGAGCTTGCAGATGGTAATCTGATCGAGAGCGTCTGGATGAAATATAAACATGGAAACAGTGTCTGTATCTCCTCGCAGGTTGGGTGCAAGATGAATTGTTCGTTTTGCGCATCGGCAATTGGCGGCTGGGTTCGAAATCTGACGCCGGCAGAGATGCTTGAGCAGATATACAGAATTTCAAAAGATACGAAAGAAAGAGTATCGAATGTTGTCGTTATGGGAACCGGAGAACCGCTTGATAATTATGATAATCTGGTTCAGTTTATTAAGATGTTATCGGATGAGGAAGGGCTTCATATATCCCAAAGATCCATTACGGTATCTACCTGTGGGATTGTGCCGAAGATGAAACAATTAGCACAGGAAAAACTGCAGATAACGCTTGCTTTATCGTTGCATGCTTCAAACCAGGAAGATAGAAGTGATTTGATGCCAATTGCGAAAACATATGAGATTCATGAAGTGATAGAAGCCTGCCGGTATTATTTTGAAAAGACCGGGCGCAGGGTGTCATTTGAATACAGCCTGATTCGAGGTAAGAATGATACAAAGGAAGATGCGCTTGCACTATCAAAGCTTTTGAAAGGTTTAAATTGTCATGTGAATTTGATTCCAATCAATCCTGTACGGGAAAGAAGTTATGTAGAACCGGACATGTCGCATGTACTAGAATTTAAAAACAACCTTGAAAAATATATGATAAATGTTACTATTAGAAGGGAACTCGGGCGAGATATCGATGGCGCTTGTGGACAATTGCGTAAGGGATATCTGAAAAAGTCCTGAGAGTTCAATAAAAAAGAAAGGGAAGGTACTGACTATGAAAGTGGCAGCAAGGACGGACATTGGACAGAATCGTGATATGAATCAGGATTTTGTTTTTGTGTCAGAAAATCCAATTGGAAGCCTTCCAAATCTATGTGTGGTTGCAGATGGTATGGGCGGTCATAATGCCGGTGAGTATGCATCACAAAAGACGGTAGAAGTTATCGTCTCACAACTGATGCGAGGCGGCAGAGAACCGATTAAAGAGCAGATTAAAAATGCTGCATATCAGGCGAACCAGACAATCTTAGACGTGTCCAAGTCGGATCAGAAGATGCAGGGCATGGGTACAACGCTTGTCGGTGTTGTATGTGAAGGAGCAAAAGCAACTGTTTTCAATGTTGGAGACAGTAGGATGTACATTGTGCGTTCGAATGGAATCAGTCAGGTGACGGAGGATCATTCGCTTGTTCAGGAAATGGTGAACAAGGGAGAAATTACCAGCGCTGATATGAAGGAACATCCAAGTAAAAATATCATTACCCGCGCGGTAGGAGTACAAGAGGAATTAAATGTAGATTTCTTTGACTTAGAACTTAAGGAAGGAAATCTGCTTTTGTTGTGCTCAGATGGACTTAGCAATATGTTAAAAGAAGAGGAGATTCAGGCAGTTGTTTACAACCGTCGAATTTCGATTGATTTGCGTGTGGAAAAATTGGTGCAGATGGCGAATGACCATGGTGGAGCCGATAATATATCGGTAATTCTGGTGGATCCATTTGCGTAAAGAGGTGTAAATTATGTTGAATGTGGGAACATTTTTAGCAGACAGATATGAAGTCATTGGAAAAATAGGAACCGGCGGTATGTCGGATGTATATAAGGCAAAGGACCATACTCTTGGCAGAAATGTTGCTGTGAAGGTATTGAAAGCGGAATTTGCAGATGATGTGAACTTTGTTACAAAATTCCGAAGCGAAGCACAGTCGGCAGCCGGACTCGAGCATCCTAATATTGTGAACATCTATGATGTTGGCAGTGAAAAAGGATTGCATTATATCGTTATGGAATATGTCGAGGGTATTACGCTTAAGACTTATATTGAGAAAAAGGGACAGCTTACCTATAAAGAAGCTGTCAGCATTGCGATTCAGGTTGGACGAGGCATTGAAGCGGCGCATAACAAGAATATTGTGCATCGGGATATTAAACCGCAAAATATTATCATTTCCACGGAAGGTAAGGTAAAGGTTACGGACTTTGGTATTGCAAGGGCAGCTTCTGCCAATACCATTAACTCAGATGTTATGGGTTCCGTTCATTACTCTTCGCCGGAGCAGGCCCGCAACGGATTTGTAGATGGAAAGAGTGATGTGTATTCACTTGGTATTGTAATGTATGAGATGGTAACAGGACGTGTTCCGTTTGATGGAGACACAACTGTTGCAGTAGCGATTCAACATCTGCAGGAAGACATGGTCAGTCCAAGTGCGTATGCACCGGATTTGCCAATCAGTATTGAAAAAGTAATTTTAAAATGTACGCAAAAGAGTGCGGACAGAAGATATGAAACCATGGCAGACCTTCTTGTCGATCTTAAGAAGGTGCTGATTTCACCAAATGAAGATTTTGTAACCATGGTTCCGATTGATAATGACAAAACAAGAGTGATTACCGAAGATGAACTTCGTCAGATTCAAGATGAGGCGGACTCTACAGAAGATGCAGAGGCAGAAGAGGAAGCGCAGGAAGAAGAAGAGGAAGATGATGGTGCACTCAATCCAAAGATGGATAAGCTTATGACCATATTTGGTATTGTGGCGGTTATTATTATTGTGATTGTTGTAATCCTGATCATCGGAAGTCTGGCCGGAGTATTCCATTTTGGCAGCTCGTCAGATGATGATACCCAGACATCTGCCGTTGAAACAGAGAATGAAAAGGTTACCATGATTGACCTTACGGACATGTCTTATGATGCCGCAGAGGATGCGCTTGAGGAACTTGGACTTACGATTGAAAATGGTGGTACTGTATCATCGGATTCCATTGAAGAAGGCAATGTCGTCTCTCAGGATGTTGAAGAAGGTGAGGAAATCTCCAAGGGCTCTACTGTTACAGTGACGCTAAGTTCCGGAGCAGGTGAGATTTCAGTTCCGGATGTCACCGGATATGAAGAATCTTCCGCAATTAACACCTTAGAAGATAAGGGATTAAAATACACGCGCGAATATGAATATTCGGATAGTGTGGCTTCTGGCAAGGTAATCTCAACCAGTCCGGAGGCAGGAAGCTCTGTAAAGGAAGGAGATACCGTAACGATTACCATTTCACAAGGTGTTGAGACGGTGCAGGTTCCGGATGTTACAGGCAAGACGAAGAAAAAAGCGAAGTCTGCATTAAAGGCTGCAGGACTTGAACTTGGTAATGTGACGTCGGAATATTCCGATTCGGTAGCAAAAGGAAAGGTTATTTCACAGGGCGTTTCAGCTGGTAAATACGTAGATTCCGGTACAAGCGTGTCAATCGTTGTAAGTCTTGGACCTGAGACGATAACGTATTCGTTCTCTACGAAGATAACGCTTCCTTCTTCTGATGATGTGGAGGTAAGTTCTGCTAATATTACACTTTATAATAATAGCGGCGGAACCATTGAAACGTGGAATGATGTATCTGCGTCCAAGTTTGGCTCTAGTGGATATTCCATTTCTGTAACAGGTATTACGGATTCTAAGAAAGGTAAGCTTGTGATAGAGTGGGTATTAGAAGATGGTTCTACCAGTACACAGACAGAGAGCGTAACATTTACGAAGGAATAATATGCAAGGTAAGATTGTAAAAGGAATTGCCGGCTTCTACTATGTTCATGTAGTAGGAGCCGGTGTTTATGAATGTAAGGCAAAGGGAATATTTCGAAAAGATAAGATCAAACCCTTAGTGGGAGATCTTGTGACAATCAGTGTGATTGATGAAGAGGAAAAGACCGGTAATGTGGATGCCATTCTTCCGCGTAAGAATGCCCTGATTCGTCCGGCCGTTGCCAATATTGATCAGGCACTGGTGATATTTGCCGCCAAAAATCCGGATGTTAATTATCATTTGCTGAATACCTTTTTAGTGCGGATGGAGTATGCCGGTGTACCAAGTATTATTTGCTTTAATAAAACTGATTTGATTTCACAAGATGAAAAACAGCTATACATAAATTACTTTAAAGGTACAGGGTATCAGGTGATATTTACCAGTACGAAAACCGGAGAAGGAATGGAAACATTTAAAGAAGTGCTATATGGCAAAACCACAACGGTGGCTGGACCATCCGGCGTTGGAAAGTCTTCTTTGATCAATCTGATTGCACCTGATGTGCAGATGGAGACGGGAGAAATCAGTGAAAAGATTAAGCGGGGGCGGCATACGACGCGTCATTCACAGCTGATTCATATAGAAGGGGACACCTATATCTTTGATACGCCGGGATTTAGTAATCTTGCAGTTCCTGAGATGGAAAAGGAAGAACTTGAAAATTGTTTTCCTGAGTTTTCGTCCTGTCTTGGAAGATGCCGGTTTACCGGATGTGCACATGTGTCGGAACCGGATTGCGCAGTAAAGGATGCGCTTTTGGAAGGTGCATTTTCAAAAGAGCGTTATGAAGAATATAAAATGATGTATGAAGAAATAAAAAGTCGAAAAAAATATTAAGATATCTTGGAGGATACTATGAATTATTTATCACCATCGCTTTTATCAGCGGATTTTGCGAATTTAGGACAGCAGGTTAATATTATTGAGCAGGCAGGTGCTCATTATGCACATATCGATGTAATGGATGGTATGTTTGTACCGAGTATTTCATTTGGTCTGCCAGTGATTTCTGCAATTCGCAAGACAAGTAAGATTGCATTTGATGTACATCTTATGATTGAGGAACCGGATCGTTATATACAAGAATTTGCAGATGCAGGTGCCGATATTATTACGGTTCATGCAGAAGCATGTAAACATCTTGACAGAACAATCCAGCATATTCATGAATGTGGTTTAAAAGCAGGTGTTGCATTAAATCCCGCCACATCCCTTGAGGCGGTAAGATATATTCTGCCGGATCTGGAACTGGTTTTGGTTATGTCTGTGAACCCGGGATTTGGAGGACAAAAGTACATTCCTTATTCAACACAAAAGATTAAAGATCTTCGCAAGATGTGTGATGAAGTCAATCCAGATATCTTGTTAGAGGTTGATGGCGGCGTTAAAACAACGAATGTGCAAGAAGTTGTCGGTGCCGGTGCCAATATGATCGTGGCTGGTTCTGCTGTATTTAAAGATGATATTGCCGGTAATGTAAAAGAATTCTTAAAACTCATGAATGCTTAGGAGTAGTAGTGTGAAGATTGGAATCGTAAGTGGCGGGATGCTAGATGAAAAATTCATATCGCAGTATCTGGATGATTCCTTTGATTATGTGATTGCGGCTGATCGGGGATTGAATTATTTTTATAAAAATAAGCTGAAGCCGGATGAGATTATCGGTGATTTTGATTCTGTTGATAAAGAAGTGCTTTCTTACTATGAAGAACGTATGCCAAAACAGATTAAGAAGTATCCGTCTAAGAAGGATGAAACCGATACGGAACTTGCCATATGTAGTGCACTTAAGAAGAATCCGGATGAGATTCATCTGCTTGCGGCTACGGGAGGAAGACTGGATCATTTGCTTGGGAGTTTAAAAAATCTTGGGCTTGGTCTTGAAAAGCAGGTACCAATTTATCTGGTAGATAAAAAGAATCGCATTCGTATGATTGCGGAGGGTAAAACAGTCCTTAATGCGAAAGAGGCGTTCGGGACTTATTTTTCCATCATTCCTTATGAACATACGCTAAAAGGTCTTACGATTCGCGGAGCGATGTATGAGACTGACGGCATTACCTTAGAAGGGTTTATTTCGCGAGGGGTCAGTAATCAGATGGTGAAAAACTTTGTGGAAATCGAAATCAAAGAAGGTAAAGCATACTTATTGGAAACAAAAGATCAATAAAAAAATATATATGTAAAATAGTACTTTAGTATTGACAATATGTGAGAATGATACTAAAATTTTACTCATACAATTCCTTTTTTTTAAAGTGATTGTATATGAGTTGACATCAAGGAGGATATGATTATGAGTAAAACCGGTATCAAGTTTTTTGCAGTATTAATGGCAGCGTTCGTGTTAGTAACCATAACCAGTGTTGGTGTATTCCCGGATAAGGGAGCTACAGTAGTAGCAAGCAGCGAAGCTGTTTCAGATTAATAGGTTATCTCTTATATTTTATAGTTTCTTTATGAGAACGACATACTTTATTGTATGTCGTTTTCTTTTTGAGTGATAAACTGGAAAAATAAGATTGGATATGCTAGAGTAAAACGGATGAGTAATAGACAGAAAGTACGAAAAGACAAGTTAACATGGACAAAACTCGTAACGGAGATTTTTATGATTGCCATGCTTGCAATCTTTCCACTGATAGAGTGGCAGGGATATGAAAAAATTTTGCAAGGAAAGGCAATCTTCTTCTTTGTTGCGGTGCCGCTATATATCTTGATTGCTCTTTTGTTTTTATATCTGGAAAAAAGTGCATCAAAACAAAAAATAAAACTTACACACCGATTAACACCGGTTACCATATCCGGAATTATTCTGATTGCAGCGCTGACCATTTCCTGGATTGTTTCGCCGGAAAAAGGTGCCGCTTTTTGGGGGACTTATTGCAGATACGTCGGCTACGCAATGCTGGTTTTAATGGTTCTAAGTTTTTTTGTGGTACGCGAACTTGCATATTTAAGAAAATATGCATTTTATGTGATCGGTGCCGCGGGAGCGTTTGTATTTATCATTGCAATCTTTAATCATTTGGGATTTAATCCGCTGGGATTGTGCGAGACGTTTGATCATCGCAAAAGTTCCTTTATATCCACTCTGGGCAATCGCAATACAATGGCAGCATATGTGTCACTTATGGTAGCAATTGCGATACCGCTTTTTTTACAGGTGAAAGAAAAACGTGACAGACTGCTACTGGGAGTTTATTTGTTCCTGGGGTATATGGCAATGGCTGCTGCAAACTCTGACAGTGTCTACCTGGCGCTTGGTGCGGTGCTGGCCATTACGCTGTTTAGAAGCTTAAAAGGATATTCAAAGCTGCTTCGCTGGGCGTATAACGGGATTTTATTAAGCCTTGCGTGGTTGTTGGATCAGTTCCTTCGAAAGATGAGAGGAACTGCTGCCTGGAAGAAAGACGGGGTTTTAAAGTTTATCTTTAACCATGATGTAATGGTCGTGGTTTTGATTGCAATGGTGCTCCTTGTTTTACTGTGTGTAGTTATGAAGATGAAAAACAAAGAAACCATTGCAAGGTGGATTCCATTTGTAGTTGCAGGCGTTATAATTGGGATCGTTGTTTTTTACATCGTTTCCTTAGTTGTGATGGCCAGAATCTGGAATCCGGTGGAAGCGAAATACCATCTTGGAATTTTTAAAAAGTTTTTGTATTTTAGAGATTCCTGGGGGACGAATCGCGGCAGAATTTGGCGAGCATGTATCAATACCTTTGGTAATATGCCGATTCTTCATAAAATATTTGGCATGGGCAGCGGGATGTCTTATCAGGCATTTCAAATGTATGATGGCACGAATGCATCCGATTATTTTTCAGCCACACTGGTGGATGCGCATAACGAGTTTTTGCAGTATTTGATAACGACGGGAATTGTAGGTGTTGTTTCGTACTTTGGCTTTTTGATTATGATACTTAAAAATTTCATCACAAGAACAGTCAAAGGGAATCGGACAGCCTTTGTTGGAATCTGTTTTATGGGTGCGTTCTTAGCACAGGGGGCAGTGAACAACACCCATATCTATATTGAACCGCTGGCATTTCTTGTTTTGGCATTTATTGCCGGCAAATTAAAGCAATCAGGAGAATAACAATCTATGGCAAAAGAAGTAAAGATGACAGAGATTGACCGCGTTATAAAAAGCGGAGAATATAAGAATGTATATCTGTTTTACGGGGATGAGACCTATCTGAAAAGACAGTATAAAAATAAGATGATAAAGGCGCTCTTTCCGGAAGAAGATGATATGAACTTTAGTTATTATGAGGGGAAGAATCCGCCGGTGGGAGAGATTATCGACAAAGCGGAGACGATGCCTTTTTTCGCAGATAAAAGAATGATTGTCATAGAAGACAGTGGAATGTTTAAGTCTGCTAATGACCAGATGGCAGATTATGTATCGCAGCTTCCGGATCACCTTGTGCTTTTGTTTGTGGAAGAAGAAATCGATAAACGTAATAAGTTGTACAAAAGAGTCTGCGAGGCCGGAGACAGCGTTATTTTTGAGACGCCAAATCAGGATATGCTGATTCGCTGGATTGGTGGTCGTTTAAAAAAGAGCGGGAAAAACATGGAAAATGCCGCTTTACAACTTTTTTTAGAAAAAAATGAAGGTAACATGGAGAAGATGGATACCGAATTGGAGAAGCTGATTTGCTATTGTCTGAACAAGGATGCAATAACAGCCAAAGATGTAGAGGAAATCTGCAGCGGTATTACGACAGAGCATGTCTTTATGATGCTAGAAGCAATTGTGGTGAAGGATAAGAAAAAGGCAATTTCGCTTTATATGGAGTTGTTAGAACTAAAGGAAAGTCCGCTTGGGGTCTTGGCGCGAATCAGCTGGCAGTTTCGAGTGTTGTGGCAGATTCGCCAGATGAGCCGCGAAGGCATGAATGTAAAAGCAATTGCGTCGAAGATGAAGTATCGTGATTTTATGATTCAAAAGAATCTAAAACTTGCGAATCGATTTACGCCGGAGCAGTTGTTTGACAATCTCTCGTATTGTGCACATCTTGAGGAAGAGTGTAAGAGCGGAAGACTGGGAGAACAGGTTATTGTCGAGATGATGATAGAATATGCCTGTGTATCATAACGTGAGAATAAAAAAAGAGCCATCGACATGACGGTATCGATGGTTCTTTTCACATTCTTAGAAATAATTAAGCAATGCTGTTTACAGCCTTTGTTAAGCGGGATACTTTTCTAGCAGCATTGTTTTTATGATAAATTCCCTTTGTTGTAGCCTTGTTGATTTCTGAAATTGCAACAGGCAGAGCAGCCTTTGCTTCGTCAGCGTTCTTAGCAGCTACAGCAGTCTCAACTTTCTTAATTGAAGTCTTAACTTTGGATCTGATAGATTTATTTCTCTCGGTCTTAGTCTGTGTTACAAGAATTCTCTTCTTTGCTGATTTAATGTTAGCCAATGTGTGCACCTCCTCGTCTTATTGATAATTAAAACGATTACATTAAAGCCGGACACGGACGTTCTAATGTAAACATACTCGTATATTATAGGAAATATTAATTATACTGTCAATATAAAAAAGTAAATTTCTTTACAAAAAAAAATCGGATTGTTATACTAGTATGGCAAATAAATTAGAGAACAAAGAATGAGGACATTATGATAGATCAAAGTAAGATTCGAAATTTTTGTATTATTGCCCATATCGACCACGGTAAATCAACGCTTGCTGACCGTATTATCGAAATGACGGGACTGCTTACCGAGCGTGAGATGCAAGAGCAGGTTCTGGACAATATGGACTTAGAGCGAGAGCGAGGAATTACGATTAAGAGTCAGGCGGTAAGAACCATTTATAAGGCGAAGGACGGTGAAGAGTATGTCTTTAACCTGATTGACACACCGGGACACGTCGACTTTAACTATGAGGTATCACGTGCGCTTGCAGCCTGCGATGGTGCAATCTTAGTTGTGGATGCTGCGCAGGGAATTGAAGCGCAGACGATGGCGAATGTATATCTTGCACTCGATCATGATCTGGATGTATTTCCGGTTGTGAATAAAGTGGATCTTCCGAGCGCGGAGCCACAGCGGGTCATTGATGAGATTGAAGATGTCATTGGAATAGAGGCGCAGGATGCACCGCAGATATCCGCAAAGACCGGGCTGAATGTTGAGCAGGTATTAGAAGCAATCGTACAAAAGATTCCGGCACCGACCGGTGATGCAACCCAGCCACTAAAAGCATTGATATTTGACTCTTTATACGACTCTTATAAGGGTGTTATAGTATTTTGCAGAATTATGGACGGAACCGTTCGACCGGGCGATCGCATTCGTATGATGGCAACCGGTGCAGAGGCAGAAGTGGTAGAACTTGGATATTTTGGTGCGGGGCAGTTTATTCCGTGTGAGGAACTGAGCGCAGGTATGGTAGGTTATATCACAGCCAGTCTTAAAAATGTGGCAGATACCAGAGTTGGTGATACCATCACATTGGCAACTCGTCCATGCGCTGAAGCGCTTCCGGGATATAAGAAAGTAAATCCGATGGTGTACTGCGGACTTTATCCGGCAGATGGTGCAAAATATCCGGATCTTCGGGATGCACTTGAAAAGCTGCAACTCAATGATGCAGCCCTTCAATATGAACCGGAGACATCCATTGCACTCGGGTTTGGATTTCGATGTGGATTTTTAGGACTGCTTCATCTTGAAATTGTACAGGAAAGACTTGAAAGAGAATACAATCTCGATCTTGTGACGACTGCGCCGGGCGTTGTATATCGTGTACATAAAACAAACGGGGAAATGATTGAACTGACCAATCCGTCTAACCTGCCGGACCCGTCAGAGATTGAGTATATGGAAGAACCGGTTGTGAATGCAGAAATTATGGTTACCAGTGAATATGTTGGTGCAATCATGCAGCTGTGTCAGGAGCGAAGAGGCGTCTATATCAGCATGGAATACCTTGAAGAAACCAGAGCGCTGATTAAATATATTATGCCACTGAATGAAATCATTTACGATTTCTTTGATGCATTAAAATCACGTTCAAGAGGATATGCTTCTTTTGATTATGAAATTAAAGGTTATGAAAAGTCAGAGCTTGTTAAGCTTGATATCTTAATTAACAAAGAAGAAGTGGATGCGCTCTCTTTTATTGTGTTTGCAGGAAGTGCATATGAGAGAGGACGTAAGATGTGCGAGAAATTAAAAGGGGAAATCCCGCGTCATCTGTTTGAAATTCCGATTCAGGCTGCGGTTGGTGGTAAAGTCATTGCGCGTGAAACTGTTAAAGCGGTTCGTAAGGACGTGCTTGCGAAATGTTACGGAGGAGATATCTCGCGTAAGAAGAAACTTCTTGAAAAGCAAAAAGAAGGTAAGAAGAGAATGCGTCAGGTTGGCAATGTAGAGATTCCGCAGAAGGCGTTTATGAGTGTCTTAAAACTGGATGAGGATTAAGAGATGAAAGAACTTATGCTTTATGTGCATATCCCATTTTGTGTCAGAAAATGCAGCTACTGTGATTTCTTGTCATTTGAAGCGGATGAAGAAGCACAAAAAGAATACATAAATAGTCTTCAAAAAGAAATACAGGCGAAAGCAAAACTTGGAAATGGAAGGCGTGTGTCTTCCATTTTCTTTGGTGGTGGGACGCCTTCCGTATGTGAGGCGTCACTGATCTGTGGTGTGCTTGAAACCATTAAAAGCAGCTATCGGGTAATGGCGGATGCCGAAATTACAATCGAGATGAATCCCGGTACCGTGACCATGGATAAAATGAAGGCTTATTTTAATGCCGGATTTAACAGAATTTCCATCGGACTTCAGGCGATGGATGATGCGCTACTTAAGACGCTGGGGAGAATTCACAGCCGCAGGCAGTTTGAGGAATGTCTTAAGATGGCTTTGGACGCCGGATTTCATAATATTAATGTCGATCTGATGATGGCGATTCCGGGGCAAAGCACCGCGCAGTGGGAAGAGACACTAAAAGAGGTTGCACAGATGAACGTGACGCATATTTCGGCTTATTCTTTGATCGTTGAAGAAAATACGCCGTTTTATGAGCACTATCGGGGGGACCTTGAGCTGCAACAGATGGGAAAGCAACCCAGGGAACTGCCGGCAGAAGAGACTGAGCGGTTGATGTATCACAAAACATTGCAGATTCTAAAGCAGTATGGTTATCAAAGATATGAGATATCCAATTATGCAAAGGAAGGATATGAATGTCGTCATAATATCGGCTATTGGATTCGAAGAGAGTATGTGGGGTTTGGACTTGGAGCAGCTTCTTTGTATAATCATGTAAGAAGAAAAAATACGCAGGATATGAAGAGGTATCTTGCCGGGGCATACGAAGAAGAAAGTGAAACAGAGTATTTAACTATCGACGACGAGATGGGGGAAACCATGATGCTCGGACTTCGCCTGACAAAAGGCGTGTGTACAGATGCTTTTTATCAAGCGTATGGAGTAACGCAAGAAGAGGTTTATGGAGCTGTTAATGATAAACTAAAAAAAGAAGGCCTTCTTACGCAGACGGACAAGTCGGTTTGTCTTACGCAAAAAGGCTTTGATTTGGCCAATTACTGTATGGCTGAATATTTATAAAAAGGACATTGGTCCTTTTTTTCTTACAATGAATAAAATACCGGCTTGCGGTTTTTAAACACTGTGAAGTAGGAGTAGCCGAGAGATTTTAGCAAATCCGGTAACCGATCAAAACGATAGGCCACATCCTGAGGCGTATGTGCATCCGCACCGAGTGTTAAAATCTCGCCTCCAAGTTCCCGGTATCGTTTTAAGATATCTTCTCGCGGATTCGGGTGAGAAAGCCCGCTGCGATAACCACCGGTATTGATTTCAATCCCTTTTCCCATAGCAATCAGTTTTTTTAATATGGCATCGAGGTGGTCAGCGTAAGCTTTGTAAGAAAAGTGGGTATCCTTATCAGGGCCGTAGCGGACCACATAGTCGATATGACCGTAGGCGTCAAAGTTATCGAACGCTTCAATATTTTCCAGGGTTGCTTCAAAGTACTCCTCATACGCTTCGCGTTCACTTCGTCCTTCGTAATATTCAGGATAGTAAGGATCGATATGGTGGGCAACGTGAGAAGAGCCGATGACATAATCAAACGGATATTCTTTCACGATGGCGTGAAGCTGACTGGCAAGATGAGGTTGAAGCCCGAGTTCAATACCAAGTCCGATGAAAAAATCATCTGTTGCCCCTTCTTTTAATTCTTTCATGTATGGAATATACGAATCTAAATCCAATAAAAATAAATCACGCTCTTCACCGGGATAATCTAGATCCAGGTGGTCGGTGAAACATAAGCCTGCTAAATTTTTTTCTTTTGCACTTTGCAGCATTTGGTGAACAGGAGCATCTGAGTCTCCGGAAAAACGCGTGTGCATATGGCAGTCATACAGCATGTGGCAGCCTCCCAAAACGTTTGTTAAAAATATAATTATAATCAAATATATAGCACCTATATAAGAAAGTCAAAAATAATAAAAAAGAAAAGGGTAAAAAGTTGAATTTTAAAAGTGAATTCGCTAAAATGGAGATAAGTATTTGTGCAAAACAAAGCAAAGTACAATTAATTCAAAAATGGAGGACAATTATATGGCAGTGAGAGTAGCGATTAACGGATTTGGACGTATCGGACGTTTGGCTTTCAGACAGATGTTCGGCGCAGAAGGTTATGAGGTAGTAGCTATCAATGATTTGACAAGTCCTAAGATGCTTGCTCATTTACTTAAGTATGATTCTTCACAGGGAAGATATGTAAGCTTTGAAGATAAAGATAAGGTTACAGCCGGTGAAGATTCTATCACAGTTGATGGCAAGACAATTAAGATTTATGCAGAAAGCGATGCTTCTAATCTTCCATGGGGAGATCTGAAAGTAGATGTTGTTCTTGAGTGTACAGGATTCTATACATCCAAAGAAAAAGCATCTGCTCATATCAAAGCAGGCGCTAGAAAAGTAGTTATTTCAGCACCGGCAGGAAACGACCTTCCAACAATCGTTTACAATGTAAATCACGAGACATTAAAAGCAGAAGATACAGTTATTTCAGCTGCTTCTTGTACAACAAACTGTCTCGCGCCAATGGCAAAGGCATTAAATGACCTTGCACCAATTCAGAGTGGTATCATGAGCACAATTCATGCTTATACAGGAGACCAGATGACTCTTGACGGACCACAGAGAAAGGGAGATCTTCGTCGTTCACGTGCAGCTGCAGTGAACATCGTTCCAAACTCAACAGGAGCAGCTAAGGCTATCGGTCTTGTAATTCCTGAGTTAAATGGAAAATTAATTGGATCTGCACAGCGTGTTCCGACACCAACAGGTTCTACAACAATTCTGATTGCAGTTGTAAAAGGCCAGGTTACAGTTGACCAGGTTAATGATGCTATGAAAGCAGCAGCGAATGAATCTTATGGATACAATGATGAACAGATCGTTTCAAGCGACATCGTTGGAATGAGATATGGTTCTTTATTCGATGCAACTCAGACAATGGTTTCACCAATCGAGGGAACAGATTATACACAGGTACAGGTTGTTTCCTGGTATGACAATGAGAATAGTTATACAAGCCAGATGGTTCGTACAATCAAGTATTTCTCAGAATTAAAATAAGGACAATACTTTGGGTCCGGCCTAAGATGGGCCGGGCCTTTCTTGTTGGAATTTATGAAATGAAACTTAATCTTAGGAGGATTATATGCTTAATAAAGTAACAATTGATGATATTGATGTAAAAGGAAAAAGAGTGCTTTGCCGCTGTGATTTTAATGTGCCTTTAAAAGACGGTAAGATTACAGACGAGAATCGACTTGTGGCTGCAATGCCAACGATTAAAAAGCTGATTGCGGACGGTGGAAAAGTAATTCTGTGTTCTCATCTTGGCAAACCAAAGGGGGAAGCAGTTCCTTCTTTATCACTTGCACCGGTTGCAAAAAGACTTACCGAACTTTTAGGACAGGAAGTAAAGTTTGCAGCTGATGACGTTGTTGTTGGAGAAAATGCTAAGGCAGCGATTGCTGCAATGAAAGATGGCGATGTGATTTTACTTGAAAACACGCGTTATCGTGCAGAAGAAACAAAGAATGGAGAGGCATTCAGTAAAGACCTTGCCTCCATATGTGATGTGTTTGTTAATGATGCATTTGGTACTGCTCATAGAGCGCATTGTTCAAATGTCGGCGTAGCAGCACTTGTAGATACTGCAGCTGTTGGATATCTGATGCAAAAAGAAATTGATTTCCTTGGTAATGCAGTGAATTCACCAAAGCGTCCATTTGTAGCAATCCTTGGTGGAGCTAAAGTTGCAGACAAGCTTGGAGTAATTTCAAATCTTTTGGAAAAGTGTGATACTTTAATTATCGGCGGAGGCATGGCTTATACCTTTATGAAAGCAAAAGGATATGAGACAGGAACTTCTCTTTTGGATGAAGAAAAAATCGATTACTGTAAGGAAATGCTTGAAAAAGCAGACAAGCTTGGCAAGAAGCTTCTTCTTCCAATCGATACTGTTGTGGCAAAATCATTCCCGGATCCGATTGATGGACCGATTGATGTTGAGGCAGTAGAATCAGACGCGATTCCTGCAGATAAGATGGGACTCGATATAGGTCCTAAGACGGCTGAACTTTATGCGCAGGCTGCTGCAGAAGCTAAGACTGTTGTCTGGAACGGACCGATGGGAGTCTTTGAGAATCCTACTTTGGCCAAGGGTACAATTGCAGTAGCAAAAGCTCTGGCTGAGACAGACGCAACAACCATTATTGGTGGAGGAGATTCTGCTGCAGCTGTTAACCAACTTGGATTTGGTGATAAGATGTCACACATCTCTACGGGTGGCGGTGCATCTCTTGAATTCCTGGAAGGAATTGAACTTCCCGGTATTGCGGCAGCAAATGATAAATAATAAAGGAGTAATAGATATGGCAAGAAGAAAGATTGTAGCAGGAAACTGGAAGATGAATAAGACACCTTCACAGGCGGTTGAGCTTGTGAATACATTAAAGCCACTCGTTGCAAATGATGATGTGGATGTTGTATTTTGCGTTCCTGCAATTGATTTAATTCCGGTATTGGAAGCTTGTAAAGGAACCAATATCAAAGTAGGCGCTGAGAATATGTACTATGAAGAAAGCGGAGCTTATACAGGTGAGATTGCGCCGGATATGCTTACTGATGTTGGAGTTGAGTATGTAATTCTTGGACATTCTGAAAGAAGAGAATATTTTGCAGAAACGAATGAAACTGTTAATAAGAAAGTGTTAAAAGCGTTCGAGCATGGTTTGAAACCAATTATTTGTTGCGGAGAGACTTTAGAGCAACGCGAACAGGGCATTACGATTGAATGGATTCGTCAGCAGATTAAGATTGCATTGTTAGGAGTTAGTGCACAGCAGGCAAAAGAACTGGTGATTGCATATGAACCAATCTGGGCAATTGGAACAGGTAAAACTGCAACAACTGAGCAGGCTCAGGAGGTGTGCGGAGCTATTCGTGCATGCGTATGTGAACTTTATGATGAAAGCGTTGCAGATGCAATGCGCATTCAATATGGCGGATCAGTAAATGCAAAAAATGCCGCAGAATTATTTGCGCAGCCGGATATCGACGGCGGACTTGTTGGAGGAGCTTCTCTTAAGCCGGACTTTGGCGAGATTGTTAATTACAACAAGTAAGACAAAAATTAGGTATGAAGGTATAGCAAAAGGGCAAGGCGTTAGAGGGCGCAGCCCTTTTGCAATGGGTTAAGATGAAAAAGAAACGTTTACTTGCAATTATTCTGACTTGCGCGCTGGTTGCTTGTGGAATTACTGTGACTGGAGCGTTGTTTATTGGGGATACAACGACTGCACAAGAAGTTGCTGTGACTGAGAAGATTCAAAATAAGGTCGAAGAAAAGCTTGCACAAGAAGACGTGTTTGATGGGATTGACCTTAATGAACAAATTGATTTGATTTTAGATCATGCAACAAAGAAATCGTTGAAAGGATATCCGGTGGATGATTCCTTTTTGCTATGGATATATGCCAATTATGGACGTGCGGTAATTTATGATCTTGCGTCGGAATATGCTTCCGGGGAAAAAGTGTCGGCATCAATATGGGAAGAGCTGACCGGTGCGTCGATTCATGCGCTTTGGTGCCTGTACTGTGAAGATACGGGATTGTATCAAAAATCACAGGAAAAAGTATACATAAAAGATACGGCTAATACAGATGAAGTTGTATTTGATTTCGCCGGCGATGTTTCTTTTACCGAAAAAGCGGAAAGTGACATGTTTTCAGCTCCGAAGGATTATTTGGATGATAATGATGGAGATATTTCCGCTTGCTTTTCGGACAAATTGCTAAAAGAGATGCGTTCGGCAGATGTTATGATGGTGAATGCGGAAACGTGTTTTAGTACAAGGGGAAGTGCGGTCTCCGAAAAGGCTTATCACTTTCGTTCGAATCCAAAGAGTGTCCAATACTTTGATGATATGGGAGTTGACATCGTAAGTCTTGCCAACAATCATGTATATGACTACGGAAAACGCGCTTTTTTGGATACGTTAAATACTATGGTGAATGACAATATGCCATATGTAGGTGCAGGCAAAGATCTTGATGATGCTTCCGAGCCTGTATATTTTGTTGCAAATGGTAAAAAATATGCAATCTGTGCAGCAACACAGATTGAACGTACTGCGAAGTATACTAAAGAGGCGACAAGCCATTCGCCGGGAGTAATGAAATGTTTAAATCCTACATTGTTTGTAGAAAGTATAAAGAAGGCAAAAAAGAATGCAGATTATGTGATTGTATATGTACATTGGGGAACGGAGCACAATGCAACGTTTGGAGCTGATCAGCAGTCTTTGGCAATTCAGTTTGCCAAGGCGGGCGCTGATGTTATTATCGGTGGACATACACATTGTCTGCAGGGCATTCAATATATAGAAGATGTTCCTGTAATCTATTCGCTTGGAGACTTTTGGTTTACCGACGAAACGAAGATGACGGGGATGGCGCAGGTGGTCTTTGATGCGGATGGGTTAAAGGAATTTAACTTCATTGCCTGTGAACAAAAAGACTGTGTCACGAAGATTGTGAAAGGTGACAAACAAGATAAAGTCATTGCACACATGAACAAGATATCATCCGGTGTTACGATTGATTCGGATGGTAAAGTGACAAAAAATAATTGATGATTAACGGAGGAAGTAATTATGGCTAAAAAACCAACCGTGCTTATGATTTTGGATGGTTTTGGACTCAATGATGAAACAAATGGAAATGCGGTATTCAAGGCAAAGACCCCGCATATTGACGGGCTTATGGAAAAGTATCCATGGGCAAAGGGCAATGCAAGTGGTCTTGCAGTCGGATTACCGGATGGACAGATGGGCAATTCTGAAGTCGGACATATGAATATGGGAGCCGGAAGAATTGTATACCAGGAATTAACACGTATTACAAAGGAAATTGAAGACGGAGATTTTTTTGCGAATCCTAGATTAAAAGAAGCATTTGACCATGTAAAAAAACATGAAAGTGCCATGCATCTGTATGGACTGCTTTCTGACGGTGGTGTGCATTCTCACAACACTCATTTATATGGACTATTGGAAATGGCAAAGCGAGAGGGCGTAAAAGATGTTTATGTTCATTGCTTTTTGGATGGAAGAGATACGGCTCCAACATCCGGGGAAGGCTATGTAAAAGAACTGCAAGATAAGATGAAGGAAATCGGTGTTGGTAAGATTGCAAGTGTATGCGGTCGTTATTATGCAATGGATCGTGATAATCGCTGGGATCGTGTTCAAAAAGCCTATGATATGCTGACAAAAGGAATTGGTCATAAGGCCGATGATGCGGTGCAGGCTGTAAAAGAATCTTATGCAAAAGATGTGACGGATGAATTCGTAGAACCGGTTGTGATTATGGAAGACTCTAAGCCGGTTGCAACCATCCGAGATTCAGATGCCATTATCTTCTATAATTTCCGTCCGGATCGCGCAAGACAGATTACCAGAACATTTTGTGCTGATGATTTTGACGGATTTGACAGGGGATCGCGTCTGCAGGTAAAGTATGTATGCTTTACAGAATATGATGTCACAATCCCGAATAAAACCATTGCTTTTGAGAAAGTGAAATTAAAAGAAACATTTGGAGAGTTCCTTGCGGAACATGGATTAAAACAGGCGAGAATTGCAGAGACAGAAAAGTATGCACATGTTACCTTTTTCTTTAATGGAGGAGTAGAAGAGCCGAATGAAGGAGAAGACAGAATTCTTGTTAATTCTCCTAAGGTGGCAACTTACGATTTGAAGCCTGAGATGAGTGCATATGAAGTGTGCGACAGATTGTGTGAAGCAATCACCTCACAAAAATATGATGTGATTATTATCAATTTTGCAAACCCGGATATGGTGGGACATACCGGTGTGATTGATGCCGCTGTTAAAGCAGTGGAAGCTGTAGATGAGTGCGTGGGAAAAGCGTATGACGCGCTTATGAAAGTAGACGGTCAGATGTTTTTATGCGCCGATCATGGAAATGCAGAGCAGCTGATTGATCCGGTTACAAATGAAAGCTTTACCGCTCATACGATTAATCCGGTTCCGTTTGTGTTAATCAATTACAAGGAAGGATATGTTCTTGACGAAGGTGGTCGTCTGGCAGATATTGTACCGACCTTAATAGAGATGATGGACTTAAAGCAGCCACAAGAAATGACCGGTCGTTCACTCCTGATTCAAAAGTAAAATAATAGCACGCTATGCCTTAGGCGTAGCGTGCTAAAATATCGTATAAATCAATTGGTGAATTTTCAAATTCTCCACCATATTGAAAATGTTCGTTGTCAATGGCTTCGCTTCGAATGATTTTTACAACCGTCATAATCGGAGATTCATTCAACGCGAAATCAAGACGCGCGTTAAAATAATAATTTTCCGGTAAAACACATTCAGATATAAAACCGATTCCGGTTTCTGAGATGTCATTTACCATAATTGGCGCATCTAAATTCGTAATCATAATATTGTCTTGTCCGTACAGATCGCAGATGCTAAGAGATAGTGATATCGGCAATCTTTCGTAGTCTCGTTTGTTAAACATCTTAATCAACTCCTTTATTCAAGTCCGTCCCTGGAGCTTTGTTACATGGTTACTCTTTTGAGTTTCTTTCATACTATACCTTATTTTTTTTCGTTCGTCAATTGAAAATAGTTAAAAAGTCCTAGGATATAAAAGTTATTATGTACAAAAGGCTATGTGAAATTGGGACATTTTTCTACATGGCAGATAGCATAAGATAGCAGTGATATAATTGACTTTGCTAAAAAATATGTATTATACTAATTCTGTTCGATTGTTGATACAGTCGTCATATTAAGACTTTCATAGAAAAGGATAATCACATGAAATACAACGAAAAAGAATGTCAATGTCAGCCGGATAGTGGACTCCATGAAGAGTGCGGCGTATTCGGTATGTATGATTTTGACCGGAAAGATGTAGCATCTTCCATCTATTATGGTTTGTTTGCATTGCAACATCGCGGACAGGAAAGCTGTGGTATTGCAGTAAGCGATACAGAAGGACCAAAAGGAAAAGTGGATTCTTATAAGGGAATGGGACTTGTGAATGAAGTCTTTACGCATGAGAATCTGGCTGGATTAAAGGGAAATCTTGGCGTGGGTCACGTTCGCTATTCCACGGCAGGTGCTTCAACAAGAGAAAACGCACAGCCATTGGTTTTGAATTATGTAAAGGGAACACTGGCGCTTGCACACAACGGTAATCTGATTAATGCCAATGAACTTCGAAAAGATCTGGCCTATACCGGGGCAATCTTTCAGACAACAATTGATTCTGAAGTGATTGCGTATCATATTGCAAGAGAACGTCTAAACAGTAAGTCGGCTCAGGAAGCAGTGCTTCGCGCCTGTCAAAAGATTAAGGGTGCATATTCTCTTGTGGTTGCCAGTCCGAGAAAATTAATCGGAGCCAGAGATCCATTTGGATTTAAACCGCTTGTAATCGGCAAACGAGACAATGCTTATATTATTACATCGGAAACCTGTGCGCTTGAAACACTTGATGCAGAGTTCATTCGGGATGTGGAACCGGGAGAAGTGGTAACCATCACCGCAGATGGAATTACATCGGATAAGACTATGTGTCTTAAGAGCGAAGACCAGGCACGTTGTATTTTTGAATATATTTATTTTGCAAGACCTGACAGTCACATTGATGGAGTCAGCGTCTATAATTCCAGAATCCTTGCCGGTAAGTATCTTGCCATGGACAGTCCTGTCGATGCTGACCTGGTTGTCGGTGTACCGGAATCCGGTAATGCCGCAGCACTTGGGTATGCGCTTCAGTCTGGAATCCCGTATGGGACTGCCTTTATTAAAAATGGTTACGTTGGACGTACCTTTATTAAGCCGCAGCAAAGTTCGAGAGAATCAGCGGTTCGCATTAAGCTGAATGTATTAAAAGAAGCCGTAGCCGGCAAACGAGTGATTATGATTGATGATTCCATTGTACGAGGTACTACATCTGATCGAATCGTCAATATGCTTAAAGAAGCTGGAGCAAAAGAAGTTCATGTTCGAATTTCATCGCCGCCATTTTTATGGCCATGTTATTTTGGAACCGATATTCCGGAGCGTGAGCAGCTGATTGCTTATAACAGAACGGTAGAAGATATCAAAAAGATTATTCAGGCTGATTCGCTTGGATATTTGAAAATTGAACGTTTGGAAGAGCTTGTCGGAGGACTTTCCATATGCAAGGGATGTTTTACCGGAAAGTATCCATTAGAACCACCAAAAGAAGATATTCGCGGAGAATTTGACAGATAAGGAGAAAAAAGTATGAGTTACGATCGTTATGAAAGTCCGTTATCACAAAGATATGCAAGCAAAGAGATGCAGTACATCTTTTCACCGGAGAAAAAATTCCGTACCTGGAGAAAACTCTGGATTGCACTTGCTGAGACAGAAAAAGAATTAGGGCTTAATATTACGCAGGAACAGATTGATGAACTGAAAAGTCATAAAGATGATATTAATTTTGAGGTTGCAAAAGAAAGAGAAAAGCTTGTAAGACATGATGTTATGTCTCATGTATATGCTTATGGACAGCAGTGTCCAAAAGCAGCCGGAATCATTCATCTTGGCGCAACTTCCTGCTTCGTTGGTGATAACACAGATATTATCCTGATGTCAGAAGCTTTGCAGCTGGTTCGCAAAAAACTGATCAATGTAATTGCGAAACTGTCTACATTTGCAAATGAATATAAGGCGCTTCCAACACTTGGATTTACTCATTTTCAGCCGGCTCAGCCGACAACCGTCGGTAAGAGAGCAACGCTTTGGATTCAGGAGTTTATGATGGATCTTGACGATCTTGATTATGTTCTTGGCTCACTTAAGATGCTCGGTTCTAAGGGAACGACAGGAACACAGGCAAGTTTCCTTGAGTTGTTCCACGGCGATTTTGAAAAGGTGAAGAAATTAGATCCGATGATTGCAGGTAAGATGGGATTTGACGGATGCTATCCGGTATCCGGCCAGACCTATTCTCGAAAAGTAGACACCAGAGTATGCAATATTCTGGCAGGTATTGCTGCAAGTGCGCATAAGATGTCTAATGATATTCGTCTTCTTCAGCATCTGAAAGAAGTGGAGGAACCATTTGAAAAGAATCAGATCGGTTCATCTGCTATGGCTTATAAGAGAAATCCGATGCGTTCGGAAAGAATCGCATCGTTATCAAGATATGTCATGATTGATGCTTTGAATCCGGCAATTACTTCCGCTACGCAGTGGTTTGAAAGAACACTGGATGATTCTGCTAATAAGAGAATCTCGATTGCGGAAGGATTCCTCGCAATCGATGGTGTGCTAGACTTGTGCATTAATGTAACGGATGGATTAAAGGTTTATGATAAAGTTATCACTCGCCATCTTATGAGCGAACTTAGCTTCATGGCAACGGAGAATATTATGATGGACGGCGTAGAAAAGGGCGGTAACCGCCAGGAACTTCACGAGAAGATTCGTCAGCTTTCCATGGAAGCAGGTAAAACAGTTAAAGAGCAGGGACTTGATAACAACCTGTTAGATTTAATTGCTGCAGATTCGACATTTGACCTTACATTAGAAGAACTTGAAAAGAATATGATTCCTTCTAATTATGTTGGATGCGCACCGATGCAGGTAGATCTTTTCTTGGAAGAAGTCGTAAAACCGGTATTAGATGCTAACAAGGAATTACTTGGAGTTACTGCGGAAATTAACGTATAAGATTAGGTGTTGTGTTTTTGGATTTGATATGCTATCATAAAAAAGTTGTTATGTATAGTGAATAGGAGGTATCATTTTGGATACATTAAAAATAATTTTAATCGTTGTTTTAATTGCAGTTTGTGCAATCGGCAGTATTATTATCCTGATGCAGGAAGGTAAACAGAACGGACTTGGAGCACTTAGCGGTTCTATGTCAACAAATGATTCTTACTGGAGTAAGAATAAAGGACGTTCTAAGGAAGGTACTTTGGTAAAGGTTACAACTTTATTTGTTGTATTATTTATGGGTATTTCTTTAGTACTTAGCATGGGATTCTTTAACTAGACAGTTACAAAAGGCGATTGTAGCAATACAATCGTCTTTTTTTTACTTATCATAATTGTTTGAAAGGTTAGTATATGGAGAATATAGAAAGACAAAAGAATGTCTTATATGAATTTATTTGTGATCCCATCTATAAGCCGATGAAAGCGAAAGAAATCGCGATGGTGTTAGGGGTTGATAAATCACGCAGGACGGAACTTCATAAGGTGCTTGATGCGCTTGTTATGGAAGGTAAGATTGATCTTCAATCGAACGGAAAGTACAAAAAAGCATCCAATGAATCATATATCGGTGTTTATACAGCTCATCCAAAGGGATTTGGCTTTGTTACGGTAGAAGAATTAGAAGAAGATTTGTATGTCAGTGCTGAGGATACAAACGGCGCTTTTCATATGGATGAGGTTAAGGTGCAGGTGAAGGGAACACCCGCGGGCAGAAGAAAAGAGGCCAAGGTTGTTGAGGTGATTTCACATGGCCTGAAAACGGTTGTCGGCACCTATGAAGCAAGTGATGGATTTGGGTTTGTACGCCCCGATAATGAGCGGTTTCTTAAAGACATCTTTATCAGTGAAAAGGATGCATGCGGAGCAGTTGAAGGACACAAAGTTGTTGTGGAAATCAAAAGCTTTGGAGATGAACGACATAAGCCGGAAGGAAAAGTGGTTGAGATTCTCGGACACAAAAACGATCCCGGCGTTGATATCCTTTCGATTGCAATGGATTATGAGCTCCCGATGGAGTTTTCGGAGAAAATCTTAAAGCAGGCAACGAATGTAGCAAAGCCTGTCAGTGAAAAGGATATGGAAGGCAGAAAAGATCTTCGCGATGTATTCATGGTAACAATTGACGGAGAGGATGCCAAAGATTTAGATGATGCAGTGTCCCTGTCTGTAGATGAGAAAGGATATCATCTGGGGGTACATATTGCGGATGTTACCAACTATGTACAAGAAGGTAGTGCGCTCGATAGAGAAGCGCTGAATCGCAGTACATCTGTGTATCTGGTTGACCGCGTAATTCCAATGCTTCCACATACATTATCCAACGGCATCTGTTCGCTTAATGAAGGGGAAGACAGACTTGCGCTAAGCTGCCTTATGACATTTGACGAACGTGGTGAATTAACAGCACATGAAATTACGGAATCGGTAATCCATGTCAATCACAGAATGACGTATACTGCCGTTAATGAAATTGTGACAAACCATAACCGCGAGTATATGGAAAAGTATGCCGATTGTGTGGTAACATTTGAACAGATGTTGGAACTTGCCAAAATTTTAAGGAAGAAACGAAGAAAAAGAGGCTCGATCGATTTTGAGTTTCCGGAGACAAAAGTAATCCTTGATGAGCAGGGAAAACCTGTTGCGATAAAACCGTATGATCGAAATTCGGCGACAAAGATTATTGAAGACTTTATGCTTGCGGCCAATGAAACTGTTGCGGAGGATTATTACTGGCAGGAACTTCCGTTTTTATACCGCGTGCATGAACAACCGGACAAGGATAAGATTTCGAATCTTTCGGAATTTTTACATAACTTTGGTGTATACTTAAACACGAATCGTGAGACGATTCACCCGAAAGAATTTCAAAAGATATTAGAAAAGATAGAAGACACACCGGAAGAGAGCCTGATTTCGAGATTGACGCTTCGTTCCATGAAGCAGGCAAAATACAATCCGCAGTGTCTGGGACACTTTGGACTTGCAGCAAAGTATTATTGTCATTTCACATCGCCGATTCGTCGTTATCCGGATCTGCAGATCCACAGAATTATCAAGGAGAATCTTCGCGGGCGTTTAAAGGAAGAACGTATCCGGCATTACGAAGAAATCCTCGGAACTGTTGCAGACAGAACCAGTAAGTTAGAACGAAGAGCTGCGGAAGCTGAGCGGGAAACCATCAGGCTTAAGCAGGCGGAATATATGAGCGGACATATTGGCGAGGTGTTTGATGGCGTCATATCAAGTATTACGGCATTTGGAATCTATGTCGAGCTTGCGAATACAATCGAAGGATTGATTCATGTAACCCGTCTTACGGATGACTATTATTACTATGACGAAGAAAGACATGTGATGGTTGGAGAAGCTAAAAATAAAGAATACAAGCTTGGACAGACCGTGCGTATTAAAGTTGTGGATACGGATGTCATGAGACATACAATTGATTTTTCAATGGTTTCAGAAGAATAAAAGGAGCAGACATGGGTAAGAGTGCGACAAAACTAATAGCGAATAACAAAAAAGCATTTCATGATTACTTTATAGAAGAAAAATACGAGGCAGGCATCTCGCTTGTGGGTACGGAGGTTAAGTCTCTGCGACAAGGAAAGTGCAGTATCAAAGAGGCTTATATACAGATTAAGGATGGAGAAATTATTATTTACGGCATGAATGTGTCTCCTTATGAGAAGGGAAATATCTTCAACAAAGATCCTCTAAGACCGCGTAAATTACTAATGCATAAAGCCGAAATTAATAAGCTTGCAGGTAAGATTAAGGAAAAAGGTTTTACGATTGTTCCGCTGCAGGTGTATTTTAAAGGAAGCCTTGTGAAGGTTGAGATTGCGTTGGCGAAAGGTAAGAAACTGTACGACAAACGTCAGGACATTGCTAAGAAGGATATGAAGCGCGAGGCGGAACGTGAATTTAAGATTCGAAATCTGTAAAATAATCCGTTTGGTATCTATGGACATCTTGACGATGACTGGTCTTTCAGTTATATTCAAAAAGGATATCTAAAAGCGAAAATGGTTATTTGGATAATCGTTTTCGTTTTTTGTTTTTGGAGGAGAAGAATATGTCAGACACTATGTTGTATGAGAAGTTTAAAGGGGTATGTCTTTCGGAACAAGAATATAAAAGTCTGGAGGATACGAATGAGATTCCGCGCTGGCTCATTACCTGTGTGGGTGGAATTCAAAATCTGTCGAAGAATACTTCGCCGGCAGGAAAGTATACGGGGAAATTTGTAGATGCAATTCGTAATTATGAGCAGCTGATGTTTCTTGAAGAAGATAAACCGGATGGCCATGATTTTGAAGAGCGCATCTGTATGAATCTGTTTAAAAATATTTTGGTATTTAGTATTACACCGGGGTATGACGCTGAAAAGAAGCGTTATGAAACCATGGTGCCACTTGTAAAGCCGGTTGCAATTCCGCTTGTGAAAGTATCAGGGGCTAAGACAAAGGAAGTTTCGGGAGAAGATGGTAGTACACGCTACCTGCTTACGATTGGTTTTGATGATGGCAGTGAATATACAGCACTTTTATTTACAAAAAAAGACGGTAAAGTCAGTCTGGATCACAATTGGTCTTTGGCGGTTAACAGCGTGATATTTTCAGATGTTGTTTCGGGAGAGGTGTTATCGGAAGAAGAAATTCCGGCTTATCTGGATAAATTGGAAACTGTCTTTGCGAAGGTTTTGAAAGAAAGATTTGATTTTGAGCAGCGTAGAGGAGTACTAAAAAAGTTGTTTGAAGAGCCGGAATGTAACCAACTGGCTACCGGTATTTATGCGACCGCAGACGGTTTTGCAGACATGATTATCAGTCATCTTGACAAATTGGCGTATACGGAAACGGCAAGACAGCTGCATAAAGAAATCCGTCCACATCAGGATTTGAAAAAAGAAGCAGAAAAGAAAGCGCAGGATTATCGCGATCAATTTGATAAGAATCGGCGTAAACTGTGGGGAGCCGGACTGGTACGCCAAAGAAGGATGAAACCGCTTTTGCTTGAACTACAGGATAATGCAAAAAAAGAAGATAAACGTGCCATGGAAGAACAACAGGCAAGCCGTGATATCTGTCTTGAGATCATTAATGAATTAATATAATGTAAGTTTAGCGAAAACCATTGCGGCAAAATGTAATCCGTAAACATTTTGATAAAGAGGGTGAAGACATAAAAAAGTATTTATTAGGTATATTAATGATGATTCCCATCATGGTTTCGGTGATTATACTGATACGTGGCGGGTATATATTAGATACCAATCCATCGATTAGTGAGTCCACTGCGTCATCCGTAATGTCATGGATTTCATTGATTTTTGCTGTACTGGCGGTGGTTTTGGTTTTGATAATGGCATGGAGATCTGCCGATAGGGGAAAGTTTTCGATTATTTTGCTAATAGTATCCGTTGCGTTGTGTATGATTAACATTGTGATTCATTATAATGAGTTTAAGGGTTACACCGTGGGGGCTGCAAAGCAGGAAGATTATATAGAAAGCGAATGGTTTGATGGAGTAAGCTTAAGTGAAGTTGAGGATGTGTTAACTAATGCAGACGATGTTGTCGTGTATATTGGTCGTGAAGATTGTCAAGACTGCTTTGAATTTGAAAATGAGATAACAACAGTGTTGGAACGTGATAGTGTGGAGCTGACCACATATTATACGAATTTAGATCGAGAAAAGAGCAATAATGATGAGTATCAGAGTTTTTTTGAAGCATATGGGATTAACTCAGTGCCTTTTGTGATTTGGGCGAAGAACGGAGAGGTACAGGCAACCTGGGATGATCCGATGAATAATATTGAAAGCATCGAAGAAGCGATACAGTAAAAAATATCCGTATATCGAGAAGAGCTGCGATAAGAACTGCTGGTGATTTTATTTGCGGAAATAACTTTTTTAATTGCATCATGGGGATATATACCTTCCTTACTGGATAAAACAGTAAGGAGGCTAGTTATGGAGTGAAACGTATTATGCTAGTGGTTGTAGGGGGGCATTTCGCTGGAGATGGTGGCTGTATTTCAGCCAAGATGGCAAATTGTATTTGTATTTGTTGGCTTAGCTATATTTGGGCTGATTATGAGGGAAGTGAGCAAAAAGATTTATATCAATGCTTATACATAATGTTTATATATAATAGCAGAGGAAGAAAACATTGATGTGTCAAAGGTTGAAAAACCGGACACTAAGGAGATAGAACACTGGCCGCCTAAATGGCTATATGTGCTGGTTGCGGTTGCTCCGTTTGCGATTTTAGAATTAATAGATAGGCTAAACGAACTGGGGATGCTCCCCTGGGCTACGGCTTTTATTAAGTGGTGGGTTGAATAGAAGAACACCGGGAACAAAACCGTTGGTTTACTTGACGCAAATTTGATTCGTCGATATAATAACATTACAAACAAGCACAGCTTGTAAATACCTTTAGGGGCTAGTAAAGGTTTCGACGGGGATTTGGAAGTTGGAGAAGCTATCCGCAGGATGATGCGTTAAATCTCAAAACTAAACATAAACGCTGAAGACGAAAATTTAGCTTTCGCTGCCTAAGCGGCGAGTGTTCGCCCCGGGGCACCTACACCTTGGGATCCGAGCATCAAACATGTAGGAAACGACATATATTAAGCTTTGCGTATATGGGCGTATCATGAAGCTACTGAAGCCGGAAGGATGTTAGTTTCCGTCCGGGGGAGGGAATGAAAAAGAACTGACTATGATAGTAGAAGTACAATGGAAAGGTTTTCGGACACGAGTTCGATTCTCGTCTAGTCCATTTTAAAGAGTCTAAAATTCTATTTTAGGCTCTTTTCTTATGCAAAAAGATTGTTAGAATTTCGAAGTTTGAGTATAATGAAATCGAGTGGATTACCATCTGTACAGGTGGTTTTTGAGAGAACACAAATAGATTGGAAACAGGAGAACATGTATATGGAGGCGCAGGTTGTAATCATCGGAGCCAGCGGACACGGAAAGGTAATTGCAGATATTATAGAAAAATCCGGAGATAAAGTGGCCGGTTTTTTGGATGATGCATTGAATGAAGACGATATATTTTGTGGATATCGGGTCTTGGGGAAAGTCCCTGACTTTCCGAAATACTTAGAGAATCATGTGTTTATAATTGCAATCGGAAGCGTTGAACCTCGTGAGAGAATTGCAAGGGAGCTATCGGAAAAAAATGCAAGGATTTATACGGCTATTCATCCTTCCGCGCAGATTTCCAATCTGGATGTGAAGATTGCACAAGGAACCGTTGTGATGGCAAATGCCGTGATTAATGCAGGAACTGCTATTGGAAGTCATTGCATCATTAATTCATCAGCTGTGGTGGAACATGATAATACAATCGGTGATTTCACACATGTTGCGGTTGGGGCAAAAATCGCAGGAACGGTACAGGTAGGAAAACGATGTTGGATTGGGATTGGCGCATGCGTCATAAACAATATCAATATCTGTGATAAGTGCATGATCGGAGCAGGTGCCGTTGTGGTAAAGAGCATAGAAACACCGGGAACTTATGTGGGCATACCGGCGAAATTGTTGAAGTAATAATTGGGTTAGGAGATTAGTAAACGGATATGGATAAGAAAAACGGTTCAACGAAAAATTCCTATATTGTGAATCGTTATGAATTTGAGACGCAGCAGGAATTCGAACGTGCGAAAAAAGAAGAAGCTGCTGCGCGATTTATACGCCAAAAACTTGAGTTTGCCGCACCTGAGAAGGTGCTTCAGATTTATAATAAGGTAATTGATGAGAAGATGTTTGAGACGCCGGTCGGCTTACAGTTTTTACGGGAATTACAGATGCACCTGGTGAATTCGCCATCGATACAATCTGATAAGATTCACAACATTCCGGTGAAAACAAAGGTTGCGGAGACGGGCGAAAGTACGCTTGAAAAGACCCTGAATCCGCAGGAGGGCAAGGAATCTCCGGATGCGAAGAAGTGGCATAGAAGATTTGGCGTTGTTTTGTTGCTTGTATTTATCCTGATTGCGATGGTGATTTCAATGTTTGTAATTCTGCAAACGTCTGACAATATCACTATCCTGAATTATAAAGAACAGATTATTAATCAGTATGAAGACTGGGAAACACAACTGGAAGAGCGTGAACAAAAAGTAAAAGAGTACGAAGAAAAGTATGGTATTGATTAACGCAATCACAGAATTTACATATTTTACTGATATGATATGCCAAGAAAGGTTGATTAGTTATGGAGAAGAAGAAGATTCTTGTTGTAGATGATGAAAGCAGAATGCGTAAATTAGTACGTGATTTTCTTGTGAGAAGTAATTTTGAAGTGATAGAAGCACAAGATGGTGAGGAAGCACTGAATCTGTTTTATACTGTGAATGATATTGATTTGATTTTGTTAGACGTTATGATGCCAAAGAGAAATGGTTATGAAGTATGCAGTGAGATTCGTGACCAGTCCAAGGTTCCGATTATTATGTTAACGGCTAAGGGTGAAGAAAATGACGAGCTTCAAGGATTCGATCTTGGTGTGGATGAATATATTTCAAAACCATTTAGTCCAAAGGTTTTAGTAGCCAGAGTTGAAGCTGTTTTGCGCCGCACCTCTCCGGATGAGGAAGAAGAAAAAATAGAACTTGGCGGTATTGTAATTGACCAGGCTGCGCATACGGTAAAAATTGACGATGAATATGTGGAACTTAGTTTTAAGGAATTTGAACTTTTAACCTACTTTATTAAGAATCATGGAATTGCGCTTTCAAGAGAAAAGATTTTGAATAACGTGTGGAATTATGATTATTTTGGTGATGCCAGAACGATTGATACGCATGTGAAAAAGCTGCGTAACAAGATGGGCGAAAAGGGTAATTATATCAAGACAATCTGGGGCATGGGTTATAAGTTTGAATGTGAGGAATCAGTTTAGGTGATAATAAGGGCTTTGCTTTTTATAAAGCAAAGCTTTTTTGTAAAAAGGAATGTAGTATGAAAAAAGGAACACAGCGTTTAGGGTCAATCAGAATAAAAATGCTTTTGATAATCATTGCGGTAGTGGCCGGCACTTTGGTATTGTGTCTTTTACTTAATTCTTTATTCTTAAGCACATTTTATTCAATAAAAAAACAACATTTGTTAAAAGATAGTTACGAGCAAATTAACACAGCATGTTGTGAAGGAGAATTGTATAATAACTCATTTCAGACAAGCTTTGAATCCATTGCTTCGAATGGGAATATTTCAATTTCGGTTCTGACGTCGGACTGGGATGTGGTGCTTACGTCAGCAAGTAATTATTCGACAATTCGAGAGCAGATTGGACAGCTTTTGTTTGACAGCACGGTGGAATCGGACACTATTTATGAAAATGAGAATTTCAGGATTGTTACGATTGAAGATACCAGGTTGCAGGAACGGTATATCGTGCTGTTTGGAACGCTCTATGATGGCAATCAGATATTGATGAGAACGCCGCTTGAAGGAATTCGTGAAAGTGTGCTGATCTCAAATCAGTTTTTGCTGATTGTTGGAATTATATCGATTATTGCCGGAGCAGTTGCAGTCTTATTTATTACAAAGAAGATTACCGGGCCTATTCTAATGCTTACAGAGCTGTCAAAACGAATGACGCAACTGGACTTTGAGGCGAAATATATGCCAAGACAAGGACGGAAAAATGAAGTGGATATCC
Organism: Eubacterium sp.; assembly: GCA_024690665.1. GTDB lineage: Bacteria > Bacillota > Clostridia > Lachnospirales > Lachnospiraceae > Eubacterium_C. The sequence continues at coordinate 60,156 of JAILOU010000004.1, forward strand.
TAGGTGAGCATATGAATGATATGGCAATGAAACTTGAAAATACCATATCAGAATTAAAAAGTGCGAATGTGGAATTACAAAAAGACATTGATCAAAAAAATGAGATTGATCAAATGCGAAAAGAGTTTTTGTCAAATGTGTCGCATGAGTTAAAGACACCGATTGCTTTGGTGCAAGGTTATGCAGAAGGCTTAAAGGAAAATGTTGAGGATGAAGAAAACCGCGATTTTTATTGTGATGTCATTATTGATGAAGCGGCCAAGATGAATGAACTTGTGAAAAAGCTTCTAACCTTGAATCAGATTGAGTTTGGAAGTGACCAGGTTGAAATGAAGCGGTTTGACCTTACAGAACTTGTGGCCGGGGTTGTACATTCTTCTGAGATTTTGGCAAAACAGGAAGAAATTACCATTGAATTTCTGCAAGAAGAGCCGGTCTATGTATGGGGAGATGAATTCAAAATCGAAGAGGTTATTACAAATTATATGAGTAATGCCATTCACTATGCGTTAAATCAAAAAATCATTCGTGTATATTTTGAACAAATAGGAGAGTGCGTTCGTGTCAATGTATTCAATACGGGTAATCAGATTCCACAAGAAGATCTAGAACACGTCTGGGGAAAGTTTTATAAGGTTGACAAGGCCAGAACGCGTGAATATGGCGGAAGTGGTATCGGTCTTTCCATTGTAAAAGCAATCATGGAATCGCATGGACAACAGTGTGGCGTGGAAAATGTGGAAGATGGAGTGCTGTTTTGGTTTGAAATGGATGGCTCAAACGAAAAGTAAAGTAAATCTTGTTGTTTCTTTGGTACAGAAATGCTAAAATATCAATGATAATGTATGTTTCGCGCAAAGTTCGCGTATGGGAACGGTGATTGAGATGAGAAAAAGATTGCTTTGCCTTGCGGTGATTGTGTGCATGGGATTTTTGCTTACCGGTTGCGGAGAAGAAATGATTTCTGTAACGGAAGAAGAAGCAGATACCATTGCGGCATATTCGGCGCATGTTATTTCAAAATATAATAAAAAAGCAGCGGATGGTCTTATGACTCCAACGGAAGAAGAAGTTGAAGAAGAAGAAACGCAAGAAGCGCAAGAAGAAACTTCTGAGGAATCACAGACAAAGCCAACAGCTGATCCTACAACAGAAGCAGATGATGCAACGAGTACTTCTACGCAGGAACCGGAAGAAGAGACCGATGATGCAACA
>JAILOU010000021.1 GCA_024690665.1 Eubacterium sp.
TACCAAGCCTCACATCCCTTCGAATTCCTTCACTTTTTTTAACAATTGTACCAACATGTCATTTTCTTCTAGTTGTCGTTTTAGTTTTTTGTTTTCTCTACGTAGCCGTTCAAGTTCATCCACCTCATCATCAGCTTTATGGCGACCTCTTTTGTCTATAAGTGCTTCTTCTCCATTAGTATCATATTTCTTTACCCACGAATAAACCTGACTGTAAGATACATCAAAAATGCTAGCAGTTCCTTTATAGTCTCTGCCATGAGATAAACAGTATTCTACGATGTCCTTGCGTTCTTCAATAGTTGTTTTTCTTCTTGCATCTGCCATATAGATCTCCCTTTTTGGAATGTAATCCCTAAGCTCTCTATTGGCATTATATAATTTAATCCATGATTCTAAAACAGTGGTATTAACTTTATATTTTGCACCTATATCTACAGAACTACCATAACCAGCGATAACTTCTTCAACACACATAATTTTGAATTCATGTGTATAACTTTTATTTCCTACTTCACTAACAAAAGCATCTATTCCATGAACTTTATAAGCGACAACCCACCTTCGTATAGTTTCTAAGCCTATATGATACTTGTTCGCCAAAAAGCCGTAAGAACCTTTTCCATCAAGATACTCTTGCGATACCATCGCCCTAAATTCAGCAGACCATTTTGATTTAGACATAAAAAATCCCCCTTAAGTAGATTTGGTTATTTACCTTGTCTACTTAAGGGGGATCATATCAAAAATGTTCAGGCTCCTTTTTTGCGTGTATAGCTTAAATGCCCTGCCGGGCTAAATCCCTATTTCTACTGGAAAAGCACGGGCAGGTAAGGATACATTTTGCAGGTGTCAATGCCCTGTCGGGCTAAATCCTCATTTCTACAATAGTTATTTTTATTTTTTTTTAAAAGGAGGAAAGTGTCAATGCCCTGCCGGGCTAAATTCCTATTTCTACAGAAAAATGTCTTGCAGAAAATTTATAGAAAGCTTGGTGTCAATGCCCTGTCGGGCTAAATCCCTATTTCTACTGTAAAGAGTGTGGGTCAAAGATTGCAAAACCATACATGTGTCAATGCCCTGTCGGGCTAAATCCCTATTTCTACGTGGAACTTGGAACTCAGAACCTTAATGGGCGAGTGTCAATGCCCTGTCGGGCTAAATCCCTATTTCTACCCCCACCTCTGGGAGCCCGCTGATACCAACGGTTTGCGAAGCCGTTTTTATAAACCTCCGAGAAAATTGTGTGAAAAACTGACACAACTTACGAAGTTCACAATTTGGACACAAATTCATAAGGATAGAGTGCTTAAATGCAATTTTTATTTTAGCATATTTGCATAAAGAAAAAAACTAAATTCAAGAGGAAATGTTAATGATTATAAAAGCAAGAACTATTAATAAGTGTAGAGTAAAAGAGTGACGGCTATAAAATAAGAGAGAAAACGAAACTATTGGATTATGTTTCGCACAAAAGGTGTATTTGTGAGCGTTGTCAATAAACCGCTAGTTTAGTAAAAACCCCTTGCATTACTGCAAGAATGGTACTATAATATATAGCTACCAACTAAATAAAGTAACCATATAAATAGCCTTAACATCCCCCGGAGGCAGCGGTGCCGATTGTCATAAGACAGAGGATGGTTGTAATGAGATGTAACATAAACAAGGTAACAGTATTTACAAGGAGGCAATCTACATGGAATACCCAACAATCGACGTAGTAAAAACAGGAGAACGCATTCGCGAACTTCGTATCACCCATCACTTCACAGTGGCTCAGGTCAGTGAGTATATGGGGCTTTGCTCCGAGCAGGCCGTATATAAGTGGCAGCGAGGAGATTCCCTACCGACAGTCGATAACATGTATGCGCTAAGCAGACTGTTCGACACGACCATAGATGACATCATCTGTGGCGACAGGGATAACGAATCGGTTCATAGAGAAAAAGAAGAACAAGCAGAGGCAAAGGCCTCTGCTTGTTGTTTTTTTGTTAAGATTATTCGGCGGTAAACTCATCAGGATCACAATACTTGTCAGGACTGCATGCCATACCGACATTCCATACAGCGGTAAGATAGATGGTTTCGCTGCCATTTTCCAGGGTCAGGTAGCAGACGCCGTCTTCAAACTTGTCGGTGATGTCGGTCACCTGATCCATATAGTATAAGATGGCTTTGTTGTTTTCGGTATCCCATTTGATTTCAGGAGCCGTTGCATCTAAAGCGGCCTCTTCGGTAAGTTCTTCCTCGGTAAGCGGACGTTCTGTGCCATCATCTTCAATGGCAATACCGCCGCCGTCCATCACAACTTCTTCCTCGCCGTCTTCATTTTCGGTAGTGATTTCATAGGTGCCGTCACCGGTGAAGTTAAGTGTTCCGGTAGTTTTGTCGCCGTCGAGCCAGATTTGGATGGTACGCTGGATGCCACCGACATTGTTGGCGTAAGCGGCCTTTCCGGCACTTCCGGCTGCGATGATGCATACGGCAATAGCCGCAGCTGCAATCTTCATAGTTCTTCTTTTATTTAATTTTTTCATTTCCTCGACCTCCAAAGAAAAATTGTCGGAGGTTTTTAAAACTGAAAATGCCTGTTTGTATCGTTGCTTATTCGTCATCTTCCCAAGCCTCCTTAAGTGTTTCTTTGAGCAGTTTCCTCCCACGCGATAGTCTGACTTTTACATTACTTTCTGAGATTTTCAGAATATCTGCAATTTCTCGGATGGCGTAATCCTCGTAATAATATAGGTGAATGGCGATTCGATATTTCGCCGGAAGTTTCATCACAGTTTCAAATAGATCCTGCGATTCAGGCGAATCGAAGGCCAGTGTTTCCATGTAGTCTTCGTAGGGAACGTTGTTGTTCCGCCAAAAACTCTTTGCCACATTCTTTGCTTTATTGATTGCCACGCGAATTAGCCAAGCACGTATGTGCTGCTCTGTTTCAAATTGTTTGTTTGATGAATAGTACTGAACAAATGTATCTTGCACAACGTCTTCCGCATCAGACGCATTCTTACATATATTAAATGCCGCCGCATAAAGGTTGTTTTTATATTGTTTGATCAGCTCTTCAACAGGTAGTCTCATGAGCTACTCCTTTGTTTTGTTTTTAAGGATCCTTCACTAATAATACAATTGTACAGGCAAAAAGGTTACAAGAAAAATGAAAAAATATAAAATCCGACAATAGTACCGCAATGTTGACGCTTTGGTACATATATCCTATAATGTAGAGAGAAAGAACGACAATTGTCGTATCAACGCGGAGATGACTGAATATTTATGAATAATAAATGGATAGGGGATATAATTTCACAGAGAAAACTTCACAAGCCACTGCTTCAAATTCTTGCAGTGGTTTGTTTTTGTGTGCTGATGGGCATGGGGAGTATCCTGGGAAATGTAGCGGCATATGCCGAAGAGACGCCTAAAACACCGCTTTATGACGGACAGCGTCAGGTGGTGCGCGTTGGTTATTGTGAAGTCGACAATTTTATGGAAGGCGCATCGGATGATGAGAAGAAAAGCGGATACGCCTATGAATATATGCAAAAGATTGCGTATAGCGCCGGATGGGAATATGAATATGTCTACGCAGAGTCAACAGAAGAACTGGTGAAACTGATGAAAAAAGGCAAGATTGATATTCTTGCCGGGATGTATAAAGACGACGATAACAAGAAGTTTGCAGCCTTTCCATATTCGAGTATGGGAAGAGAATATTATTACATCTACACAACCGAAGATAAAGTTGCTTATATCCAGCAGGAGGAGCGGATTAAAGGCGCTTCAATTGGCGTGACAGCAAATACACCGATGGAAGTGCAGCTGAAAAAGTGGAATAAGCAAAATAATCAGGGAGCAACCATCGTAGCCTATGATACCGACGAAGAGCGACTTGATGCACTTAAAAATGGGAAGACAACATTTACCGCAGATGTGGACAAAGAGGTTATAAAAACGAATAAACTTGTATCGGTGGCAAGATTTGGATATTCGGATTTTTATCTGGGAGTTAATAAGGACAGGGAAGATTTGCTCAATCAGCTGAATGTTGCGCAGGTAGATGTGGAATCGTCAGAGCCTTATCTGACAGCGGAATTGTCGGAAAAGTACTTTGGGGACAGCGGGGTTAAGACTACGCTGTCCGCAAATGAACTGAACTGGATGAATCAGCATGAGACGGTGGAGATTGGATATCTGAACAAGTACCCGCCGTTTAGTAATGAGAAGGATGGAGAAGCGGTCGGAACCTTTATCGATGTGGTGGAAGCGGCATTTGCGGAAAAAGACATTGAATCAAAGGCTGAATATATTGCCTATGACAATTATGATGACTTAATGGATGATCTGAAAAACGGAGATTTGGATCTTGTGGGGCCGATGGCGGATGACCTAGCGGCGACAGAAGCAAATGGTCTAATGCAAAGCGCAGATGTGCTGGCTTGTTCTATGATGCTTGTCTATAAAAATGATTCTCATGTTATGGACAGCGGGACCATTGCAATTGTAAGCGGTAGTCCGATTGCTCGTACGTATCTGTCGAATTATTATCCAAATGCGACAGTGAGCGAGGATTATAATACGCTAGAGGAGTGCCTTACAGCGGTAGAAAACGGTGAAGTGGATGGAACGCTTCTTAATTCCTATGTTGATGAGTTAGTGCTTCGTAATGTCGGAACGCTTAAGAAGTTACAGCTTGAAGGTGAAGTATCCTTTTGCTATTATACGACCGTTGATAAATCACCACTTTTATCAGTGATTAACAGAGGAATTACGGCTTATGGATATGATGCCATTTCCAATTCTGTCAGCAAGCATATAGATGAAGCCTATACGACGACTCTTAAGGACTTTGTGCGACAATATGCACTGCAGTTTGTTGGCGGGGCAATTGTGGTAGTTGCTATTATTATGATGCTTGTCATGATGGTCTGGATCCGAACGCGGCAGAGAAAGCACTTTGACTATATGGCGCACAGAGATAGTATGACCGGGGTTTATAACCGGCGCGCTTACGAAGAACAGATTGCGAAGATGGCAAATGTACAGCTTAGTAAAGATATTGTCTATGCCAGCTTTGATATTGATGATTTAAAGGGAACGAATGATTCCTTAGGGCATGAGGCAGGAGATGAACTGATTATCGGAGCTGCGCAGTGTCTTAAGAATGTGCTTAAACAATACGGAGATATCTACCGGCTTGGAGGAGATGAATTCGTTGCAATCTTCCATGCGTCCAAGGAAGAACTTGCGCGCATTCGGCAGCAGCTAAAAGAAGAGTTTGCTAATTGGCATGGTGAGAAGATTAAGCGTCTGTCGGTATCGGGAGGATTCGTGGAAGGTCGCGAGTTTAAGGTGGTGCTTTTGTCTGACCTTGTAAAACACGCAGATCAGAGAATGTATCGCGAGAAATTTGCAGGTAAGGACACGTATAAGGTTCGTTCTAGAACCGGCAATGTCAAGAACGTCAACGGTTTTGGCAAGCTTGTCAAAACAGAGGAAGAAACAGAGATGCTTGCGGCATTTATCTCGGCTTACGAGGCAAGGTATGATCTTCTTACCGGACTTCCGACCAGAACAAGTTTCATGGATTTTGCCAATAATTCGGAGAATCCGCTTGTCGATAAGAGCCTGATTCCAACTATCATCTGCTTTAACTTTAGCGGATTTAAGAGTTTTAACTCGGAATACGGACTGACCGAAGGCGATAACCTTTTGGTAGAATTTGCCGGAATCTTAGAGGAGATATTCGGAAAGGAATACTGCGCAAGATTTGCAGAAGACCGTTTCTATGCGATGACGAAGCGAGATGCACTAGAAGCAAGACTAAACCGCCTGTTTGAGAAGTTTAAGAATGCCAATTATGGCAATACGCTTCCAATCAGGGCCGGCGTGCATATCTACAATCCAAAGGATCCGGTAGATATTAATACGGCCTGTGACAGAGCGAGGATTGCCTGTGATTTTGAAGGACGCGTCTATGAATCGCGATTTGTCTTCTTTAATGAAATGATGAAGCGGGATACGCAAAGCCGTGAATTTATCATCAACAATTTTGAGCGCGCATTGGAAGACGGCGACATCAAAGCCTATTATCAGCCGAAGATTAATCTCGAAGATGAATCCGTGGTTGGATTTGAAGTGCTTGCCAGATGGATTGATGCGGAGCGAGGCATGATATCGCCGGGAATTTTTATCCCGATCTTAGAAGAATATTCGCTGACGCATAAGCTCGATGGATTTATGGTGGAACAGCTTTCAAGAGATATAAAAAAAACAATGGTTCGCGGACTTACGCCGCTGCCGGTTTCCTTTAATGTATCTAAGTGCGACTTCTTAATGATTGACCCTTATGTGGAATTGTCACAGATTACGGAGGAATATGGAATTCCAAGGAATCTGGTGCAGGTTGAGATTACAGAGTCTAATGTGATATCGGCGCCGAGAAAGATGCGCGGTGAGATTGCGCGATTTAGGAAAAATGGATTCGATGTCCTTATGGATGATTTCGGAAGCGGTAATTCTTCTCTTAGTACGCTTCGTGATTATGAATTTGATGAAATCAAGTTTGATATGGGATTTATGAAAAACTTTGGAGAAAAGTCTAAGGTAATCCTTATCAATACCATTCAGATGGCGAAGGAGTTCGGCATTCGAACGCTGTGCGAAGGCGTGGAGGAACAAGAGCAGATCGACTTTTTAAAGGAAGCCGGTTGCGAGATGGTACAAGGATACTATTATGGTAAGGCAGAGCCTTACGAGGATTGCGTGGAAAAATGGTTATAGAAGATAAGGAGGCTGATGATAGTCTCCTTATTTTAATGGACGAATAATGTGAAATATAATATACTTTAGACGTTATGGAAGCGAGATTAAGCAAGTTAAATCGAAACGAAATATTACTGTATCTTGGACATCGGGGACAGGAAATCACAGAGGAGCTAAAACGGCAGATGGAAGATGCTGTCTTGGCAGTCACACAGGCGATAGCGCCAAGACTTGTCTACCGCGTGGTTTCGCTGCAAGATGGAAAAAGCGATGCGTTTACGCTGCAAGGCGAGGATATTGCCAGAACGCTTAAGGGCTGCAAAGAGGCCGTTTTTTTTGCGGCAACTTTGGGAAGCAGGGCTGAGCAACTTCTAATGAAGGCAGAAGTTCAGAATCTGGCGGATGCCGTGATTATGGATGCGATTGAAAGCGTGGCAATTGAGAATGTCTGCAACAATTTTGAGCAGGATTACCGGGCCTTCCTTGGAATATCGGGTTTATACTTAACGAGCCGCTACAGTCCGGGATACGGAGACCTGCCGCTTGAAGTTCAGGGGCAGTGGTGCGCCGCGCTTAATGCTGAGAAGAGAATCGGATTGTCGGTAACCGACAATCATCTGATGATTCCGCGTAAATCGGTGACGGCGGTGATGGGGATTGCAGATACACCAAGACAGCTTCGGGAAAATGGCTGCGCAGAGTGTAAGATGTTTCGAAACTGCGAGTATAGAAAGGATGGAAGAGACTGCCGTGAATAAGGTAATCTATCTGGATGGAGCGATGGGAACGATGCTCCAAAATGCCGGTCTTGAGATTGGGCAAAGGCCGGAGATCTTCGGGATGGAACATCCTGATGTCTTAGAACAGATTCAAAGAAGTTATGTTAAGGCCGGAAGCAATGTGCTGTATGCGAATACATTTGGCGCTAATGCACATAAGCTAAAGGGCACCGGACATAGCGTTCATGAGGTGATTGAGGCCAATGTCGCCGCCGCTAAAAAGGCTGCAGCCGGTAAGGCCGAAGTCGCACTCGATATCGGACCAATCGGCGAGATGCTTGAGCCGCTTGGAACGCTGGCATTTGAAGAGGCTTATGAAATCTATAAGGAAATGGTGCTTGCCGGTAAGGCGGCCGGCGCAGACCGCATTGTCTTTGAGACGATGACGGATTTATATGAAGTAAAGGCAGCAGTGCTTGCCGCTAAGGAAAACTCGGACCTGCCGGTATGGGTGACGATGAGTTTTGAGAAAAATGGCAGAACCTTCACCGGTACGACTGTGGAGAGTATGGCGGTAACGTTAGAAGGTCTTGGCGTAGATGCAATGGGCATTAACTGCTCCCTTGGGCCAAATGAAATCTATCCCTTAATTCAGAAGATGGCGCAGTGGACGCACCTTCCTTTGATTGTGAAGCCAAATGCCGGACTGCCGGATCCGAAAACCGGTGGTTATGCTATGGATGCTGAGGAGTTTGGACGGCAGATGGAAGCATTTGCCCGGATGGGCGTTGGTATCATGGGTGGCTGCTGCGGTACGACGCCGGATTTTATCAAGGCGCTGCAGCCTCTTAAATGCGGCGAGCGAGAAGTGCGCGCAATCAAAAGAGGTGTATGCTCTGCCGGTCAGATGGCGGAATTTACCGGAGTCAACGTAATTGGTGAGCGCATCAATCCGACGGGTAAGAAGCGCTTTCAGCAGGCGCTAAAAGAGCATGACTTAAACTATATTATGAACCAGGCGATTGAGCAGGCCGATGCCGGTGCGGATATCTTGGATATCAATGTCGGACTTCCGGGGCTTGATGAAGTAGAGATGATGGTTGAAGTGGTTAAGGCAGTGCAAGGCGTGGTGGACGTTCCACTGCAGATTGACTCTTCAAATCCGGAGGCGATTGAGGCCGGACTTCGCGTGGTCAATGGCCGGGCGATTGTCAATTCAGTCAATGCAGAGCCGGATAAGATGGCGGCAATCTTGCCAATCGTGAAAAAGTACGGAGCTGCCGTAATTGGTCTTACGATGGATCAGGACGGAATTCCGCAGACTGCCGGGAAACGGTTTGAACTGGCACAGCTGATTTTAGACGAAGCTCTTAAGATTGGAATTCCAAAGGAAGACATCTTAATTGACTGTTTAACGCTTACGATTTCGGCGCAGCAAGAGCAGGCACAAGAGACGCTTAAGGCGGTTCGAAGAGTGCACGAAGAACTTGGACTTCACTGTGCACTTGGTGTCAGCAACATTTCATTTGGACTGCCAAAGAGAAATCACGTCACAACGAATTTCCTGACACAGGCAATGTGCTGCGGTCTTGATTTCCCGATTATCAATCCGAATTCAAAAGCGATTATGGATACGGTTGTAGCGTATAAGGCGCTCTCCGGAGAAGATGCGGGATGTGCCGCATACATCGAGCGATTTGCCGGGGAAACTTCCGATGAGCCGGTGAAAACAGGGTCGCATCAGGAGATGACGGTGGAAGAGGCAATCTTAAAAGGGCTTAAGGAAGAGACGAAGAATCTGACAAAGCAGCTTCTGGAGTCGATGAGCGAACTGGATGTGATTAATAAAAAGCTGATTCCGGCGCTGGATATCGTTGGCGAGAAGTATGAAAAGCAGCAGATCTTCCTGCCGCAGCTTATTAATTCGGCGAACGCAGCCTGCGCAGGTTTTGATTACATCAAGGATGTGATTGCCCGCCGCGGCGGCGAAAGCGTCTCTAAGGGCAAGATTATTGTGGCAACGGTAGAAGGCGATATCCATGATATCGGCAAGAATATCGTGAAGGTCGTACTGGAGAATTACGGCTATCAGGTGCTTGACCTTGGACGCGATGTGCCGGTGCAAAAGATTGTGGAGACCGCGATTAAGGAAGATGTGCATCTGATCGGGCTGTCGGCGCTGATGACGACGACGGTGGTGTCTATGAAGGCAACGATTGAGGCACTAAGAGAAGCCGGTCATCCTTGCAAGGTGTTTGTTGGTGGAGCAGTTTTAACACCGGAATATGCCAGGGAAATCGGCGCAGATTACTATACAAAGGATGCAAAGGCATCGGTTGACGTAGCAAAGGAAGTATTAGAATAGATGATAGATAGGGTAAAATTTTTATTTGACGGTGGAACCGGAACGTATTTTGCAGAAAAAAATCATAAGATCGGGCTTAGTCCGGAGCATGCGAATCTTAGCAATCCTTCGCTGATTCAGGAGATTCACAAGGAGTATCTTGATGCGGGATGTAATGCGATCAAGACGAATACATTTGCGGTAAATCGCATGCTGATGGGCGGCGATGATGAGAAGGTGCAGGAGATTATCAAGGCAGCCTGGGACAATGCGCATGCGGCGGCTGATTCTTACAAGGCGGCAGTATTCGCAGACATCGGGCCGATTACGAACCTGCCGGAGGAAATGGTGGCGGCTGAGGAGTACTGCTTTGTGGCACAGACATTTTTAGACCTTGGCGCCAAGATGTTTTTGTTTGAAACCAATGCCGGCACCGAGGGGCTTAAGGAGGCGGCGGCTTATATCAAAAAGCGCTGCCCTGAGGCGTATATTATTATGAGCTTTGCCGTGCTGCCGGATGGTTATACAAGAGATGGTGCGATGGCGGCCGATTTGTTAGAGGAGATTAAGGGCTGCAAGGATGTGGATGCATTTGGTCTTAACTGCGTCTGCGGGGCGCGCCATATGCTCTCGCTGATTCAGGAGTTAGACCTTGAAGGCGTGACATTTGCCGCTATGCCAAATGCGGGCTATCCGATTGTCATTAACAACCGGACCTTCTATGATGGCGATCCGGAGTATTATGCTGAGCAGCTCTCGAAGATGGTTTCGTATGGCGTTGAGATTCTTGGCGGATGTTGTGGTACGACGCCGGCGCATATTGCCTGCACGAAGAAAGCACTTGCAGGTGCTCCGATTGAGGTTCACAAGATGGCGGAGCATAAGGAAGAAGACAGCCTTGGTGCGCGCCTGGAAAGTCCGTTTTGGAACAAGCTTAAGAGCGGGGAAAAGGTTGTGGCCGTGGAACTGGATTCGCCGGCCAATACGAATCTCGATAAATTTATGAGCGGTGCCTGGGCGCTTAAGGGCGCCGGCGCCGACATCATCACGATTGCGGATTGTCCGATTGCAAGAGCGCGTATGGACTCGACGCTTCTTGCCTGCAAGATTAAGCGTGAGGTGAACCTGGATGCGATGCCGCACATGACCTGCCGTGACCGCAACCTGAATGCGACCAAGGCGCTCCTTCTTGGCTCTTATGCCGAGGGCATTCGTAATGTTTTGTTAATTACCGGTGATCCGATTCCGACGGCGGAGCGTGATGAGGTCAAGAGCGTGTACCAGTTTAATTCAAGAAAACTCGCCGGATTTGTAAAGTCGCTTGGGAAGAAGACGCTGCCGGATGAATTCCATATGTTTGGCGCGCTCAATGTCAATGCCGTGAACTTTGATGTGCAGCTTCGTCTGGCTAAGGAGAAGATGGAGCGTGGCATCATCGGCTTTTTGACGCAGCCGGTTTTGACGAAAGAGGCATTTGACAATGTAAAGCGTGCCAGGGAAGAACTTGGTGCGTACATCCTTGGCGGTGTAATCCCAGTGGTCAGTGCAAGAAATGCCAGATTTATGGACAGTGAAATCAACGGCATCAATGTCTCGCCTGAGATTATCGAGCGCTATGAGGGCAAAGACCGCGCCGAGAGCGAGAAGCTTGCAACTGAGATTTCGGTGGAGATTATGAAACGGATCAGTCCTTATGTGGATGGATATTACCTGATGACGCCATTTGGCAGAACGGGGCTGATTGCGGAGATCCTTAAGACATTTGCACAAGAAGAGGAAGCATGACAACACAACAGATGAACTACCTGATTACGACCGTTGAGTGTCTGAATATGACTGAGGCGGCGGAGAAACTGAATATGACGCAGTCGGCTCTTAGCCGCAGTATTTCGGCGCTTGAGACGGAGCTTAGCGTGCAGTTGTTTGTCAGAGACAAGGGCAAGCGGCTTCGTCTGACGGCGGAGGGGACCACGGTCTATAAACATTTGCTGAAGATTTATAAGGACTTTGAGACGATGCTTAGCCAGGTTGACAAGGTGAAAAAAGGTCTGACCGGAAGGCTCGTGATTGGATTTATGGACGGGCAGATGCTCGGAACGGAATTTAAGGCTATCCTGGACCGCTTTTGCGAACTGTATCCGGAGATTGAGATGGTGCTGGTGCGCGAGACGGAAAAGGAACTGATTCGGATGCTGCAAAAGGGCAAGCTGGACATCGCGGTGATGCTGCAGCTTCAGGTGCACGATCTGCCGGATATCGTTTACAGCGAACTGTTCTGGCTCCCGACGTATATGATTGCGCAAAAGGATCATCCGATGGTTGGAAGAGACGATGTGTCCATCAAGGAATTAAAGGATGAGACATTTGTCTATGTGGAGGACAGCGAGGTGACGCGGCGCATGGTGAATCTGTGTCTGAAGGCCGGATTTACGCCGAACATTCACTATGTGAAGGATGTGCAGGCGCAGAGTCTTTATCTGGAACTGGGTAAGGGCATTGCCGGTTATAATGCGTATCATTCTTGTTATTACAGTCCCAACACCGGGGCATTTCGGGTAAATGAAATCGCAGACGCTGAATTCGTCCTGGCCTGGAATAAGAATAATTATAATCCTGCGATTGCGCTTCTTAACAAAACCGCGGATGAAATGTAATTCGCTTTATGCAAACGATAGATGCATAAAAATCATAACTTAATGAAAAAGAGGAATTTTACTTCTATAAAACCCTGTTTATATAATGAACATATAAACAGGGTTTTTATTATATTAGGAGGTAATTTTTTATGGGTGAAATTCAGTATCAACCACTTCGCAGTCTGATCTATGTTGACTGCGTCAAAGAAGAGTATCGTCACAAGCTGCAGCACTGGCTGTACTATTATCACGTGCCGGAGAGCATGGCGAAGTTTGAGCCGTGGGTTACGAAGTATGCATTTTACAATGCGCTTCCGATGCCGCCAAAGGGGGAGCAGTTTGGAACATATCGGATGCAGCTTACCGAACATTATTGGATGGTAAATCCAATGAGTGAAGAAAGTCTTGTGAATTCTCTGAACGAGTATTTTCCGTTAGATGCCATGAAGTGGCAGGGGACGATTCCGGATGATGATGCCGAAGGCTTTATGGCAGATGGGGAAGCTGCCAGAAGCAGTGGAGGTGGCAATGGCTGCCCGCCGTTTATCATGGCGTTTTTACCGATCTTCTGGGAAGAGGATCTTAAGGGGAAGGGTAGAACCATGCAGGATGGCCCGAATTACAGATGGCAGTTTTTAATCTCGTATCCGGATGGACATAAAGAAGACGGTGACGCGTGGATGCGCGAGGAGGTGCTGCCTGCATTTGCCAAGATGCCGCAGGTTACGCGTATCATGACGAGTAAAGTGAAAAAGGAAATCAACAATTGTCACATGGACCGCTGTGTGGAAATGTGGTTTGACGGCCCGGCCGATTGGTATGAATGTGCGGTGAATCTGGCTAAGGACATTGCACGGCCTGACTGGGCGGTGGAAGAGGAATTTCCGTATGTGAAGTCCAGATTTCAATTTGCGTCACTGTTCCTGGCGGACATGCCAACCAGTGACAACTTAAGACAATACAGAGGTTATCTGCCAATGCGCTAAGGAGGATTTTTACAATGAAGATATTAGGTATTTCCGGGGGAACTTTAAATGGAGCTAATGACTGCATGTGCAAGGAGGCGTTGCTTGGCGCCAAGGAAGCCGGCGCCGAGGTGGAATTCATCCGCCTTTTGGATCTGGACATTCAGCACTGCACCGGCTGTAAGGCTTGCGTTATGGGGCTGTTTTCCGGCCGCGGCAACATGTGCGTAATCAAGGACGATTTTCAGTGGTTGCTGGATAAGATGCTTGATGCGGATGGGATTCTATTCTCTATTCCGATTTTTGAAAAATGTGCGATGGGTCTGTTCCATACGATTATGGATCGCTTTGGACCGAGAATGGGAAGAACCAACAACATGGCGGCCGACCACATCGCACAGGAGAAGGGCGGTAAGCGCATTGATCCAAGATATATGCAGGATAAATGTATTTCTTATATGGCTATCGGCGGCTCTGACTGGGCGACGCAGGTGCAGTGTGATTTTTCACTTCATGCCCTGACGCCAATGTGGAAAATGATTGACTGTGAGGCTTTTCGCTGGTCACTTGGCATTCTTGCTGATGATGAGAAGGTCGCACGTGCGCACCAAATCGGCGTGAATCTTGCAACGCAGGCGAAAAACATTGAAACTGCCACCTGGCAGGGGGAAGACGGTGTCTGTCCTCATTGCCATTCGAGAAACTTTTATATTGAGCTTTCGAATCAGGCGGTGTGCGGAACCTGTGGTATGCGTGGCGTTCTGACATATGAAGATGGCGTATACAAGTTTGACTTCCCTAAGGAACAGCTTAAGCATGCGCACGATACTATCAGTGGCCAGTTCATCCATTCCGATGACATTCAGGCAAATGAAGCCGAGGCCGGCGCAAAGGCCCGCTCTGACGAATACAAACAAAAGGTGCAGCGCTACAAAGATTTTATCAGCGCGACGAAACCGGCATAAGGAAGGATTTGTTTTATGAGTAAGAATTTACCATTAGAAGGTTTAAAAGTTATTGAGATGGCATCCGTGGTTGCGACTCCGATCGTTGCCCGTTTGCTTGCGGACTATGGCGCCGAGGTCATCAAGATTGAATCTCCTGCCGGGGATCTGCTTCGCCCGACCGGTGTGGCGCACGAACTTCCAATCGAGGATGACAACAATCCGCTCTTTGATTTGTGCAACACGGGAAAGAAATTCACCGTTGTGAATCTTAAGACCGGGGAAGGAAAGGAAATCTTCTGGAAGATGCTGGAAGATGCTGACATTTTCCTATCCAATATTCGCATGCAGTCTCTTGAGAAAATGGGTGTTGATTATGATTCTATCAAGGATCGTTTCCCGAAATTAATCTATGCGCATTTCTCCGGTTTTGGTCTTAAGGGCGCCGAGAAAAATCGCCCTGGCTATGATTCGACTGCGTTTTGGATGCGCTCGGGTGGTTCGGTCGACATCTCTACGCCGGGGTCATTTCCGCTTCGTCCGTCCTTCGCCTTTGGTGATATCGCAACGGCTTCAAGCTTTTTATCTGCCATCTTAATGGCTGTCATCGGCCGCGATAAAACGGGCAAAGGTACGATGGTCACCACTTCTCTTATGCAGTCCGGTATGTGGTGCAACGCGGTTGCGGTCATGAACGCGCAGCCGCAATACGGTAAGCAGTATCCGGTGGATCGCTTTGCACCGGGCAATCCTTTAGCGGATTATTATGAGTGCAAGGACGGGGAATTTGTTGCCATCATGCAAAATGATTACGACAAGGATCGTCAATTATTCGCTGACCTGTTCCATTTGCCGGAGCTTCTTGACGACCCGCAGCTTGTCTCTCTTGCCAGTATGCAAAGGGCCGGTCGCGTCACGGAATTTGCTCATAAGATGCAGGATGTGGTCATTACGAAAACGTCCAAAGAGTGGGATGAGATCTTGGATTCGCATGATATCCCACACGAGGTCAGTGGACACTTTAAGGATGCCTATCTTAATCCGCAGGCGCGTGCGATGGAGTGTTTTGATGATATCGCATATCCCGGTGACGTGACGACGGCAATTCCTCGCCCGCCATTTGACTTTTCTGATTTTGACAGAAGGGAGTTTTCTAAGACGGCCGGGATTGGTAGTGATACGGCTGAGGTGCTAAAGGGACTTGGGTATGAGGAGGAAGAGATTGCCAGGTTTAGGGAGTTGCATGTGATATAAGAGTGGGGCGGGTGTGTTTTGCCGGTGGATGGGGAGGTGGCTTTCTCCTGAGAATACGATTTCTCCCCGCACCGACCCGCTGCTATTCAAAATTTTATTGCGTATCTTATGATTTACTCGCCACCGCCCGTGTTCTGCTAGGATGGTTGTGATTGGATTACAAGAAATGGCCCGTTGTGCCTTCGGCCCAACTTACGTCATAAAAAAAGTGAAGGATCAGCAAGCGAGCTTGCGTCCTTCACTTTTTCTATGTCTCGTCTGCTACGCAGACGGCCATTTCTTTTGCTAAATCCGAGGCAGCCACGGTTCGGTTTGGCGAGTATCAGATACTCATAAAATTTTGGCAGCTCTCGATGTGCTTGTCGAAATGTATTCTCAGTCGCAAGCGAGGGACTGGTACCGGAAAACAATCCCTTGGGAGGGGAGAGGCCGGGACGGTGTGGGCATATTTGTAACTATTTAAGTGTGATATGGTGATTAAGTTACAAAATGAAATGAATTCCGGCGCCGGGGTGAAAAATTTGTAACTATGCAAGAATATAAGAATGAAAAAGTTACAAAAAGAATTGATTTCGCGAGCTGGGCAGGAGAATTTGTAACTATTTAAGTGTGATATGGTGATTAAGTTACAAAATGAAATGAATTCCGGCGCCGGGGTGAAAAATTTGTAACTATGCAAGAATATAAGAACGAAAAAGATACAAAAAGAATTGATTTCGAGAGATGACATAAAATAATTGTAACCAGATCTACAGAATAGAGGGCAAAAGTTACAATCTCTATCCGGCCAGCCCTAGCCGGCTCCGGGAATCTCCACCTGCCTGGTTTAAACCTGCTTACGGGAACAACCTCTGGCCCGGAACCGCCCCTCACTGCAGTTTCGGTTGGAAACATCCAGCGACCGAGCCGGATACATTTTCGAACTGCACATCGAGAGCCGCCGGTTCTTTTCGAGCATCGATAGCGAGCAACGGGCGAACCGAGGCTGCCTCGGATAACGTAATGAAATGGCTTATTTGCGAAGCAGATTAGAAATGGAAGAATCGGAGGTGCAAGCTTGCTTGCAATTCCTCCGATTCTTTTATTTCGTAAGGTGTGCCAAAGGCACAGCAGCCATTTCATGTAATTTAATCACACCAATCCTAGCAGAACACGGTCGCCTGCGAGCGAATCAAACGATGCGCAAAAAAGAAGCGAACAGCGGCGGGTCGGTGCAGGCGAAAATAGTATGCCGGTGAGGGAGCGTCCCCCATCCAACCAAAACAAACCTACTTCTTATAGACCACAACGGCGCAATAGCAGTCGCCCTCGGCGCTATTTAGTGCAATCATGATAGCCCCATCCTCTAACTCATATCGAACAGGACAAATCAAATCCCCTAACACAGCCTGTTTTTTATATTCCACACGCAGTTCGCGCAGTTTCAGATCCGATGGAAGGTAAGAAAATGCCATCTTGATATACTGACCATTGTTGACATGATGATTGGTATCAAGCATATCACTAGAAACGGTAATCGGTTTAAGAGTTTCGCCGGTAAGATCAGTAGGAATCTTGATTTTACGAGGAGCATAGTCCATATCAAGTTTTTCGCCGATGCCGTAAGCGTCTTTCATTTCTTGAGGAGCCCTTACGGGAGTCATGGATTCGGTGTTGATATGAGACCAGACAGAATTGCCGTAGGCAAGACGATTGCCATTGGCGTCATCCAGGTAGAAATTACGATGTCCCCAAAAACCTTTGATGTCGTGAGCAATGGTGCCGATGGTGACAACATCACCGCCGCCCGGCATATCGTTTATGATGATTTGCCAGAAGTTAACCATCCAGACAAGGTGATTTTCACGGGTGAAGCCGACACCGTAGCCGGCATCTTCCGCGTGGAAGATGGAGCAGTCCTGGAAGTAGTCCATTAGCCCTTGAACGGTTAATTTGTTGTTTTCATCGGATTCACTGTAGCGAATCCGGGCTTCAAAGCTGTAGCTTTTGTCTTCATTAAACATTATGCGTCCGCCTGCGAAGTCTCATCTGCCAGACCAAGCAGCCCTTTCAATTTGTTAGTTTCGCCGTCGCGCACCTCTTTGGTTAGCGTTCCGGTCTTGAAGATAATATCCTGCAGATGTAAGAATAATGCGAAGATCGTTTCGTTGTCGTCGGAGACAAAGTTAGTCTTCGAGCGATTGTTGTTGGTAACTTTACGGAAAATGCTCTGCTTAACAGCCATGGCAGAAAGCGAGCGGGCTTCCCAGCCATTTTTTTTAGCATTTTGCAGATTCTTGGCCTTTAGAGCCAGGAGCCCCTTCTCCGATTGTTTGTAGATATCGGCCAGCACATCGCCGCCCGGAAATTGTTCCTTGAACTTGTCAAGTGTTCGCATAAGATCCTCCGGATTCATACCCGGAATATTAAAATTCTTTAAATGATTACGATTTGTAAAAAGCCCCATTCGTTCTCCCTCCGTTAATTCGATGGAAAATATTATAACACAGAATTAGCTTTTTTCATTGTTGTTTGAACGGTTAAGTGCTAAAATAGGAAAAAAGTACGAGAAGGAGAGAGGCAAATGACACTACAAGAATGTTATGAAGCAATCGGCGGCGATTATAATGATGTGATGGGCAGACTTCCAAAAGAAGATCTGATAGAGAAATTTCTAAAAAAATTTGCAGAAGGGGAAGAGTATCGGCAGTTACAAAAAGCAATTGAAGAAAAAGATCATAAAGAGATTTTTGCGACTTCACATACGATGAAAGGCGTCTGTGCGAATCTGGGATTAAAAGCCCTGTTTGAAGTTGTCTCACAATTGTGTGAATCTGTGCGTAACGGAGAACCAAAAGAAGACATTGCACCACTTGTAGAAGCTGTAAAAACGCAGTATTTAAGGATGGAGAAAAACGTCGCACAATTATAATAATGGTGTATACCAGGTATACCTTTGGACCGGATATAGAATAGAATAGGGAAAAATGTATGATAATGCATACGAAATGTATGAAAAAATGCATAGATTTTCTGTGATTATACACAAAATAGGAAAATAGGACGATTTTTTGATTGCAAAAGTATAGGCAAATCCTTATAATATCAGGTAGGCTAGGAAATTCTATATCTAAAAGAAGGAGAAAGAGGGAAGTTTAACATGAAGAAAAGTATCGGAGCAAAAGTTTTTTTGTGGCTCATTATTATGGGCATCATCATGGCAGTGGTAATATTTATGAACATTTACTCACTGAAAAAGATTCAGATCAACAATGATACGATGTCAGGCTACATGGAAACTGAGCAGATTAAGGGCGATTTGTCGACAGCGTTCCAGCAGGCTCAGCTTTATGCAAACCTTTGCTACTTCAAGCAGGGAACAGAAGAGATTGATACCATGATTGAAAAACTTGGTGTTGCAATTGAGACAATGAACACAAATGCTGCAACGCTGACAGAAAAAGGAGAAAATCTTGCAAGTATAGAACCGGAAGTATCAGAGGCTATATTGACATGGATGGAAGGCGTGCAGTCATTTTCCGATTACTGCCAGAACATTCAAGACCTTGCCAGTGCAGGTGAGTTTGACAGTGTTATGGAACAGGTAAATGGAATCAAGGATGCCAAGACACCTGCAGAAGAAGCAGGAGCTGCTTATGATGAACTGATTGCGACAGAGCAGGCAGCAATGGAGAAGACATCTTCAGCACAGATCGCCAATTCCATTCGTTTGGATCTAATCTTACTGATTGTTTATATTATTATATTCGTGATTTCAATACTTACCGTACAAAAGAAGGTTGCAAAACCTGCAAAAGAATCCGGTAAGATGATTGAAGATATTGTACAAAAACTTCAGAATAACGAAGGTGACTTAACAGAAAGACTTCCGGTTAATTCGCAAGATGAAATCGGACAGATGTCTAACGGAATCAATGGATTTATCGAACAGCTTCAGGGCATTATGCTGACACTGAGAGAAGATGCAGAAAACTTAAGTGCAGCAGCTGAGTCTGTAGCAACAGAAGTCGGAGAATCCAATGAAAATGCCAGCAATGTATCTGCTACCATGGAAGAGATGTCAGCAAGTATCGAAGAGATTTCTGCTACACTTGGACAGATTGCAGAAGGCAGCGACCACGTACTTGGCGATGTCAACAACATGAGCGAAAATGTTTCCAATGGTGTTGGACTTGTAAATGAAATTAAGGGCCGTGCAGCAACAATGCGTGCAGAGACCATCGAAGGAAAAGAAGGTACTTCAGAGTCTATGAACGAGATGCGCGATACTCTTACCGGTGCGGTTGAAGAAAGCCGTAGCGTAGAACAGATCAATGAACTGACAGGTGAAATCTTAAATATCGCATCTCAGACCAATCTTCTTGCACTGAATGCTTCTATCGAGGCAGCGCGTGCAGGTGAAGCAGGAAAGGGATTTGCGGTAGTAGCAGATGAGATTTCAAAACTGGCTGCAAACTCAGCAGAAACAGCAAATAATATCCAGGATATCTCTAATATGGTAACCGGAGCTGTTCAAAGACTGGCAGACAAGGCAGAAGAGATGCTGACCTTCATTGATGAAAAGGTTATGGAAGATTACGACAAGTTCGTAGAAGTTGTAGACCAGTATCGTGATGACGCTGAGAGCGTAAACGATATTATGGAAGAATTTGAGAGAAATACGCAGACAATTACAGAGACCATGGAAAGTATGAACATCGGTCTTAACGATGTATCTGTAGCAATCGGTGAAAATGCACAGGGTGTAACCTTAGTTGCACAAAGTACAGTTGAACTGGTACAGGCTATGGAGAATATCAAAGATGAAAGTAATACGAATCAGGAGATTTCTTCTCAGCTTAACGAAGAAGTTAACAAGTTCAAAAACTTATAATAGTCATACGAAGCAGCCCTTGCTAAGGCAGGGGCTGTTTTTTATTTGCAAAGGTATATTGACATTTTACAAAAAAAGTGGATAATAATAGTTGAACATATATTCAACTATTGAACAGGGGAGAAAATCATGGCAGATAAAAAGTATGAGTGTAGCTGCGAAGTTATTCACGAAGAAGTTGTAGGTGAAGTACAAAAGAATATGGATTCAGAGCGAAATTACCAGGATCTTGCAACGCTGTTTAAGATGTTTGGTGATCCGACCAGAGTGAAGATCTTGCATGCGCTCAGACTTCATGAGATGTGTGTGTGCGATCTTGCCGCACTGCTTGGTGTTACAAAATCTGCAATCTCGCATCAGCTAAAGTCGCTTCGGCTTTCGAATCTGGTACAAAACAGAAGAGAAGGACAGGTTGTATATTATTCTCTGGCAGATGCGCATGTAGAGATGATTTTGGATCTTGGAATGGAACATATTAACGAATAAGGAGAAGATTATTTATGAAGAAAAAATTCAAATGTGAAATTGATTGTGCAGATTGTGCAGCTAAGGTAGAAACAGCAATTAAGAAAATCGACGGTGTTAATGACGCATCTGTAAATTTTTTGACACAGAAGTTTGTGCTTGATGCGGATGATGAACGATTTGAGGAAATCTTAGAGGAAGCTGAGAAGGTCGGAAGAAAGATTGAAAGTGACTTTGAAATTATAGGCTAATCGAGGTGATTCGATGAACAAAAAGCAAAAGAAGATGCGAAAAAGAATTATCATAGCCGGAATTATCTATGCGGCGCTATTTATACTGGATAAGACAGGTGTGTTAGAGGCGCTGCCGATCGTGGCAGCCGGAGCACTGTTCGCAGTTCCATATATCATTGTTGGCTATGATGTGGTGATTCGTTCTTTTAAAAGTATTCGAAACGGACAGGTCTTTAATGAATATTTTTTGATGATGGTGGCAACATTTGCGGCATTTGGAACCGGAGAGTTTTCAGAAGGCGTTGCGGTTATGTTGTTTTACCAGGTTGGAGAACTGTTCCAAAGCTACGCGGTCGGTCGTTCGAGGGCGTCTATTGCCGAGATGATGAGTATCGCACCGGAATACGCCAATTTGCTGAAAGAAGACGGCAGCACTGAAGAAGTAGACCCGGAAGAAGTACATGTGGGAGACATTATTCTTGTGCGCGCCGGAGAGAAGATTCCGCTTGATGGGATTGTGCTTGAGGGCGAGTCATTTTTGGATACGGCTGCATTAACCGGAGAGTCGGTGCCGCGAAAGGTGACGGCCAAAGATGAAGTCATCAGTGGCTGTGTGAACGGCGATGGAGTGCTCAAGATTCAGGCAGTTAAGGAATATGAAGATTCAACCGTTGCGAAGATATTAGACCTTGTGGAAAATGCAAGCAACAAAAAGTCGCGCATGGAGAACTTCATTACCCGTTTCGCCCGGTATTACACGCCGGTGGTAACAATCGGTGCTGTTATCCTGGCCTTTATTCCACCGCTGATATTACAAGGCGGACTCATTGACTGGATTCAAAGAGCGTGTATCTTCTTAATCGTATCGTGTCCGTGTGCACTTGTGATCTCTGTGCCACTCGGGTTCTTTGGCGGAATCGGAGCTGCATCGAAGATTGGAGTCCTTGTAAAGGGCAGTAACTTCTTAGAGGCAGCTGCGAACTTAAAGACGCTTGTATTTGACAAGACCGGAACGCTTACCAAAGGAGAGTTCAAGGTTACGAAACTGTGCCCGGCGCCGGGATATACGAAGGAAGAACTTCTTGAGATGGCAGCGCATGGGGAAGGCAATTCCACCCATCCGATTGCACAGTCGGTATGCGAGGCTTATACAGGAAATCTTGATATGTCGCGCGTTCACAGTGAAAATGAAGTCGCAGGTCATGGAATTATCGTAAACTATCAGGGAAAGCGTTTATACCTTGGAAATGACCGCATGATGGATGCACACAATATCATTTACGAGAAAAATGAGACCGTCGGAACCGTTATTTATGTGGCACATGATGGTGCGTATGTCGGCAGCATTGTCATCTCAGACGTAATCAAAGATGGTGCGGCGGATGCGATTCGTCAGATGAAACAGGTTGGAATAAGCAAGACGGTTATGCTGACCGGAGATCGAAGACAGGTAGCCGAAGATGTGCAAAGCCAGCTTGGGATTGATGAAGCTTATTCACAGCTTTTGCCGGCGGATAAGGTAGAACGCGTTGAGGAGCTGCTTCAAAAGCGTGTAAACAATGAAAAACTTGGATTTGTCGGTGACGGAATCAATGATGCGCCGGTTTTGATGAGAGCAGATGTCGGGATTGCCATGGGAAGTCTTGGCTCGGATGCCGCAATTGAAGCTGCTGATATCGTTTTGATGGATGATGATATCCGTAAGATAGCAGCGATTGTAAGAATTGCGAGAAAAACGCAGCGAATTGTAAGACAAAATGTAATATTTGCCATTGGTGTGAAAGTGCTGGTGCTGATTTTGGGCGCTTGTGGACTTGCCAATATGTGGGAAGCAGTCTTTGCAGATGTAGGCGTGGCAGTGATTGCCATCTTAAATGCTATGCGCGCACTAAGAAACAAATAAATGAGACAATTTTGAAATAAATTATTAAAAGAATATTAATACCCCTTCATTTAAACTCATGTTATTATAATGTTATGGTTATGAAATAAGCGAATGGAGGGGATATTTTTATGAAAAAAAGAATTCTAACCACGATGATGTCGGGACTTTTGGCAGTGAGCCTGTTCCCGGCATCGACCTTCGCTACGACAACGGATTCTGAAGAGAATACAGGGGATTCTTTGATCGAAGAAGGTGCCGAGTATGTTGAAGGAGAAGTAGTTGTCCTTTATAAGGACGGCAAGGTGACAACGGAGGCGTCCGGCAGCGGAACACCGGAAGTTTCAGATGATTTTGGAAAGACGATGCAGTCACTTACGAAGTCATCAACTGAGAAGAAAGAAATTAAAAAAGAATTGAAGAATACGCTTTCCGATCAGAAGAAGATTTTGAAAAAATCATTGGGCGGTTCTTATGTTGTGGAAGATACGATTGTATTTGACGACGACAATAAGAAGACAGACGATTTGGTTACCAGTGTGGTTTCTTCTGAGAAATATTCAACAGAAGAACTGGTAGAAAAACTGTCAGAGAATAGTGCTGTAGAGGTTGCGGAGCCAAACTACATTTTCAAAGCTACTGATACGACGGCTCCGACAGAGTCGCTGTCTGATGCGTATGCCGCAACAGAGCAGCACTTGGATGACATTCATGCAGAGCAGCTGTGGGATAATTACACGGCAAGTGACAGCGAAGATGATGTTGTGGTTGCGGTTATTGATACCGGTGTTGACTATACACATGAGGATCTTAAAGATGTGATGTGGACGAATGATCTTGCACCATCGGTATTGGCCGGAGAGCACGGATATGATTTTATTAACAACGATGCATATCCAATGGATGACAATGGACATGGTTCTCACTGCTCAGGCATTATTGCGGCTGAGGCAGATGGTGTCGGAATTGCCGGTGTTGCCAGCAAATCCGATGCTGTTAAAATTATGGGCGTAAAAGTGCTCGATGAAGAGGGTGGCGGAAATTATAGTACTATACTATCCGGATGGTACTATGTCATGCAGGCTTGTGCCAACGGCGTTAATGTAAAAGCTGCAAATTGCTCACTTGGAGGCTCCGCACACATAGAAATTATGGCAAATGTTATTGATGAGCTTGGCGAGACATATGGTGTGGTTAGCTGTGTTGCAGCAGGAAATGAGACTACAAATATTGACTATACTGCGATGTCTCCGGCCGAAGTTAATTCGGAATATGCTTTAACGGTTGCAGCGACTGAAGAGAGCGGAAATCTTGCAAGTTATTCTAATTATGGTGAGAAGAACGTGGATGTTGCAGCGCCGGGAACGAATATTGTTTCAAGTGTAAGTTACTATAACTATATGCCATATATTTATGATGACGATCAGCTTGAGACAACGACAATGATTTATGGTGAGTTTTCGGATGACGACACTGCTACAGTCGTTGATGATACTAATAAAACGGTTACTCTTGATAATGTAAGTAATAATGTAACGGCATTTGGAACCGGTGTTGTAAAGACATCGACAGGTAGTACCGATAATGTAACATTGGCAAGTACGTCTGCGGAGGAGGATATCCTTAGCGGCGACACTTCAACACTTAAGTGGACGATTTCATCACCGACAGCAGGGGATGAGTATCTGCTGGTATTTCCAATTAGTGATTATAGCAATGTGACAACAAGCGCGGCAGCCAATCTGTTATATAACGTAGATTGCTCGGAGGATGTTAACATAGAAGCAGGTGAATTTCTATATAATGCAAGCAGTGAGAATATAGAGTGCCTGGAAGATGAATATGGAGATCATCTATTAGTACAGCCATCGGATAAGACGATGAGTGATATCTGGCTCAATAGTAATATTGGTACGTCTGATAGTGAAGCCACTTTATATACCCAAAAAGAAGTGAGTGCTGCCAGCTCAGATTATGATAGTGTTGGTATTGGAATTAAGGTAACTGCATGCGGAACAGAGGATATCACAGTTCATCTTGAAGATGTGGCAATCACAAATGATTCTGAAGAATTAAACGCAAATGGTGATTCTGTAGTTGTAACCAGTTATGGAAAATATGACTTGTATTCCGGAACTTCAATGGCAACACCTGTAGTAACCGGCGCAGTTGCAATGCTTGCAGTATGTAATCCATCTGCAAGTGCAGCAGATTTGTGTGCAATGATTCGCGGAAATGTGGATACATCAAACAATCTTCAGGTTTCGACGGGAGGCTCGCTTGATTTTACGAATTACACATCAACTACAACGGAGCAGGCTGTCATTACAAAGGCAAAGGTAAATACCTCTAAAAAGACCGTAACCTTAACCGGTAAGAATTTTGGTGATACGGCCGGTTCGGTATCTTATTATGATATGAACGCGGAAGATTATGATGATTCAACTAGTGAGACAATAGCAATTGATTCTTCGGATGTTAGCTGGAGCGATAGCAAGATTGTAATCAGTGACAGCAGCCTGATTGGTAAAAATGCGCAGATCATTTTGACAACCAGTGACAGTAATACGGTCAAATATGCGGATTATATGGTAAATGGCATGACAGAATTCACTGATGAAGGCGTTATTTCAATGCTTTCATCGATGGACGAGTGGGGCGATGAAGTGTATAGCGTACCTTCTATGCTGACCGGCAGCGATACGCTTCGGTTCTACGATAGCTATGGTGTTATCTATCAGTATGGTGATCTCGCCGAAGGAGTAGCCTATGGTGATGATTATTATGATGATGACAGCTATGATGAAGAAGGAAGTTCTGAGAGTAGTTATACATTAGAAGCAGATCCGGCTGATGCCTTAGATTCTTATGATTGTGAATCTAAATGGAATCTAAATGAAAGACAAGTATCAGGTGGTGTGGCAATTAAGAAGGTACTGGGAGTTGCGTACGATAAAGGTATTATTTATGAAGTGATTCAGGTTAATACTTGTAATACACAGCATTATCTCATGGTTGGATATAACACTGATACTGCGAAATGGAAAGTTTACTATGACAGTTATGGAAAGAAAACGGCTAATATTCCATTTGCCCAGCTTTCTAGTACAAGCATGACGGTTTATAACGGTTATCTGTATATGCTTGGTGGTTTAAGTGTTGTAGATGAAGGAACAGGCGACAATCCGGTGTCACTTGATACTATTTATGCAGGTCAGATTTCAAAGGCTTCTTCCTGGACAACTTCCAACATGAAGGTTGCAACAATGCCGGATGCAACATATGGAGGTAAGGTTGTTGCATATAATGGCAATGTATACTATGCACTTGGACAGGAAGATGAGCTGATATCACAGAAGGTTTACTGCTATAACATTTCCAAAAAGACATGTACCACTTTACTTACGTTACCGGATGTGATTCGTGATCCTGTTACTACAAAGAATGCTGAAGAAGGTGTGTATGCAGATTATCTGCAGGGTACTTTAGGCGCTTATGGAAGTGGTCTTGTTGTAAGTGGTATTTCCTTTGATGGATATGGTGATCTGCTTTACATTAACCCAAGTAAGAAAACATATTCTTCTGCCTATGCTACGGTTAACAGGGATGTAATCGTTAGTGCTGTATCAGGAATGACGGTTGGAGATAAACTATATGTGGGCTATGAAGATTACAATGCTGAAAATGATGAGGAGGCAGTTCGTCTTCGAAGCATTGATCTTTCATCCAGTGCTTATTCGGGTGTCAATATCAAATACGCCGGCCTTGGAAGCGGAAGCATCTCCGGAGATGCGGTATACATGAAGGGTGAAACGATTAGCGGTACGATTAAGGCAAACAGTAAGTCTTACATCAAAAAGGTTGTGATTGACGGCAAGACCGTTAAGACGGGAACTGCCAAGTCTAAGCTGAAATCGTATACGTATTCACTGACGGCTTCTAAGACGACACATACGATCAAGGTTAACTTTGGTAAGTATGTCAGCAAAGTGAAGTTTACCAAGAAGAAAAAGACAATCAAAGCCGGTAAGAGCTTTAAGTTTAAGGCGACTACCAACGGTACGAATAAGAACGTGAAGTGGAAGGTTAGCAATAAGAAGTATGCAAAGATTACTTCGAAGGGTAAGTTTACCGCCAAGAAGAAGGGCAAAGGTAAGACCGTGAAGGTAACGGCGATTTCGAAGGAGAATTCAAGTTATAAGAAGACTGTTAAGGTTAAAATCAAATAAATCAAATAGGGGACGTTCCTTTTGCCACGGTCATGGGGTTTTTGGCTCGTTTCGGTGAAGAGAGGAGGTCACTCCCTTGCAGGCATACGATTTTCGCCTGCACCGACCCGCCGCTATTCGATTCTTTCCTGCGCATCATGGTTTCGCTCGCCGACGACCGTGTTCTGCTAGGATTGGTTTGGAAGTGTTACAAGAAATGACCTGTTGTGCCTTTGGCACACCCGACGTCATAAAAAAAGCGAAGATTTTGCAAGCGAGCTTGCAGTCTTCGCTTTTTCCATGCCTAGTCTGCTACGCAGACGGGTCATTTCTTTACGACAACCGAGGCAGCCCCGGTTCGTCTGAGGCTCGCTAAGGATGCTCGTCAAGAATCGGCGGCTCTCGATGTGCATTCGAAAATGTATCCTGCTCGGTCACTGGGATGTTCCCTACCGAAACGACGCTGGGTAAGGTTGCGGCCGGAAGGTGTTTCCTGATATTGGGAGGGCATTTGTCTTTGTAAGTGGTTTGGAAGTGTTATATATGCGAGGAATGTGTCTTTGACACATCCTTCGGTTCTAAAAAAGTAGAAGATTATGCAAGCAAACTTGCAATCTTCTATTTTTTTATTTCCTGGTGTCACCGGGGACGTTCCTTTTGCCACGATCATGGGGGTTTTGGCTCGAGAATGGGACTTTTAGCGGGCGATTGTGAATTTAGTACTAAATAAAGGGGTTTATGGTATAATAGTCCTGAACGCAAAAACGTATGGAGGGACCATTATTGTGAAAAAAAGGATATTAACAACTATGTTGTCGACGGCAATGATTGCAAGCCTGTTTCCGGCGACAGCATTTGCATCGGAAACAGATACGAGCAATCAGTCGGACGAAGAGCTGATTAATGAAGATACCGAGTATGTAGAGGGAGAAGTGCTGGTGCTTTATAAGGATGGCGAGGTTACGACAGACAGTAGTAAAGGATCTGACCCGGAAGTGTCAGATGAGTTTGGCTCATTTATGAAGTCTATGACGACATCCTCAACAGAGAAGAAATCGGCAGCAAAAGAATTAGATCAGACATTGCCGGATCAGAAGAGTGTTTTAAAAGATTCGCTGGGATCTTCTTATGTGGTTGAGGATACCATCGTTTTGAATGATGAAGATGCCAAGAGTGATGAGGCAGTAATCAGCGAAATCTCCTCTGAAAAATACTCGACAGAAGAACTGGTAGAAAAATTATCGGAAAATGATGCAGTTGAAATTGTGCAGCCAAACTATATCTATGAAGTGGCAGATGATCTTTCCGATACATATGCGAGCAAACAGTGGTATCTGGATCAGATTAATATTAATAAAGTATGGGATACGTACGATTCTTCAACGGACGAAGATGAAGTCGTTGTTGCAGTTTTAGATACCGGTGTGGATTATACTCACGAGGATCTGGCGGATATCATGTGGGAGAATCCACTGTCTTCATCAGTCCTTGTCGGAGAATATGGATATGACTTTGTAGATGGAGAAGCGGATCCGATGGATGATGTCGGACATGGAACGCACTGCGCAGGAATCATTGCCGCGCAGATGAATAATTCTACCGGATTGGCAGGCGTTGCAAGTAAAGCCGGTGTGAAAATTATGGCTCTGGATATAATAGATTCTTCAGGGAGTGTAACGACAACAGCTAATGAGTTGCAGGCTTTCTATTATATTATGCGAGCTTGTGAGAATGGCGTTAATGTACGGGCGATGAATTGTTCATATGGTGGTTTAGGCACCGGAGAACTTGAGTGTGAAGTCATTAATGAACTGGCAGATGATTACGGTGTGGTAGGATGTATTGCTGCCGGGAATGAGATGACGAATACTGATTTTAATGATTACGCTCCGGGGGGTGTCGATGGAACCGGGGTACTTACAGTTGCAGCAACAAATGAATCCGGAGAACTGGCAGGATTTTCTAATTATGGAGAAAAAACGGTAGATGTAGCAGCGCCGGGAACCAATATCCTGTCGACGGTATCTTATAACAGCTATTTTCCATATATCTATGATGCTACTACATTGGCATCAAATTCGTATTTTTATGGTGAAGCAAGCGGATGTACGGTAGAGGATAATGTGGCGACTCTTACCACGGCAGAGAATGTGGGCACATTTGATTCAAGTGTTATGAAAACAAATGATACAAGTGGTGAAGTGTCAATGACGCTTACCAATACTGCGGAAAGTACACTTGAAGGAGAGGATAATGTTCTTTCCTGGACGATTTCAAATCCGACGGCCGGAAAACAGTATCTGTTGGCATTTCCATTTGACCATGCTGACCTTCCCGATGATTGTGTTGGTGAGCTCCTTTATCAAACAAATCTTGCAGATGATCAGACGATTTCAACAGAAGTCGGAGACATTGTTTATTATAATCAGTCGGATTATTTATATTACTATTTAGATGACACGAAAGCGATTCGCTATCACGCAACACCTTCGTCAACTTCAAATGGTATCTGGAGAAATGTTTCCACAGATTCTTATTACTTCACGGGACGCTTGTATACGGATGATGAGGTTTCCAAAGTAGGAAGCAATTATAGCGCCGGAATGGGAATCTTAGTGACGGCCAATAGTACTGACGACATTACGATTAATATTAATAACGTTGCAATCTCAGGAAGCGCCGCAGACTATGGAGATAGCTTTGGACAATATGATTTATTATCAGGAACATCAATGGCGACACCGGTAGTAACGGGAACTGTAGCAATGCTGGCGGCAGCGAATCCATCTGCAAGTGCTGCTGAACTGTGCGAAATGGTTCGGGGTAATGTAGATACGACAAACAATTTACCGGTTGCAACTTCCGGCGAGATTGATTTTAGTTCGTATACGGCTGACTCGACTGCGCAGGCGGTTATTACCTCGGCTACGGTGGATACATCAGCCGGAACAGTAACACTGAGCGGATCGAATCTTGGCGAGACCGCAGGAAGTATCTCTTGCTATGACATTTATAATGAGACTACCTCAGAGGTATCGTCGGATCAGATTACATGGGGAGATTCTGAAATCGTAATTTCGAATGCTGATCTGATTGGAAATAATATAAAGTTTACCGTGACAACAGATAGCTACACGATCTCTTATGCCGACTATTTGGTAAAGGGAATGGGACAATTTGAATTTGCCGGAACAGTTCCAACTATCAGTGACGAAAATGATGATACCTATTACAATTTAATGCCTGTAAATGGTAGTGATAAAGTAAGAGGTATAGATTATATGAACGGTAAGATCTACAAATTCAATATAGGAGATTCCGGTTCTTATACATTAGAAGCAGATCCGACCGATGTGTTTGATGATTATGATTATGCCTCGAAGTGGGGGTTAAATGACTCGTTTGCTTCAAGTCTTGAGATTGAGTCATCAACTGAGGGCGTATATAGTGAGGGAATTATATATGAAGTGCTTAAGTTAACAACTTCTTGTACGAAGCATTACCTTTTGGTTGGATATAATACATCGAAGAAAACATGGAAGGTTTATTATGACGATTATGGAAAGAGTACAGCACAAAATCCATTTGCAATGTTAACTGAATATGCTATGACCGTTTATGACGGATGGCTCTACATATTCGGTGGTTATGGTACTGAGGATAGAGAACTTTCAGATTGTGTTTATGCCGGCCAGCTTTCAAAAGCGTCTTCATGGACAACTTCCGGCATGAAAGTGGCAACACTTCCAAATGCAAGTTATCATGGAAGAGCAATCGCGACCGGAGGCAAGATCTACTATGGACTGGGGTATGAAGGCAGTACGTATTTATCCGAAAATCTTTATTGTTATAATATCGCGAAAAAGACCTGTGCTCTCTATACGACGCTTCCTGATATCATAAGAACTCCTGAAGCGGATGCCGATTATCTGGAAGCTACCTTGGGGCTTTATGAGGATGGCATTATTGTGAGTGGTCTCTCATTTGAAGGTGCCGGAGATTTATTGTATCTTAATACGAGCAAGAAGACGATTACACCGGCGTATATGTCGATGAAACAGGCTGTGATTAATGATTATGCAACCGGATGTGTGAGTGGTGATAAATTGTATCTACAGGCTTTTAGACAAAGTTCTGAAAGCGAGTATGATATGGGAGTATATGTCACGGAATTATCAGGAAGTGGCTATTCAAATCTGTCGATCACAAAGGCCGGTAAGGGAAATGGTAGTATCAGTGGTGATACCACATATGCAAATGGTGAAACCGTCAGTGGTACAATCACGGCGAACAGTAATTCCTTTATTAAGAAAGTTGTGATTGACGGTAAGACAGTTAAGAGTGCTACTGCTAAGTCTAAGTTGAAATCGTATACTTATTCTTTTTCTGCTTCTAAGGAAACGCATACCATTAAGGTGACATTTGGCAAGTTTGTCAGCAAGGTCAAGTTTACGAAGAAGAAAAAGAAGATTAAAGCCGGTAAGAGCTTTAAGTTTAAGGCGACCACCAATGGAACGAATACAAATGTTAGGTGGAAAGTAAGCAACAAGAAGTATGCGAAGATTACTTCGAAGGGGAAGTTTACCGCCAAGAAGAAAGGCAAAGGTAAGACGGTTAAGGTGACCGCGATTTCGAAGGAGAATTCGAAGTATAAGAAGTCAATTAAGGTTAAGATTAAATAGGGGACGTTCCTTTTGCCACGGTCATGTTCCCTTTGCCACGGTCATGGGGGTTTTGGCTCGTTTCGGCGGGGAGGGAGGTCGCTCCCTCGCAGGCATACGATTTTCGCCTGCACCGACCCGCCGCTACTCGATCCTTTCTATGCGCATCTTTTGAGTCGCTCGCCGACGACCGCGTTCTGACTAGGATTGGTATGATTATATTACATGAAATGGCTGTTGTGCCCTTGGCACAACTGACGGAATAAAAAAATCGGAGGAATTGCAAGCAAGCTTGCACCTCCGATTTTTTTATCCCTAATCTGCTTCGCAGATAGGCCATTTCATTGTGTCATCCGAGGCAGCCTCGGTTCGTCTTTGGCTCGCTATGGATGCTCATCAAGGATCGGCGGCTCTCGATGTGCAGTTCGAAAATGTATCCTGCTCGGTCGCTGGGATGTTCCCTACCGAAACGGCGCCGGGCGGGGGTGCTGGCCGGAGGTTATTCCCGGGAGCTGCGGCGTCACCGGGGACGGTCCCTTTGCCACGACATTTGTAACTTTCGTGCGCAGATATGGATGTTTGGTTACAAATTCCGTGTGCTAGTGGCGGCCGTCGAGTAACATTTGTAACTTTCGTGGGCAGATATGGATGTTTAGTTACAAACTTCGGGTGCTAGTGTCGGCCGGCGAGTGATATTTGTAACTTTCGTGGGCAGATATGGATGTTTGGTTACAAACTTCGTGTGCTAGTGCCGGCCAGCGAGTGATATTTGTAACTTTCGTGCGCAGATATGGATGTTTAGTTACAAACTCCGTGTGCCAGCGCCGGGCGGATGGTCCCTACCGAAACGCCGCCGGCATACATTTCAACTATTTCACAACAAATTGACGCGCAGGCAATTCCATTCTTACGAATGAAATGATACAATGATTGCAATGAAATTATAGAAGGAGGTTTTACAGATGGTAGCACTACAACTAACGAATGAACAGCAGTTTTTAGACGCGCTGCTTAAGAACAATACATTTGACAACTTTTTGCTGGAAGAAGCTACAATCTTTTCGCTGGCGACGTTCTCGATTGACGGACATATCAATGAAAGTCTGTTAAAAGGCGATGATGAGAAGCGTGCCATGTTTGAGGGATGTGACTGTCTGCCATTTTCGTATCTGAAGAAATCATTTGCGGCTTACTTTGCAGATCCAAAACTCATTCATTCCTATCAGCTAACGATGAAGCTTTCAACGGAGAATCTGATTCGTACCATTCGCGCAATTGACGAAAAACTGTCACCGGCAGATTATGCGGGACTATATATGAACTTTCGGATGCAAAATCAGCTTCTGACATGCACGCCGGGGGTGTCACATCTTACATTTACGATGGATCATCAGGTGGATCGGGCCTGGGATCATATGACAGAAGTGTTTTTAAAGCAGAGCGGACTAGAGTATGAATCGTTATAATCGGCCGGAGAACAAGAAAATTTCCGGCTCATAACCCTCATTTAAAACAAAGAAAATTGTACTTATCTGAAAACAAAAATACAATTCTATGTACATATCTTTTAAAAATCAATTTTAATTCAATCATTTTTGAACAAAAAAAGGCACGTAAAGTAGCAATACAGAAAGTAAAACACGTCTAATAAAAGTTCGGATAAAATTATGCGAATTGCACAAAAACGAGCTTGGTATACCAGCAAAATACGGTTATTCCGAATCTGAATGATAGTAAAATTAAACAAGAAAACTGCACCTTATTATCCTTGATATAATAAAAATGTCAAAAATAACAGATTGGCGTATTTTGCGGATGCGTCAAAATCAACAAAAACAAAAGGAGAAGAGGATATGTCAGAACTTGTAAGAAAAACGATGATGACGACCGGTGGTCCTGTTTTCGTATATGTAGACGAAGAAGAGGATAAGATCGTCAGAGTTACACCGATGGATCTGGACGATGATGATGCTCCCGGCTGGAAGATTGAAGCTAGAGGTCATGAGTTTACACCACCAAGAAAAACAACGGTTACACCGGTTACACAGCAGTTTAAATCCATGATTTATTCTGATCGCCGTAACCTGTACCCAATGAAGAGAGTGGATTTTGATCCAAATGGTGACAGACATGAGGAGAACAGAGGTATTTCCGGATATGAAAGAATCAGCTGGGATGAGGCTCTTGATATTGTCTGTAATGAAATAAGAAGAATTAAGAGAGATTATGGTCCTGGTGCAATGGTTATTGAACCGTCCTCTCATCACTTATGGGGAACTGTAGGATATCGTCACTCTACATTATTTAGATTTATGAATGCAACAGGAATGACCTATGCAGATCATAACCCTGATTCCTGGGAAGGTTGGCACTGGGGTGCAACCCATATGTATGGATTTACCGCACGACTTGGTAATCCGGAGCAGACAGACCTTCTTGAAGACTGCCTGCAAAACTGCGAGATGATGGTATTTTGGTCATCAGACCCTGAGACCAACAATGGTATCTACGGAGCATTTGAAAGTACAATCCGTCGTCGCTGGCTGAAAGAGCTCGGTGTAAAGATGGTATTTATCGATCCATATTACAACCATACCAACCAGTTATACGGTGGAAAATGGTTCTCACCACAGCTTGGTACAGATGCGGCACTGGCACTTGGTATCGCACATACATGGCTGGTAGAAGGAACTTATGATAAAGAATATGTAAAGACACATGCAGAAGGATTTCAAGAATGGACAGATTACGTTCTTGGTAAGACAGACGGCATTCCAAAATCAGCTGACTGGGCAGCAGAAGAATGTAAGATTCCTGCATATGACATCCGTGCACTTGCAAGAGAATGGGCTAAGAATAAGACCATGCTCGCAGCCGGTGGACTTGGCGGATGGGGCGGATGCTGCCGTTCTCCAATCGGTATGGACTGGTCAAGACTGATGATTGCCCTTATTACCATGCAGGGACTTGGTAAGCCGGGAATTAACATTTACTCTACAACGCAGGGTGTGCCGGTAGATTCCGACTTCTATTTCCCGGGATATGCAGACGGTGGTATCTGTGGAGATGCACAAAACTCTGCAGCAGGAGCAGTACTTGCTTACAGAATGTTCAACGGTGTAGATTCAAGACCGATGACATCGAACCTGTCAACAGCAGCCGCAGTTCACGTAGACCGTATGCGTCTGCCGGAGACCATCTTAGATGACCGCGTAGAGTGGTATGGCCGTGGATTCGTAGGAGATTCACAAGAGCAGCAGTTCCATGAATATCATTATCCTGCAAATGGTTTCAGCCGTATCCAGATGCTGTATAAGTATGGTGGATCACATATCGGAACTATGGGACAGGGCGACCGTTATGCAAGAATGTATCGTACAAAGAAACTTCCATTTGTAGTCAGCCAGTCTATCTGGTTTGAAGGAGAGGTTCCGTTTGCCGATATTATTCTTCCTGCATGTACGAACTTTGAGAGATGGGATATCGGAGAATGGGCATCCAACTCAGGATACAATCCGGATTCACATAACCAGGCAAATTACCGTGTGATTACACTTCAAAAGAAATGTATTCAGCCACTTGGCGAGTCTATGTCTGACTACGAAATCTTCCACGCAATCTGTGAAAGACTTCATGTTGGAGATGTCTTCTCAGAAGGAAAGACAGAGCTTGGTTGGGTGAAGCAGATGTTCTACGCATCAGACCTTCCAAAGGTAGTTTCATGGGAGAAATTCTTCGAGAAAGGTTACTTTATCGTACCGCTTGATGAAAAGGCTCCTTCAGCACCTGCATTCCGCTGGTTCGCAGAGGGAAGAGAGCAGGATACAAGAGGTTGGATTTCAAGATTCCGTCCGGGTGATCTGGTAGATCAGCAGGGTCTGCAGACACAGTCCGGTAAGATTGAATTTGTTTCTAACTCATTAAAGAGATTTGGTCATTATGACACAGATGATACAGAAAGACCGCTTATGCCGATGTATATTCCATCCTGGGAAGGTCATCATACAGAGCGTATTAAGAAATATCCGCTCGCAGTACTTTCACCTCATCCACGTTTCAGTTTCCATACACAGGGTGATGGAAAGGATTCCTTCGTACAGGATATCGAAGACCACCGCGTATATGTAGATGGATTCTGGTATTGGATTATGAGAATTAATCCTAAGGACGCTGAGGCAAGAGGCATTAAGAACAACGATCTTGTAAAAGCTTATAACGATCGTGGTGCTGTTATCTTCGCCGCTCAGGTAACCGAGCGTGTACCGGAAGGAACCTGCCACTGCTATGAGTCATCCGCAGAGTACAAGCCACTTGGTGAACCGGGACACTCAGTAGATCGTGGTGGATGTATCAACATCTTAACGCCTTCTCGATTCTTATCAAAATATGCAACAGGTATGGCAACCGAGCACTGCCTCGTTGAAATTGAAAAATGGGATCGCGCAGAACTTAAGGATTACAAGGAAAAACCACTTGATAAGAACCACGGTGGAGCAGAAGAAAAAGCAAACTGGAACGATCCTGCCAATGTACCTGTAGGTGCAACCATTAAGGAAGGTCAGTTCTACACAGATCCAAACTGTGATGACATGGTTTGGACAGAAAAGGCTTGGAAATTCTCCGGAGCACAGTGGAAAGGAGGCCAAAAATAATGAGTAGCAAACAGCATTATTTAGTAATAGATTTAGATTTATGTTTTAACTGTAACAACTGTCGTATGGCCTGCATGGATGAACATGTAGGCAACGACTGGAAACCATATACAGAATCCATGACACGTCACCATGCAAATTGGATCGAGTCAACACAAAAGGTTCGTGGACAGGCTCCTCGTATCGATGCCTGCTATCTTGTAAAGCCATGTCAGCACTGCGAAAATGCAGAGTGTATGAAGGCTTATCCGGACCAGGTGTATCGCCGTGAAGATGGTATTGTGTTAATCGACCCGGAAAAGGCACGTGGTAACAAGGATCTTGTAAATCACTGTCCATACCATGCAATGAGCTGGAACGAAGAACTTCAGGTTGCACAAAAGTGTACGATGTGCGCACACATCTTAGACAGCGACCAGCAGCCATGCATGCCAAGATGTGCACATTCCTGTCCGACAGAGTCACTGAAGCATTACTTCATCACTCCGGAAGAGATGGACAAGATGATCAAAGACGAAGAGCTTGAAGAGCTGCATCCACAGCTTGGTTCTAAGCCGCATGTATTTTACAAGAATCTGTATCGTTTCACCAAGAACTTCATTACAGGATGTATCTTAAAGGATAACGACTGTGTGGAAGGTGCAGAAGTTGTATTAAATGGTGAAGGCGTTGTCCTTGATCAGAAGACAGACTATTTTGGCGAATTCAAATTTGACAAACTTGAGCCTGGAACTTATACCATCGAGGTAAATGGTAAGCCAATGAAGAGCGTCACCATCGCAGAGTCCCTTGATGCAGGCCCAATTGAAATCTAGGAGGTGCAGATCATGAGTAAATATAATGTTGTTCCTGCTAATGAAATCCAGACAGATACGGAGACATTGACGTTATCCAAAGAGACGATTCTTCGCGTGATCTATGATGCGGTAAAGTGCAAGGTTATGCCATGTGTAATTAACGCACCAAAAGATACTCCAAAGGAACTGATGGAGGAGATTAAAGCTGCAGGATATCGCGTTGAGGTATCTCCATGGAACAAGGAAAAGGAACAGTGGAGAGTATTCTGGGATTTCGCAGCATATAGAACTGTGGAAAAAGACCAGGATGATACGAAGACTTACTTAGACGTATACGGAAAATAAAAACAAAATTTGATATGAAATAGTTGAGAGAGTGAACGACTCGCCAAAGTTTTTGGCGGGTCGTTTTTTTGCGTGGAAACTGCTTAGGAAAATATTGGAAAAGATGCCGGTGGCAACTTGCACAAGGAAAGGAAACTAAATTTGTAAAAATAGTTTCTTGAAAGGAGTTTCCACACATGATACTATTAAGGAAACGATAATAAAAAAATAGTTTCCAAATGAAAGAGGTGTGTCATGTCTAGAACACGAGAGAATAAAGTGAAAGTATTAGAGGCGACAACTGCTGTATTTAAGAATAAAGGAATGAAATTTACCATGGATGATATTGCAAAAGAATTGTCGATGAGCAAGAAGACAATTTATACCATCTTTCGGGATAAAGAAGAATTGTTATATTCCATGGTTGAGTATGCATTTGACAAAATAAAGGAAAGCGAGCAGGAAGTGCTTGATAATCAGGAAATTGGAACTGCAGAGAAACTGCGACAGATTTTAAATGTCCTGCCGGACGGATATCGCGATCTTGATTTTCGTCAGCTGTTTGCACTTCGTGATAAATATCCCAAGATCTATGCGAAGATTGAACTTCGTCTGGAAAATGGCTGGGATTCCACGATTCGTTTGATGGAACAGGGAATTGAAGAGGGCGTCTTTCGACCATTTAACATTGTGGTCTTTAAGACGGCGTATGAAGCAACGATTGAGCAGTTCTTCGTGCGTAATGTATTGATTGCCAACAACATTGAGTATGCTGAGGCGCTCGATGAACTGGTATCGATGTTAGTAGATGGGATTATGGTGAAAAAGAGGGGAATCGGATGGCAGAAAAGTCGAAAGTAATCTTTGGTAATACAATTTCAGATTCGGCGTATCAAAAGGCGGTGCGCTCGAAAAACAAATATATCAAAAAGTATGGGGATGATTCATCGGCGGATTATCCGGTGACGCTTCAGAAGAATCCATACATCGGAGATTCGCTGGATGTTGTCAATGTGCTGGTAGGAGATCTGAATCAAAACGTACACTACAATAAGGCGGATGCTCAGCTTGAGACGACATTTGATATGGACAAAGGTATTATCGTCGGAAATATTCGAATGGGATTTGGGCACTACCGCATCTCGATGGCGATGGCTTCCGCGGCGAAAGCACTTGGGTATCGGCCGTATTGGATGGACCTTAACAGTTATCTGCAGACGACCTGTACGAAGGTAATTGCAGCGCAAAACAATCTATATTCACTGGGCTCTAGGTTGTCGAAGAATCCTTTGTTTAACAGGTTTATCTGGGAGCCGATGAACTACGAAGGCTTTCGGGCGCTGACCTATAACGCATCAGACCAAAAGAATGCGGAGCTTATGGCGCCGGTTTATAAAAACGTACCGAAAGACATTCCGGTCATTGGGACACACGTATGGCCGGCACAGGCAGCGATTCATGCCGGTATGAAGTATGTGGTCAATGCAATTCCGGACAACTGGCCGATGGCACTTCATTTTGCAGAAGGTTCGGTGCACACGATTCAGTGCCAGAACGCTTACATGGGGTATCGCATTTTAAATGGCATGGCCAAAGAGAACGTCTTAAATCCGATGCCGACAAAGGATTTGGTTTATACCGGTCACTATATTGATCATGAACTGGTCAGCAATATTGAAGCAGACTGTAAGGCCAGAATTGCCCGCAAGGAAAAGGGTGAACCGACTCGCTTCTTACTGACAATCGGAGGTGCAGGTGCGCAAAAGGAAATCTTTGCAGCGATTATAAAGCATCTGCTTCCGGCGATTTCAAATAATCAGGCGGTGCTCTATGTCAATGTCGGGGATTATAAAAATGTCTGGGATGCGCTTCTTAGCGAGATTCCGCAGATGAAAGAATACGCGACGGAGCATTTTGATAACTGGCGCGATACGGAAGGCTTTTGTGAAAAAGCCCTGGGTGAGAAGGAGACGATTAGCGGGATTCATGGATTTTGGCATGCGAATATATTTGAAGCGGTTTATGCGACCAATCTTCTTATGAGAAGCGCAGATGTACTTGTGACAAAGCCTTCGGAACTTGCCTTTTATCCGGTTCCAAAGCTGTTTATCAAACGCGTTGGAAAGCACGAGATGTGGGGCGCGATTCATTCTGCTGAGATTGGAGATGGAACGCTTGAGTGCAGAGATATCCCGCACACGATTCAGATGATTGATCTGTTTATGAATGAGGAACAGTTACTTGTGGATATGTGCCACAATATTATGAAAAATAAAGAGCAGGGAATTTATGATGGAGCCTACAAGGCAGTGAAACTTGCCATGGGCTTAAAGGAGGAGAAGTAGTATGGAGACAAAGAGACTTTCGGGTTCGGAAAAGTTCGCATACGGAATCGGCGCAGTCGGAAAAGACATGGTGTACATGCTCTCGGCCAGCTACATTCTGTACTATTATCAGGATATTATGGGCATCAGCGCCTGGATTATGGGTGTGATTTTGTTAATCGCGCGTGTGTTTGATGCATTTAACGATCCGATTATGGGTGTGCTGGTCGCAAAGACCAAGACAAAATGGGGTAAGTTCAGACCGTGGTTGTTCGTCGGTACGCTTACGAATGCCATCATCTTGTATTTTATGTTTGCCGCTCCACCTTCGTTAAATGGCGGCGGCCTGGTTGCTTATGCGGCTTGCTTTTACATTATCTGGGGCGTTACCTATACCATGATGGATATTCCATATTGGTCAATGGTGCCGGCATTTACAGACAGTGGTAAGGAGCGTGAGAATCTCTCGGCGTTGGCGCGTACCTGTGCGGGCGTAGGTTCTGCCATCATCACGATTATTACGGTTATGGCAGTTACGAGTATCGGTTCTGCAATGGCGGCTAAGACCACCGATCTTGCAACGATTAATCTTAACGATTATCAGACAACGGTTTATGTGACGGAACGAAATGATGCGCAGGTTCCGACCGGTAACATGGTGGAGATTACAGATGGTGTCGGAGATATCACCATTGCCGCAGATCAGTCGGAGTTTGATGAGGCCATTACCTTTAACCAGGATAATGCAGATTATACAATTACCATTAATGGCTTAGAGTTAAATGGTGACAACTCCGCTATGAATGTCGTCTTAGACAGCGTGGATAGTGAGGATGCTGCAGCAATCGTATATGTGAATGAAGAACAATATGCGACACTTACGGCGGCG
This sequence comes from Eubacterium sp., assembly GCA_024690665.1. Lineage (GTDB taxonomy): Bacteria > Bacillota > Clostridia > Lachnospirales > Lachnospiraceae > Eubacterium_C. Next base: position 40,945 of record JAILOU010000021.1, read on the forward strand.
GATGAGGCGCTAAGCATTTCCGGTGATATTTCCTCCACAAAGGAAGTGGAACGACTTGGTTATAAATATTTCTCGCTGATTGTAGCGGTATTGTTCTTCGTCTTTATCCTAATTACCTGTCTTCGTATTAAAGAAAAATCTTCCGTGGATATGAAGACGGCAACGGTAAAAGAGATGTTTACCTCGCTTGTGCAAAACGATCAGGCGATGACGATGGTAATTGCAATCGTGCTTGTTAACACCGCGGTTTATATTACCTCGAACCTTTTGATTTATTTCTTTAAGTATGACCTTGGCGGTGCAAGCTGGACCGGAAATTATACACTGTTTAACACCTTTGGCGGTGGTATGCAGATTATTTCCATGATTATCTTCTTCCCGCTGCTTCGTAAGTTCTTCTCGATTATGAAGGTGTTTTACATATCCGTTGCTTCGGCGATTATCGGTTATGTAATATTGCTGGTGATGGCACTTTTGGGAGTCGACAATGTCTATCCGTTCTTTGTGCCGGGATTTTTCATCTTCGCAGCAGTCGGTATGTTAAATGTAATCGTAACTGTATTTTTGGCTAATACCGTTGACTATGGGGAACTTAAAAATGGAAGACGAGATGAGTCGGTGATTTTCTCAATGCAGACATTTGTCGTAAAACTGGCAAGTGGTGTGGCTGCGTTAATCGCTTCAATCTGCCTGTCCGTGTTCCATATCAGCGAATCAGACAGTGCCATTGAAGCTGTCGATGGAAGTCTCGTTCAGGGTGTATCGAAGATGGTCGCCGGATTCGTGGACAGTGTGGGAACGATTGTTACGGAAAATTCTGTCGTCGGACTTCGTATGACAATGACGCTTCTTCCGATTTTGGCGCTGATTATTGCAGTGGTTGTCTTTAAAAAGAAATATATTTTAACGGATGAGAAACTTGAAGAGATTACTGCGGAACTGAAAAATAGAGCATAATGCGAAATAAAAAAGCACATCGGCAAAGATGTGCTTTTAGTTTGTAAGGTTGACGGTAAAACTCAATGCATGATACTATTGTACTATAAAAAAGCTAGGAGGGATGCTTATGAGGAAAAACAAAAAATTAATTGCATTATGTGGAGTGGTAATGGCATTTGCCATGATCTTCACAACTGCCGCAACACCAACAATGGCAGCGACATCACCACGAGTAACCAGTTCCAAGAGTTATTATGACTATGGAAACGGATGGACGCTCGGCGCTACGGATAATACTACGTATTCCAAGTCCGGCGTTTTACAAAAAACAAGCTATGTTGCGTATGATGACGGCAAGAAAAGCTATTCGTCAAAGACAAAATATACTTATTATAAAAAGGGCAAGTTTAAAGGCTATACGAAAACAGCGGTAAGTACACAAAAGCATGACGGGACGACTACGAAAACGACTAGCAAGTATAAGTATAAGAAAAAAGGTAAGACGCTTACAACTACCTGCAAAAATTATAAGGGAAAGAAATTAAGCTCAAAAGAAGTCATAAAAGAAACCTTTTACGATAAGTCTTTTACGAAAATCAAACAATACGATTCTAAAACATATGACAGTAGTAACAGTTTAACGAGTCGATATCTCTACAATTATAATAAAAAAGGACATACGAAGAATTATAAAGTTTGGTCTAGCGGATCATTACAAGTAAAAGGATCTTATAGCTATAATAAAAAAGGAAAAGCGGTAAAAGGATCCTATACGACCTATAATGATGGCGGACAAACGGTTCATAATGTAAAGTATGCCTATAAGAACGGTTATACGATTGAAACTGTAACAAATAGTGATGGCACGAAAGACAGTAAAATGAAGTATAAACTTGATGCAGCCGAAAATATTGTATATGATTATACAACCAATTGGAGCTATACGACAGATGAAAATGGTCAGACTGTTACAAGTAAGACAACATATAAGTACAAAAACACATTTTATAAAAAAGGTGCCGGTAAAGGATGCTTAAAAAAATCAATTATGAGTATTGATGGTTCTCCTTTTTATAAAGTGATCTACAAATACAAAAAATTTTAACTCAATTGCAGAAAAATAATAAACAGCTCTCGCAGATATTGCTGCGAGGGCTGTTTTCTCGAAGAAAGTCTAGTATTTTACATAGGTAATCGTTATAATTATGGCTAGAGAAGGCTAAAAAAGCGTGTCGACAATCAGACACTCGCTTTTTGTTGGGGGACAGAAAGGAAGCGAGAAAAGATGGTTATAGCGACCACGATGTGTAAACTTTTTTTTGCAATGTTAATAGGTTTTTTACTTGCAAAAAAAGAGATTCTTACAAAGGAGGCTACCGGGAAGATGTCTGCAATGATCGTGCAGATTACCTGTCCGTGTTTGATTTTAAATAGTATTTCAACCGTTTCACATGATGGTGGAAGTACGGTTCTTCGGCTGTTTGTGGCCGGAGTGGTGATGTATATCATTTTCCCGATTTTGGCAATTGTATTTACACGGCTGATGAAGGTGCCAAAACATCTTCGCGGTACCTACATGTGTATGTTTATTTTTTCGAACAGCATGTTCATGGGTTATCCGGTTGTACAGGCATTGTTCGGGGATAGCGCAATCTTTTACATCACAATCTTTAATATGCCATTTAACATTCTGTTCTTTACTTTGGCAATGCATCTGTTCCAAAAGGATGCCGCCATTGAGACAGGATCTTATGAAAAGCAAAAGTTTGAACTGCGCAAGGTACTAAACAACGGTATTATCGCATCGATTGCGGCTCTTGTGATTTACTTTGCCAACATTCCGCTGCCGGACATTTTCTATACGTGCGTCGGCTTCGTTGGTAATATCACGACCCCGCTGTCCATGATTATCATTGGTGCATCGATGGGCTCTGTTGTGATGAGTGATTTAAAACGGGAAAAGGGAATCTGGCCGATGCTTCCGATTCGCCTGATCTTATTGCCGGTTGTGACTTGGTTTGTGCTGCATCTGTTCCTTGAGGATGCAACACTGATTAGCATTTGTACGGTTGGCGCCGGTATGCCGGTTGCCTCACTGGTTGCGATGGGGAGCGCTCAGTATCCGAGACAAAGTTTTACGGCGTCGATTGGAGTCGCCGTTTCTACAATCTGTTCCCTGGTTACTATTCCAATCATGGTAATCATACTTCAACATGTTTCTTAAGGAGGAAATTATGCAACTAACAATTTCAGATGCAGTAAAGTACATTGGTGTTGACGATCTTGACCTTGATTTGTTCGAGAGTCAATATGTGGTACCGGAAGGTGTCTCTTATAATTCTTATCTGATTATGGATGAGAAGGTGGCAGTGATGGATACCGTTGATGCGCGTGGCATGGATGCCTGGGAGGAGAATTTAAAGCGTGAACTTGGCGATCGCGCACCGGATTACCTGGTGATTTCTCATATGGAGCCAGACCACAGTGGTTCGCTTGCGCGTCTGATTGAATTATATCCGGATGTAACGCTTGTCGGTAATGCCAAGACATTTCAGATGGTGACGAATTTCTTTGGCGAGAGTCTAAATGACGTTAAAAAGATGACGGTTGGTGAAGGCGATACACTTGAACTTGGTTCACATACACTGACGTTTTATTTAGCTCCGATGGTTCACTGGCCGGAGGTTATGGTTTCTTACGAAAGCAGCGAGAAGATTCTGTTCTCAGCAGATGCATTTGGTAAGTTTGGAGCTCTTAGCAAGGATGACGGAGACTGGGCTTGTGAAGCTCGTCGTTATTATTTCAATATCGTCGGAAAGTACGGACAACCTGTGCAAAAGCTTCTTGCGAAGTTCAATGATACGCCTGTAAGTATGATTTGTCCGCTTCATGGTCCTGTCTTAAAGGACAATCTGGAAACTTATATTAAGTTGTACGATACCTGGAGCAAATATGAGCCGGAAGACAAGGGCGTATTAGTTGCGTATGCTTCGATTCACGGGAATACCGCAGTTGCAGCTAAGAAGCTTGCCAATATGCTGGAAAAGGCAGGCGCCGAGAAGGTTGCCCTTGCCGACTTATGCCGCGGTGATATGGCGGAAGCAATTGAAGATGCTTTCCGTTATGATCGTATGGTGCTGTGCGCAGCCAGCTATGATGGCGGTGTCTTCCCGCCAATGGAAGATTTCTTACATCACTTAAAGTCCAAGATGTATCAGAATCGTAAGATCGGTATCCTGGAAAATGGTTCCTGGGGGCCGACAGCCGCCCGCACGATGAAGGGTATTTTGGAAGGTATGAAGGATCTTACATTGGTTGAGCAGACGGTGACAATTCGTTCTAAGATGAAGGGAAGCGATATCCCGGCTATGCAGGAGCTTGCAAAAGCAATGTGTGAATAAGATTATGAGATATGTGCCGCGCACCTTTGGTGCGCGGTTTTTTGTGTTTTAAACGGGAATTAAGAATGAAAAAGTTACAAAATGAAGGTTGTCTGAGCCGGCGCCGAGAAATTTTGTAACTGAAACAGGATTAAAGAGCAAAAAAGTTACAAAAAAGAAGCCGGCGAAGCCGGCGCCGGGAAATTTTGTAACTGAAACAGGATTTAAGAGCGGAAAAGTTACAAAAAAAGAGCCGTCGCCGCGTGCGCTGGGAAATATTGCAACTTAAAGAGAGATCCAGAGCGGAAAAGTTACAAAAGAAAAATATTAAAAATTTTTTTTACACAAAATCACGTTTTCATGTTACAATCTCCTCATCATATCTAAAAGAGGAGGGAATCTATGCTTATTCAACAGCTGCGCTCCGAACAAGAATCGATTGAATCTGAAATCAAAAAAATACAACAACAGATTCAACAACTACCAAAAGGACATTTGATTTGTCTGAGAAATGGTGTTTATGTAAATTGGTTTTCTAGTGAATCGGGGCAAAAACAATACATCCAAAGAAAAAATCGGGCTTTTGCGGAACAGTTAGCCCATAAGAAATATCTAACTGCACATCTTCAAGATCTAATACAAGAGCAAAAAGCAATTCATTCTTATCTGAAAAATTATCAAGATGATCAATCCTATGTTGAAAAACTTATTCATAATCCTTTATATGAAGATATACTATCAAATTGTATCAAACCGGTTTCGGAAGAACTGAGGCAGTGGATGACTCAAGAGTATATGACAAATACGTCATATCCGGAACGATTACGGTATAAGAGTATAACCGGAAATGTATTGCGTTCAAAATCTGAAGTGTTTATTGAGCAGGCGTTATACGAGAGAGGGATTCCGTATCGATATGAATGCGCTTTACAATTGGGAACAATAATTGTTTATCCTGATTTTACGTTAAGACATCCGTCAAGTGGGAAAAAATGTTATTGGGAACATAACGGAAGAATGGATGATACGGATTATGTAAGAAAAGTAGGTTGGAAGATGGAAACGTATTCGCGTAATAAGATTTACCCGGACGTGAATCTGATTAATACATATGAAACGGAATTGTGTCCATTAAATCCGATGGATGTTCAACAAAAAATAAATTGGTTTTTAGAGCGTTTTGCGTAAGATAAATGCGTTATAATAGATGAGAACAAGAAAGGAGAACAAAAGAATGACAGAAGAAGAATTCTTAGAAGAATATAAAAAACAAGTCTATCCAAAGCCGGCGGTGACGGCAGATACAGTGCTGATTTCTGAAGAAGACAATGAATGTAAGGTGTTGTTAATCAAGAGAGGAAATCATCCATGTAAAGACTGCTTTGCATTTCCGGGAGGATTTGCTGAGCCGGGAGAGACCATCGATATGGCAGCGCGACGGGAATTGTTAGAAGAAACCGGTGTTGATATTCCGAATTTACAGCCGATTCGTGTCTTCTCGGCGCCAAATCGAGATCCGAGAGGATGGACAATGACAGAGGCATATATTGGGAAAGTAAAGGCGGATGAGCTTCAGGTGAGTGCGGGTGATGATGCAAGTGATGCCAGATGGTTTTCGCTGTCACACAAAAGAGACGGAGAAGAGAGAAGCATTACCTTAACCTATAAAGAAGAGACCATTTCGATTCGTGTATCCGGAATGGAAGATCAGGGGCTGATGCCTAAAATCAAACTGCTAAGCAGTGAGAACATTGCATTTGACCATGGACTGATTATGGCCTATGCACTTCACAGATATGAGTATCTAAAACGAACAAAAGAATGGTAAGAAGATGAGGACTGATAATCAGTCCTCATTTTTTAAGTTCAGCCATCTCATAAAGCATAAGAAATTCCAAATGATTTCCGAAAGCGATGCATTCTTAAAAGGGTCAGCGTAAAAGGTCTTCAGGAGAAATAAAGTGCCGTTTTTGGAGAGGTAATCCTGTTTCAGTAGATTGCTTTCGCTTAGCGTATCTAAGGTAAATTCCTTTAACGGTCCGGTCAGGTAAGCGTGGTTTGGTTGTACAAAACCGGCCTTTTTACGATGAATGATGCGCTGCGGCAGGTAGTCAGAAGCAAGGTCTTTTAAAAGTCGTTTACCATAGTCTTCGTGAGATTCGCAGTTTAAGTCGGCCTTTACATTCGCGGACAAAGAAGCGACATATTCGACCAGGCGGTAATCCAAAAACGGAGAGCGAAGCTCTAAGGAATGCGCCATGGACAGGTGGTCAGAATAATAGAGTACCTGGTTCGGCAGCAGATTCAGACCATCATACTCAAGAGCGCGGTTAAAACAGTCGCGTCCTTGTTGGGAGTCTTTGACGTTACGAATAAGTTTCAGTGTCGCTTCGCGCCGAACAAAAGGTCTCATCCGGTGGGAGAGAAACAGTTTTTTGTCCGCATCGGTAAGCAACGTCATGCGCGCTGCGAGCATAGCTTCATCGCCATGAGAATACGCATAGAGGGAGCGGATATAATCCGGCTGATTATGAAAGTATCCAAGACTGGATGGGTCAGGAACGGATTCGGCTTTTTGGCAGGAAGTGTAATACTCCATTGGTCGCGCAAGAATATGCGGTAGATAGCCGCCGAATAACTCGTCGGCGCCGTCGCCGCAGAGGGCGACCTTAACATCGCGAGAAGCACAAGACGATAAAAAGTATGTCGAAATCGGGCCGGAATAAGGCTGCGAAAATACAGACATAATCTGATCTAAAGAGGCAATTACATCTTCTGCGTGAATGGTGTGAAGCCGGTGCGGTAGCGATAGTTGCCGGGCAATGGATGAGGCCGCATCAACATCTTCGTCGTTGTCATGCTGCAAGGTGTAGGCGGCAGGATGAACGCCTTGAAAACCGGCAATTGCAGCAACGAGAGCAGAATCAAGGCCGCCGCTTAAAAAGAGCCCCATCCGGGCGTCGCTCTTAAGACGAATCTTAACGGCGTCGTCTAAAAGTGCGCGAAGATGGTCACGGTCATAGACACCTTCGCGAGCATAACAGTCACTAAGAGACCAATAGTTTCGAAGGGAAATCCGGCCATCTTCAAAGGAAAGTTCCTGCCCCGGCAGCAGTGCTTTAATCGAGGTGTAAGCAGTTGCAGGTGCAATCGTATTTTTAAAAGAAAAGTACTGATATAAAGCAGTATCGTTAAGGGTATGGTCTACGAGAGGATGCATGAGCAGGGCATTGACCTGTGATGCAAAGGCGATAGAGCCATCCGGCAAAACAGAATAATACAAAGGCTTAACGCCAAGCCGGTCGCGGTAAAGTAAGAGAGTGTGATTTCGAAGATCCAGAATCGAGATGGCGAACATACCGTTAAGTTTTAAGACAAAATCACGCCCCCAGCGAAGGTAGGCATTTACAAGAACTTCAGTATCAGAGTGGTCAGATGAAAATGACGCTCCAAGTGTAAGCAGTTCATTTCGAAGTGCGGGAGCGTTGTAGATCTCGCCGTTAAAAAGCAGGATAACCTTACCGCTGGCACCGTAACAAGGCTGGTGTCCACCTGCCTTGTCACAGATGACAAGACGACGCACGCCAAGCTGCATAAAGTCGCATTCGAAGAAGCCTTCTTCATCAGGGCCGCGACTGATTAGCGTATCTGTCATATTATGGAGTAAGTTCGAGTCTTTTTTACCAGAAAATCCACAAATTCCGCACATGTTATTACCATTCTTTCCGTGTTTTTTGCTATAATATTATTGTTAGGGATATTATAGCAAATGTAAAAGGAAAAGTGTCATGAAGGTATTGATTCACATGGGAAATTACAAAACAGGATCAAGTGCGATACAAGATTATCTGTATGCACATGGTGAAGAACTTGTGCGCAGGGGAATTTACTATGGACAAGTGGAAAAGCACCTCTACCAATCCCATGCATACCTTGCCTGTGCAGTGCTAAAAAAGGCGCTCGAAGGAGAGGAGATATGGGCGAGTGAACCGGAGATATTTGCGTATGTTGACAAAAGCGCTGAGCAGCTTATGGAAGAGATGGTATCACAGGCGAAAAGCAAGAACTGTCATACGGTTGTAATCTCGCAGGAAGGACTATTTTGTGAACTTTTGAGAACGCTAAGCGGGCTTCGAAAGAGCAATCTAAAAGAGGCATATGATGAAGAAAAGATGCTGCATCTGTTTCATGATACACTGCATCATTTGCTAAATAGGTATTTTACAGATATTCAGATTCTGATTTTTTTAAGAAGGCAGGATGAATATCTTGAGTCACAGTATAAACAATGTATTAAGTGGCCATGGAAGGAACAAGACCTTCGGCCGGCGGGATTTTACGAATTTGTAAAATTAAATCCGGTGAGGCTTCATTACAAGCCGGTCCTGGACTATCTGGCACAGCTGTATGGGGTGGATGCGCTGTGTGTATGCGGTTATGGAAAGGATACAAGCAGTGTTTTGGTGATACAAAAGCTACTTTGTCTGGAGCATAATGAGGAGCAAGATGATAAGATTGTGAATCCGTCATTGAATCTGGATGCAACAGAGTTTCGAAGAAAGTATGTGAAGATTGAGGCGGTTTATAATGAAGAGATGCTTCAGGCACTGCTGGAGTATTCGAAGAAACATCCGGATGGGCAACTTACATATATCGATGATAAGATGTGGCAACGACTAAAAGAAACATATGAAGAAGAAAATCGTCAGATTGCCATGCAATACATACGAGGCTATGAACAGATTCCGGACTTTAAGAGGGAAGGAACAACACTTTATAAGGGGCTTTTAGTGGAGCAACTTGAGGAGATATTTGCATTGTTTCGCTAGAGAAGAAAGACTATGAGAACAAAGATTAATTTAAATAATGACTGGGAATTTACCGGTACATACACAAATGAGTTTTATAACGGAGAGCCGGGCGAATACGAGAAGGTACGCCTGCCTCACACCTGTAAGGAATTTTCAACGCACTACTTTGACGAAAGTGAGTATCAGATGGTATGTGGATACCGACGTGTGATATTTGGAAATCCGCTCTGGCAGGGGAAGCGTATCTTCCTGATTATAGAAGCGGCCGGTCATGAAAGTGAAGTTTATTTAAATGGAAAAAAGATTGCCAGGCATTACTGCGGATATACCTCGTATGAGGTAGAACTGACCGGAATGATTAAGTGGGAATATAACAATCTGCTGGTGATAAAAGTAGATTCGAGGGAAGAACTGAACATTCCGCCATTTGGTTATGTGATTGATTATCTAACCTTTGGCGGGCTGTATCGGGAAGTGCGAATGGAACTGCGCGACCCGGTGTATCTGGGAGATATCTATGCGATTCCGACGGTGACCGGAAAAATCTCAGAGGGAAAGGGATATTGTAATCTTAAGACGAATACGCAGATTAAAAATATGCCTAAGAATCACAGCATGGAAATCTGCCAGCAGCTCTATGACGGAACAAGATGTCTGGCAACGATGAAAAAGGATTATCGTGACATACGCGAGCGGATTGAAGAGCGCATGTATGAGGATGAGGTTTATTACGAAATGAATTTTTCAGCCGGACAGATGGTATTGTGGGATGTTGATAATCCAAAGATGTATACGCTTAAGACGCAGCTTCGTTATCATGGAAAGCTGATAGACGAACGCTCGCAGCCGGTTGGATTTCGCAGTAGTGAATTTCGCCCGGAAGGGTATTATCTCAACGGCAGAAGGATGAAAATCTGCGGTTTAAACCGCCATCAAAGTTACCCGTATGTGGGATATGCGATGCCGGAGTCCATGCAGAGAATGGATGCAAGAATCTTAAAGTACGAACTTGGGGTTAATGCGGTTAGAACTTCGCATTATCCGCAGTCAAAATATTTTATAGAAGAGTGTGACAAGCTGGGGCTTCTTGTATTTACGGAGATTCCGGGCTGGCAGCATATCGGAGATGACGAGTGGAAGCGCCATGCAATGGAAAATGTTCAGGACATGGTGGTACAGTACCGTAATCATCCGTCGATTATCTTGTGGGGCGTTCGAATCAATGAGTCAGTCGATGATGATGAATTCTATGAGATGACGAATAAGATTGCGCATTTGCTCGATGAGTATCGACCGACAAGCGGAGTGCGTTATCTTAAGAAGAGTCATCTGTTTGAGGATGTCTATGCCTACAATGATTTTTCATTTGATGGAACAGGCAGGGGATGCGAGCCAAAGCAGAAAGTGACATCGCAGATGGAAAAGCCGTATCTGATCAGTGAATATAACGGGCATATGTATCCAACGAAAAGTTATGACGATGAAAAACACCGACAGGAGCATGCGCTTCGCCACGCAAGAGTGCTAAGCGATGTGGCAGTAGCAGAAGGCGTGGCAGGTTCCTTTGGCTGGTGCATGTTTGACTATAACACGCACTCAGACTTTGGAAGCGGGGACAATGTCTGCTATCACGGTGTGACGGATATGTTTCGAAATCCCAAGGTGGCGGCAAGAGTATATGAAGCGCAGTCGAATCATCATCCGGTACTGGAGGTGACGTCCGCATTTGACATCGGAGAGAATCCGGCAGGCAATCGCGGGCGAATCTATATCCTGACCAACGCAGATGAAGTGCGGATGTATAAAAATGACACGCTGATTAAGACATATCTTCCGCAGTCGGAAGAATTCCCTTATATGCATCACCCGCCGATTGAGGTGGATGATTTTATCGGCAATCAGCTTACCGAAGGGGAGAAGTTTGATCCGAAACAGGAGCAGATGGTAAAAGAAATCTTAAATTATGGAGCCAGATTTGGGTATAATCATCTTCCATTCAAATTGAAATTGAAGGCATTGTGGCTGCTTGTCCGCTATCGGATGAATGCTCAGCAGGCTTATGCGCTGTATGGCAAGTATATTGGTGACTGGGGGCAGAAGGGAGCGCGGTTTACCTTCGAAGCTGTCAAAGACGGTGAAGTTGTAAAGACCGTCACAAAAGGACCGGTTAATGCAATTCATCTTGAGGCGACTGCCGACCACACGAATCTAAAAGAAGAGATGACCTATGATGTGGTGCTGGTACGGATTAAGATGTTAGATGAAAATGGAAATATATTACCATATTATAATGAACCTGTCACAATTCGAACCAAAGGAATGCTGCAGATTATTGGTCCTAAGACCATCTCCCTCCATGGGGGAATGGGTGGTGTGTTCTTAAAAACACAGGGAATCAGTGGTGATGCGATGGTTATTGTCAGCGCCAATGGCGCCGGAGATGTAAGGATTCCACTAACGATAGAAGCAGAATAATTTCTTCACATAATCTTAATAAAACTTAATAACTATTAAATGATGTTTAGGGTTATGATAGTACTATCGAAAACGAAAGGGGGACTTTTTTATCATGTATAAAAAGGGTCTGATGATTTTATTGAGCGGTTGTATGCTGGTGTCGCTTGCAGCCTGTTCAAAAACGACGAATGAGAATGAAAGTAGTTCTGCTACAGAACAACAGGAAGTTAGCGATAGTACAGCAGATACCACAACAGAGGCAGAAACATCAAGTTCGCAGGAAAGTACTGATGTAACGACATCTACAGAAAAATCCGGTGATAAAGAAGAACAAGATTCTTCGGATGTTTCGGATCAGATTAAAGTGATTGAGGATAACAAGGATGTCTGGAGTCGTGCGGATTATGAAGGTGAAGAGTATTCTTATACCGTAACGGATCTCGATCATGATGGATATCTTGAGATCATTACAGCGACGTTACAAGGAAGCGGTTTTTACACATACTTTGATGTTTATGAAGTAAGTGAAGATAAGACAAAACTGGTAGAACAACCTTATGATTCAGAAGAAGGCGAATCACTTCCGGATATCATTGAGACAACGGTTGATACCTATACCATGCCGGATGGAACTGTGAATTATGCATACACAGATATTCTTCGTGCGAGTGCTGCTGATGGTTATGAATTGATCGGCTATTTCTCACTTGGTGACGGTAAGATTACCATTACACCGGTAGCAAGTAAGTATACGCTGTCTGAGACAGAGGAAGAAAGCACAACAACCTACGCAGACGCAGATGATAAAGAAATTACAGAAGATGATTTCAATGCAGCGCTTGATAACGCACTTAGCGGAGCAACCAAGGGAACACAGAAGTTCCAGTGGATTGCAGAAGAAGATTGGAATGATGATATCACCGATCAGCTGAAAAGCGCTTATGAAACTTTTGCAAACAACTAAAGAATATGGTATCTTCGACCGATATAAGTAGTACCGGGACACCTATCGGCCAATGGGCGAAACGGTAAAATGAGACACCATGGATGGAAAGACTATGTAAAATGGATTTTTACGCAGTCTTTCCATTTTTTTTGCTTACATCGGATGAGATGTGAAAAAGTCCAGACAAGGAGGGGAGACGCGAAAATATTTCAATCTGCCGTAGCAGCATGCGCAGCTCAAGCGGGGGACAGATCGAGATTTGGTGTCGAAATCCAAAGGAGTTATGAACATGAAAATTGAATCAAGTATGATTGCTATGCAATCGCAACACGCTTACACGAGTTACACCTCGCAGTCACTCGGGGCATTTCGGGCAAGTCTTGAAGATGCGAAAAATTCAGCATCTGCGAAGGCTTCTCAGGAAATTGCGGAAAATGGTAAGGTCACAGACAGTCAGGATTCAGCGCTTCAAACGGTGCAAAAGCGTTCCTTGTTTTATTTATTTGAACTGCTCTTTGCAAATCATAAGAACTGGTTTGATCAAATCTGCAATCAGTATTCGCTGTCTTCTCAGCCTGCGCAGTATGGAGGTGGTTTTGGAAGTTCATTTGCCTCTTCCAATTATGTGATGGAAACGTATCACTATGAGCAGGAAGTGACGACCTATTCTACGACCGGAACAGTGGTAACGGCAGATGGGCGGGAGATTTCATTTGGACTGAATCTGCAGATGAGCCGAAGCTTTGAAGAGTATTACAGAGCAGATGTGCAGGCGAGTCCATTTGACATGTGTGATCCGCTTGTCATTAATCTTGACAGTGACATTGCGAATCTGACCGATCAGACTTTTATGTTTGATCTTGACGCAGACGGCACGGCGGAAGAGATTTCGATGCTGTCAGCGGGAAGTGGTTATCTTGCACTCGATAAGAACAGTGACGGTGTGATTAATGACGGCTCAGAACTGTTTGGTGCGAAGAGCCAGAATGGATTTGCCGATCTTGCCGCGTATGATGAGGACGGTAATGGCTGGATTGATGAAAATGACGCAGTCTTTTCCAAACTGAAGATCTGGGCGAAGGATGCTTCAGGCAATGACATCTTGTACAGCTTAAAGGAAAAGGGCGTTGGCGCGATCTGCCTTGGCAACGTAGCGACGAATTTTACGGAGCGCAGCGCAGAACGGGTTAACGGCGCCATCAGATCTAGTGGAATCTTCTTGTATGAAAATGGAGCTGTCGGAACGGTGCAACACGTGGATGTTGCGAAATATGCAGGTATAGCTTGAGTCAAAGGCGAAGGCCGGGGAAGGAATTTCTCCGGCTTTTTCCTTGCCTAAATCATTGCCCGGCATTTCTAAAAGCGTTAAAATATAAACATAAATAGTAACGGGAGAGCGATTCATATGAAGATTGAATTTATCGGAGCCGACCATGAGGTGACGGGGAGCTGTCATTTTCTCGAGGTTGGCGGGAAACATTTGCTTGTAGACTGTGGTATGGAACAAGGCGCGGAGCTTTATGTAAACCAGGAGATTCCGGTGAATCCGTCGATGATTGACGCGGTGCTGATTACGCATGCGCATATCGATCACTCCGGGCTTTTGCCGCTTTTATACAGCAGGGGATTTCGCGGAAAGATCTTTGCGACGGAAGCAACGACAAATCTGTGCAGCATTATGCTAAGAGACAGTGCGCATATTCAGATGTTTGAAGCAGAGTGGAAGAATCGGAAGGCGCGTCGAAGTGGCAAGCCGCAGGTGGAGCCGATGTATACGCTTGAGGATGCGGCCAATGTTATGCAAAAGTTTGTGCCATGTGATTACAACCGCCGGATTCAGGTGGTAGAAGGCGTGGAGATTAATTTTGTGGATGCCGGCCATCTGCTTGGTTCTTCGAGCATCGAAGTCTGGGCGACAGAAGGCGAGGAAACGAGAAAACTGGTATTTTCCGGAGACATCGGTAATGAGACAAAGCCGCTGATTCGTAACCCGCAGATGATTGATGATGCGGATGTTGTGATTATGGAATCGACCTATGGAGATAAGAATCACGGAGCGAGAGTGGACTACAGCATTGCACTTGCCAATGCGATTCGAACGACATTTTCCAGAGGTGGTAATCTGGTTATTCCGGCGTTTTCTGTTGGAAGAACGCAGGAGCTGCTTTATTTCCTTAGAAAGATTAAGACGGAAAATAAACTGCCGGAGTTCGAAGGATTTCAGGTGTATATTGATTCACCACTGGCGGTTGAGGCGACGGGAATCTTCCAAAAGAGCGTGTCGCAGTGTTTTGATGAGGAGGCGCTCAGCCTGGTGAACAGCGGTATTAATCCGATTTCATTTCCGGGACTTGTGACGGCAACGAGTGCAGAAGAATCTAAGGCGATAAACTTTTTGAAAAAACCGGTTGTGATTATTTCGGCATCGGGTATGTGCGAGGCCGGTCGTATCCGCCATCATTTAAAGCACAATCTGTGGAGAGAAGAGTCGACGATTTTATTTGTCGGTTATCAGGTACCGGGAACGCTTGGTCATATGCTGCTTAACGGTGCTAAGGAAGTGAAGCTGTTCGGAGAGAATATCCATGTGCAGGCACAAATTTTAAATCTGCCGGGTATCTCGGGACATGCGGACAAGGATCATCTTCTTGAGTGGGTGCATCATATCTCGCCAAAACCAAAGAAGGTCTTTGTCGTGCATGGAGAGGATGAGGTCGTGGAGAGTTTTTCTTCGCTTCTTCGGCAGGAAGGCCTTGATGCATTTGCGCCGTACAGCGGAGATGCGTTTGATCTTGTGACGCTTGAGCAGATTGCATATGGTCCGAAGGAGAAGGTGAGTGCTTCTAAGAAGGGAACGCAGAAAGCTTCAAGCAACGCATTTGCAAGATTGTTTGCAGCGGGTGAAAGACTTCTTAATGTCATTCGCAAATGTGAGGGCAGGCCGAACAAAGAACTTGGGCAGTTTGCCGACCAAATTAACTCACTGGCGGATAAGTGGGAAAAATAACGAAAATAAAGGGAGATTGGCGTTTCTTTTTGGAGACCTAATCTCCCTGCCTTGTCTTTTCAATAAAATGGTTTTGTGCTAACATTAAAAAAAGAATGTCACGCCGCTTGGGGCGAATTATGAAAAAAGTAAATGATTTTCCCCAGGCGCTGGGGGATTTTGAAAAAAAGTAAATGATTTCCCCCAGGGAGCTGGGGAAAATATGAAAAAAAGAAGTCATTCCCCCCAGGCGCTGGGGGAAAATATGAAAAAAGTAAATGATCCCCCCGGGAGCTGGGGGAAAATAAGAAAAAGTAAATGATTTCCCCCAGGGAGCTGGGGGAAATATGAAAAAAGTAAAAGAATCCCCCAGGGCGCTGGGGGAAATATGAAAAAAGTAAAAGAATCCCCCAGGGAGCTGGGGGAAAATACGAAAAAGTAAATGATTTCCCTCGAGGCGCTGGGGGAAAATACGAAAAAGTAAAAGAATCCCCCCAGGGCATTGGGGGAAATACGAAAAAGTAAAAGAATCCCCCAGGGCGCTGGGGGAAAATAAGAAAAAAAGAAATCATCCCCCAAGGCGCTTGAGGAAAAAGTAAAATAAAAGAAATCCTCCCCCAGGGAAAGGCAGGTGTTATATGAAAGATCGGATTGATAAGCGAGATTTTTTGCATAGTATGCACAGCTCGGTAATTAAATACTGGAACGTGAACTTCGAACCCGAAGAAGAAGAGCCGGAGGAACTTCCTGCTCCTGAACCAGAAGAAGAGGTTCACTACAATGAAGTGACCGGTCGTGCGGAGCCGCCTTCGGCGCTTTATGGACAGCGCAAGGACGAGATGGAAGAAGAAGCGCTTGCCATCTATGAGCGTCTGCAAAATGAAGCTGCCGCAGATGAGGCAGCCAAGGAGCAGGAAATTGCGGAAATTATGGCACAGGCTAATGCCGGCGAAGAAGAAGTTCATTATAATGAAGTGACCGGTCGCGCGGAGCCGCCTTCAGCTCTCTATGGACAAAAGAAGGATGAGATGGAAGCGGAAGCACTTGCCATCTATGAACGGTTGCAAAATGAAGCCGCCGCAGACGAGGCAGCCAAAGAGCAGGAGATTGCGGAAATTATGGCACAGGCCAATGCCGGCGAAGAAGCGCCGCAGGCAGAAGGGGAAGCAGATGAAGCTGCTCAGGAGGAAGCTTTATTTATGGATATGCCTGAGGCAGAAGAAATACAAGAATAAGATATGAGGAAATAAGACATGAAATATTTACTGAATTTAATCGGAAATGAAATGCAGGCTGCTTTTGCAGCCTGTGGCTATGATACCACCTACGCGAAGGTGACGATTTCTAATCGTCCGGATCTGTGCGAGTTTCAGTGCAATGGTGCTATGCCACTTGCGAAAACTGCGCACAAGGCTCCGATTATGATTGCGGAAGAAATTGCACAAAAACTCAAGGGCAGCGCGCTGTTTTCGACTGTGGATGCCGTGAAGCCGGGATTTTTGAATCTTCGACTCAAACCGGAAGCTCTTGCGGAATATCTGATCAATATGGTGAAGGATGGTCACCTGGGTGTAAATGCACCTGAAAAGGCGAAGAAAATTATCATTGATTACGGCGGACCTAATGTTGCGAAGCCTCTTCATGTCGGACATCTTCGTTCGGCCATTATCGGTGAGAGTGTGAAGCGTCTTGGTCGTTATGTCGGTCATGAAATAATCGGTGATGTGCATCTTGGAGACTGGGGTCTTCAGATGGGACTTATCATCACGGAACTTAAAGAGCGTCAGCCGGATCTTGTATATTTCGATGAAAATTATGAGGGCGAATATCCTGAGGAAGCGCCATTTACCATATCGGAACTAGAGGAAATCTATCCGACGGCTTCCGGTAAGTCTAAGGAAGATGAAGCCTATAAGGAAGCTGCCATGCAGGCGACGTATGAGCTGCAGCATGGAAGACGTGGATACCAGGCGGTACTGTCTCATATTTTAAATGTCTCCGTAACAGACCTTAAGAAAAACTATGAGAACCTGAAGGTTTCTTTTGATCTGTGGAAGGGTGAGTCGGATGCGCAGCCTTATATTCCGGATATGGCCAAGAAGATGCAAGACGATGGTTTTGCGTATACTTCTGAGGGTGCGCTTGTTGTGGATGTAAAGGAAGAGTCTGATGCCAAGGAAGTTCCGCCTTGTATGATTTTAAAATCTGACGGTGCGTCTTTGTATACGACGACCGATCTTGCTACGCTTGTCTGGAGAGAGCAGGACTATCATCCGGATCAGGTAATCTATGTTGTGGATAAGCGCCAGGAACTTCATTTTGTACAGGTGTTCCGTTGTGCGAAAAAGACCGGAATTGTACCGGAGAGCACACAGCTTACATTCCTTGGTTTTGGTACGATGAACGGCAAGGACGGTAAGCCGTTTAAGACCAGAGAGGGCGGCGTTATGCGTCTTGAGAATCTGGTTGCCGATACGAACGAGGAGATGCACAAAAAGATTGTGGAAGGTGGTAAGGTGCCGGCCGAGGAGGCACAGCAGACTTCTAAGACGGTCGCGCTTGCTGCGATTAAGTACGGTGATTTGTCTAACCAGGCTTCTAAGGACTATGTCTTTGATGTGGATCGTTTTACTTCATTTGAGGGTAACACCGGTCCTTACATCTTATATACCATGGTTCGTATTAAATCCATTATGAAAAAATACGAAGAGCAGGGTGGCAATTTGGAAAATGGTCACATCATGTCGGCTGAGACGGATGCTGAGAAATCGCTTATGCTTTTGCTGGCTCGCTGGAATGATGTTGTGGAAAATGCGTTTGTTGACCTTGCGCCGCACAAGATCTGTGCGTATATCTATGAGGTTGCCAATGCGCTGAATCATTTCTATCATGAGACGTCTATTATGGGCGAGGATGATGAGGATAAGAAGGCCGGTTATATTGGTTTACTGGCGTTGACGCTGAAGGTGCTTGAGGATGGTATTGAGATCCTTGGGTTTGAGGCGCCGGAGAGGATGTAGGGCCTTTCATATCTGTCTTATAATCCTGACACTCCCCCGGGCTCTTGGGCAAACAGATTCGATAAAGTCTGGACGCCTCGCAAGGCCGCTTTGGGGTAAGGTGTTGAGTTAGGTATGGGCGTGCTAAGAAGTGACCTGTGGCCACTTCTTTCATAAAAGAATCTAAGACTGCTGTTGGAAATAAATTTCCGCGCAATCTTAGATTCTTTTATTTTCCCCTGCCGGGCGGCAGGGGCACGCCCAATAACATACGAGGCGTCTGGTGCTACGGCGTCCGCCTTTTTGACGAATCTGTATGCTACAGAGCATACCGAGGTCGGTCAATGGATTCTTGCGACAGATATTTCAGGCCTTAGGGTGTCTGCCGGTACATAAAAGGCCTTTTTGGGGAGAAAAATTGACGGGGCTTATCGTATGGGGTTGAGTTAGGTATGGGCGTGCTAAGAAGTGGCCTTTGGCCACTCCTTTAATAAAAGAATCTAAGCTTGCTGTTGGAAATAAAATTCCGCGCAATCTTAGATTCTTTTATTTTTCCTGCCGGGCGGCAGGGGCTATGCTTCATTTACAATTTTTCCGCAGATATGCTCTGGTGTTAGGGCATACATCAGCGTTGCCGGGCCGGAGTGTTTTAGTTCGTGCTGGATATAGGCTTCATCCTGGGTGAACTTGTGGCATAGCTGCGTGGCGATGCGATAGAGAGTTTCCTGATCTTCGATGAATTCAATCTTTCCAAAGACGATGACGGATTTGATATTAAGTGCCCACTCGCCTTCGCGTCGGAACCCTTCGTCGTAGACGCAAAAGGATACTTTGTTATGACGCTTTAGGGCATCGATTTTGTGCCCTTTTTTTCCGCCGTGAAAGTAGAGTTTGCCGTCTTCTTCATTATAGAAGTGATTCAGCGGCATGCCGTAAGGGTAGTCGTCATCACCTAAAACAGATAGGACACCGCGTGGCTCATTTTTCAGAATTTCAATACACTCATCTTGAGATAGTTTTTGTTTGATTCGTAATAGTTCTCGAAACATAGTTGATCCTCCTTTAGAGACCTTATTGTATCATACTTAGAACGTCGTGAAAATCAAAGAAATATAGGGAATAATTTTGCGAAAAATGATATGATGATAGCGGAAGGTTTAACTCAGTCGGAGAACAAGCTCCGTCTGAGTTAAACGCTCCGCGAGGATGCACACGGATTCGGACAGGAATTTGTCTGCTGAAGCAGACCCGAATCCGGCGCGCAAGACTCGCGAGCGAGTCTTGACTACGTAGCCAATGAGGGATGTTTTACTATGAATAAAATTATTGAATTAATTGAACAAGGGGACTATCAAAGGGCGGAAAAGGCGTTAAGCGAATACATGAATGAGCATCCATTTTCGGATGATGTTGCAGTGCTTGGGGCGACGATTGCACAAGGGCTTGGCAAATATGATGAGATGCTAGAATGTGTGCGACTTGGACTTTCTTATAATCCGGATCATTACGAGTTATATTATATGCTCGGCGAATATTATCGTATGTCCAATGAAAAGCTGGCGTATTTGTACTTTGAGCTGGCAGTGGAAAAATGTAATCAGGATGCAGACCGGGCATTTTTAGAGGAAGCCTTTGAGACATTTGCAAGAGAAAGCGGCGTCGAGGTTCCGGGGATTACGATATTGTACCTGACGCATGATTCGGAGCCGTATATCGATATTTCCATGAAGGCCTTGCGTAATTTTGTGAATGAAAAGCAGGTGGAAATCATTGCGGTGGATAACGGTTCGAAAGACCGAAGCGTTCAGATTCTAAGGCAGTATTCGAATGTACAGGTCCTTCAAAATACACAGCCGGTAGGAATTGCCAGGTGTATCAATGAGGGGATAAAAAAGTCGAATCCGAACAATGATATATATCTTATGCAGGCAGAATATGTGCCACTGAAAAATAGTGTGCAGATGCTTCGGCTGGATGCGTATGAGAAGGCATTAACCGGAGCGACGGGGTCTGTCTCGAATCACTTTGTGAATCATCAATGCAAAGAGGTGTTTTACAACGAGTTTGAAAAAGCGCTGGAAGAAGAAAAGAAAAATATTCCGACAAAGAATTATTGTGAAGTGAAGACGTATCTGGCACCATTTTCGTTATTTATAAAAAGACAGGCCATTGATAAGGTGGGGCTGTTTGATGAAACGCTGAATCCGGCAGAACATGTGGACGAAGATTACGGAATACGAATACTGGAGGCGGGGTATCAAAATTATTTGTGCTATAATAGTTATGTTTATTGTCTGCTGGACAGTGAGCGTAAATCGGTCATAGAAGACTGGCGATATGCGCCCGGAAGTTATCGCAGCTTTAAGGAAAAGTGGGGATTTACATCTGCTTATTTTAGCGGTTGTCGCGTGGATCTTATGACGATGATTGAAAGAGACCGAGAGGAAGAACTTCACTTTCTGGAAGTGGGATGTACCAGCGGTGAGACGTTGTCCAGACTGCAATATCGCTATCCGAACGGTAGCGTACATGGCGTGGAATTAAATGAGCAGGTTGCGGCAATTGGAGCTTATAAACTGGATATTCATTGTGGAAATATAGAAACGATGCAGCTTCCATATGGAAAGGAGTCGTTTGACTATATTATCTTTGGGGATGTTTTGGAACATCTGGCATATCCGGAAGATACGCTGATTCGGATGCGGGAATATCTAAAAGAAGACGGATGTATTCTGACAAGCATTCCCAATATCTTATACGGCGATGTAATTTATGATCTGCTGCAGGGGAACTTTACGTATCAGGATTACGGAATCTTAGATCGTACACACCTTAGGTTCTTTACGCAAAACGAGATATTTAAAATGTTTTCGCGCTGCGGATATTATATTGATCAGCTGAGCACGACAAAGACCAGTCAAAATCCGTCCGAGAGGCATCCGGAATTTTTTAAGCAATTATTTGAAATCAGGGACATTGGAATTGACAAAACGCAGATTGATATATTCCAGTTTCTTGTAAGGGCAAGAAAACAATAAATAACCAGGAGGAACAGTCAAGATGACTGAAATGATTGACATCTATAATGAAAAGCGGGAGAAGACTTCCCTACAACTTCCGAGAAAGTCAAAACTGGAAAAGGGGCAGTTTATGCTTTATGTTCTGGCACTGATTCAGGATAAAGATGGAAGATTTTTGATTACGCAAAGAGCAATGGATAAGAAATGGGCTGCAGGGCAGTGGGAGATACCGGGAGGTGGAGCCGTTGCCGGGGAAAGTTCGTTTGAGGCAGTGTGCCGGGAAGTAAAAGAAGAGACCGGGCTGGATGTATCACAGTGCGATCCGAAGGTCATCTATTCCTATGTAAATGAAGATCTAGAGCGCGGAGATAATTATTTTGTCGATATCTATCTGCTGAAGAAGGATTTTACAATAGAAGATGTCACAATTGAAAAAGAAGAGGCAATCGGGGTAAAGGTTGCAGATTTTGAGGAAATCACAAGAATTCATAAAGAAAGTGGGTTCTTACATTATAAGAGACTGACACAAGCATTACACAAAGGAGAAGAGACATGTTAGTAAAGACACAGACACCACCATCAGCAGACACGCTGATTGAAGAAGCGAAAAAGGATGCATCGGCAGCGAAGTGCGGAATGTATCTGACGCACGTTGGGATTGTAAGGGAAGATGCCAAGGCGAAAGTGCGCAAGGGAGAAGAAGGTACAAAGCCGGTTACGGCGATGGACTTTTCCTATGATGAAGAGAAAGTCAATGCTGCAATTCAGATGGCACTTAAGATGGATGGCATTTACTTTGTCAGGGTATGGCTGGCAAATGGACACCTTGGCGTAGGGGATGATATCATGCGAGTGTTGATTGGCGGAGATATCAGACCACATGTAATTGATGGGTTAAATGCACTGGTTGGAGAGATTAAAAACAACTGCGTAAGCGAAGTGGAAATCTATGACTAACATTGGAGAATCGTCAATTTGAACAAAAGTTTTTTCGGAAACTGATTTTTTTGATGCAGTTTCCCGAAGCGGTTTTTAAAATAGGGAAATAGTGCATAGAAGAATAGGAAAAAAGCCGTGTTTACAACGGGTTTCGAGTCATGTAAAATATCGTCGATACAGCTGAAAAAGGTGAGGGATTTTCAGCGTAAAGTTCTATAAATTATTCTTTGTTATGATATGGTAAAGGAGATATGAAACATGATTCAACCAACAAGAATACTTGCTATGAGCAAGGACAAAGACCATGCACTTTTTAAAGTAGGACTTTCAGAGATTCCTAACAGATTCGTAAACAAAGCAAGACGCTTAGATGAAGCAGATTTTACAAAAGAAAGATTCTCTTGTTTTGTAAGCATGGAGTATTTTTCGGGATTTACCGTAATTTCGAACCAGGAAAATAGTTATGCACCAAGGGGCCAGGTGATTTACAGAGACAAGAACGGAGAAGACCATTATCTTGACTGCATGCTCACAACAGGCGAGCAAAAGAATATATTTGAGATGTGTAGATTAGCATTTAAGGGCGATGTTCCAATCGGAGCAACCGCTTAAGTACATAAAAAGCATTCGCTAGAGGGCGAGTGCTTTTTTTATGCCATCCACTTGACAAAAGAATCAAATACTCGTACAATCAATCACGACGCAAAATGCAAATGATTTGCAATTTTGGAAAGGAATGAAAACGCATGACAGGAAGTAGATATGAAAAAAAGAATCGAATTCTTGCGTGGATGGCTGCAATGGCCATCGTTTTTGTGATGCTGTTTTCTGTCCTTTATATCGTAGAACATGCGCAGCATCACTGTACAGGTGAGAATTGTCCTATCTGTGAGAGGATGCAGCAGTGCATGCAGAATGTTAAGCAGCTTGGAACTGCGGCGGTTATTGTCGTGGCAGTGATGGCGGTATCTTATATGATTGAGGAAACGGCGGAGCATGTTGCGCAGCCGGTAGTCGATCATTCTTTAATTTCCCAAAAGGTAAGAATGGATAATTAAATCTTTCATCGAAGTCTAAAAAAAACAATCATTAATATAAATACAGTATGGAGGATTTAACAATGAAAAAGTTCATAATGATGGCAACAACAGTAGCACTTAGCGTAGGAATGCTTGCAGGATGTGGTCAGTCTTCAAGCAGTGATGCGTCTTCTAACGCAGAGACATCTACTGCAGAGGCAGATGGAGATTCTATCAGCGTTGTAACAACCATTTTCCCGGAGTATGACTGGGTGCGTCAGCTTGTAGGAGATACCTCAAATGTTGACCTTACAATGCTTGTAGATTCCGGTGTGGATCTTCACAGCTATCAGCCGAGCGCAGAAGATGTCGTGAAGATTGGAGAGGCTGATATGTTTATCTATGTTGGCGGAGAATCAGACGAATGGGTAGAAGATGCACTTGAAGGCGCTTCTAATAAAGATATGGTAGTCATCAATCTGTTAGATGTACTTGGAGATGACGTTTCTGAAGAAGAAGTTGTCGAAGGTATGGAAGCAGAAGAAGAGGAAGAAGAAGGTGAAGCTGCAGAAGGCGAAGAAGAGGAAGTTGAGTATGATGAGCATGTATGGCTTTCTCTTAAGAATGCAGTAACACTGTGTGGAGCAATCGAAGAAGGACTTGAGAAGATTGACGCTGACAATGCAGAAGCTTATCAGACCAATCTGGCTAATTATGTAGCACAGCTTGAAGATTTAGACAACCAGTATCAATCTGCTGTTGATAGCGCTGAAGTTAAGACAGTCTTGTTTGGAGATCGTTTCCCGTTCCGCTATCTGGTAGATGATTACGGTCTTGATTATTATGCAGCATTTGTAGGTTGCTCAGCAGAGTCAGAAGCAAGCTTTGAGACGATTACATTCCTGGCACAGAAGGTAGATGAACTGGGTCTTACCAGCATCTTACAGATTGAAAGTGCAGATGGAGAGATTGCAGAAACAATCAAGAACAATACGGAAAGCAAAGACCAGCAGATCTTAACCATGGATTCTATGCAGTCTACAACCGCAGAAGATGTGGAAAATGGCGCAACATATTTATCAGCCATGGAGAAAAACCTGGAAGTATTGACACAGGCATTATCAAAATAAAGACTAGAAACTAAGTGAGGTGACAAGTATGCCATATATTACGGCAAAGGACCTTTCCCTGGGATATGATGGGAAAGTGGTCCGTGAGGGGGTCAGTTTTACAATTGAAAAAGGAGATTATCTGTGTATCGTTGGGGAAAATGGTTCCGGAAAATCAACTCTTATGAAGACTCTTCTCGGTTTACAGCCGTTGCTTGGCGGTGAGATCGTCTTTGGAGACGGTCTTAAGAAGAATGAGATTGGGTATCTGCCACAGCAGACGCTCGTGCAAAGAGATTTTCCGGCATCGGTTTCGGAGATTGTGTTGTCGGGATGCCAGGGACGGATGGGGATTCGCCCATTCTACCGAAAGGAAGAAAAACGTCTGGCACAGTCTAACATGGAACGGATGAAAATCGGTGATTTGGCAAAGCGATGTTATCGTGAATTGTCCGGCGGGCAGCAGCAAAAAGTGCTTCTTGCCCGTGCACTATGTGCGACGCAGAAGATCTTATTGCTTGATGAGCCGGTGGCAGGACTCGATCCGATGGTGACAGCAAGTATGTATGAACAGGTGAAAGAGCTCAATGATGAGGGCGTTACGATTATTATGATTTCCCATGATATTGCGGTAGCGCTTAAAGATGCTTCGCATATTCTGCATGTCGGTCGAAGGACATTCTTCGGAACAAAGTCGGAATATATGGAAAGCCCACTTGGGAAACATTTTCTGGCAATGGAAGGAGGCGACTTGGCATGACACAGATTGTGGAGAAATTAAGTTTGTATATGGAGTATCCATTTGTCCGTTATGCATTGATCGCCGGAATTCTAATTGCGCTATGTTCTTCGCTTCTTGGCGTAACACTGGTGCTGAAACGATTCTCCTTTATCGGGGATGGATTGTCGCATGTGGCATTTGGAGCCATGGCGGTGGCCGGCGTGTGCGGACTTATTAATGATACGATACTGGTACTGCCGGTTACGATTGTGAGTGCAGTACTGCTTCTTAGAACAGGACAAAATACCAATATTAAGGGTGATGCAGCGATTGCCATGATTTCGGTCGGAGCTCTTGGATTTGGATACCTGATTATGAATATCTTCGCAGCTTCTTCGAATCTGTCCGGAGATGTGTGTACGACGCTGTTTGGCTCGACCTCAATCCTGACGATTTCGAAGACGGAATTGTGGCTGTGCGTGATCATGTCGATTTTGGTAGTGGTATTTTTCATTTTATTCTATCAAAAGATCTTCAATGTGACATTTGATGAGAATTTTGCAAGGTCTGCGGGAACGAAGGTGGACAGGTATAATCTGGTTGTGGCAATCATTATTGCGGTGATTATTGTGCTGGCCATGAATCTGGTTGGATCGCTTTTGATTTCGGCGCTGGTGATCTTCCCGGCGCTGTCAGCGATGAGACTTTTTAAGAGCTTTAAATCGGTTACTATATGTTCGGCAGTCGTGTCGGTTATCTGTGCATTTTTTGGAATTATCATTTCCATACTTGCCGGAACACCGGTAGGTTCTACGATTGTGGCGGTGGACGTGGTAGCATTTTTGATTTCCTTTATCATTGGAAGGAAAGGAGTAAGAAGAGCATGAGAAAGTTAAATAAATGGGGGCTCATCCTCGCGGCCGGTGTTATGGTGGCGGCGCTTGGAGGATGCTCCGGTGAAGATAGTGCACAGACATCTGATACGCAGACCGAGACGCAGACAAGTTCTGCCGAGACGGAGGCGGATGCGGTATCGGATGATGCGCAGGCAGACGAAGAAGAGAGTACTGAAAAAGCAAGCGAATCATCTTCGTCGGAAGGAATTGATGTAGACCTTACACAGCTTAGCAGCACGATGGTATATTCTGAGGTGTATAACATGATGGTGACACCGGATGATTATATTGGTAAGGTTGTAAAAATGAATGGAGCGTTTTCAATCTATGAAGATGAAGAAACCGGGCAAATCTATTATGCCTGTATTGTACAAGATGCAACAGCCTGCTGTTCACAGGGCATTGAATTTGAACTCGCAGGAGACTATACGTACCCGGATGATTATCCGGAACTTGATTCGGAAATTGTAGTGCAAGGGACCTTTGAAACCTATGAAGAAGGTGACCTTACATACTGCCGACTTGCAGATGCAACGTTAGAATAATTTGCAATTTTTTGTTTCTTTACACAGGGCAATATGGTACTATTAAAGTACATAAAAGAGAGGACTTGCCTATGTATCGACAGAGCAATTTAGATAATAGAATACGTTTGAAAAGGCACAGATAAGCACGCTTTGCTATCTGCGCCTTTTTTCGTTCGCAGGTCATCTTAAGATCGAGGAGGAGCGCCATGAAAAAGACTTACGTGATTGACACTAATGTATTAATCCAGGCACCAAACGCAGTGGAATGTTTTGAGGAGAATGATGTGGTTATTCCACTGGTTGTAGTAGAAGAACTTGACAGACTAAAAAAGGATGAAGGAGAAAAGGGCGCCAATGCCAGGCAGGCTGTCAGAATATTAGAACATTATCGAAATAAGGGGGATTTATTAGAGGGAGTGCTGTTGCCGAATAAAGGCACACTGACCATAGAGCAAAATTATGTAGATGTAAAACTTCCAACCGATTTGCCGGATGATAAATCCGATAATCGAATCCTTAAGGTCTGTATGGGGCTTAGCAGGGATTATGAGGAGCAGGAAGTGATTCTGGTATCCAAAGACCTTGTGCTTCGTTTAAAAGCGCAGATTGTCGGAATTGACGCGCAGGATTTCCAGCGAGAGCAGATTACAGATGAAGATATGAGTTATACCGGACGAAGTGAAGTGTTTGTTCCGGATGATTTGATGCAGAACTTTAAAGCAGAAGGCATCGCGCTTAGCGATGTGTACCTGGTGGATGAAAATGCGAAGAAGGTTGCAGCAGACCTTACGGAAAATGAATTTATCATCTTAAGATCGGATACTTCTGTACGAAAGACACTTCTTGGACGGGTGTCAGGTGAAAGAATCGTACCGCTCAAATATGCAAAGGCCAACCCATATGGAGTTACGCCTCGTAATATGGGACAGTATTTTATGCAGGAGGCGCTGATGACGAGTGCGCAGGAAGCTCCGCTTGTTATCGTGCAGGGAATGGCCGGAACGGCGAAGACATTTTACTCACTTGCCGTTGGTCTTGAGAAGGTCTATAACAATCCGACAGGAGAGTATCGTAGAATCATGATCTGCCGGCCAAATGCGCAGTTTGATGATGATATTGGATTCTTGCCGGGCGATGAACAAGAAAAGATTGCGCCGCTTATGAGACCGATTATTGATAACTTAGAGCAGATTATCGATTCCGATGATGAACAGCGTTATGCCGATGAAGAGGAGCTTAGCGATAAGATCTATGAAATCTTTGAGCGCGGAATTATTCAGACCGAGGCGCTGAACTTTATCAGAGGTCGTTCCATTGTAAAGACATACCTGATTATTGACGAAGCGCAGAATATGACGCCGAATCAGGTGAAGGGAATCATTACAAGAGCGGGACGCGATACGAAGATTGTACTTCTTGGTGATCCAAAGCAGATTGATAAACCGTTTTTGGATGAGAAGACCAATGGCCTAAGTTATGCGGCAAAGCATATGAAGGGAAGTCAGCTGTGCTGGCAGCTTCGACTGTCGGGAGAAGAGTGCGAGAGATCAAAACTTGCCATGGATGCCATTAAGAGACTGTAAGAGCATAAAAAATCCGGGAACCAAAAGAGATGGTTCCCGGGTTTTGTTTTTTAGATATTAATGATACCAAACTGGGCTAAGTTATAGACGATTAAGATTAAGACCATCATAACCGGTGTTACGTATTTAACCATAACACGCATTACCAGTTTACGTCTAAAGACTTCTCCGTTCTTTTGAATCTCTGCCTCAAGGCCTTTTGTTCCAACGACCCATCCGATTAAGATACAGGTGAAGAACGTTACGATTGGCATCAGAACGCTGTTCGTAATGTAATCGAAGAAGGTTAACAGATCCATGCCTCCGATGGTGAAGTCGGACCACAATCCAAATCCGAGTGATACGGCGATTCCGATAACTACGGAAAAGATCGTAAGGATGATGACGGATTTTGGTCTCGAAAGTTTCCAACGGTCTATTAACATGGAAGTGGTTGCTTCCAAGATGGAAATGGAACTCGTTAACGCTGCCAGCAGTACCAGAATGAAGAACAAGGCTCCGATAAATGTTCCTGCCGGCATACTGTCAAATACCTTAGGCAGCGCCATGAACATCAGCCCCGGTCCTTTGTTGGCAGTTGCCTCTGCACCGCTGTAGATGACAACCGGTGGGATAATCATAAGTCCTGATAATAGAGCAATTAAGGTGTCAAATAATTCGACCTGGTTAACAGATTTTACCAGGCTGACTTCATCGCGGACATAGGAACCATAGGAAACCATGATACCCATGGCAATACTCAGCGAGAAGAACAGCTGACCGGCAGCAGCGGCAATTGTTTTAAATGAAAATTTTGACACATCCGGAATCAGATAATACTTTAATCCTTCAACTGCATCCGGCAATGTTAATACATAAATCGATACGCCAATTGCAATGACAATTAAAACCGGCATTAAGATCTTACTGATTCGTTCTATACCCTTTTGTACTCCAAGCGCTACAACAACGGCGGTTGCAATCAAAAAGATTAAGAACATAATAATTGGCGATCCGGTCTGGGAAATGTGAGCACTGAAATAAGTATCAGATGCTGCCGCACTTCCTTGTCCGGTCAGGTAGACAAGTGTGTACTTAAGAACCCATCCACCGATAACGGCATAATATGGAAGAATCAGTAATGGAACCAGCCAGGCCAGATAGCCTAAAAAGGCGAATTTACTGCACAGTTTCTTGTAAGCGCCAATACAGCTAAGCTTTGTCTTGCGGCCAATGGAAATCTCTGTCATCAGCATGGCGAATCCAAAGGTGAATAGCAAGATGATATAGACAAGTAAGAATATACCACCGCCGTACTGTGCTGCAAGATATGGGAAACGCCACAGGTTACCAAGGCCGACGGCACTACCGGCAGCCGCCATAACGAATCCGATTCCTCCAGTAAAAGTACTTCGTTTATTCATTTATCAATCTCCTCTCGTAATGATAATCATAGTACGACCAAATTATCATTCGCATACAATAAATAAAATTCTACCATAGGTATTTTATCAAAATGGTGGACACTATGTCTAATATTATTGAAATATGATGGACATCATGTCCATCCTTGGAGTGGAACCTTCGCTTGTGTCTTACAAATTTAAAAATAAATCAAAAAAATTAAAAAATATTAGCACTCGCACTTGACGAGTGCTAACAAAGGTGGTATAACATAATTGTGAAAAGAAAAAGGTAACGACCAATGAAGCAATCATTGAGCCGAGAGTAGAAGGAGGAATGACTTATGTTATTAACAACAGCTAACAATAATTTATTTGATACGTTTTTTAATGATCCGTGGTTTATGGATCCATGGTCAGCCCCGGATGCACGAAGAGGTGAGAAGAAACGCTACAGAGGTAAGAATCTGATGCTTACAGATATAACGGAATCCGATCATGGTTATGAACTCGAGATGGAACTTCCGGGATTTGGCAAGGAAGAGATTCAGGCAACTCTTGAAAAAGGTTATCTGACGATTACTGCAGAGAAAAAATCCGAACAGACAGAAGAAAAAGACAAGTACATTCGCAAGGAAAGATTTTCCGGAACCTGCCAGAGAACCTTCTTTGTAGGAGAAGAACTTGAACAAGAAGATATTAAAGCAAGCTTTAAAGACGGAATCTTAAAACTTGAAATTCCTAAGAAGGAAGCAAAACCACAGGTGGAAGAGCGTAAGTGCATCACCATTGAAGGTTAATACAGATCAACATGGGCGGGCTGCACGAGGATGCGGCTCGCCTCTTTCATTATGATAAGGGTAAGGAGGTGGATGATATGGCCGCTAACAGAGATTATTATGAGGTGCTGGGCGTAGATAAATCAGCCGATGCTTCGACAATTAAGAAGGCCTATCGTAAGCTTGCGAAGAAGTACCATCCGGATACGAACAAGGATCCAAAGGCGGAGGAGTTGTTTAAGGATGTGACGGAAGCATACAACGTTCTGAGCGATGAAAAGAAGAAAAAACTATATGATGAGTTTGGCAGGATGGGTTTAGAAGAAGGATTTGATGCAGATGCTGCCAGGCGCTATACAAGGTATCAAGAACCGGGAGGCGGTTTTCATTTTGAGTATCAAGGTGATGGAATGGATCTGGATGATATCTTGTCCGGTATGTTCGGCGGTTTTGGAGGATTTGGCTCCCATAGCTTCCACGCAAATACGCACACGCAAAGCATGAGAGGCGAAGATATCACTGCAGATATAGAGGTGGATTTTCGTGATGCCATGCTTGGCTGTGACCATACAATTGTTATTTCAGATTCTGCAACCGGTAAGTCGCGGAATCTGTCGGTTCATATTCCGGCAGGAATTGATTCCGGCAAGACGATTCGTCTGAAAGGTCAGGGGAATCCGGGCTACCGGGGTGGTGCAAGCGGTGATGTGCTTTTGAAAGTGAAGGTGAAAGAAGATTCAAATTATTCCAGAAAGGGATATGATTTATATACAACCGTACGAATTCCGTATACAACTGCAGTGCTTGGCGGAAAAGCAAGAGTGCATACATTCTATGGCGATGTTGAATGTGTCATTAAGGCGGGAACGCAGGCCGGCAGCAAGATTCGGCTTCGCGGCAAGGGAGCGCCACATATGAAAGATGTTTCCCAAAAAGGTGATTTGTATGTCACAATAGAAATTCTTGTACCAAAACATGTATCGTCGAAGGCACAAGATCTTCTAAAACAACTTGCGCAGGTTAGCTAAACTAAAAATGAATGTCACTTTACAGGTCGTTAAGTGACATTCTTTTTGTTATTCGTAAATCTTTTTTAAGGTGTCCATGCGGGCACTTGCATTTGCAAATAAAGCATCCACAAGTGTGAGCGCCGTCATGGCTTCCACAACAACTACCCCTCGTGCGGCGATTAGCGGATCGTGTCTTCCGGCAATTTCAATCGTGATTTCTTCGCCGTTTTTGTTTACCGTCTCTTGCGGTGATGCGATAGATGGTGTCGGCTTGAAGGCGGCTCGTAAGATAAGAGGCGAACCATCACTGATACCGCCTAAGGTTCCGCCTGAGTGGTTCGTCTTTTTAATAACGTTACCGTCAGCGCCGATTCCAAAAGCGTCGTTAT
Organism: Eubacterium sp.; assembly: GCA_024690665.1. Classification (GTDB taxonomy): domain Bacteria; phylum Bacillota; class Clostridia; order Lachnospirales; family Lachnospiraceae; genus Eubacterium_C. Next base: position 72,837 of record JAILOU010000021.1, read on the forward strand.
TATCTGCACCTGTTGCATGTGCGGCTGCGAAACCGTCGCCTATTTCGAATCCCTTAACGGCTCCGATCGAGAAGATGGCTTTAGCAAGGCCGGCATCTAATTTTTCAAAGACCGGATCGCCAAGACCGGTTGGTAGTCCTTGTACCATGCATTCCACAGTTCCACCGGCGGAATTTTTCTCTTTGATTAAGCTTTCGAGATAAGCGGCGGCTTCCTGCGCTGCTACTTTATCCGGCATATTAAGCTCATTGTTTTTGGCTTCGTTTAAGTCAAATCGGTTTTGCGCGATGCTGATTGGTCCGATAGAAGTGACATAAGTGCTGATGGTGATGCCAAGTTCTTTTAGAATCTTTGCAGCGATTGCACCGCCTGCCACACGTCCGATGGTTTCGCGTCCGGAAGAGCGTCCACCGCCCCGGTAGTCGCGAAAACCGTACTTTTCGTCAAATGTATAATCGGCGTGGCCGGGTCTGTAATAAGACGCAATCTTGGAGTAATCGGCAGAGTGGTGGTCTTTGTTTCGCACCATCATGCTGATTGGGGTTCCGGTTGTCTTTCCTTCGAATACGCCGCTTAGAATCTCGACAGCATCGTCTTCTTTACGCGGAGTGGCGAATCTGGACGCTCCGGGTTTTCTTCTATTTAAATAAGCCTGGACATCTTCTTCGGTAAGAGAAAGTCCGGCCGGGCATCCGTCTACAACGACGCCGAGCGCCTTGCCGTGAGACTCACCCCAGGTTGTAATCTTAAATATATTTCCGTATGTTGAACCGGCCATAGTGATTCCTTCTTTCGTGATTATAATTTCGAGTCTCGTTCAGTATACTTTACATTGGAAAATGTCGCAAGAATAGTGGTAAAATCTTTCGATTTTTTATATAATTATCGATGGAAACAAGGATTTTCAGAGTGGAGGTAATTGGATGAAATACATGAAAAAGATTGGAAGCTTATTATGCGCAACGGCGATTGCCGTGACAGGAGTATTTGCGATGCAGATGCCGGTAAAGGCAGCAGATACTGTTCCGCAGGTTACAGTTGCAGGCGAATACTATGATAATACTCTTTATGGATTTTATTTTGGAGATGAAGCGCCAAGTTATGATAGCAACGAGATGTCCACAACGGTCGCGCTATATACGAACGGAGTCATAGATGGAGAAGGACTAACTGTCGGAAAGGTAGAGATGCATGCTTATGATATGGTTCTGCCATCTGAGGCTACATATGGTAGTGCCGAATATAGCGTGATAGTTGGTTCAGATGTGAATTTTCGAAATTCGAGTTACACATCGGTATCGTTTGAATCTTATAATGGCACGAAGGTGACAGTTGAGGATACTGATTTATCGGAGTGGTTTTCTGGAGACAGCGCACTTACAAGCGTAGATATGTCAGGTCTTTATATTTCAAATGTAACAGATATTACGGATATGTTTAAGGATTGTACGGCGCTTACGAAGATTGTAATGCCGGATTCTATTCCATCCGGAGTATCAGCAGCTCTTCCGACAACATTTTATGATACCAGCGGAGTATCTTATACCACGATGACAAGTGCCTGTGCCGGTGAGACTTTATCAACGACAAAACCTTCTGAACCAACAAAACTGTCGCAGACATTTACCGGTAAGAAAACATATACAAAACGGGTGAATGCAAAGTCCTTTAAGATTAATGCGAAAGCGCAGACATCGCTCACCTATAAAAGTTCCAAGAAAAAAGTAGCAACTGTTAACAGTAAGGGAAAGGTGACGATTAAGGGAACCGGAACGACCGTGATTACCGTAACGGCAGCGGAATCTTCCACCTATAAGGCGGCAACTTACAAAGTTAAAATTAAAGTTAAAAAACTTGCCAAGGTAAAGGTAAAGTATTGCGGAAGATTTGGCGGTGCTTATACCAGTATTATGGCCTGGAAGAAGATGTCTAATATCTCCGGCTATCAGATTCAAAAGTCGACTTCAAGTAAATTTGCCAAAAGTGCAACAAAGACTTACAATGTGAAGAAGTCTAAAAAGAAGAAATACTTTACAGGACTGTCTAATCGAAAGGCATATTATTTTAGAATTCGTGCTTATAAAAAGATTGGTAAGAAAAAATATTACTCATCATGGAGTAGTAAATACGTTGGATAATAACAGAGGATTTTAAACATGTATGAATTATTAAAGACTGAGGGCCGCGCGAAACGAGGCGTGCTGCATACGGTGCATGGAGATATTCAGACACCGGTATTTATGAATGTCGGAACGGCGGCTGCAATCAAGGGGGCCGTATCGACGGAAGATCTCGAGCAGATTAAAACACAGGTACAGCTATCGAACACGTATCATCTTCATGTAAGACCGGGAGATGAGATTGTCAAGAAGATGGGCGGTCTGCATAAGTTCATGTCATGGAAGAAACCGATTTTAACAGATTCGGGCGGATTTCAGGTGTTCTCGCTTGCGGGACTTCGTAAGATCAAGGAAGAGGGCGTTACCTTTCACTCACATGTAGATGGACGCAAGATCTTTATGGGGCCGGAAGAGAGCATGCAGATTCAGTCGAATCTTGGTTCTACAATAGCGATGGCATTTGATGAATGCCCTCCGGCACTGGCGGAACGAGATTACGTTATGCGCTCAGTGGAGAGAACGACGCGCTGGTTAAAAAGATGTAAGCTTGAGATGGAACGGCTAAATGGACTTGAAGATACTGTAAATCCACAGCAGCTTTTGTTTGGTATTAATCAGGGGGCCATCTATGCGGATATCAGAATTGAACATGCCAAACAGATTGCGGACATGGAACTTCCGGGATATGCGGTGGGAGGACTTGCCGTGGGAGAATCGCATGAACAGATGTATTATATCTTAGAAGAAGTCGTACCGTATCTGCCGAAGAATAAACCAACTTATCTGATGGGCGTCGGAACACCGGCCAATATCTTAGAAGCGGTAGAACGAGGCGTTGACTTTTTTGACTGCGTCTATCCAAGTCGTAACGGACGTCATGGCCATGTCTATACAAATCATGGCAAATTAAATCTGTTCAATAAAAAGTTTGAACTTGATGCGCGTCCGATTGAAGAAGGATGCTCATGTCCGGCTTGCCGCAGATATTCAAGAGCGTATATTCGTCATCTGCTGAAAGCAAAGGAGATGCTTGGTATGCGTCTGTGTGTTTTACATAATCTGTATTTTTACAATACGATGATGGAAGAAATCAGAGATTCGCTTGATCAGGGAAGATTTGGTGAATATAAGAAACTAAAACTTGACCAAATGCAGTCGGATGTGTAAAATAGTGAACTGTTAGAAAAACTATGAGAGATAGCAAAAGTAGGAGGATAATAGAATGTTTTCATCGTTATTAGCGACAAGTACGAGCTCGGGTGGCACAACAATGATTATTTGGATTGTGGTTTTATTCGTAGTAATCTGGTTTATGATGCTCAGACCACAGAAAAAACAGGAAAAGTTAAAAAAAGCAATGCTCGAGACAATGGAAACCGGAGATACCGTATTAACAAGTAGTGGTTTTTACGGAACACTGATTGATGTATCTGACGATACTGTCATCGTAGAATTCGGTAACAATAAAAACTGTCGTATCCCAATGCAGAAGAGCGCAATCGCAGAGGTTGAGAAGGCTTCTGAGGCAGTTGAGGATGATACAACAGACGAAAAGTAAGAATAGATAAACAAGAGCCGTTGCTTTTAAGCAGCGGCTTTTTTATTTGAATGTATACAAAACCGGGGGAGTAATTTTGTTGAAATATCTTATTAGATAGGATATAGTATAAAAGATTAAGACCCAAAATGGGTGAAGTGTATGAAAGGTGTAGGATAATGGAATTTCATGTTGGAGTTATTTCCGGAGATGGAATCGGACCGGAGATTGTAACAGAAGCAAAAAAAGTATTGGACCGGGTTGGAGATAAATTCGGCCATACATTTAACTATGAAGAGATCTTAATGGGGGGAATCTCCATTGATACACACGGCGTACCGCTTACGGATGAAGCGATTGCACAGGCTAAGGCCTGCGATGCTGTGCTAATGGGATCAATCGGCGGAAACACCGCAACTTCTCCATGGTATCAGCTGCCGGCTGAGAAAAGACCGGAAGCAGGACTTTTAAAACTGAGAAAGGCACTTAATTTATTTGCCAATCTTCGCCCGGCTTATTTATACAACGAGCTTCGCGAGGCTTGCCCTCTGAAAGATGACATCATTGGTGATGGATTTGATATGGCAATCATGCGAGAGCTGACAGGCGGTCTCTACTTTGGAGAACGCGAAACAAAGGAAGTGGACGGTATCTTAGTTGCAACCGATACACTGACTTACTCGGAAACCGAGATTAAGAGAATTGCAATCAAGGCATTTGAATCTGCAATGAAGAGAAGAAAGAAAGTAACAAGTGTTGATAAAGCCAACGTCTTAGATTCATCAAGACTTTGGAGAGGCGTTGTAGAAGAAGTTGCACAGGATTATCCGGAAGTGACTTATGAGCATATGCTGGTAGATAACGCAGCTATGCAGCTTGTAAAAGATCCTAGACAGTTCGATGTGATTTTAACAGAGAACATGTTTGGAGATATATTGTCAGATGAGGCAAGTATGGTGACAGGATCCATCGGAATGCTTTCATCTGCCAGCTTTAATGATACGAAGTTTGGTTTGTATGAGCCAAGTGGCGGTTCAGCCCCTGATATTGCAGGCAAAGGAATTGCGAACCCTATAGCGACAATTCTGAGTGCGGCCATGATGCTTCGTTTCTCCTTTGACCTTGATAAGGAAGCAGATGCTATTGAAGCAGCTGTAAAGCAGGTGTTAAAGGATCACTACCGTACGATTGATATCATGCCACAGCATGAAGCCAATCGCGCAGCGGTAACTCAGGTTGGCACTGTACAGATGGGTGACCTCATTGCAGAGCGAATCTAATTTGAAGAGACAATAGTATTGGAAGAGATATAACAACGACAAAGGAAGGTAAAAAAATGAGAAGTGATAATGTAACAAAAGGAATGCAGCAGGCACCTCACAGATCCTTATTCAACGCATTAGGATACACAAAGGAAGAACTGGAAAAGCCAATGGTTGGTATCGTAAGTTCTTACAATGAGATTGTACCTGGTCATATGAACCTGGATAAGATCGTAGATGCCGTTAAACTTGGTGTAGCAGAAGCAGGCGGAGTTCCGGTTGTATTCCCTGCAATTGCAGTATGTGATGGTATTGCAATGGGACACGTTGGAATGAAGTACTCTCTTGTAACAAGAGATTTGATTGCAGACTCAACAGAGTGTATGGCACTGGCACATCAGTTTGACGCTCTTGTTATGGTTCCAAACTGTGATAAGAACGTTCCTGGACTGTTAATGGCAGCAGCAAGACTTAACATCCCTACTGTATTCGTCAGTGGTGGTCCAATGCTTGCAGGTCATGTGAACGGACAGAAGAGATCTCTTTCTTCCATGTTCGAGGCAGTTGGTTCTTATGCAGCCGGCAAGATGACAGCAGAAGAAGTAGAAGATTTTGAAAATCATGTATGTCCTACTTGTGGATCATGCTCCGGTATGTACACAGCAAATTCTATGAACTGTCTGACAGAGGCACTCGGTATGGGACTTCGTGGAAACGGAACTATCCCGGCTGTATATTCTGAAAGAATCAGACTTGCCAAGCATGCAGGTATGGCAGTTATGGATCTGTATCGTAAGAACATTCGTCCTCTCGATATCATGACAAAAGATGCCATCTTAAATGCACTTACTATGGATATGGCGCTTGGATGCTCTACAAACTCTATGCTCCATCTTCCGGCAATCGCACATGAAGTTGGATTTGATTTTGATATTTCATTTGCAAATGAAATTTCTGAAAAGACACCAAACCTTTGTCACCTGGCACCGGCAGGCCCAACATACATGGAAGACTTAAATGAAGCCGGCGGTGTATATGCTGTAATGACAGAGCTTGCTAAGAAGAATTTATTAAATCTTGACTGTATGACTGCAACAGGTAAGACTGTTGGAGAGAACATCAAGGGTGTTGTAAATAAAAACCCTGAAGTCATTCGCCCAATCGAGAATCCATATTCTCAGACAGGTGGACTTGCAGTACTGAAAGGTAACTTAGCTCCGGACGGTGGCGTTGTAAAACGTTCTGCAGTCGTAGAAGAGATGATGGTTCATGAAGGACCGGCTCGTGTATTTGACTGTGAAGAAGATGCAATCTCAGCAATCAAGGGCGGTAAGATTGTAGAAGGCGACGTTGTTGTAATTCGCTACGAAGGACCTAAGGGTGGCCCTGGTATGAGAGAGATGCTCAATCCTACATCCGCTATCGTAGGAATGGGACTTGGATCTTCTGTAGCACTGATTACAGACGGACGTTTCTCAGGAGCCAGCCGTGGAGCCGCAATCGGACATGTATCACCGGAAGCTGCTGTAGGCGGACCAATCGCACTTGTAGAAGAAGGCGATATCATTAAGATTAATATTCCTGCCATGACTCTTCAGGTTGATGTATCTGATGAAGAGATGGCTAAGAGAAAGGCTGCATGGAAGCCAAGAAAGCCAAGAGTAACAGAAGGTTACCTTGCACGTTATCAGGAAATGGTAACATCAGGAAGTACAGGTGCAATCTTAAAGACACCTACTTTCGAATAAAAGACATTACCGCATACCGTGTCTGCTACACCGGCAGACATGATATGTGTTAAAGGAGACACTACAAAATGCAACTGACAGGCGCACAGATAGTAGTAGAGTGTTTAAAGGAGCAGGGCGTGGACACCATCTTTGGTTATCCGGGCGGAGCAATCTTGAATCTCTACGATGAATTGTATAAACACAGCAGTGAAATCAGACATGTGCTGACCTCCCATGAACAGGGAGCCTCGCATGCTGCAGATGGTTATGCGAGAAGTACCGGTAAGGTTGGTGTATGTCTTGCAACATCAGGTCCGGGAGCTACAAATCTTGTAACCGGAATTGCAACGGCTTATATGGATTCGATTCCAATGGTGGCGATTACCTGTAATGTAGGCGTAAGCTTACTGGGAAAGGATTCGTTCCAGGAGATTGATATTACCGGTATTACGATGCCGATTACCAAACATAATTTTATTGTAAAAGATGTCAAAGACCTGGCCTCGACCATGAGACGTGCATTTATGATTGCACAGACCGGAAGACCGGGACCGGTTCTTGTTGATATTCCAAAGGACGTAACGGCGAATAAAACAGAGTATACACAGACGGTGATTCGAAAGCCGCTTCGAGTTGCGGATACAATTCTTCCGCAAGATATCGAGCAGGCAGTTGAACTGATTGGGAAAGCAAAACAGCCGTATGTATTCATCGGTGGTGGCGGCGTAATATCTGAAGCAAGTGAAGAGATTGCGCAGTTTGTCTCGCTTGTGGACGCGCCGGTGTGTGATACCTTAATGGGTAAGGGCGCCTATGACGGTACAAAGGACAATTACACCGGAATGCTGGGAATGCATGGCACTAAGACATCGAATCTTGGTGTGCAAAAGTGTGACCTTTTGATTGTAATCGGAGCCAGATTTTCCGATCGTGTATTTGGAAATGCAAAGTCATTTGCGGCAAATGCACAGATCCTTCAGATCGATGTAGACCCTGCGGAAATCAATAAGAATATTAAGATTGATGCGCAGATTATTGGAGATATCAAGGAAGTACTGATTCGTCTTAATCAGACACTTGACCAGCAAGATCATGCTGCCTGGCTGAAACAGATTCGGGAGATGAAAGAAGCGTATCCACTGATTGATCCAAGTGAAGGCCTTTCAGGACCGAAGGTAATAGAAAAAATCTATGAGATGACAGATGGCGAAGCCATCATTTCCACAGAGGTAGGACAACATCAGATGTGGGCAGCTCAGTTTTATAAATACAAGTATCCTCGCACCTTTTTAACATCGGGAGGACTTGGAACCATGGGCTATGGACTTGGAGCTTCCATTGGAGCACAGATTGGCAGAATGGATAAACAAGTCATTAATATTGCGGGAGATGGATGCTTCCGTATGAACATGAATGAGGTTGCGACAGCGGTTCGTGAACAGCTTCCGCTGATACAGGTTGTGATCAACAATCACGTACTTGGAATGGTAAGACAGTGGCAGACACTGTTTTATGAGCAACGTTATTCGCACACGGTTTTAAATGATTCGGTTGACTTTGTAAAACTTTCAGAGGCTATGGGAGCGACTGCTTCAAGAGCAACAACCATGGAAGAATTTGAAGCCGCATTTAAGAAGGCACTCGCGTCGAAGACGCCTTATGTAATAGATTGTATCATCGACAGTGATGACAAGGTATGGCCGATGGTTGCACCGGGTAAGTCGATTGATCAGGTTATGAGTGCTGATGATAAATAAATCAAGATTATAGAAAAGAAATGTAACAATGTAGGAGGAAAAAAGAAAATGGGAAGAGTGTATAACTTTTCAGCAGGTCCGGCCGTATTACCGGAAGAAGTATTAAAAGAAGCACAGGAAGAATTAATGGATTACAGAGGATGTGGAATGTCTGTTATGGAGATGTCACATCGTTCTAAGATGTTCGATCAGATCATCAAAGATGCAGAAGCTGATATCCGCGACGTAATGGGAATCCCTGATAACTACAAGGTATTATTCCTTCAGGGTGGAGCTACTTTAGTATTCTCCATGATTCCAATGAATCTTTCTATGCATAAGAATAAAGTTGCAGATTACATCGTAACCGGTAACTGGGGTAAAAAAGCATTCCAGGAAGCAGGTAGATTTATCACTGCTAACAAGATTGCGACATCTGAAGACAAGACTTTCACTTACATCCCGGATCTTTCAGACCTTCCTGTAACAGATAATGCAGACTATGTATATATCTGCCAGAATGAGACTGTATACGGAACAACAATCAGAACACTTCCGAATACAAAAGGCAAGCCATTAGTAGCTGACGTATCATCTATGTTCTTATCAGAGCCTATGGATGTCAGCAAATATGGTGTAATCTATGGTGGAGTACAAAAGAACGTAGGACCTGCAGGTCTTGCAATTGCGATTGTGCGTGAAGATTTAATTCCACAGGAAGATCTTGCAGATGTACCTGTATATCTTCAGTTTAAGACACATGCAGATGCTAATTCTTTATACAATACACCAAACTGCTGGGATATCTACATGTGCGGTAAAGTATTCAAGTGGCTCAAGAACATGGGTGGTCTTGAAGAAATGCAGAGAAGAAACATTGAAAAGGCTAAAATCCTTTACGATTACATTGATCAGTCAGATATGTTCACAGGAACTGTTCGTAAGGAAGACCGTTCCGTAATGAACGTACCATTCGTTACAACTGCAGGAGATAAGGACTTAGAGGCTAAGTTCGTAGCAGAATCTCAGGCAGCAGGAATGGAGAACTTAAAGGGACACAGAAGTGTCGGCGGTATGCGTGCAAGTATCTACAATGCTATGCCTAAGGCCGGTGTTGAGAAACTTGTTGACTTCATGGCTGAATTCGAAAAGAAATATAAGTAAGAGAAAGGAAATACGAAAACAATGTTTAAGTATGCTTGTTTAAATCCAATCGCAGCAGTCGGCCTTGACGGCTTTGATGCTGCTTATGAAAAGACAGAAGACGTTAATGAGGCTCAGGCTATCCTTGTTCGTAGTGCAGCAATGCATGACATGGATCTGCCTGCAGGTCTTGAAGTTGTAGCACGTGCCGGCGCAGGTGTTAACAATATTCCTTTAGATAAATGCGCAGAGCAGGGTGTTGTAGTATTCAACACACCGGGCGCTAATGCAAATGGAGTTAAGGAACTTGTTCTTACAGGTATGCTCCTTGCATCCCGTGGTATCGTAGATGGTATCAACTGGGTTACAGATAATAAAGAAGATGCTGACCTTGCCAAGAAAGCTGAAAAGCAGAAAAAACAGTATGCAGGTACTGAAATCCTTGGTAAGAAGCTTGGTGTAATCGGACTTGGAGCAATCGGTGTTCAGGTTGCAAACTCAGCAATTAAGCTTGGTATGGAAGTTGTTGGATATGACCCATATCTGTCAGTTCCTGCAGCACTTCATCTGTCAGGAAAAGCTACAATTGTAAAGGATCCTGCAGAAATCTATAAAAACTGCGATTTCATTACAATTCACGTACCACTTATGGATGCAACAAGAGGTATGGTTAACGCAGAAGCAATTGCGTCTATGAAGGAAAATGCAGTTGTTCTTAACTTCTCTCGTGATGCACTTGTAGAAGAAGAGGCAATTGTGAAAGCATTAAAGGATGGCAAGATTCGTCGTTATGTATGCGATTTCCCGAACACAACAACAGCAGGTCAGGAAGGCTGTATCGTACTGCCTCATCTTGGCGCGTCTACTGCAGAGTCAGAAGATAACTGCGCAATTATGGCGGTAAAAGAGATTCGTGATTACCTTGAAAATGGTAACATCACAAACTCTGTAAATTATCCAAACTGCAACCTTGGCGTATGCGCAAGCGAAGGAAGAATTGCGGTTCTTCATAAGAATGTTAAGGGAAGTATTGGAAAGTTCACTGCAGTATTCGGTGATGCTGATATCAATATCGCGAATATGTCGAATGCATCTAAGGGAGATTATGCATATACATTATTAGATCTTGACAGCCCGGCAACACAGGAAGTGGCTGACAAACTTGCTGCAATTGAGACTGTATTTAAAGTACGTGTAATCAAGTAATTACAGTGGGAATATAATAAAAATAGTGAGGAGGAGTGTTTTTTTGCACTCCTTCTTTACAGTTATAGGAGGAGAAGACTATGGCAGTAATAAAACCATTTGCGGCAATCCGGCCAAATGTAAAAGAAGCCGATCAGATTGCTGCATTACCATATGATGTATATAACAGGGAAGAAGCAAAGGAAGTCGTAAGTGGTCATCCGCTTTCCTTTTTGAATATTGACCGTCCTGAGACGCAATTTGCTGATGAGCAGGATATGTATGCGGATGAAGTATATCAAAAAGCGCATGATTTGTTTTGGGACATGGTACAACAGGGGCATTATGTAAAGGATGAAAAGCCTTGCTATTATCTGTATGAACTGACAATGGACGGACGTTCACAGACAGGACTGGTGGCATGTGCGTCAATTGATGATTATCAAAATGCGGTCATCAAAAAGCATGAGAATACCAGAGCGGAAAAAGAAAAGGACAGAATTCGTCACGTTGATACCGTAGGAGCCCAGACAGGACCAATCTTTTTGGCTTATCGCGGAGTTGATGAGGTAAACCGGGTGGTTGATAAAACCAAGAAGTGTGCACCGGTCAATGACTTTACAAGTGAAGATGGCATTCGTCACAGAGTTTGGGTGATTGATGATGCGGCTGATCTTGAGATGATTGAGCAGGCATTTTCCGGTATATCACAAATCTATATTGCGGACGGACATCACAGATGTGCATCGGCAGTTAAGGTTGGACTTAAAAGACGTGAAGAAAATCCGGGATATACGGGCAAGGAACCATTTAACTACTTCCTGTCGGTACTGTTTCCGGACCAGGAACTTATGATTATGGATTATAATCGTGTCGTTAAGGATTTAAATGGACTTAGTGCTAAGGCATACCTGGAACAGGTTGAAAAATTATTCCGGGTTACACCGATGGAAAAAGCGAAGCCACAAAGCAAGGGACATGTATCTATGTATCTGGAAGGAAAGTGGTATGACCTTGTGCTTCCGGAATCAAAAGCAGATGAGAATCCGGTTGAAGCAATGGATGTATCAAAACTTCAAAAACTTCTCCTGGAGCCGGTTCTTGGAATCGGGGATCCAAAGACCGATGCGCGTATCGATTTTGTTGGTGGTATTCGTGGTCTTGAGGAACTTGAAAGAAGATGCAAGACGGATTGTAAGGTGGCATTTGCCATGTATCCGACGGCTATTTCGGAATTGTTTGCGGTAGCAGATGCGTCGCTTCTTATGCCGCCTAAGTCTACCTGGTTTGAGCCAAAGCTTAGAAGCGGGCTGTTTATTCATGAGATTTAAGCGATTTAAGCGTTAATGGAAAGGAACAATTATGTGGAATATGTTTTTGTCCTCAGAATTGAGTGAAGCCATTGATACAGACGAACTGGCTGAGAGCGTTGATCTTAGTAAGTTTGGCTGGTCGAGTATTCAAAATTGGTTTGCTGAGAATTCGCAGGGGATTGTGAATCTGATTGTGAAAATTATCATTGCGATTATTGTGATTTTAATTGCAATCAGAGTGATTCGATTTGTGCGAAAATTGATTCGAAAGGCAATGGAAAAAGCGGGATTTGAAAAAGGCGTTGTGCAGTTTTTGGATTCCACGATTAAAATTGTTTTGTATATTATCTTATTTTTGGCAGTTATCAACCAGTTTGGAGTGCAGACAACGTCAATCGTGGCAATCCTTGGCAGTGCCGGCCTGACAATTGGTCTGGCGTTGCAAGGCTCATTATCCAACTTCGCAGGTGGTGTGCTGATACTGGTGTTAAAACCATTTAAAGTTGGAGATTATATTGTAGAAGATACGCATAAGAATGAAGGTGTGGTAAAGGAAATTACCATCTTCTATACGAAACTGACAACAGTCGATCACAGAACCGTGGTCATTCCAAATGGTACCCTGGCGAACACCTCTCTTACGAATGTGACGCACCAGGATGAAAGACAACTCGACCTTGAAGTCGGAATCTCCTATGATGCCGATCTTCGAAAGGCAAAAGAGATTATCCGGTCAGTTGCAGAAGGTATTGAGGGTCGCGTGGCAGATAAGGATGTGACCATCTTTGTAAAAGAACTGGCAGCTTCGAGTGTCAATATCGGTGTACGTGTATGGATACCGGCAGATGATTACTGGACACTCAGATGGCAGCTGCTGGAAGATATTAAGCTTGCACTTGATGATAATGGCATTGAAATTCCATATCAGCAGGTGGATGTAAAAATAAAAAAATAAAAGTTTCTTGTTAGGCGAAAAAGAAATTGCTATAATAAGAAACATTAGTGGGATGAAAGAAAGGACTAAAACATGAGTAATATGAGTCATTTGGACAAGCTTGAAGCGGAAGCTGTCTATATCATGAGAGAAGTTGCGGCAAAGTGTGAGAAACCGGTTATGCTTTATTCAATCGGTAAAGATTCTTCTGTTATGCTGCATTTGGCAATGAAAGCGTTTTATCCGGAGAAACCACCATTTCCGTTTTTGCATGTAAATACAACATGGAAGTTTAGGGAAATGATTGAATTTCGTGATAAAACAGCTGAGAAACTGGGAATCGAGATGCTGGAGTATATCAATCAGGACGGTGTTGAGCAGGGAATCAATCCGTTTGATCACGGAAGTGCATATACCGATATTATGAAGACGCAGGCTTTAAAGCAGGCGCTTTCGAAGTATGGGTTCACCGCTGCATTTGGCGGTGGTCGTCGAGACGAAGAAAAGTCAAGAGCGAAAGAGCGTATCTTCTCGTTTAGAAATGCAGAGCAGGCATGGGATCCAAAGAACCAAAGACCTGAGATGTGGGAATTATTTAATACTGACATTCAGCAAGGTGAGAGTGTGCGAGTATTCCCAATTTCTAACTGGACAGAGAAAGATATCTGGCAATACATTAAACAGGAAAATATTGATATCGTACCGCTTTACTTTGCGGCTGAAAGACCGGTTGTGGAGCGAAATGGCAATCTGATTATGGTAGATGATGACAGAATGCGTTTGCTTGACGGTGAAGAGCCTGAGATGAAGATGGTAAGATTCAGAACGCTGGGTTGTTATCCACTGACCGGTGCGGTTGAATCAACAGCTGATACAATCGATGAAGTCATTGCAGAAACACTTTCGGCTGTAGAGTCAGAAAGAACAAGCCGTGTTATTGATTCAGACGGCGGAGCAGCAAGTATGGAAAAGAGAAAGCGGGAAGGATATTTTTAATATGAATGGATTACTAAGATTTATTACCTGCGGTAGTGTTGACGATGGAAAGTCCACCTTAATCGGACATATGTTATATGATGCAAAACTGATTTTTGCAGATCAAAAAGAAGCGCTTGAACTTGACTCTAAGGTTGGCTCAAGAGGAGGTAAGATTGACTATTCTCTTCTTCTTGACGGACTTGAGGCTGAACGAGAGCAGGGTATCACCATTGACGTTGCATACCGCTACTTTACAACAGATAATCGAAGCTTTATTGTTGCCGATACACCGGGACATGAAGAATATACAAGAAACATGGCAGTTGGAGCATCTTATGCGGAGCTGGCAGTTATTTTGGTAGATGCGTCTCAGGGCGTTCTTGTGCAGACAAGACGTCATGCAAGAATCTGCTCATTAGTTGGAATCAGACATTTTGTATTTGCGGTTAATAAGATGGATCTTGTTAACTTCAGTCGTGAGACCTTTAAGAAGATTGAAAAGCAGATTAAGATGCTCATGTCAGAGTTTGACTATGAGTCACTGCAGATTATTCCGGTTTCTGCAACAGAAGGTGATAATGTTACGAAGAATGGAGCATCTATGCCTTGGTATAACGGCGAGTCGCTTCTTACCTATCTGGAAAATGTAGATGTGTCAGAAGAAGACAGTGAAGCCGGATTTACCATGAATATTCAGCGTGTATGTCGTCCGGATCATACCTTTAGAGGATTCCAGGGACAGATTGCAAGCGGAAGCATCAGCGTCGGTGATGAGATTGTAGTAGAGCCATCCGGAGAAAAGGCACATGTAAAATCCATTTACAATGTCGATCAGAAGGTGGAGACATTGGATAAGGGGCATGCTGCAACAATCCAGCTGGATAAGGAAATTGACGTATCAAGAGGATGCGTATTGAAAAAAGATGCACAGGTGCATGTTGCGAATATGTTTACTGCATCACTTCTTTGGATGGATGATACGCCGCTTGTTGAAGGTAAGAATTATAACCTGATGATTGGAACACAGGAAATTCCTGCAACCGTCATGAAAATTAAATGCAAGATCGATGTTAACAGCGGTGATGAAGTGGCATCTAAGACCATTTACAAAAATGAAATTGCACGCTGTGATATTGCAATTTCCAACAAGATTGCATTTGCTGAATTTGCACTGAACAAAAAACTTGGTGCGCTGATTATGATTGATCGTATCACCAACATGACTTGTGCGGCAGGTGTAGTAGAGCATTCTCTTAATAGAGGTGAGAACCTGACCTGGCATGGCATGGATATTACACGTTCTTTCCGTGAAAATCATATGGATCAAAAAGCGTTTACGCTGTGGTTTACAGGTCTTTCCGGTTCCGGTAAGTCAACTCTTGCCAATGAGGTCGAGAAGAGACTTTCAACCATGGGCAAGTATACGATGCTGCTTGATGGTGATAACATTCGAATGGGACTGAATAAGAACCTTGGATTTAAGCAGGAAGACAGGATTGAGAATATCCGTCGTATTGCTGAAGTATCAAAACTTATGAATGATGCGGGACTTATTGTGCTTACCAGCTTTATTTCTCCATATGTGGCCGATCGTAGAAATGCGAGAGAAATCATTGGGGACAGCTTTGTAGAAATCTATGTAAGCACACCGATTGAAGAATGCGAGAAAAGAGATGTGAAGGGGCTTTATGCTTCTGCGCGTGCCGGTAAGATTTCAAACTTTACGGGTGTTAGCAGTCCATATGAAGTACCGGAGCATCCGGATATCGAAATTGATACAAGTAAGCATAGCGTTGACGAATGTGCAGACCTTGTTGTGGAACAGCTTCTTGCCATCATAAATAATAACTAATTGGCCTTCCATAAGTAACAATATAGATGCTTATGACTTGGGTATAACCTATTACTTTGTTGAATCGTTGTTTTCTCTGTGTTAAATTAGATTACATCATATGGTGTTTGTTACAACTAGCATCATATATTATGGTTATGTAGGAGGAATTGCTAAGATGCAGCAAGGTACAGTAAAGTGGTTTAACGCAAAGAAAGGTTATGGATTTATTACAGATGAGTCAGGCGAAGAAGTATTCGTACATTTTTCAGCATTGAATATGGATGGATATAAAGAGCTGAAAGATGGTGAGACTGTAGAGTTTGAAGTGATTAATGGCGAAAAAGGACCACAGGCGGCGAATGTTTCACGCGTTACGGGCTAATAGATTAGAAACTAGATTAAACTGTCGTACCAATTTATGGTACGGCAGTTTTTTTATACTACTAATTGAGTGTAGATGTGGCTAAGATATGCTATAATTAGAGAGATTGTGAACAGATATTATAAGGAGAATACTATTATATGACAAAACAGGTTAGGGGATATGAACTTATAAAGAAAGAATATTTAGCAGATTTGAAGGCGGATGGTTATCTGTTTCGCCATGAGAAGACGAAGGCCAGAATCTGTATTATATCCAATGATGATGATAACAAGGTTTTTACGATTGGTTTTCGTACGCCGCCAACTGACGAAACCGGTGTTCCACACATTATGGAGCATTCTGTTTTATGTGGTTCAAAAAAATATCCGTTAAAGGATCCGTTTATTGAACTTGTGAAGGGATCTTTGAATACGTTTTTAAATGCCATGACATATTCGGATAAGACAATCTATCCGATTGCAAGCTATAACGATCAGGATTTTCAAAATCTTATGGATGTCTATCTAAACGCGGTGTTTTATCCAAATGTACTGCAGGACAAGAGATTGTTTCAGCAGGAGGGATGGCACTATGAACTTGATGAGAAGAAGAATCTGTTTGTCAATGGAGTAGTATATAACGAGATGAAAGGGGCGTATTCTTCGCCGGATGAAATTCTGAATAAACAGATTTACGCATCGTTGTTCCCGGATACTACATATTCAAAAGATTCCGGTGGAGATCCGGAGCATATCCCGGAACTTACTTACGAAGATTATCTTTCCTTTTATCATAGATATTATCATCCGAGCAATTCTTATATCTACCTATATGGGGATATGGATATTGAGGAGAAATTAACCTGGCTGGATCAGGAATATCTATCAAAATTTGATTATCTTAAGGTGGATTCTGAGATTGAGACGCAAAAGCCGTTTGATGAAGTGGTTACAGCGGAGGTTTCATTTGGAATATCGGACGAGGAAGAAGAAGAAGAGAAGAATTATCTGTCTTTCAACGCTGTTGTTGGTGACAGTTTAGATCCGAATCTTTACATTGCTTTTAATATCTTAAGATATGTTCTGGTATCTGCACCGGGCGCACCGCTTAAGAAAGCTTTGTTAGAGGCGGGGATTGGAAAGTCTATCTTAGGTTCTTATGATAGCGGGATTAAACAGCCGGTATTTTCCATCGTGGCATCTAATGCAAAACTTTCCAATCGTGATGAGTTCTTACGCATCCTGCATGATGTGCTGACGCAGCAGGTCAAGGAAGGAATCAATAAAAAGGCGCTTCGGGCAGCAATTGATGCAGATGAATTTCGGTATCGTGAAGCAGATTATTTTACTTATCCGAAAGGACTTATCTGGGGCATTGAAACATTTGACAGTTGGTTATACGATGATGATGCGCCGTTTGTTCATTTTCATGCAACCGAGGTCTATGAGTATTTGAGAAATCAGATTGAAGAAGGATACTTTGAGAATCTGATTCAGACCTATCTGCTGGATAACAAGCATGCCTGCATCGTGACCGGAAAAGCGCAAAAGAAATATGACGAGAAGCGTGAGCAAAAGCAGGCGCAGAAGATGAAAAAACTTCAAGAGTCGCTGAGCGAGGAGCAGCTTAAGGCTATTGAAAAAGAGACTGAGCAGTTAAAGAAATTCCAGGAGACACCGGATGATCCAAGACTGCAAGAGAAGATTCCGCTTCTTCGAAGAGAAGATTTGAAACGCGAAGTGGAACCATATAAAAATGAAATTCAAAAGCTTAAGAATACAACACTTTTGTATCATGATTACGAGACGAGAGGCATTACGTATTTTAAGTATGTCTTTGATGTGAGTGATGTGTCTGAGGAGACGATGTCATATCTGGCTCTTTTGGAGAGCATCATCGGGATGGTTGATACTGAGCATTACACCTACGATGATCTGGCAAATGAAATGAATCTTCGTATGGGAGGTTCTTCTGCCGTGTTGCAGGTGTATTCGCAGTTTGATGAGGATGATAAGTATCATGTGAAGTTTGAAGTTGGCATGAAGTGTCTGTCTGAGAAATTTGCAGTGGCCAATGAGCTGCTTGAGGAAATGCTTTTGACATCACATCTGGAGGATGAGAAGCGTTTAAGACAGATTATTATGAATAAGAGAACTTCCATGCAAGGTTCGATTGGACGCGCCGGAAACTCGGCGGCTTCGATTCGTATCGGTTCCTATGTCAGTGAAGAGGGAGCTCTTAGAGAACATGTGACGGGAATCTCGTTCTATCATTTTGTGGAAGATATTGAAATGCATTTTGAGGAGAAGGTGGAGGAAGTAAAAGCCGGACTTCGACATGCGTTAAACCAGATTTTACTTGCAGATGCGATTGTCAGTGTGACCTGTGACAAGTCGTTTGTGCCGGAACTTTCCGAGGCAGCAGAGGATTTCCTTGCGCGTAAGGCGGATGGTATTACAGAGCAAAAAGAACAGGTATCGCGGCATCTGTTAAAGAACGTTAAGAGCGAGGGCTTTAAGATGGCTTCGCAGATTCAATTTGTCGGACAAGGCGGTAATTTTAAGGAAGCCGGATTTGAACAAAATGGTTATCTTGACATCTTGAAAAATATCTTGAATTATGATTATCTGTGGAATGAGGTGCGAGTGCTCGGAGGAGCTTATGGCTGCAGTTGTAACTTTATGAGAAATGGAAAGACAGTCTTTACTTCTTACCGCGATCCGAAACTGAATGAAACACTTAAGGTATATCAAAAGGCAGCAGACTTCGTTCGTAATTTTGATGCTTCAGAACGTGATATGACGAAGTATATTATCGGAGCTGTCGGAGAGAAGGATACGCCGTTGACTCCAATGATGAAGGGAGAGCGTTCACTGTCTTCTTATCTGACACATCTTACTACAGAGCAATTACAAAAGGAAAGAGATGAACTATTAAGCGCACAGCCGGAAGATATCCGAAGACAGGCTCCTTTGGTGGAAGCTGTTATGAAACAGGGATATATCTGTGCGATTGGAAATGAACAAAAGATATCACAAGAACAAGGATTGTTCGAAAAGTCAGAGCACTTGTTCCACTAAGGAAGGAAGAGTCGATTGGAAAAGGATTTTAAATCAGGATTTGCGTCACTGATTGGACGCCCAAATGTTGGAAAGTCTACGCTGATGAATCAGCTGATTGGACAAAAGATAGCGATTACATCAAAGAAGCCGCAGACGACCAGAAACCGTATTCAGACGGTTTATACGGACGCAGATGTAGGACAGGTTGTATTCGTGGATACGCCGGGGATTCATAAGGCGAAGAACAAACTTGGAGAATATATGGTAAATGTTGCTGAGCACAGTTTAAATGATGTGGATGTTGTACTGTGGCTTGTAGAGCCGACGACATATATTGGTGCCGGCGAGCGTCATATTATTGAGGTGCTTAAAAAGGTAACAACACCGGTTATCTTGGTTGTGAATAAGCTCGATACTGTATCGAAGGAAGAACTTATTGAAGCAATTGATACTTACAGAAAGGAATATGAGTTTGCTGAGGTCGTGCCGGTGAGTGCCCTGCATGGAAAGAATACGGACGTGTTAATGGAGCAGATTTTCAAATATCTTCCATATGGTCCGATGTTCTATGATGAAGATACCGTGACAGATCAAACGCAGCGTTCTATTGTTGCTGAAATCGTTCGTGAAAAGGCGCTGCACGCTCTTGATGAGGAGGTGCCGCATGGAATTGCTGTTGCAATTGATCAGATGAAGTATCGCAGTAAGGGTAAGATCTACGATATCGATGCGACAATCGTCTGCGAGCGCAGTTCCCATAAGGGAATTATCATCGGAAAAGGCGGCAGCATGCTTAAGAAGATTGGCTCGAATGCCAGATATGAAATTGAACGCATGCTTGAGTGTAAGGTGAACTTAAAGCTTTGGGTGAAAGTCAAAAAGGACTGGCGCGACAGCGATTTTCTGCTTAAGAATTTTGGTTATAAAGAGGATTAGAACATGGACTATGCAAATGTCGCGACCGGGATTGTCCTTCGCTCGCAGCCGGTGGGAGAATCCGACAAGCGTGTCACAATTCTGACAAAGGAATATGGTAAGATATCGGCATTTGCACGAGGCGCGAGAAGACCAAAAAGTCCGCTCATTGCGGCGACGGAGCCATTTGCATTTGGAGAGTTTGACGTCTACATGGGAAGAACCTCCAATAATGTGCAAAAGGCCAGAATCCATAATTATTTTCGGGATTTGACGCAGGACTTTGATACTTCTTGTTATGGATTTTACGTGCTTGAAGTTGCGGATTATTACTGCGCAGAATATGCACCGGACATGGAGATGCTCACGCTGCTGTACCAGACGCTTCGGGCGCTGGAAAGTGGGAAGTTTGAACGGACGCTGATTCGCGGCATATTCGAGCTAAAGACACTCGTGATAGCGGGTGTGTACCCGGATTTGTTTCATTGCATGTCCTGCCAAAAAGACCATGATTTAAGTTATATCGATTTTACAAAAAATGGAATCTATTGCAGGGAGTGCGGAGCGAAGCAGCGGGGAAAGCAGCTGGATGAATCTTGTGTATATGCGTTGCAATATGTGATATCGACAGCGTCGAAAAGCATTTATTCTTTTAAACTGGCCGATCAGGTCTTGCACCAGTTTGTGTCTGTTGTTCATACGCTGTTTGAAAAGTATACGAATCACAGATTTAATTCGGCTCAATTTCTGGATTGAAAATGCCACTCGTGCATAGTATAATAGATAAGATTATTGTGTACGCACAGGTACACTGTTTAGGAGGAATCATTGTTGAAAAAGTTCATCGTTTCGATGGCGCTTACGGGCGTTTTGGTTGGAACACTTGCAGGCTGCTCCGGCGGAACTTCTGCGGATGTCACATCGATTGAGGTCTCAAAGAATGGAGAAATTACGAATATCATAAAGGAAGATTTTTCAGAAGACTATTATAGTGAAGAAGATTTGAAGTCCTTTATTGATGAGCAGATAGAAACTTATACGCAGGAACATTCGGATGCCGAGATTGATGCCAAAAGTATTTCTTTTGATGAAGAAAGCGGTGTTTTGACAGCCAAGCTTACATTTGGCAGCTATGAAGACTATGCAGGATTCAATTCTGTGACTTTGTATGCCGCAAGTGTGATTCAGGCGATGGCGGATGGCTATTCTTTTGATGAAGATTTTTACGATGTAACTTCTGTGGCGGAGGCTGAAACAGAGTCGGAAAGTTCTGGTTCGGGAAGTCTTTCGACACAAGAGGATACAAATTATAAGACGGTAGACGTCGATACCATCAAGTCGGATTCTGACTTAAAAGTAGTGGTAACGAATGAACGTCTGGCTGTGAAAGTGAAAGGAGATATCTTATATGTCTCTGATCCGACGGCTCAGGTTTTAGATGATGATATGGTGGAACTTCCGGACACGCAGGCCTATGAAACGGGCGCAGAGACTCCGGTCGTCTATATCGTATATAAATAGAAAGTAGGTAAAGCAGTAATGGAAAAGACTATGGAAAAGATTGTTGCACTGGCGAAAGCAAGAGGTTTTGTATATCCGGGTTCTGAAATCTATGGCGGACTTGCCAATACCTGGGATTATGGAAATCTTGGAGTGGAACTTAAAAATAACGTTAAGAAAGCCTGGTGGCAGAAGTTTATCCAGGAGAATAAATACAATGTAGGAGTTGACTGTGCAATCCTTATGAATCCGCAGACATGGGTGGCTTCCGGACATCTTGGAAGTTTTTCTGATCCACTTATGGATTGTAAGGAATGTCATGAGCGTTTCCGTGCAGACAAGATTATTGAAGATTACGCACAGGAGAAGAACATTGCGTTAGATGGTAGCGTTGATGGCTGGACGCAGGAGATGATGAAGGATTTTATTGAGGAAAATGAAATTCCATGTCCTTCTTGTGGCAAGCATAATTTTACAGATATTCGTTCTTTCAACCTGATGTTTAAGACATTTCAGGGTGTAACAGAAGATGCTAAGAATACCGTTTATCTTCGTCCGGAGACGGCGCAGGGTATCTTTGTTAATTTTAAAAATGTACAAAGAACTTCGCGTAAGAAGATCCCGTTTGGAATCGGTCAGATTGGTAAGTCTTTCCGTAATGAGATTACACCGGGTAACTTTACATTCCGTACTCGTGAGTTCGAGCAGATGGAACTTGAATTTTTCTGTGAGCCGGATACCGACCTTGAATGGTTTGAATACTGGCGCAGTTTTTGCATTAACTGGCTTAAGAGCCTTGGCATGAAGGAAGAAGAGATGCGCGTACGCGATCATGACAAGGAAGAACTTTCTTTCTATTCAAAGGCAACTACTGATATCGAGTACCTCTTCCCATTTGGATGGGGCGAGCTGTGGGGGATTGCTGATCGTACCGATTATGACCTTACACAGCATCAGAATGTATCCGGAGAAGATCTTCAGTACTTTGATGATGAGAAGAAAGAAAAATATATTCCATATGTTATTGAACCATCACTTGGTGCAGACCGTGTAGTTCTTGCCTTCCTTTGCGGAGCGTATGATGAAGAGAACATTGGAACAGAAGAAAAACCGGATATGAGAACTGTACTTCATTTCCATCCGGCACTTGCACCTGTTAAGATTGGTGTGCTTCCACTTTCTAAAAAGTTAAATGAAGGCGCAGAAAAGGTATTTGAACAGTTATGTAAAAAATACAACTGTGAATATGATGATCGTGGTAATATCGGTAAGAGATATCGTCGTCAGGACGAAATCGGAACACCGTTTTGTGTTACATACGATTTTGACTCTGAAGAAGATCATGCTGTTACTGTTCGTGATCGTGATACGATGCAGCAGGAAAGAATTAAAATTGAAGAATTGGATGCATACTTCGCAGACAAGTTTACATTCTAAATCGGACACAGGGATGGTCCCTTTTGTTCACAAAGCTGTCGCAAAAATTTGCGGCAGCTTTTTTATTGAGAAAAAAGTGTAGCAGGGTTGCAACTAATGATAAAAAACACTATTTGGGCAATTATGAGATTTGGGTAGATGAAAAGTACTAGGATAAAGGCTTTTTTTGTAGCAGAAGTGCAACAACTTTATCCTACCCCTTTGTAGGTGATTATGATAATCTAACCAAGGTAGAATAAACTACCTTGTGTTTGCATTAACACATTTTATAGAAACTCGAGGGGGACAATGAAATGAAGAAAAGATGGATAGCCATCCTCATGTCCGCCATGGTCGCAGCAACCGGCATTCCGGGGACGGCAATGGCAGCACAAACTGATTCATCAGAAACTGATTCTGAGTCGACACAACAAGAAGAGTCGGATACAGATGAAGTTACTGATTGTGAAAGCGTTACAGATACGACACAGGAGGGAGAGGCAGATGCTTCGAAACGACTGTCACAGACGCTTAAGGAAAATTCAGATGATTTGCAGACTGCAGATACAATTGACGATGAGGAAATTACTTATGAGCCGGATGAACTCGTAACCGTTATCGTTGAGCTTAATGGTGACACTGTGGAAAACACGAAACTTTCGTTTTTCCAGTCGCTTACCAAAAATGCAGAGCATAATCGTGTGAAAAAGAAAATTGAGAAATTGGTAGATGATGAAGATGATTCTTACGAAGAAAAAGATGATTTTTATCATGTAATGAATGGATTTACCATTGAAGTAGAATACCAATATCTAGAGGAAATTAAGGAACTTAGCGGAGTTAAGAATGCCTTCGTAGATGAAGTGCATTATCTGGAAAACACTTCCGCAGACGAAACGAAAACGCAAGGAACGCAGAGTACTTCTTATAAGAATGACTCTTCGCGCGCAACTGTCGGAGCAGACACCACCGAGTATACCGGTAAGGGACAGGTCATTGCGATTATCGACAGTGGTGTTGATTTGAACCACGAAGCATTTTCGGGAACGATTGAAGGTGCAACAATGACTGACTCAGATGTGAGTACAGCGCTTGAGCAGCTTAATGCTTCAAGTCGAGTGTCTTCGCTTTCGACATCGGATGTGTACCACAATGAAAAAATCCCATATACATTTGACTATGCGGACAATGATACCGATGCAATTCCGGGATCTGATGATTTGAATCATGGAACACATGTGGCCGGTATTGCCAGTGCCAATGGCGGAAGCGAAATCCGCGGCGTTGCACCGGATGCACAGATTGTCGTGATGAAAGCATTTTCAGATGGAGACGGATCGGGATATGATTCCAATATCATTGCAGCGGTAGAAGATGCTTATGTGTTAGATGTGGATTCTATTAATATGTCTCTTGGAGCCGATGTTGGATTCTCGGTTAATAGTGAAGAAACTTATGAGAGAATTTATCAAAATGTCGGCGATGCAGGAATTGCATTAAATGTAGCTGCAGGTAACGCCTACAGCCAAAGTACATACGGTACTGCAGATGGCACCGGGCTTGCAGATGTTTCCCATGTTGATAATGGAATGGTGGCAACGCCATCTACGGAGAGTGCGGCGCTTGCAGTAGCCAGTGCAGAAGATACCTCGACCGGTTATTATTTTAAAGCTTCTGATGACAGTCAGATTAAATATCGAGAAGCAACACTGACAACCGGAGATGAGAAGACAAAATTAAATACCGTAACCGATGCGATTGAATATGTTGATTGCGGTTTAGGAACTACACAGGAAATTGAAAAGGCGGGAGATATTAGCGGAAAATACGCACTGATTCAAAGAGGCGGACAGGATTCTGCAGGAAACAACCTGACTTTTGAGGCAAAGGCAGACAATGCATACAATGCCGGAGCAAAAGGAATTATTGTTTATAACAATGTAGAATCAGATGTTTTGACAGATATGGGCGGAATTACAAAGTCATTTGTCAGCGTATTTATTTCCAAAGAGGACGGTGAAAAACTGCTAGCGTTAGAAGATAAGACAATAACGGTAAGCAGTGATTACACATATGCGCAGGATGCAACAATGTCAGACTTTTCATCCTGGGGTGTGACACCGGATCTTAAATTAAAGCCGGAGATTACGGCGCCGGGAGGTAACATCTACTCTTCCGTATTAAATGATGCTTATACAACCATGAGCGGAACGTCTATGGCAACTCCGCAGCTTGCAGGACTTACGGCACTTGCAAGAGAATATGTTGAGTCGGATGAGAAATTCGCCTCTTATACAGAAGCGAAAAAGGATGATCTGGTAACCAATCTTTTGATGTGTAGTGCAGTGCCACTCAAACAGTCAGGGGCATCGTATTATTCACCTAGAAAGCAGGGTGCCGGAGAAGCAAATATTAATAATGCGACTAATGCAAAGGCGTATCTGACAGTGGAAGGTGCAGATGATGCAAAGCCTAAGGCAGAACTTGGTGACAGCAGTGAGGGAACGTATTCCTTTACGATTACGGCCCACAATCTGACAGACGAAGATCTGACTTATACGGTAGATACCAGCGCCCTTTCCGAGGTGATTTCGGATGGCCGTTTTATGCAAAAGGAAAAAGATTATGCCGGACAGGGAATTGATATTTCCTACAGCGGACTTGGCGATGGAAATACGCTGAGCGTGTCAGCCGGCAATGAAGTCAGTGTTACCGTGACGATTACGGCCAACGAAGAATTCAAGGATGCTGTGAAAGAAGCGGTAAATGGAACATTTATCGAAGGATTTGTTCAGCTTACGGCAGATGAGACAAGCGGAAGCAATCTGTCTATTCCATATCTTGGATTTTATGGAGACTGGGGAGCGGAAGATCTAATTGAAAATGCATACACAGATGAAGATAATTCTTATTTGTTTAAGCAGTCTGCGGTTTGCAGCGGTTCGAATTCATATTATTATCTTGGACAAAATGTATTTACAGGTGCAATGGATGCAGACCGGTTCGCGATATCCAATAACTCACTCGGACAGATATTCCAGAGCGTTACAACCATGACCGGCCTTAAAAGATGTGCATCAAAGATGACGTACGTTGTGACCGATGAAGACGGAAATGAAATATGGAGTAAGGAATATTCCAATGTTAGAAAATCTTATTATTATATGTCGTCTTTAAGCGCAACTATGACTTATGCGGAAGCTTTTCTTGACAGTGCTCCGGTCTTTGACGGAACCGACAACAACGGTCATCAGGTGGCAGACGGAACTTACACAATGACGATTACGGCGGCAGGGTGTGATGAGAATGCAACGGAAGATACCTGGTCATTTGACTTTACGTATGATACAAAAGCGCCTGTCGTTAAGACCGCAGAGGTTGTTGAAACTGATGATGGAAAGAAGATTCATCTGATCATTGAAGACAATCATTATCTTTCAGCAGCGCAGGTTGTTTCGTCAAATGGTGGCGCTGTAAAGACCATTGATTTTGATGAACCGACTTATTCGGAAAATGGCGTAAACAGATATGAAGAATATCTTGATTACGATGAAATTGCCAAAAAACTTGCGAAATTAGATGGAGCACGTACCGATGTCATCTCACTTGACATCTACGATTATGCAGTGAATTACAAGCAAGCAACAATGGTGATTGAGGATACTTATCCGGAAGCTGTAACATTGGATGAGGACAATGTAACTCTTACAAAAGGACAGCAAAAGCAGCTGAAGGCAACATTTACACCGGAAGAAGTGACCATGGATCAGATTACCTGGTCAAGCAGCAATGACAAGGTTGCAACAGTAGATGAAAATGGATTGATAAGCGCAGTTAGCGCAGGTGAGGCAACGATTACTGCACAGACACAGGCTAAAGGAGTTGCGGCAACCTGTAAGGTAACCGTAAAAGAGGTGTCGGCAGAACAAGGATTGTTAATGAGCCGTGATACGGCAGAAGTGAAGATGGGAGAGACGGTTACACTTAGCGCAATATTAGCGCCGTCACTAGAAGGCAGTGAAGTAACCTGGTCTTCTTCAGATGAAACACTTGCAACGGTTGATAAGGATGGTGTTGTAAGCGCACTTTCTACAGGCGTTGTTACAATAACAGCATCTGTAACATCAGGTGATCAGACGTATTCAGACGACTGTGAGGTTACGATAAGACCTGCCAATTACGATGATTTCGTGATTGACGAAGATGGCGTGCTGGTAGAATATACCGGTGGAAAATCAGATGTTGAAATTCCACAGGGTGTAACGAAGATTGGTGAAAATGCATTTTATGGAATGCCAATTACAAGCGTATCGGTTCCGTCAAGTGTACTTGAGATTGGACCGTATGCATTTAACAACTGCCAGAAACTTGAGACGGTAACATTTGCAGAGGGTAGTAAGCTAAGCAAGATAGACGAAGCAGCATTTTATTATTGTTACTTATTAAAGAATATTGTGCTTCCGGATACGGTAAGAGAATTAGGAGCTAATATGTTCTATTACTGTTATACACTTGATACCATCAATGTTCCGGAAGGCGTAACTGAAATCTGTGATTACGCATTCTATAACACGAGCGGACTTAAGAACGTAACCCTTCCAAGTACGCTTAAGAGAATCGGTAAAAATGCGTTTGGAACCTGCGGAGTTGAACAGATTGAAGTTCCGCAAGGCGTTACAACAATTGATGATTACGCATTTAGTGCATGCTCGCTTAAGTCATTTACCTGCCCGGAGAGCGTTGAGACAATTGGTGCTGCCGCATTTATGAGCAATGGAAGCATGACAAGTATCACGTTAAACGAAGGATTAAAGACAATCGGAGAAGCCGCATTTTCCTCTACCGGTCTTACGACACTTTCCATTCCGGACAGCGTAACAAGTGTAGGTGCCAGCATTGCCGTATCAGATTCAAGTCTTGTGTCCGTACATATAGGAAAGAATGTACCGGATCTTGAAACACCGTTTGGTATGGATACCGTGCTTGAGACGATTACGGTAGATGATGACAATACCATGCTTGAAGTCGGAGATGACGGAGCATTATACGACGAAGATTATACAAGATTAATCGCAGTGCCATATAAACAAAGCGAAATAACGACGGGCGGAAGTTTCACACTGAAGGCAACCGTTAAGAAGATTGAACCTCAGGTCTTTTATAATATGACCGCTCTTACGAAGGTGAATTATGAAGACGGAACAAAGTTAGAGTCAATTGGAGATCATGCATTTTATGCGACATCCATTCAGGAAATCGTATTACCGGATTTAGTAAAGAGCGTTGGAGGACACTGTTTTGCCAATTGCGTTTCGACAACTAAAGTGGTGTTAAATCATGTGGAAGAAGTTGGTAGTTACGCATTTTTAAATACCATGGTACAACCGGACTTTGGAGATTCTTTGAAGGTGATCGGAAAGAATGCATTTGCATCTGATACGCAGTATGAAAAACAACTGACTGACGTAACACTTCCGGATACGGTAGAAGTGATTGGAGATGGAGCGTTTATGAATCTGTATTCGGTTCAAAACGTATCTTTGGGTTCATGTGTAAAAGAAATCGGAGACTGTGTATTCACAGGTAATAACGGACTTTCAACCATTACAGTAGCAGATGATAATCCGTACTTTGTAACAGAAGACAATGTTTTATATGACAAGGATAAGACCAGACTGGTTCTTTATGCGCCGGCTTGCGAGGCAACGACTTATACGGCGCCGGATTCACTTAAGCAGGTGGACGGATTTGGATTTAGAAATGCGAAGCATCTGACTAAGGTAACGCTTAATGAGGGTCTTGAAGAATTGAGCGTCAGTGCCTTTAACGGCTGCTCGTCACTAAAAGATATTAATATGCCGTCAACACTTAAGAAGATAAATTCTTTCGCATTTTCGGATGTGCCGGCTACAAATCTTGTATTCGACGGAGACCTTGAATTGATTGATGACTGGGGATTGTCATTTATGAGCAATCTTAACCATCTTGTGATTAGAAAGGCAAACAACGCAACAATCGGTGGAACTTATAATTTAGAAGGTAATGAAACCATGTATTTTGGAGACGGGGTCAAGAAGATTACAGGAACTCTGGATTCATCAAGTACGAAGGTTGTTGTTCTTGGAGATGATATAGAAGAGATTAGTGACGATGCATTTTCAGCCATGAAAAATGTGACCATCTATGCAACAAAGGATACAAAGGCATATGAGCTTGCATCTAAGCAGGTAAAAACTCTTGTGGCAAATGGAGCATCTGCCAGCTTAAAAGAGTACACACCGCTTAGCGTAAAGGTAAGAATTTCACAGGCAAGTGCATCAGCGCAGACAAAGATCTCTGCCAAGGCAGCAGGCGGCGTCGGAACGAAAGAGTATAAATTCGTATCTGTTGACGAGGATGGAAACGAAACTCTTCTTCGGGATTATTCGACAAAGACTACCTATACGGCTGATATTGCAGATGCAGGAACTACAATTCGTGCATATGTAAGAGATAACACTTATTACGAAACCAGTTCTGATTTGACCGTTAAGATTGGTGATGTAATTGAAAATGGAGCCTATGTTGCAAAAGCAACCTTAACAGATGCAAAAGATAAAGTGACAGATGTATTAACGAAGAATTATAAAGGTGCTGTGTCGTTTGAAGTAGCAGATGATGCAAGCAAAATCTATCTTCCGATTACAGATGTTACTAGCGTAAAAGCAGACGGAGTGGCTCTTAAGACAGATGAACAAGGTAATTATCTAATTCCGATTACATCGATTGCTGATGAGATTAACCTGAAGATTACCACACAGGATGAGACAGTAGATGCGCTGCTTCAGATTGATACGGATACTATTGCAGAAGCTGCAGATAAGACAGCGCTTTTAGAACTTTTAGAAGAAGCCGGTCAGTATGAGCAAAAAGCATATGAGACAGAGTCTTATAGAAGTTTTTATACAGTTCGAAAAGCTTCTAAGGAAGTATGTGATGATATTCTTGCCGATCAAGAGCAGGTAAATGAAGCTTATACCAATTTGGAAAAGGCGATTGATGCGCTGGAAATCAAACTGGTTAAGGGCAGAAGTTATAACACCAACGTTTCGCTCGTTAAAGATGAAGAAGGAAGCGGAACAAGTATGGCTAATACCATGCTTCGTAAGAAAGCAGTCGTTACCTATAACGAGGATGAAACATGGAATCTGAATCTGTACTTTGTGCCGGGCAATATCTACGGTTATGAAGTAAATGGACAAAATGTTGACCAGCTTGAGTATGTGGATGTATCCGGAACGAATCAGATTGATGCTGAGATTACAAAGGATGCAACGGGACGAGGCGTAAGAGTCTTTACATTTAAGATTAAATCACTAAAGACATTTGCAACAAACATTCATTTCCATTATTCGAATGAGTATGGACAGCATTCAAGTTCTGCGACGGTATATGTTCAGTTTGACGATCCGGCGAAGATGAGCGTTGTGACTTATGAGGACGAACAGGCAGCGGATACCGCTAAGTTAGAATCGATGATTGATAAGGCGGTTACATATGAGGAGGACGATTATACACCTGCAACCTGGAAAGAATTACAAACAGAGCTTGAGGATGCAAAGGAAGTTCTAGATGACGATTCTGCAGAGCAAAATAAGGTGGATGAAGCGCTTGAAGCACTGACAGGTGCCGTCGATCATTTGAAACAGTGTGCAAACACACCGAAGATTACAAGTTCAGACGGAGCAAGCAATAAGGTGTTTGAAGAAAGCAAGAGAATTCGAATTTCGACAGATACCGATAAGGCAAAGATTTATTACACGCTGGATGGAACGACGCCTACGAAAGACAGTGAAGAGTATACCGGTCCGATTACATTAAAAGAATCTGCGGTTGTAAGAGCAATCGCTGTTAAGGATGGTCTTGCAGACAGCCGTGAGGTACAGGCGGAATTTATCTGTGTAACGGATACAGCGGAATTGTCAGCAGATGCTGTGGTAGAGAACTTTGGCTATACGATTCGCGTGACGATGAAGGTGTTCAACGGGGAAATTGCGAAGGTTTCGTATTCATATCCGAAGGGTGAGCCGAATGTCAACGACAAGGCGACCATGAGTTCCGTGGCATCTCTTGCCAATAGTTACATCGGAAAGGATGTCAGTGAAGTGGCAGACCTTAAAGTGGACGTGGTAAGTGGTGCAACTTATTCTAGTAATGCCTTTATCCAGGCAATAAAGGAGGCTGCAAAGTCGTATGTTCCGGTTACGGGATTGAAGGTCGATTGTAGTAGCCTTAGCTTAAAGGCAGGAGAGTGTGGCAAGGTGACACCGATTACGACGCCGGCGAATGCAACAGAGAAATTATTTGTATACGCAAGTGATAACGAAAAGGTTGCGCTGGTAGATGCAACCGGTAAGGTAACCGCAGTCGCCAAGGGTACTGCCAACATTACCATTACAACAAAGGATGGTAAGTTCTGTGCGAAAACAAAGGTGACGGTAAAAAGCGGCAGTGATACCACGAAGTCATCGGCCGATACGACAACCAATACAGAGAAAAAAGACACAACGTCAAAGATTAAGATTGGATATAAAAAGACAATTAATGGACTTAAGTATCAGGTGATTTCTTCAAAGCAGGTGCAGGTATATGGTGCATCTTCTAAGAAGGTTAAAAAGGTTGTCATTCCAAGCACTGTGAAGATTAGTGGTACGACATTTAAGGTAACAAAAGTAAAAGCATCTGCATTTGCAGGTTATAAGAAATTAAAGAAGGTAACGATTGGTGCCAATGTAAAGAGTATCGGTAAGAAGGCGTTCTATGGAGACAAGAAATTATCCAAGATCATAATTAAGACGAAATCACTTACCAAATCTTCGATTGGTAAGAAGGCGTTTACCAAGACAGCGAAGAAGGCAAAGGTTTATGTGCCATCGAAAAAATTGAAAATATATAAAAAGTATTTGAAGTCTGCCGGACTTAATAAGAAGGCAAAAGTAAAAAAATCATAGTTTTTCTAATGTTAGCTCAGGAGGGAAAGAGAACATGCATAAGAAGGGAAAAATGGTGAGGAGAGTTATGTGCTGCATTTTTGCAGCGGCAGTTGTTATGTCATCGGGAGCAGTGTCAACGCTCGCTTCCGAGACAAACCAGGTGGCGGTAATAGAAGATGATCTGTTAGAGACGCCGGGAACTTATTACGTAAAAGCAACTATGAACAGTCTTGGTT
This sequence comes from Eubacterium sp., assembly GCA_024690665.1. Lineage (GTDB taxonomy): Bacteria > Bacillota > Clostridia > Lachnospirales > Lachnospiraceae > Eubacterium_C. The sequence continues at coordinate 105,074 of JAILOU010000021.1, forward strand.
TTATGGATGAGGATGATGGGTGTCTTGCTCCGATGATTGCAGATACGCCGCTTGTTACCGTTCGGGAAGATGAAGAAGGAACGTTGTATTATGACGTTGTCTACACATTTTCTGCAGCAACCATAGAAGCGTACAGTTCTTATAATGAAGGAAAGTGGAATGGACAGACAATTGCGAGTATGTCTTATCGCCCAAGCTCTGATGTGTGGGATAACACGGATGCGAAGATTGTTTATGACAATAAACTGTCCGGAGTACGAAAGTTTATGTGTACCTATAAGGATTCTCTTCCGGATGGGTTAGAACTTCAGTGCGTAAGCAGTATTGAAGGGATGGATGAACATCCAATCGTATACGCGAAGTTTAAAGCGGATACGATTCAAAAAACGGCAGATGCCGATCTCGACACTTCCGAAATTAAGGCAATTATTGAAAATGCCAAGGAGGTAAAGACAGAAAGCTATACTTCAAAAAGCGTTGCTGCATTTGAGGCTGCTTTAAAGCAGGCAAATGATACATATGAGGATATGGAAGCAACTCAAGAAGAGGTTGATGAGGCGTGTAAAACGCTTGGCGAAGCTTATGATGCTCTTGAAACGGTGCCGGTGGTTACATTTGCAAAAGGACAGTGCAAGTTCTCGGATTCGATGACGGTGGAGCTGGCTGATTCGGACGAAGATGCTACCATCTATTATACGACAGATGGCAGTGAGCCAAGCGCAGAAAGTACACAGTATACGAAGGCATTTGAAATTGATGAGACGACAACTGTCAAAGCGATTGCGGTAGACGGTGATGCAACCAGTGAGGTTTCATCGGTAACCTATACGAAGAGAACCGCTGAGCAGCAGCCGGGCACCTATCAGATGAAAGCAACGATGAACAGACTGTTGTTTTTAAATAATGACAGCTCTGATCTTGCACCGATAATCGGAGATACTCCGCAGGTAACGGTGCGGGAAGATGAAGTTGGAAACACTTATTACGATGTGGTCTATACGGTAATGCCGGGAACGGTAACCGGCGATTTCGCTTCCTATAACGAGGGGAAATGGACCGGACAGGATCTGACGAATCTGTATTATATGGAGAGCGCAAGCAATTATGATTCTCTCGAGGCGAAGATAGTCTATGATAATCCGCTGTCTGGAATTCGTAAGTTCCAGTGTACCTATAAAGATACGCTTCCGACCGAAAAGGGGTTAAAACTGGAGTTTGTGACCGGGTTTGAGGAGTGTATGGCGCATCCTGTGTCCTACGCGGTATTTGATACAAGTACCATGAAGCTTTCATCAGAGATTACCACTGTCGATACGACGGATCTTACCAATAGTATCAGTGCTGCACAGGCTTATTATGAAGAGCAGGAGTATGGTGATTTGTACTCAATTGAAGAGCAGTTAAAGACGAATCTCACTGATGCGATTGCGAACGGACAGAGCGTTCTTGAGGATATGGAGGCAACGCAAAGTGATATAGATGCGGCAACGCAGAAGATTTTAGATGCCTACAATGTGCTTAGGGCAGCAGTCTTTGATTATGATGTACAGCGCATTACCATTGATTTTTGGGGAGCAGAACTTAGCGAGCCAAGTGAGTATTATCTGAATCTGGCAAGAAACTACTATGCTTCTTTATCAGATGACCAAAAGAAGCTTATAACGGCTTATCATAATCTGCTGGTAAATGAAGCCTGGAAAGCACTTCTTGATGCACAAAGTGCAGCGTCAACGGCTTCAAGTGATTATGAAACAGCTAAGAGTGCTTTAGCAGAAGCGCAAACGGCGCTTGATGAAGCAAATGAAGGTACTGATACGGATGCTATCGCTGCGGCGCAGGAAACGTATGACGCAGCTAATGTTGAGGCTAGTTTGAAAAAGGCGGCAAAAGATGTTGCAGATGCCCTGGTAGCACAAAGAAATGCGGAACTTTCAGCGGCCAAAGCTGAACGAAAGGCTGCTGAGGCTGAAAGTGAGACTGAAAAGGAAAAGGCTGAGGCGGATGCACAGGCGGCAACCGACGAGGCTAAGGTGCAAGAGGCTGAAAAAGCGCAGGCCGCAGCAGAGCAGGCTGCGTTAGAAGAAAGACAGGCACGAGAAGCAGCAGAGCAGGCGCAAAAAGAGGCAGATGAACAGCTTGCAAGAAATTCAGCTGCTGCGCAGGAAAAATTAGAAGAAGCGCAAAGAAAACTAGAGGAGGCTCAGGCTGCTGCGAAAAAAGCACAGGCAGAAGCTGAAGCTGCTAAAAAAGCAGCGACTCAAACAGCGACTCAAACTGCAGTTACTTCGACAACAAAATCCGGTGTTACTTATGAAATTACAGGAAACAGTGCAGCGGTAACAAAGGTTTCTTCAAGCAAAAAGAGTGTAAGCGTTGCTGCAACCGTCAAGATTGGAAGTAAGACCTATAAGGTTACAACAATTAAGGCGAAAGCATTTGCAAGTAAAAAGAAACTTAAGAAAGTTACAATTGGAAAGAATGTTACAACAATTGAGCAAAAGGCATTTTACAAATCTACCAATCTGAAGAAGGTTATCTTTAAAGGAACCGGTGTAAAAACCGTTGGTAAGAAGGCATTTGCAAAGACAAACAAAAAAGCAACATTCAAACTTCCAAAGAAAAAGTACAAAGCGTACCGGAATTTAATCAAGAATGCCGGAGCATCCCAAAAAGCAAAATACAAATAGCTACCAGGGGGACGGTCCTTTTGCCACGGTGAGTGTCCCTTTGGCTCAAAAGCGGACAGAGAACATGGATTCTCTGCCTGCTTTTTTGTTTAATTATACAGTGAGAATTGCCGAACTCATGTTTTGAACTTTTAAAAGTGCACAAATTTCGTTTGTATTACATACCTAATATGGTAAAATGTAATTAAATATTTCCACTTTTAGGAAAAGAGTAACACATGACAACTAGTCATAAAACTAATGAATGAGGAGGAACAATAACAATGGCAAACAAATGGGTATACTTATTCAAAGAAGGCAATGCCGACATGCGAGAGCTTCTTGGGGGCAAAGGAGCGAATCTTGCAGAGATGACCAACATTGGTCTTCCGGTACCGCAGGGATTTACGATTACAACCGAGGCGTGTACACAGTATTATGAAGACAATCGTGAAATTAACGATGAGATTAAAGCCCAGATCGACGAACATATTGTTAAGATGGAAGAAATCACCGGCAAGAAGTTCGGTGATAAGACCAATCCTCTGTTGGTTTCTGTTCGTTCCGGAGCCAGAGCATCCATGCCTGGTATGATGGATACGATCTTGAACCTGGGGCTGAATGAGGAAGTTGTGGAAGTAATTGCAAAGCAGTCAGGAAACCCACGCTGGGCATGGGACTGCTACAGAAGATTTATTCAGATGTACTCCGACGTCGTAATGGAAGTCGGCAAGAAGTACTTTGAAGAATTGATTGATGAGATGAAAAAAGACCGCGGCGTTAAGCAGGACGTGGAGCTTACCGCTGAGGATCTGAAAGAACTTGCAGGAAAGTTTAAGGCAGAATACAAGTCCAAGATTGGAGCTGATTTCCCGACCGACCCGAAGGAACAGCTGTACGGAGCAGTCAAGGCAGTATTCCGTTCCTGGGATAACCCACGTGCCAATGTATACCGCCGCGACAACGATATCCCATATTCATGGGGAACAGCGGTTAATGTACAGTCCATGGCATTTGGTAACATGGGAGATGATTGCGGAACCGGAGTTGCATTTACCCGTGACCCGGCAACCGGTGAAAAGGGACTGTTTGGTGAGTTCTTGACAAATGCACAGGGCGAGGACGTAGTTGCCGGTGTGCGTACACCAATGAAGATTACTGAGATGGAAAATAAATTCCCGGAGGCATTTAAGCAGTTCGTAGAAGTGTGCAAGACACTTGAAGACCATTACCGCGATATGCAGGATATGGAATTTACCGTAGAACATGGTAAGTTGTACATGCTACAGACCAGAAATGGTAAGAGAACCGCTCAGGCTGCACTTAAGATCGCGTGTGACCTGGTTGATGAAGGTATGAGAACCGAAAAAGAGGCCGTTGCCATGATCGATCCTCGTAACCTTGACACGCTGCTTCATCCGCAGTTTGATGCAGAAGAATTAAAGAAAGCAACCCCAATTGGCAAGGGCCTTGGAGCTTCACCGGGAGCTGCCTGCGGTAAAGTTGTATTTACGGCAGAAGACGCAGAAAACTGGGCAGCAAAAGGCGAGAAGGTCGTACTGGTTCGTCTGGAAACCTCACCGGAAGACATTACAGGTATGAAGTCTTCACAAGGTATCTTAACCGTGCGCGGTGGTATGACATCACACGCAGCCGTAGTAGCACGTGGTATGGGAACCTGCTGCGTATCCGGTTGCGGCGATATTGCCATGGATGAGGCTAATAAGAAATTCACCCTCGCTGGAAAAGAATTCCATGAAGGAGATCCGATTTCCTTAGACGGAACAACGGGTAATATCTATGATGGTATTATTAAGACCGTGGATGCTACTATCGCAGGAGAATTCGGTCGCATCATGGATTGGGCAGATAAGTACAGAAGACTAAAGGTTCGTACCAATGCCGATACACCTCAGGATGCGAAGAAGGCGCGTGAACTTGGCGCAGAAGGTATTGGACTATGCCGTACAGAGCACATGTTCTTTGAAGAAGAAAGAATTGCGGCGTTCCGTGAAATGATCTGTGCGGACACGGTAGAAGGACGCGAGGCAGCACTTGAGAAGATCCTACCTTACCAGCAGGGAGACTTTAAGGAGCTGTTTGAAGCACTTGAAGGTAATCCGGTTACCATTCGTTTCTTAGATCCGCCGCTTCATGAATTCGTTCCGACTGAGGAAGCTGATATCAAGAAACTGGCAGATGCGCAGGGCAAGAGCGTGGAAGCAATCAAGGAACTGATTGAAGGTCTTAAGGAATTCAACCCAATGATGGGACACAGAGGATGCCGTCTGACCGTCACCTATCCTGAGATTGCAAGAATGCAGACAAAGGCTATCATCCGCGCAGCAATTGAAGTGCAAAAAGCACATGCTGACTGGAAGGTAAAACCGGAGATTATGATTCCGTTAATTACTGATATTAAGGAATTAAAATATGTTAAGAAATTCGTTGTTGAGACTGCCGATGAAGAGATTAAGGCGGCTGGCAGCAACTTAGAATATGAAGTAGGTACCATGATTGAGATTCCTCGTGCAGCACTTACTGCTGATGAAATCGCGACAGAGGCAGACTTCTTCTGCTTCGGTACCAATGACCTGACGCAGATGACATTTGGCTTCTCTCGTGATGACGCAGGCAAGTTCCTTGGCGCATACTACGATGCGAAGATCTTTGAAAATGATCCATTTGCGAAACTTGATCAGACCGGTGTCGGCAAATTGATGGAGACAGCCATCAAGCTTGGTAAGCCGGTAAATCAGGCGCTCCATGTTGGTATCTGCGGCGAGCACGGTGGAGATCCGACATCAGTTGAGTTCTGCCATAAGATTGGACTTGATTATGTATCTTGCTCACCATTTAGAGTTCCGGTGGCAAGACTGGCAGCGGCACAGGCTGCTATCGCCGAGTCACGTTAATTGAGTCGGCATGTTTTTGGGGACTTTTGAAGTCTCGAAGGATTTTATGAGACAATCTTCAAAGATTTATCATAAGAAAAACGGATTTGGGTTTCCTGAAAAGCTTGTAATAAAGCTATTTCTAGTATAGGGTGTCTACTTTAGGCACCCTATATTTTTTTACACAAAAATATTTTTAACCAGGCTGTAATGAGAGCAAACACAAGAAATTGTTGTCTGCATTCGACAGAAAATCGAAGCATTTGTTTTGAAAATCGTAACACGAAAAATGGAACATTTCTTTGCAACTCCTGAGGAAGCCAGACTGATTCGGGACAGAGAAAAAGAAATTGGTATCTTAAAAGTGATGAAGGAAATACTAAAGCGCCTATCTACGATTTGCTAAAGGTCATCATGCTTTTATCGTGGCGACTCATACAGACAAGGTGCATATTTATAATCACATCATCTTTCATTCTGCGAGTCTTGATTGTACTCATAAATTCAGGGATTTCTTATTTGTCGGTCTTGCTCTGCAGAGTTGCGATTGTTCAGATTCTTAAGGAAGACAGCGCAATAGATTTTAATGAGCTGCTTTATAAACTGGAAGATGTCGGATACGAGAATGAAAAAGCTGAAAAGCAGCCAAAGACTTACCAACGGAAAAAGGAAGATCATGAGTTTGACCTTCTTATTGATATTCAAAAGAAGCTGGTTCAGGGCAAAGGAAAATATTATGTTCGCTTTGCCAAGAACTTTAATACCAAGCAGGTGGCCAAAGCAGTTTTATATCTGAAGCAGCATGACATCCGAAGCTATGATGATCTGGAGAAAAATGTGAAAACAGCAACAGAGCGATTTACGAAAATTTCAGCTTGCATCAAAGAAAAGGAGAAGCGGCTTGCTGAGATTCAAGTTCTTAAGAAGCATATCTTTAATTACTTTAAGACCAAAGACGTATATGCGGATTATTGTAAATGCGGATATAGCAAAAAGTTCCTGGAAGAGCATAGACAGGATATCCTGCTTCATAAGGCTGCCAAGAATGCCTTTGATGAACTACATCTAAAGAAGCTTCCGAAGGTAAAAGACCTAAGTGCTGAATATGCCGAGATTCTTGCAGAAAAGAAAAAGCTGTACGGTGAATATCGTCAGGTTAAGAAAGATATGCAGGAGATTCAAAGAGCAAAATATGATATCGATCAGTTCTTGAAGAACGATGAAGAACAGAATAAGGAACGTACAAGAAAAAGAGGATTCACTCTATAAATCTATCGGGGAATTTGTAAGTTTGTAACTTACAGGTTCCCCGTCTTTTTTCATTTCTGAAGAAAATTCCAATGGAGGGTATCAGCGATTCGTAAGAATTGCGTAGCCAGCCTAAAGGGCTGTTCAAGGGGATTGGGGATGTGCCTCCAACGAGCGAAAAGTAGCTTTTTGTACAAAAAAGCACTGCTCGCCACTTTGCGAAGACGCGCCCTAACACCATCGAAGATGGTGCCGCGCGAAGAGCGGGAAGAGTAGAAAAAATCGAAAAATTAGCCTGAGAGTCCATATAATAGGACACCACTTTTGATAGTATTAGGATGGTTGCACAGATGTAGGACGGATTTTGCGGACATTCAAAATAAAAAAGAATGTGGAGGTAACAGACAATGGCAAAATCATTATTTGAGGAACTGGGCGGCAAATACGAAAGGCAAGGGGATTATTTGATACCGTGCTTAACTGTACC
>JAILOU010000012.1 GCA_024690665.1 Eubacterium sp.
GGAGCGTTTAACTCAGTCGGAGCTTGCGACGGAATGCGTAGCATTCCTAGTCCTTTAGGGTACCCCGACTGAGTATAGTTTGTCATAACCCCCACCTACGCTAACGCTTAGAGGTGGGGGATTTCTCCGACTGAGTTAAAACTTACTCTTATAGTAGCATATTTATGCTTATTTTTGAATTCTATCTGCGACGTTTTTGTTATTGTGCTATAATCATAGAATGTGAAAAATAAACACCGGGAGGATCCTATGACATTAGACGAAATTCGCCATAATATTGACCGCGTAGATAAGGAAATCAAAGCTCTTTTTCAAGAGCGTATGGAACTGGCCGATCAGGTCGCACAGGTGAAAGCACAAACCGGCGATAACATCTTCAAACCGGACCGTGAAATCGCCATCATCGACCGTTTGACCACCGATATTGAACCGGATATTAAAAAAGAATATATCGCGCTGATTAAGCGCATCATGGAAGTCAGCCGTAAGTATCAGTACGGCCGCACTCTTGAACTTCGCAACTGCCTGGATCTGACCTGGCTAACCGAAGAACCTTCTTTGAGTCAGATTGCCATGAAAAAATCCGAGCTGTACATCTGCAACATGGTCAGCAAAGACCTTGTCACAACTGTCGATGAATTCGCTCAGGTTGGACAACTGATTCAAAACAAGCAGGTCGACGCCGGCATCGGCATCTTAGAGGATGTGAGCATTTCCGCCTCTAAGGAACTTCATTCCCTGCTGGTTGGTGAGCACCTCTACATCAATCGCTGCGATATTGTCAATGACAGCGGAGTGCGCAAGAAGGTGGTCTTATTCAGCCCGCATCTTGTGGTTCTTCCCGATCACAACCGCATCAAGATTATGTTCGTCTGCCGTAACAAGAGTGGCTCTATCGCAAGTATCTTCTCGATGATTTCCGACTACAACGTGAATCTGACAGAGATTCATTCGCAGCCAAATGAACAGCTCGAATGGAACTACGAATTTTACGCGGAGATTGAAGCAAACCTGCTAAGTAAGGAAACGCAGGCTCTGATCTTCCAGCTGATGAACGAAACCTATGCATTTCAGATTCTTGGCAGCTACAACTGCGAAGGAGACTTTTAAAAATAAAAGGAACGATTATTATGGAATCAACACTTCGAAGAACCTGGTCCGAGATTCTTCTCGACAACCTGGCTCATAATTATCATGTATTAAAAGAAAGAATCGGCACTGATGTCAAGTTTCTTGGCGTTGTAAAAGCGGATGCTTACGGCCATGGCGCCATCCTGGTATCCCGCCTGTTACAGGAACTTGGCTGTGATTATCTTGCCGTCAGCAGTCTCGACGAAGCCGTAGAACTTCGAGTTAACGACATTACACTTCCGATTTTAATTCTCGGCCATACGCCTAAAGACGAAGTCGAACATCTGATTAAATACAACATTACCCAGGCCGTCACCTGTAAGGCAAAGGCTGTTGAATACAGTGAAGAAGCCGTCAGGTGCGGCGGCACGTTAAAAGTCCATATCAAAGTCGACACGGGCATGTCCCGCCTTGGCTACTTATGCGACGGCGACTTTTTTGATACCGGCGTTGACGGCATCTTAGAGGCCATTCAGATGCCGGGTCTTGAAACGGAAGGTATCTTCACACATTTTGCCGTTTCCGACGAACCCGGAGAAGATTGCAAAGCTTATACCGAGCATCAGTTCAAATTATTTACGGATGTTATCAAAGCCGTTGAAGAAAAGTGGGGACACTCTTTTGCAATCCGTCACTGCGCCAACACCGGTGCCGTTGCGCGCTATCCTGAGACATATCTGGATATGGTGCGCCCGGGCCTGTTACTGTACGGTTATGGTGACTTTGCCGAGGAACTTGGTCTTAGACCGGCAATGGCTCTTAAGACCAATGTCAGCACCATCAAAACGTATCCTGCCGGCACTGCCATCAGTTACGGCGGCATCTACAAAACCGACAAGACTACCAGAATCGGCGTACTGCCATATGGTTATGCCGACGGATTCTTCCGTGCACTTTCCAATCGCTGCTCACTTATGACCGTCGATGGTCCGGCTGAGGTTCGCGGTAAGATCTGCATGGATATGTGTATGATTGACTTAACCGATAAACCACATGTCGATGTCGGCTCCGAAGTCGAGGTTTTTGGTGAGTATAACTCCATCAATGAACTTGCCGCTTTAGCCGGCACCATACCTTACGAACTGACCTGTGCGGTCAGCAAACGTGTTCCACGCAAATACATCAGACACGGCGAAATCATCGAAAGCGAATTACTGCTTCGTATGTAAGCTATTTCAACTTATGAGGTTTTTATGCAGTATTTTATTACTTTTATAGAGGGAATTATTACTTTTATTTCACCTTGCCTGCTTCCGCTCCTTCCGGTATATATTTCCTTTTTTGCCGGCGGTAAGAGGCGAAAAGACTCCGGGACCTTGATCAATGCCCTGGGGTTTGTACTGGGATTTACGATTGTATTTGTCTGTCTTGGCGCCTTTGCCGGAAGTATCGGCCACCTGCTTACAAGCTACCAGACAATTGTCAATATCGTAACCGGTGCCATTGTAATCTTCTTTGGCCTTACCTACCTTGGTGTCTTTCCGATTCAGCTCTTCCGCTCCGGAACACATTTTAACCGGGAAGAACCACTGAACTTTTTTACGGCACTAATCTTCGGAATTACATTTTCCATCAGCTGGACACCTTGTATCGGAACGTTCCTCGGCTCTGCTTTGATGCTTGCATCCCAGCAGGCACATGTTGGTGAAGGCATCCTATTATTGCTGCTTTATTCGGCAGGTCTTGGAATTCCTTACGTATTATGTGCCGTTTTAATCAATCGGCTAAAGTCCACCTTTGACTGGATCAAAAAGCATTATCAGATCATCAATCGTATCTGTGGTATCTTATTAATTGTTGTCGGCTTTTTAATGGCCTGTGGCCTGTTCGGCCGATTTATGGCCTTATTTCAATAGGCGGAGGGGAGCATTTTTATTATGAAATCAAAACATCTTAAGAGTCTTATTATGGCTCTCATTTTAATTGTAATTCTTGTTATCGCCGTTATGGTATATCGCTCTTATTCGACGCAAACTGCTTCAGAATCAGAGGTATCCTCTTCGGACACAACGGTTGTCACCGATCACTATACAAGTTCCATCATTAAACCGGAGGAAGAAATCCTCGCGACTGATTTTTCCGTCGAAAATGCAGACGGCGAGGCGACTTTGCTATCAGACTTTTCCGGCAAACCTGTCATCATTAATTACTGGGCCAGCTGGTGTGGCATATGCAAAACGGAAATGAGCGAATTCCAATCCGTCTATAACGATTATGGTGACGATGTCACCTTTATGATGATTAACTTAACAGATGGTTCACGCGAAACAATAGATTCTGCCGACGACTATCTTGTCGCAAACAGCCTGACATTTCCGGTCTATTACGACACGCAAAGCGAGGCTGCCAATGCTTACGGCATCACCTCGATTCCGCAAACTTATTTTATTGATTCCAATGGGTATATCCAAGGTCAGATTATGGGGGCGACTACCGCTGAGACCTTGATAGAAGGAATTGAAATGATTTCAGACTAAACTATACGAACAAAAGAGCGCCACTTCCCTAATCGGAATGGCGCTCTTTTGTTAGATCTTTTTGTATTTAATCTTCGATGACGAAACTACTTTTTTAATCATCGTCTTATACGTACTGTATTTTGATGACGGCAGATAGAACTTCGCATTTGCTTTTATCTTCTTAAATGCTCCGCTCTTAATTGAAGTAATCTTCTTAGACTTAATCTTCACCGTCTTAAGATTGGTTGCTTTATAGAAGGCTTTCTTGCCAATCTTCTTAACATTAGAACCTATGACAACCTTCTTAATCTTCTTTTTTCCGCTAAATGCTTTCGAGCCGATTGCCGTTACTTTGTATTTCACTCCGCTGTAGGTAATCGTCGCCGGAATCGTAATCTTACTCTTTTGCTTTACAACGCTTTTTAGTGTTGCTGTCTTAGAGCTCTTTTTTATCTTGTATTTTAGCTTTGCTCCGTTAGAGGTCTTAACTGTAATCGTCTTTGTCTTCCAGCTTGATGAGGAATCCGAAGACGAACTTCCCTTCGATGCAGAGCTGTCACTTGCAAAGCATGGCATACCATTGCCATAGTACTGATCCCAGCCACTATCTCCAAGATTAGTACTGATTTCTTCCAAATCACTTGCAATCTCATCTTCATTATAGGAACTGTCCGATGCTCCGTTTAAGGTCTTCTCCATGGCCGCTGCCGCTACAAGATAAGGCGTTGCCATCGAAGTTCCTGAATAGGTGACATAATCCGAAGTTCCCGTCGTTGCTGCACTGGTAATGGATTCTCCAGGTGTTGCAAAGTCTAAACTGTCTCCATAGTTCGAATAAGAAGATACTTCCAATTCAGAATTTATAGATCCCACCGTATAGACGTAATTGCTGTATGCCGGATAGCAGTAACTGCTTTCAATATCCGTAGCGTCATTACCCGATGCCACTGCAGTAAATACGCCTGATGACTTCGCCGACGAAAGTGCCGATTCAAGGCCACAGGACTCTGCATAAGATGTTGATACACCCGTTGCACCTGCAGAGATATTAATAACATCTGCCCCATTACTTGTTGCATATGTGACAGCACTTGCAATATCTTCTAAGGAACCGCTTCCATCTGCATCCATAACTTTAATAATCATCAATTGCACATTGTCAGAAGTTCCCTGTGCTACAATGCCTGCCACATGTGTTCCGTGTCCGTTGTCATCCGATACATCTGTACTGCCAGATGAATCTGAAGACGAACCAGATTGCGATTCCCATGGGTTTAAAGGTCTCTGTGATGAAGAAGAATCATCTGTTATATATGAATACGATAAATCCGTTAAAATTCGATCCTCAAACAATTCATGATCTTCATAGATTCCGGTATCTAATACCGCAACCACTACCTCATCGTTCGTAGAAGAAGCATCACTGATTGCTTCATCGAGTCCCATCGTTGTAACGCCCCAGTCGGTTGATGTGCTTTCTGTTGTAGCCGTTGTCGTAGGATCAACGGAAACCAAAACGTCATTATATACACAATCATCATTGTTCTCATTATTATCAGTAGTATAATACTCCACTAAACTGTTATAAGCGTTTTGCGTCTCCTGTTCGGTATCGTATTTTAAGATATAATGATTCGTCAAACTATCATATATAGCAGCCGTTGCCTCATAAGTACTATACAGCTGCTCATCGCTTTCAAAGTTACTCGCATCAACAACCACTCTGTGAAGCTGATAAGGATATTCCACCGTCACCATATCGCTGTTTTCTTCATCTTCTGTGACTGTGTAGATTCCGGCATTCTCGCTATTAAGAAATGATTCAATCATTTCTTTTTTCTCGTTGGCACCGTCCTGTTTGAACTCTTGTTTTTGTTCATCCGACATACCAAATTTATCTTCTATTTTCTTTTCAGAACCATCACTTTCATAGACGACTCCTTTTTCCATATCAATACGATATGATTGTTTGACATCCGTAAAGTTAGCCTGAATATTCTTAAGCTGAGTCTGAATCTCCTCATTTTCAGCCTCATCTTGATCCCTTGTCACAACCGTTATCGTTGTATGATCCTGAGTCTCTTTCGTGTTCTGATTTGTCGTATCGGCAGCCGCGCTGACCGGTACAAGGCCTGTTGTTACACCTGCAATCAGCAGGAATGCAATAATTTTCTTCATATCTGATGCTCACTTTCTTTCTGGATTCCCCCCCAGATTAAAAGTTGCAATTTCTAGTACATATTACCCCCTTTTATAAGAAAAGTCAATTTCTTTTACCATGCAGATTTGTTATACTATAGTCATAAAATTCATTTCAAAAACATTGGGAGGAATCCATTATGGATAAACAAGAAATCATTGCGAAAATTGAGGAAGCCCACCAGGTTGCAACCGCTGCCAGAACGAATGCCGTTGCCCTGTATAATGTTTCCGATTCCAAATCCGGCACGAGTTCCTTTGCCGAAGATACCTTTATGTATTTTGACACAAATGATCTGCAAGGTGAGATTCAAACGCTTCGCCTGTTGATTGATAATCTTAAGAGAACCTTGATAGACATCAAAACACAAAATGACAGACGCCTGCTACACGGTGGTTTCATTTCCTGTGTCGACCGAGAGATTGCGGAAATGTTTTTATCCACCACTCTATGCAAGCTTCAAGCAACCGACAAAAAAACAATTACCGTTCTTGATGAGATTATCCAAAAAATCGAACAATTAAAAAAGGATGTCGAAACATCCCTGTAAACGAAAAGCAGTTGTTGCATCTTATGCAACAACTGCCATTTTTTATTCATCAACTTTCTTCAGCGCGCCGATAATCAGGTCAGCACTCTTCTCAATTCCGAAGAATCCGCTGTCGATTGACATATGATAATTCTTCGCATCTCCAAATGTCTGGTCGGTATAATATTTGTAATAGAACCTGCGACCTTTATCCTTCTTCGCGAGCATCTTCTCATTCGTGATATTTTCATCTCGAACCTTCAAGGTCTTAGCTCGAATCTCCTTATCCGCATAGATAAATACGTTGAGACACTTGATTCCTGCTTCTCTTAAGATAAAGTCCGCACATCTACCGACAATAACGCATGGTCCCTTCTTCGCATGTTCCATAATAATATCTCTTTGAGCCATGAAAATACTGTCCTGAGGGTCCCCCATATACAGCGCATTATAGAAATTTGTATTGAAATACTTGTTAGACCAGGAACCCGATTCATCCTGTGCTTCTACCAGTTTCTGATCCATCCCGGTTTCCTTGCAGATTTCATTAATAAAGTCTCTGTCTAAAAATGGAATGCCAAGTTTCTCAGCTACCAATTCCCCAATTGCATGTCCGCCGCTGCCGATCTCTCGACTGATTGTAATTACTGTATTCATAACAACACCTCCTATACTTATTTTTATTATACACTACCTTGTGACTTTTATACTATATCTTCTATCGATTTCTTTTCTTCACTTTGCTCTATTCTCTTTGGATTCATCGGAAACTGGCCTCGTAATACACGCTTTTCTTGATGAAACAGTTCCAAGATACTCCAAAGACTGGTACATCCAAGTGAACCTAATATAATCGAAACAAACACTGACTCTACCATAAGGCTAAAGATAATACTGATAATGCCAACTAATAAAAACACCGGCCAACATCTCTTAGAAAAATAATATTCTGCTTTTATCACTAACGGATGAAATATTCCTATCTCCACAAATATAATGGCCGCAATCAAAAGTCCGTAAGGATTCATATTAAACTCCCCCTCATTTCTTTGGTTTTTGTGATACTCAGTCTGTTATTATTTTGTCTGTTTTAAGAGTTCATTCCATTCATTGATAATAGAACGATTTTCAAAATAATCAATTTTCATGGCTTTTCTTACCCTGGCAAGTGTTTCATTCGTTGTTTCGACAGCCTTTTCAGTTCCCTGTCTCAGAATATCATACACAGAATCTATATCTGCTTCCCACTTTTCCCTCTCGGCTCTTATTGGTGAAAGCGTTTCTTCTAACACATTAATTAGGAATTTTTTACAAACACCATCTCCAAGTCCACCTCTTCGATAATGATCTTTCATCTCCTCCAAATTTGCATATTCCGGTAAGTATTCGGCAAAGTGCCCCTCATCACATAATGCATCAAGATAAGTAAATACAACATTACCTTCCGTATGTCCCGGATCTGTAATCTTAAGATGAGTAGGATCTGTAAGCATTCTTCCATTTACCTGTTTCTTTACTGTTTTAGGATCATCTGAAAGATAGATACAGTTTCCCAATGATTTACTCATTTTCGCCTTACCATCCACTCCCGGAAGACGACGCTGCATTTCATTTTCAGGAATCATCGCAGTTGGAAGAACTAAGGTATCTCCGTAAATTCTGTTGAATTTCTCCACAATTTCCCTAGCTTGTTCAAGCATTGGTAACTGATCTTCTCCAACCGGAACTACATTCGCATCAAATGCAAACGTCCTGTTGGACGGTCTCCTGTTAAAATTATATTTTTTTCGCTCATACTTTTATTCCTTTTCGTTATGAAATTATTCATAAAATACGCTCTAAATAATTCCAAGATTTTTTAGCCTTAAAGCTCTAACTTATAAAATAATAACATAAAAGCCTCACCAATAAAACCGTACATCTCTTTCTCACTTCATAATTATCTAGTTTGTTCCTTATAGTATAAAAAGCTCCCGAGGCAAACCTCGAGAGCTTTGATTGCTTTTATGAATTCATTGTATTCAACGACACTATCTTTGTCAATTACAGCTTTCCCATCAGCTGTTTATCTTCTTATCCTGCTACATGGCATCAGAATTTTGTAATATCACATACTATAACAATTATATCGTCAGCTTATGAACTGTCTCTTTCAATTTTACTGTACTATCCTGAACAGAATCCATAATGTCCGATACGCGGATTGAACGTTCTTGCATATCTGAAGTATTATGTGAAATATTTGTAATTCCTTCTGCACCTTCTGTGTTTGCATTTGAAATTTCACCTACAGATGCCGTCATAGCTCCGATATTTGACATCAATGATTCCGCAGATACATTTATCCCTTCCATAAGTTCCCTAAATCGATTTGCATCATCATAATACTGCTCTCCGGTGTCTACCATGGATTGATAGTCTTTAATGATATTCTCATCTATAAAGGTAATCGTCTCCATAGAATTGCTTGCCAGATTTTCAACTGCTACTACAACCTGATTCGTAATATCTTGAATCTGTCCGACTGTCTGTTGAGAATTATCCGCAAGTTTTCCAATCTGTTCTGCTACAACCGCAAAACCTCGTCCTGCTTCCCCCGCTCTAGCTGCCTCAATAGAAGCATTTAACGAAAGCAGGCTTGTCTCGGCAGCTATTGCAAGAATTGCATCTGACAAATCTCGAATTTGATTTACAGCTTTTGACTGTTCCACAGCATTACTTAATTTGTCTCGCAGCTGCGAAGTAAGTGAAACAACTTCTTCTTGTGCTTGTTCTGCTCCACTCTTTAATCCTGAGGCACGTTCATTGATATCATCAGACATCTCCATTCCTTTGTTAGCCTGATTGGTAATCTCTCCCACTGCTTCCTTTACATTAAGTGTATTCTCGCTAATAATCTGTGTGCTTGCCGCTGTTTCTTCACTCTCTGCGGCGCGATCTGTTACAAGATCGTTTACTGATTCAATTCTGCCTGCCAGTTCCACCATCTCATCCTTACTGGTGCTTACATTTCCTGCAACCAAATCTGTCTCCACAATTATGTTTTCAAATATATCACGAATCACTTTTTGCATTTTATCCATGGACTTACCAAGTATTCCAATTTCGTCTTTTCGCTTTATTAATAATTCCGGTACTTCCTGTGAAAAATCTGCATTACCATATCGTTCAATTAACATAACCATACGGGACAGTGGTCTGATAATAGAAGTCGATACTAATGTTATTACAATGATTGCCAGTACAATACAGACTACAGCAATTACAATTATTTGTAATACTAGTTTTTGAACGGTATTTATATATACACTTTTTGGTACACATACAAGTGTAATCATTCCGTTTGATGTACTATATGCACCCACTAATTCACCATTTCCCATATCAAATTCCACGGTTCCTGTTTCAGATTCCGTACTCTCAGTAAGAACCGCCTTCGTAGAATCGTTCATGGAACTAAAATCAATATTCAAAATATCTTCTTCATTTGCCGATGCGATTACGAGCCCTTCATTGTTTAATATATACACCGCATATTCCGAATCATTACCAAATGAATTCATCATATCGCTTGTAACCGCCGCAAGACTCATAGCATCATTAACAACACCAATCGGCTCTCCTGTTTTAGGATCTTTTATCGTTGATACAACATTCAAAACCGGAAGCCCCGTTGCAGGCGAGAACTCTGTTCCAACATAGATTCCCGTTTCATTATTCATTGGTGTCTCATATGAGTTTTCCCCTGTCACATCATGAAGATCTGCACCTCCAATACCGGATGCAATTCCCATATTTCCGGCTGAAAGAAAGAAGTTCTCGTACTTCCCGTTACTATTTTCAAAAATATTTACCAAATAGTCCATTAATATATCATCAGGACTAGTATCTTTATCTTTTAATTTTTGTTTTACGATATCCGTAACAAGTGGCGAATCCGCAACTGCTTGAACCAGCTGAAGCTGATTATCAATAATCGCATTAAGTTGATCCGTCTTTTCTGTTGCAAGTTGTGCAAGATGTGTGTCCGATGTGCTTTTCAAATCCCGATACACTGACTGTGTTGATACAACCGCTACAACAAGTACCGGTATCAGCATACACAATATAGAACTAAGAAATATTATTTTAAAAAGTCCACCGAGCCTTATCTTTACTTTGGTTTTTTCTAAAACATTATTTTCTACCATCTGTTTCCTTCTAGTTTTCCAGTTCATAATCTTCTCCTTCCAGATATCTAAGAATTTTTAATAAATTCTTATAATCAATCGTTAATTTTATAAATCACAATTTTCATGCCTGAATTGGAAAACAAATACGACACTTTGTTATTAGAAATAAAAACTTTTGTTGCAGAATCACCATCTAATCCTTTAAATTTGCAACAAAAAAAGACTTCCGAGAAAATCTCGGAAGCCTTATATATACTGGATTGTAGAAACTATCAATCGAGATTATTCGATGATAGTAGCAACTCTACCAGAACCTACTGTACGTCCGCCTTCACGAATAGCGAATGTAAGACCCTGCTCCATAGCGATTGGGTGAATCAGTTCGATAGTCATTTCTACGTTATCACCAGGCATGCACATCTCTGTTCCTTCTGGAAGCTGGATAACACCTGTTACGTCAGTTGTTCTGAAGTAGAACTGTGGACGATAGTTGTTGAAGAATGGAGTATGACGTCCACCTTCATCTTTTGTTAATACGTATACCTGAGCTGTGAACTTTGTATGGCATGTTACTGTTCCAGGAGCTGCAAGTACCTGACCTCTTTCGATCTGGTCACGGTTGATACCACGAAGAAGAGCACCGATGTTGTCACCAGCCTGAGCTTCGTCAAGCATCTTACGGAACATTTCGATACCTGTGATAACAGTCTTCTGTGTATCTTCTTTGATACCAATGATTTCAACTTCATCGTTAAGGTGAAGTGTACCACGCTCTACTCTACCTGTTGCAACAGTACCACGACCTGTGATTGTGAATACGTCCTCTACAGGCATAAGGAATGGCTGATCTGTAGCACGTTCTGGATCTGGAATATACTCGTCGATTGTTGACATAAGTTCCATGATCTTGTCGCCCCATTCTCCGTTAGGATCTTCAAGAGCTTTAAGAGCAGAACCCTTGATGATTGGACAATCTTCGAATCCATATTCTTCAAGCTGTTCTGTAACTTCCATTTCTACTAATTCGATGAGCTCATCGTCGTCTACCATATCGCACTTATTTAAGAATACTACGATGTAAGGTACACCTACCTGACGAGAAAGTAAGATATGCTCTTTAGTCTGAGCCATAACACCGTCAGTAGCAGCAACTACAAGTACAGCACCGTCCATCTGAGCAGCACCAGTGATCATGTTCTTTACATAGTCAGCATGGCCTGGGCAGTCAACGTGAGCGTAATGTCTCTTCTCTGTCTCATACTCAACGTGAGCTGTAGAGATAGTGATACCTCTTTCTCTTTCTTCTGGAGCTTTATCAATGTTCTCGAAATCTGTAGCTGCGTTTCCTGCTACTCTTTCAGATAAAACCTTAGTGATTGCTGCTGTTAAAGTTGTTTTACCATGGTCTACGTGTCCGATGGTACCGATATTACAATGCGGTTTAGTTCTCTCGAATTTTTCTTTTGCCATTTTTGCAAATCCTCCTTAAAATGATTGACCTGAATAGTCATATAATAATCCTAGTCTCAACTGATTTAGATTATATTAAATTTCAATATGTTTTTCAACACTTTACTTGTCTTTTGAAGAAATAATTTTCTCCGCTACATTCTTAGGTACCGGCTCATATTTCTCAAAGAACATGGAATAATTTCCACGACCCTGTGTCTTAGAACGAAGGTCTGTAGAATATCCGAACATCTCTGCCAAAGGTACATAACCACGAACGATTTTACCACCGCCAAGGTCGTCCATACCTTCGATACGTCCACGACGTGAGTTGATATCTCCGATTACATCACCCATGTATTCCTCAGGCATTGTTACCTCAACCTTCATGATAGGCTCAAGAAGTGTAGGTTCTGCCTTAGCCATAGCTTCCTTGAAACACATAGAACCGGCAATATGGAATGCCATTTCTGATGAATCGACTTCATGATAAGAACCATCATATACAACAGCTCTTACACCAAGTACAGGGAATCCTGCAAGGATACCTGCCTGAGCAGCTTCTTCGATACCTTCACCGACTGCAGGGATATATTCCTTAGGAATTGATCCACCGACAACTTCTGATTCAAACGCGAATGTTTCTTCAGCATTTGCATCCATAGGCTCGAATCTAACTTTACAGTGTCCGTACTGTCCACGTCCACCTGACTGCTTAGCATATTTATATTCCTGATCAACAGGCTTTGTAAATGTCTCTTTGTAAGCTACCTGAGGTGCACCAACGTTTGCCTCAACCTTGAACTCACGAAGAAGACGGTCAACGATAATCTCCAGATGAAGTTCTCCCATACCGGCGATGATTGTCTGACCTGTTTCCTGATCAGTATGAGCACGGAATGTAGGATCTTCTTCTGCAAGTTTTGCAAGAGCTTCACCCATCTTACCCTGTCCTGCTTTTGTCTTAGGCTCGATAGCGAGCTCGATAACAGGTTCCGGGAATTCCATTGACTCTAAGATTACAGGACTTTGTTCGTCGCAGATTGTATCACCTGTTGTAGTGAGCTTAAATCCAACTGCTGCTGCGATGTCTCCGGAGTAAACTTTGTCAAGTTCTTCTCTCTTGTTCGCATGCATCTGAAGGATACGACCAACACGTTCCTTTTTATCCTTTGTTGCATTTAATACATAAGATCCTGATTTCATTGTTCCGGAATAAACACGGAAGAATGCCAGCTTACCAACGAATGGGTCTGTCATGATCTTAAATGCTAATGCTGAGAATGGCTCATCATCAGATGAATGTCTTTCGATTTCATTACCATCCATATCAACACCCTTGATAGCAGGGATGTCTGTTGGAGCCGGCATGTAATCAATGATTGCGTCAAGGAGCTTTTGAACACCCTTGTTTCTGTAAGCTGAACCACAGCATACAGGAACAGCAGTACACTCACAAGTTCCTTTTCTAAGTGCAGCCTTCATGTCAGCGATTTCAGGTTCTTCACCTTCTAAGTACTGAAGCATAAGGTCATCATCTAATTCACAAATCTTCTCAACAAGTTCTGTATGATAAAGTTCAGCATCATCTTTCATATCATCAGGGATGTCTACGATAGAGATATCTTCACCCTTATCATCATTGTAGATATAGGCTTTCATTTCGAACAGGTCAATAATACCCTGGAAATCATCTTCTTTACCGATTGGTAACTGAAGGATGATTGCGTTCTTACCTAATCTGTCACGGATCTGATCAACAGCTCCGTAGAAATTCGCACCTAAGATATCCATCTTATTGATGAATGCCATACGAGGTACGTTGTATGTGTCAGCCTGACGCCAAACATTTTCTGACTGAGGCTCAACACCACCCTTTGCACAGAAGACACCAACGGCGCCGTCAAGTACACGGAGTGAACGCTCAACTTCCACTGTGAAGTCTACGTGGCCCGGTGTATCAATGATGTTGATACGATGCTCTAAAGCACCAGCCTTAGGCTTGCAGTTTTCCTGCTCTGTCCAGTGGCATGTTGTAGCGGCTGAAGTAATAGTGATACCTCTTTCCTGTTCCTGCTCCATCCAGTCCATGGTCGCAGTTCCTTCGTGAGTATCACCAATCTTATAGTTAACACCGGTATAATATAAAATACGCTCTGTTAATGTAGTCTTACCTGCATCGATATGAGCCATGATACCAATGTTTCTGGTTCTCTCTAATGGATACTCTCTTCCAGCCAAGATTCTTTCCTCCTAATATAATGTTTCTATACCGTAGCAAATAATTGGCGCGGCTTAGAATCTGTAATGTGCAAAAGCCTTGTTTGCTTCTGCCATCTTGTGCATATCTTCTTTTCTCTTTACAGATGCACCTGTGTTGTTGGCTGCATCCATAATTTCGTTAGCAAGTCTATCAGCCATAGTCTTCTCTCCGCGAGCGCGTGAGAACATTGTTAACCAACGAAGTGCTAATGTCTGACGTCTGTCAGCTCTTACTTCGATTGGCACCTGATAAGTTGCTCCACCGATACGTCTAGCCTTTACTTCAAGCACAGGCATTACGTTGTTCATAGCTTCTTCGAATACTTCAAGAGCCGGCTTTTCAGTCTTCTCTGCAATCTTTTCGAATGCTCCGTATACAATCTTCTGAGCAACGCCTTTCTTACCATCTAACATGATGTTGTTGATCAGCTTAGTTACTACCTTGCTGTTGTACATAGGATCAGCTAATACTTCTCTTTTCTGAGTATGTCCTTTACGTGGCACGTTACTTCCCTCCTTAATCATTAAATTTTGTTCGATTAATTCAACGGTACTCACATGTATCCCTAAATGTGTTCGCGCGGAAATATATAAAACTCCCATGGGGAGTGTGCAAAACCAAAATTGTTTTACTTCACTTTCCAACACTAACCATAAGTTCGTTTGTGATACTATTGGTTGTTACAAAGAATTTTATTTATTTCTTTGCGTCTTTAGGCTTCTTAGCTCCGTACTTGGAACGAGCCTGCTTTCTGTTAGCAACTCCTGCAGTGTCAAGTGTACCACGGATTACGTGATATCTTGTACCTGGTAAGTCTTTTACTCTACCACCACGAATCAGAACAACGCTATGTTCCTGTAAGTTGTGGCCTTCACCCGGAATATAAGATGTTACTTCGATTCCGTTTGAAAGACGTACTCTGGCGATCTTTCTAAGAGCTGAGTTAGGCTTCTTAGGTGTTGCAGTCTTAACAGCTGTACATACACCTCTCTTCTGTGGAGAAGAAGTATCTGTAGGTCTCTTCTTTAATGAGTTGTAACCCTTCTGAAGAGCTGGTGCTGTTGACTTCTTTGCAGATGTCTGTCTACCTTTTCTTACTAACTGGTTAAATGTTGGCATGTGTTTCACCTCCTGTAAATATTTATAGTATGCGCCCATTTCTACGCATGCCCTATTATTATATTCGCGTTATTTTAAAGTGTCAAGCGGTTTTTAAGTCTTTTATTCATTTCCGGGAAAATGTGTTTCTTCCTAATATATATGAATTTACTCAAAAAAAGAAAACGGTCCTTAAAAGAACCGCTTTCTTCTATATAATTAGTGTTTCAAAATGGATGCTTTACTTTACCACTTTTACTTTGACTTTAATTGTTTTGGTTGCAGCCTTGTAATTCGTAGTCGCTGCTGACTTGATCGTAACCTTTGCACTGTAAGTTCCCTTTGCTGTCTTTTTCTTGACTGTAATCTTACCAGTCTTCTTATTAACGGAAAGTTTCTTGCTTCCGCTAATAGAATAAGTCAGTTTACCACCTGTCGTAGAAGCTGAAATAGCGCTTACCTTAATCGCCTTTTTCTTAAGCTTCTTTACTTTAACTTTCTTTGTCGTTGCTTTTGCACTAATGCTTCCGGCTGCCTTTTTGATCGTAATCTTGGCAACATTGGATGTTGCTGCTGCATAATTTGAATCTGCTGCAACGGTTGCTTTTACATAGTAAGTTCCTGCATTTTTCACCTGGCTTGCCTTAATCTGTTTTGTGCAGTTCTTATCGCTGTAATACTTATAGGTAACGCTTCCCGTGCTTCCGACTACAGTAGCGGCATTAGATGCTACCGCTTTTTTGTTGTAGGTAACGGTCTTATCCTTTAACGTTACTGTGGACGCAGTCTTTTCTTCTGAAGTTTCACGATTGTCTGTCGTCGAGTCATCCGTGCTATCGCTTTCGTCTGCTTTTGTAATCGTCAGTTTTGCAAGTTCTGATTCACCCGGTAACATATTGGTTCCTGTCGATACAGATGCTTTTACATAATAAGTTCCCGGATTCACAACTGATGATGCGTCAATTTCATTTGTTCCTTCTTTATCCTCATAATATGTATAGGTAACCGTTCTGCTAGTATCCTCAGAACCATCTACCATTACCTGTGCACCACTTGCCGCAATTGCCTCACCTGTATATTCGGCTGTCATATCACTCAAAGAAACTTCTGTCTCTTTCACCGTTACTTCTGCAGTAATTGTGCTATATCCTTCTGCATATACAGTGATTGTATAAGTTCCTGCTTTCAGTTCATTTGTACTATCATCGTAAAAATCAGCGAATCTTGTTACCGTTGCCGCATTACTTCCTACGCTTTCTCCGTTATTTACAGAAATCTCAAGCTTATTGTAATGTGCACCGCTTGTTGACATCTCACCGTATAAATCAATCCAGTGCACAGTTCCTGCTATATGGGTTCCGTCGCTGATAGTTGCAGCATATACATTATCCCAGTATTCGCTCCAGGTCCATCCGTCTACCGTATCATCAAAACTGATTACAAATTCACCTGTGCCATACTTAGAAGATGTATAAGAAGCTGTTGACACAAGCGGTGTAATATCTGTATCCGATACCGCCGTGGTTGGATTCTGCTTTAAGGTTAACGCAAGCGCAGCTTCCTGGTCGGTTGTTAATGTCTCCCCTGCTGCACTTTCAATTGCTGCTTCTACGTATGTGTCAGCATCGACTGAAGTTACGGTTCTGCCAAGATTTAATCCATCAATATACGTAGTTTCTGTTGTACTGTCCGTACCAAATGTCACAAGCGAAGAGATATCTCCTGCATGACGGCTGGTATAATTTGTTGCACTTGTTACTGCATCATACTCAGCCTTTTGAGTATCAAAAATTGTAACACCCTTATCTGCATAAAAATCAGCATAAGTTGTTGCTGTTCCGGTAGTGTCGTCATAGCCATACAAGGTTCCGCTAAGCGCAGTCGATCCCGGTGCTACCACATAGTAATAGCTTGCATCCGAAGTCTGTGAAACTGCAGAAACCGGATAATAATAAGATGTCGTTGTAGAAGTTCTACGGTTCGTAATATCAATTTGAAATTCCACTGCGCTCGTATCTGTAACGGAAGATGCATCTACATAATAATAGGTTACTCCTCCAGCACTTGTAGATGATGACATCTCAACATTATCCAGCGTCGTATCGTCTACTGTGCTATACGATGTCGTTGTGTCATCATCTGCCAATGATGGCACTGCGCCGGCCCCGAATACCATAGCTGCCGATAATGCGCCTGCAACTAATTTGTTAATGATTGAATTACTCCTCATAAATTCCTCATTACCTCTCTTTCTAGTGTTTGTTCACTTTAATTCATTCCAGTATGGTTGTCTCTCCGGCAGTATTGCGTGTATAACCTGCAGGTTATGAGACTAACCTCGTACATCTTATCACTAACTCTCGTTCGTGTCCACATCTTTCTGACATATTTCTTTCATATTTCGTTCTTTTTTTATTAATCTACCTATTATTCCAGTCAAGACTCGCTCGCGAGTCTTGCGCGCCGGATTCGGGTCTGCTTCAGCAGATAAATTCCTGTCCGAATCCGTGCGCATCCTCGCGGAGCGTTTAACTCAGTCGGAGCTTGTACCCCGACTGAGTATAGTTTGTCATAACCCCCACCTACGCTAACGCTTAGAGGTGGGGGATTTCTCCGACTGAGTTGAATCCTAGGACAGACGAAGTTCATTTTCACACTTGACTTCTTTTTTCAGACAACAAACAATATTCTCTACTGTTGTTTCTGCTATATTATTGAGCGCCTCTTTTGTCAGAAACGCCTGATGAGACGTCACGATTACGTTCGGCATCGATATTAGTCTTAACAGCAAATCATCGTTTAGAATATGACCGGAACGATCCTCAAAAAAAACCTCTGCTTCTTCCTCATACACATCCAGACACGCGGCGCCGATTTTTCTTGTTTTAATACCCTCAAGCAGCGCTTTCGCATCGATAAGCCCACCTCGTGAAGTGTTGACAATCACAACACCCTTTTTCATATTATCAATTGCTTTTGCGTCGATAATATGCCTGGTTTCCTCATTTAGCGGACAGTGTAGGGAAATGATATCACTTTCGGAAAGCAGTTTTTCAAGTTCCACGTAGTGAATGTCACTGTCTATTGCCGGATACGGATCATACGCGATTACCTTCATTCCAAATCCGTTGCAAATATTAATGAAAATACGTCCGATTTTCCCTGTTCCTATCACACCAACCGTTTTTCCATAAAAATCAAAGCCTATCAATCCTCTCAGCGAAAAATTAAATTCGCGCGTACGATTGTAGGCTTTGTGTATGCGACGTACCGAAGTCAGCAACAACGCAATGGCGTGTTCTGCGACTGCATATGGTGAATATGCCGGTACACGCACCACGCGTACTTTTCCTTCTGCTGCTCCAAGATCTACGTTATTGTATCCTGCAGAGCGAAGTGCAATCAATTTTACACCATACTCATATAAGCTTTCGATTACGTCCTTATCTACTATATCATTTACAAAGACACAGACGGCATCGCTCCCTTTCGAGAGTCTTACCGTATCTTTGTTGAGCTTTGTCTCAAAAAAGCGAAATTCGATTTGATTCCTTTCCCCCAAATGTTCAAACGATTCTCGGTCATAGTCTTTCGTGTCATAAAACGCTACTCTTATCATAAATACCTCCTATATCACGATTGGTTCGTTTTATCCGGAACCAATATCTATGACAAGAGTATCTCCATTTATTTAATCGTTATTCACCCGTTTTCTGATAAAATCTTGATTTGTCGGCATACATTCTGCGATCCGCTTCTACTCCAATTTCGGTGTGATTATATTCCACATATTCTTTGCTGTTAACACACCCAAACGCCATATGCAACGACATCTCGTTCTCATCAGACCATTTATTGGCTATATGTTCAAACTTTTCAAACGACCGATCTGCTTCTTCCTGTCCTGTATGAAGAATAATTACAAATTCATCTCCACCGATCCGGTACATCTTTGCTTTTTCACCAAAGGATTCTTTTAAACACTCTACGGCGCCCACTAATAACCGGTCGCCCATCTTGTGTCCTAAACTGTCGTTAATCGTTTTTAGCCCGTTCACATCCGCAGAAATGTATACATACTCCACGTCTTCTTTCATTTCCGCCATCTCCTGCATATCAGCTTCAAAGCGACGACGGTTATACAATCCGGTCATACTGTCTATCTCAGCATTCTTCTTCTCGGCAATAATATGTTCTGCCATCTTCCATTTTAAGCGCAAAAAGCTCATCCCAAAAGTGAATTGAAAAAAGAGAGAAATAGTAAAATTCACCGCTGTCGAAATCTGCTTAAAATGAAAAACAAGTGCAAGCAATATCACGCAATCCGCAAGAGTAGTGATTATAGCATACATCTTCGGTCTCACGTAGAAACAAATCGGTATCCCGGAAGAGATAATAATGAAAACAATTTCATCTAATTCTCCCGTCGTCATCGTTTCCATATGTGAAATGATGATTGCCCAGCAAAGGAAGCCTGCCACATACAACGGATTGACGGTTTTCAACCATACAAATCTGTGCTCCGGGTCTTTTTTATAACCATGACAGATGGCAAAATAAACGAACGCCATCACGATCAAAGACAGATACATCATCCTGTGATTCCAAGCAATTTCCGGCTTCATAATCGGTTTTATAAATGAATAAATAATCAAACCGATTTCTACTATCACTAAAAACCGCATTATGAAGTGACTTTCCTTGAGAGATGAATTGTATATCTCAATCAATATTTTATTATCCTTTTTCATACCTGCCAAAAACCTCTCTCTTAAATAAAACAATCGTCTTAGCCTTAATTGTCTAGGCAATAAGAACTAAGACGATTATACTATATGGCATCTGTTTATGGCAAGGATATTCCTACTTCCGTCAATAATTTTTCTGCCTTTTCTTTCGCTTGCATTGGAATGACAATATCAATCTCCTGGGTTGTGTTTACTCCCATAAATATCTGCAGGTATTGGCCTGCACCATGCTCCCTTTTATAAGCCGGGATTTGATTTGATTCCAACACCGCCAGAATCCGATTCGCTTCAAAAGAATCATAGGTTTTGCATAACAGTACTTCTTCGTTCATAAGTTCATCCTCCTTGTGTGTGTGTCCATGCTTTCCTTCATTAAGGGTATGCTCATGTTCATGTGTATGTTCAATAATATGCGTATGCGTCGTTCCATCATGCGTGTGCGTAATCGTATGCGTATGAGCATGCCGATGACTATGAAGCAAGGTGTCGTATATGATAATTGCAGTACCTGCTATCATCAGTACAAGCGCAATAATGAAATTCAGTAAAATGCGTTCTCTCAAAAATATCACAGACAGTATCACTCCCATAAAAGGGGCTACCGCATAATAGGCACTGGTTTTCGCTGCCCCTAATGTCTTTTGAGCCCTAATATAAGTGAAAATGCTCAAGCCATAAGCGACATATCCAAGCAGCAATACCACCACGATGTGCATTCCATCCGGGATTTTCTCTCCTAATACGGTGGCTACCACAAAGGAAGCAATTCCGGACCCAATGCCCTTTATGGTTACAATCTGATACGTACTTTTGTCTGATATGCTTCTGGTACAGTTATTTTCAAATCCCCAACATATTGTCGCCGCCAGCACCAAAAGTGAACCGGTTGAAAATCTAAAGCTTCCTTCCCCGCCAAAGGACAGCAGGATACTGGAAAGTGTTACAAGTGCAATCGCTCCCCACAGGCGTTTAGATACCTTTTCTCTGAAAATTGCAAATGCAATCACTGTCGTCGCAACGATTTCAAAATTCCCCAGTAACGAAGCGTTAGCTGCAGTTCCCCAATAGATTCCCAGCATTAGCAAAATAGGTGCAGCAACATCCAGAACAACCATTGCTACTGTATAAGGAATATCTTTTTTTGTTATTCTTTCACTCTTTGGCTCTTTCTGAAAATGAAACAGATACATAATTCCAACACCAATACCTGCTCCCATATACAAAAATGACGCCATAAAAGTCGGTGCGATATCTTTCAGCAGCACTTTCGAGCAAGGTACATTGAGCGCATAAAGTAGTGCCGCCAGTAAAGCATATATAATAGCCTGAATTCTTTTGTTCATCATTTTTCTATCTCTCTATTCTCCCTTTTTTATAACAAGTATGCATAAGGCTGAATTTGCAGGAAAATTGCAATCAGAACCGATATCACCATCATCCAGGCAAACTCCTTTGGTTTCCTTCGAAGAATCAGTACTGCACATCCCCAGGTGATCAGTTTTAATACACTAAAAATATAAAATCCCTGCGTAAGATTAACCGCCTGCGCAAACAGAATTCCTATGATAGCTGCCGAAAGAACAATTGCTATAATCCCGTTCCCTTTTGCATACCAGCACAGGTACGCCAAGAAAAATGAGACACATGACATTACAATCCATATCATCATATAACTCCTTGGCAAAAATCCCAAAACAAAGTTGCAATACACATAGTATCCACTCACCATGCCAATCAGGAACAAAAATGTATTTACCGCCGCCCGCAATGGAGTTCTCGCATATACCGAGATAAGCGTTCCAAGCAGTATCCATACAGGCAGTTCGCCAAAAAAATTAGCAATATCTAACTGTGCCAAAAACGGTACATCTTCAAATGCCCGTCCATCCATCCATTTTTGAAGTACTCCAAATAGCACTCCAATCATGATAAACCCCAAACTCTCCAATAGTTTTTTCTTTAAAGAATCCCCCGTGTCCGGTTCCCGGATTTTAAGTAAAAATTCCTTCATTGTCTCCTCCGTTTAGTTCTCTTATTTTAAGTAAACTTGCCTTTATCTTCTGTATTTTAAGCCTTTATTCTGAGTAGACGCACCTTTGGTTTACATTAAAATGTCCATGGAATATATGCTGCTGCCACTGCAAATATGATGGCTGGCAACATATTTGCCACCCGAACTTTCTTTCCCCATACCAAATTCAAGCCCACACAAAAAATCAAAATTGCACCAATCAATGCCAGATACGCTATGGCAGTTTCATTCATGAGCGGTGCAATCAATCGTGCCAGCAAAGTAATCGCCCCTTCAAAGAAAAACACCGGAATTACAGAAAAAACACATCCTTTACCTAACGAAGAAGTCATTACTGCAATAATTATAAAGTCCAAAACAGATTTTACTACAAGTGTAGAATAATCTCCCATTATTCCATCCTGGATTGCACCGACTATCGCCATTGCACCAACACATACGGTTAAAGAAGAAACGACAAATGCGTTAACAAATTCTTTATCTTCTCCATTCCCGCTCTTAACCTTCAACCACTCGCCAAACTTTTCGATCCATTTTTCAATTTCAATGAATTCTCCGATTATCGTGCCAAGCGCGATACACAAAACGACAAGCATGGATTTCCCACTAACGATTGTTCCCTTGTCAATGTGCAACATTCCCTGCATTGCACTCGCGATTGCGATAAACATCACGCTGATTCCACATGCTGTTTTCAATGCATCCTGCTGCTCTTTCCGAAAGAGGTTACCGGTAATACTCCCAACGAATGCCCCTCCCAGAATAGCAATACTGTTTATTATTGTTCCTAGTCCTATCATTTTCCTATCCTCATTCCACTTTTCCAGCGTATACAAATTTATAATGCAATAGTTTGCAATGAAATGCTTTTCTATGAAATGCTTTTCTATGCAATGTTTTGCTATGCAATAGTTTGCTATGCAATAGTTTGCTATGCAATGTTTTGCTATGCAATGCTTTGCTATGAAATGCTTTTCTATGAAATGCTTTTCATATAACCTTATACCCCTCCCCCAAAAGAACCTTCAATGCTTTCCCAAAGTTCTCCTCTTTCACAAGAATATAGTCCGTATTATAGGTAGACACCGCAAAAATCCCGATTTTATGTCCTGCAAGTATCCCCGATATTCGAGAGAGGATTCCGATTAATGAAAAATCAAGCACCCCTTGAATCCGGAATCCCCTCCATCCGTCATCACGTTCTAATGTTTTGGCAGGCGTATCTTCTGTTCTGCATACCAGAGACAACTCCTCATCTGTTTTACCAATAAAATAAAAATCGCTATTTGTGTTAATATCCGCCAAATCCTCGACCTTGCAAACTGTCAAATCGTACTCCAGTTTTTTTAGTTCCATGGATGTTCTCCTTTATTTACATTTTATCATATTTTTTGTTTGCTATAACTAAAGATGTTAATCACAACAACTACAATTATACCACATTTTTACGATTGGATATGGGGATTTCTCGCTCCGCAAGTTTCTTTTCTGAATTTACCACCGTTTCAGCTTTCTAGAGCTCTTTCGGTGGTCTTTCCTTTGACTTGCTTTCTGAATTTACCACCATTTCAGCTTTCTGGGGCTCTTTCGGTGGTATTTCCTTTGACTTGCTTTCTGAATTTACCACCGTTTCAGCTTTCTGGGGCTCTTTCGGTGGTATTTCCTTTGACTTGCTTTCTGAATTTACCACCGTTTCAGTTTTCTAGGGCTCTTTCGGTGGTCTTTCCTTTGACTTGCTTTCTGAATTTACCACCGTTTTAGCTTTCTGGGACTCTTTTGGTGGTATTTCCTTTGACTTGCTTTCTGAATTTACCACCGTTTCAGCTTTCTGGGGCTCTTTCGGTGGTCTTTCCTTTGACTTGCTTTCTGAATTTACCACCGTTTCAGCTTTCTAGGGCTCTTTCGGTGGTATTTCCTTTGACTTGCTTTCTGAATTTACCACCATTTCAGCTTTCTAGGGCTCTTTCGGTGGTATTTAGCTTCTCGCTCCGCACAATCGAATAGGGGGGGACCTCGGTTCTGCGCCGACCGAAGCGTAGCGTAGAGCTTGAACCTGGATTCAAGTTACGCTTCGGCTTTGGTCAAAAAAAGAAAACCTCAAGC
The DNA here is from genome assembly GCA_024690665.1 of Eubacterium sp. Taxonomy (GTDB): domain Bacteria; phylum Bacillota; class Clostridia; order Lachnospirales; family Lachnospiraceae; genus Eubacterium_C. Next base: position 24,185 of record JAILOU010000012.1, read on the forward strand.
CTTATGCTTGAGGTTTTCTTTTTTCTGTAATGCGGAAGATGGGACTTGAAAAAATTTTCTACCCAAGAAATCCAGTAAAAAGGAGGATTACAACGTCAACTCCTCTTGGGTACCTCATAGGGTACCTCAAATATTATATGGGTACCTCACCCAAAAAGAATCTCTAATTACATATGCATATTCAGTTATAGGTGCTTAAATCAGGCACCTATTTTTTATGCCTTTCTTCACAGAAAAAGAAAGGAAACGCATATGGAAAAGACAATAACTATTACATCCGGCAATCCAATTGTAGATCAGGTTGCCACCATGAATCTAACAGGAAATATCATTCCGGAATCTTGGTATCACACCATTATCAATGAGAATGGTAAGACTAATACTCTCGCCATCCTTATCCTTGCTGATATCGTTTATTGGTATCGCCCAACAGAAGGACGTGACGAAACCACGTTGTCCGTATCTTAAAAAGAATGAAGATATGGAGAATCAGAAACCCAAGCACCTTCATCTGTATTTATCTGAATAATACAGGATACATATCTTGCTCCTGTTTTCAGAATTGCCCTTTTGAATGCCTCATATCCGACATATTCTATAACTAAATTTGCTATCACCAAATCTGCCTCAGGCAACATATCGGGTTCACAAGTTAAATCTACCCTCATACACTTCAGAACATTTCCCATACACGAGTATCGTTTTCGGGTCGCATCCAAATATTCTTCATTAATATCAATCGCGTATATTTTGCTATACTTTTCCAAATTCACATGTTCCAGACCATTTCCACCTGCAATCCCTAATACAATAGCCGATGTTACCGGATATGCCTCAAATTGAAGCTTCATCATTTTATTCATAGCCTGAAGTTGATTTACTGAAGCAAGGCTCATATGATTTTCGTAATCAGACAGGCTGATTTCTTCCCATG
>JAILOU010000036.1 GCA_024690665.1 Eubacterium sp.
AGCAAATCAGAAAGGTGGCGTTGGAAAAACGACAACAGCCATCAATCTTTCAGCCTGCTTGGCGGAAGCGGGAAAGAAAATTCTGACGATCGACCTTGACCCACAGGGAAATACAACTAGTGGTCTTGGAGTTGATAAGAATGAACAGGAAAATACAATATATGAATTATTATTGGGAGAATGCACAGTAAAAGAATGCATGGTGAAAACAGAGTATGAGAATCTCGCACTTTTACCATCAAATGTAAATTTGGCAGGAGCAGAAATTGAATTAGTAGATGTGAAAGAAAGTCAATATGTATTAAAGAATGAAATCGATTATGTGAAAGACGACTTCGATTTCATTTTAATTGATTGTCCACCATCACTGAGTATGTTGACAGTCAATGCAATGACGACAGCAGATAGTGTGTTGGTTCCGATTCAGTGTGAGTTCTATGCACTAGAAGGTCTTAGCCAATTAGTTCGTACAATTGAGTTGGTACAAGATCGATTAAAACCAGATCTTGAATTCGAGGGAGTTGTCTTTACTATGTACGATGGAAGAACAAATCTTTCATCGCAAGTTGTAGAGAATGTAAAGAACAATCTTCAGACCAGAATATTTGATACCATAATTCCAAGAAATGTAAGATTGGCAGAAGCGCCAAGTCATGGACTTCCAATTAATGCATATGATGGAAGGTCAGCCGGTGCAGAAGCATATAGAAATCTGGCAAAAGAAATTATCGGCTAGGAGGACAGATAGATGGCAGCGAAAGGATTGGGAAAAGGAATTGATGCAATGATTCCGGCAGGAAAGTCCGGATCAAAATCAAAGGCCTCAAAAAAAGAACAAGAAGAATTAAAAGGTGAAAAAGTAATTGAAATGAATATTAATGAGGTAAGTCCTAATAGAGAACAGCCTCGAAAAAAATTCGATGAAGATGCCTTGGAAGAATTATCAGAATCCATTAAGCAACATGGAATCTTGCAACCATTATTGGTAGAAAAGAAAGAAGATTATTACGAGATAATAGCGGGTGAAAGAAGATGGCGTGCAGCAAAGATTGCCGGCATAAAGAAAGTACCGGTTATTATCAAGGAGTTAACAGAGCAGGAAAAAGTAGAGATTGCTCTTATTGAAAATATCCAAAGAGAAAATTTAAATCCAATTGAAGAAGCGATGGCATTTAAAAAGCTCTTGGAAGAATTTAATTTAAAACAGGATGAAGTAGCGCAGCGTGTATCAAAAAGCCGAAGCGCTGTTACGAACTCGATGCGTCTGTTAAAATTAGAAGAACAGGTTCAGCAAATGGTAATTGATGACATGATCAGTACCGGTCATGCTAGAGCGTTACTTAGTCTTGAACCAGAGAAACAGTATTCGATTGCCCAGTATGTATTTGACAATAAGATGAGTGTTCGTGATACAGAAAAGTATGTAAAGAAATTGCTTGAAGATGATAAGGAATCTTTGGAAAAAGAAAAAGCAAAGAAAAAAGATAATCGCCAATTAGATCTGGTCTATCAGAATCTTGCAGAAAAAATGAAGACGGCATTAGGAACAAAGGTGTCAATTACACCAAAGGATTCGCAGCGGGGAAAGATTGAAATTGAATACTACTCGAATTCAGAGTTGGAAAGATTAATGGAAATATTTACAAAATAAAAAGAAAACATATGTTCGAGAGGAAAAGAAAATGTACGAAATTAGCTTACCTGACCTTTTAGGTCTTAGTTATGACTATTTAATAATGATTTTAGCAGCACTGATTGTGGTATTAATTATCATCATGATCGTAAACACAGCAAAGACATCCAGAATGAAAAAAGCATATCGTGCCTTTATGGAGGGAAACGATATGAAATCCATGGAAGAAATATTAAAGAAAAAATTTGAACAGGTTGATAAAGCAGTTACAGTTACCGATAAAAATACTAAAGAGGTTCAAAATATCCTTAGTACTTTGAAGGTGTCCTTCCAAAAGGTTGGAATGGTAAAATACGATGCGTTTAATGAAATGGGTGGAAAACTTAGCTTTTCACTTGCAATGTTAAATCAGGCAAATGATGGATTTATTATTAATGCCATGCATTCACGTGAAGGTTGCTATACTTACATTAAAGAAATCGTAAATGGAAATTCTTATCTTGTCTTAGCTGACGAGGAAGCAAAGGCACTGGCAATTGCAAAGGGTGAGGCAAAGCCGGAGCCACCTGAAGAGGCATAACGAAAAGTACAAGGCGTCTAAAAGGGGAAAAGTATATGAAGCAAATTCATATAGAGGAGATTAAGAACGGAGATATTCTGGCGGAAGATGTTGTGTATTCAGATGGAGATGTGTTGATTCGAAAAGATACAGCACTAAAAGAAATCTATATTACACTACTTCGACAGTTGGATGTCTCACAAGTCTATATCGAAGACAAAGAGGCTGCGCAAAACAGCTATTTGCAAAAAGCTTTCATTTACAAAAATCAGCTCAAGCAATTAATGGAGCAAATTATGTACCGCGATCGTAACCAGCTTGAAAAAGTGCAGTCGATTGCGGAAAGCATTTTGCAGAATTTTAGGGAAGAAAAAAGAATCGACGCTTTATTAGAACAAGAAGCAACTCTCTACGATCATGCCGTTGCAGTTGCAGTATTGTCTATGAAAGTAGGACAAGGACTTGGAGTCAATGAGGAAGAGATTAAAGAGTTAATCTGTGTTAGTCTTCTTCATAATATTGGTCTGCGTTATGTGACAGTTCCTTATAAAAATATTGATATTGAAACACTTGTTCCAAATGAAGTATTTGAATTTAAGAAGCATACGATTTTAGCATATAGTGCTCTTGAAACAGAAGAATGGATGACGGCTGAAGCGAAGACCATGATTTTATCACATCATGAGAGATTAGACGGAACCGGATATCCATTAAAACAGAAACAGCAGCCACTTGGCTGTAGAATAATACAAGCGACTAGTTATTTAGCGTCTGCAGTAATGGGATTTGAAATGGAGAGTCGAGACATCAAAACAGCAACCGAAGAGATCTGGCATCGTTCGGGAACCTGGTTTGATGTGGAAGTCGTAACAAAACTTTTACAGGTCATTAATGCAGAATAAGTGTCCACACAGGAGGATTATTGATTGCATAAATATTTACAAGCAATAGGATTTAAACATATTACCAAGGAAGAATTTGATGATGTTTTAGATCATACCATTGAAGAAGCCACACAGGTGTTAAATGCCATTGGTTCTGAAAATACAGAAGTTGTGGAATTTCGCAAAATGTTCAGTAAACAATATGGATTATCGATTGTTGGTGAATATGTAGATGATGAAACATTTCGAATGGAATACTATTATCCGTTCTTTATAGGACATGGTCTTACCACAAATGAAAAAGCAGAGATTGAAAAGCATGCGGATAAAGAGGCGTATGCCGGAATTTGTGAAGATAACAGAGTTGGTGTTACGCTGATTTTCTATTTGCAAAACATGACGGATTATCTGAATGCAAAATATATTGGCAGATCAATTCGTGCGAACACATCTGTAACGCTAAGTGGATTGTCGGCGGAAGGGAAGATTATATTTCCGGTTAATAAAACGGAAGTGCAGATTTTTAACACAAAGAAATATTCTCAGGCAAGAATACAACAGATTGCCAAGGCCAGAGAAGGTGACGAAGAGGCAATTGAAAAGCTGACGCTTGAAGATATGGATACATATACGATGTTATCCAAACGTGTATTAAAAGAAGATATCTTGTCGATTGTAGATACTTACTTTATGCCGTATGGAATTGAAAGTGACCAGTATTCAGTTCTTGGAGAAATATCGGATTTTG
>JAILOU010000029.1 GCA_024690665.1 Eubacterium sp.
GTAATCTTTACAGTCAAGACTCGCTCGCGAGTCTTGCGCGCCGGATTCGGGTCTGCTTCAGCAGACAAATTCCTGTCCGAATCCGTGCGCATCCTCGCGGAGCGTTTAACTCAGTCGGAGCTTGTACCCCGACTGAGTTAAATCTTAAATCTGTATCCCACACCCCAGATTGTTTCGATATACTGAGGCTTGGCGGTGTTGACTTCAATCTTCTCACGAATCTTCTTGATATGAACCGTTACCGTCGCAATATCTCCAACGGATTCCATATCCCAGATTTCTCTAAAGAGATCTTCCTTGGTATAGACATGATTCGGATGCTCCGCCAGGAAGGTAAGCAGATCGAATTCCTTCGTTGTAAACTGCTTTTCCTCTTCATTCACCCATACGCGGCGCGCCGTCTTATCAATCTTGATTCCGCGAATCTCCACGATGTCATTTTGCTGGTTCATACTGCCGATCAGACGGTCGTATCTGGCAAGATGCGCCTTCACACGAGCCACCAGTTCACTTGGTGAAAATGGCTTCGTAATATAATCATCCGCTCCAAGTCCAAGTCCTCGAATCTTGTCGATGTCATCCTTTTTCGCTGAAACCATCAAGATTGGTGTGTTCTTCGTCTTACGAATCTGCTTGCAGATTTCAAATCCATCTACGCCGGGAAGCATTAAGTCCAAAATAAATAAATCAAACTCTTCTTCAAGCGCACGTTTTAAACCAACCTCACCATCATTTACAACCGAAACCTCAAAACCACTCAGTTCCAGATAATCTTTTTCAAGGTCTGCAATTGCTTCCTCATCCTCTACGATTAATATCTTACTCATTAGGCACCTCCTGATATTTCCGTACAACAAAGTACATCACCGTACCGACTGCTTCCGTACTGGTTGCCCAGATTTTGCCGCCGTGATCTTCAATGATCTTTCGTACGATGGATAAGCCGATTCCGCTTCCGCCCGTGGCAGAATTACGCGATGAATCTGCTCTGAAAAAACGGTCAAACACATATGGCAGGTCTTGCTGTGCAATCCCTTTGCCATTATCTTCTATCTCGACCTGAACAAAATCTCCAACATCTTTTACCCGAATGCTGACAAATCCCTTCTCCTTGGTTTTGTCCATATACTTAATGGAATTACCGACTATATTATAAACCACACGTCGAAGCTGCTCCGGATCGGCAATAATCTGAACCTCCGGTGCAACCTCATTGGTATAAGATAAATCAAGTCCCTTAGACTCAAGATCCATTCCAAGTTCTTCCACGCAATCCGCAAAATAATCGTTCACCTGAATACGGTTGAAATTATACGGAATACGATTCGTATCAATATTGGAATAAAGCGTTAACTCGTTAATCAATATGTTCATTTCATTAGCCTTATTATACACTGTCCGGATGTATTTATCCATCTTTTCCGGTGTGTCGGCAACGCCGTCCATGATTCCCTCCATATAGCCTTTGATGGCGGTAATCGGTGTCTTTAAATCATGCGAAATATTACTAATCAGTTCCCGGTTGTCGCGCTCGCTTCGAAGCTTTTCTTCCGCATTTAGCTTCAGTCTCTGACGCATCTCCTCAAATGTCTGCAGTACTTCTCCGATTTCATCATTACGCTCAATGGCAATCTCATAATCAAAATCGCCTTCCTTAATCTTCTGCGCACTGTACTGCATCTTCTTGATCGGATTTAAGATTCCCTGGTAGATCCAAACCACCAAAATAAGCGCCGTCATAAATAGGATGACAAGTGCTCCAACTGCCAGATCGATAAGCATCGTCTGCATCTGTGGAATCGCTTCGTAGATGTCTGTCACAATAAACACCTGTGACAGTTTGCCGTTTTCCGACAAAAAGTTAATCTGTTTTATCATCAGTTGTTTGGTATCTTCCAAAAAGATTCCAACACTTCCAATCTCTGTTTCTTCGCTTAGCACATCCAGATTCTGCGGCACATCCTGTCCTTCTTCACTGCCATCATAGATAATCTTGCCTTCCACTCTTACAAGCAGATACGAATTGTTATTCTCAAGCTGCTGATTCATGGTATCGAGATATTCTTCATCCGTCAGACGAGAAGGCGTCTTCGTCGCCATATCTTCAAGTTCTTCTTGTTGTGACTGTGTGACCTGCACGAGCAGTTGCATACTGCTTGACAAATAAAAGTATGTCTCCCCATGCACGTCATATGCTTTTTCTAATTCTTTCATCTGGATTGTATTAAGTCCAAAGAACACAACGCCAATCAAAATAAGCGGCACAAAGATAATAATCAAAAATGCCGTAATGAGTCTCGATTTTAATCTCATAACAACTCCTCTCAGTTTCAGCCATAAAAAAATGCCGCAAGGAAATCCTTGCGGCATCTCATCTGCACTAAGCCGCAGCCTCATGCAGTCATTATATCATTTACAGATATTTCTTTAAAGCATCAACCTTATTCAGTGCTTCCCAAGGAAGATTTAAGTCGTTACGTCCAAAGTGACCATAAGCAGCTGTCGGACGATAGATAGGTCTTCTAAGGTCAAGCATCTTAATGATTCCTGCCGGACGAAGATCGAAGTTTTCACGAACGATTTCGACAAGCTTCTCATCAGAAACCTTACCTGTACCAAATGAATCTACCATGATAGAAGTAGGCTGTGCTACACCGATTGCGTAAGAAAGCTGAATCTCGCACTTGTCAGCAAGACCTGCAGCTACTAAGTTCTTTGCAACGTAACGTGCAGCATATGCTCCGGAACGGTCTACCTTTGTGCAGTCCTTTCCTGAGAAAGCTCCGCCGCCGTGACGAGCATATCCACCGTATGTATCAACGATAATCTTACGTCCTGTAAGACCGGCATCACCGTGTGGTCCACCGATTACGAATCTACCGGTAGGGTTGATGAAATACTTTGTATCAGCATCTAACATATCCTTTGGAAGGATTGGCTCGAATACATGCTTTTTGATGTCTTCATGAATCTGTTCCTGTGTAACATCTTCATCATGCTGTGTAGAAAGTACAACAGCCTCTAATCTCTTAGGCTTTCCATTTTCATCATACTCAACAGAAACCTGAGTCTTACCATCTGCTCTAAGGTAAGGAAGAGTTCCATCCTTACGAACCTTTGTAAGCTGAAGAGCAAGTCTGTGTGCAAGTGAGATTGGATATGGCATATACTCATCTGTTTCATTGGTAGCATAACCAAACATCATACCCTGATCTCCGGCACCGATTGCTTCGATCTGCTCATCTGTCATGTTGCTCTCACGAGCTTCAAGTGCCTTGTCAACACCCATAGCGATATCTGGTGACTGCTTGTCAAGTGCAACCATAACTGCACATGTATTGCCGTCAAATCCCTTCTTACCGTCGTCATAACCGATTTCATTAACCGTCTTACGAACGATTGCAGGTACGTCAAGGTTAGCCTTTGTTGTAATCTCGCCTGTTACAAGAACAAATCCTGTACAAGTTGCAGCTTCGCAAGCTACACGGCTCATTGGATCTTCTGCAAGGCAAGCATCTAAGATTGCATCTGAAATAGCATCGCAGATTTTATCCGGATGTCCTTCTGTAACGGACTCAGATGTAAATAATAATTTTTCCATTTTTTCCTCCTCGAAAAAAATAATCCGCTTCAAACATGAGCGGATTCGACACATTCTCATCAAATCCTCTTATTGTTCGATTACTCGCTCAGGTTGGCACCTTCCTTATACGGGGTTGCCGTGGCTTCCACGATCCTATGTATCTCTGCCACTCTTAATAAGAGAACTTATGTAGTTACCATGTGTTAGGTTACACTTTTTTCCCTTTTCTGTCAAGCAAAATCAAAAAAACAGACTCTTGAGCAATCTTACCCAAAGAGTCTGTCATATCTTCTTATTCTTATGAAACTTTCATCCTGAACTTTTGTACTTCTTTTTCTGAAGTTACCAGTTCCATCTGTGCTCCAAGGCTACGCATCTTCTCCTCAAAGCGTTCATAGCCACGCTGGATATAATGAATATCATCAATTGTGGTAATGCCTTCTGCCGCAAGACCAGCAATTACGAGCGCTGCTCCTGCACGAAGATCCGGTGCGCTGACTCTTGCTCCGGTATATCCTTCCACACCTGAGATGATGGCAATATTGCTTTCCACCTTGATATCAGCTCCCATACGTGTCAATTCATCTACATACTTAAAACGATTCTCGAAGATAGATTCTGTTACGACACTGGTACCTTCTGCAATCGCAAGTACGACTGCAATCTGTGGCTGCATATCGGTTGGATAACCCGGATATGGAAGTGTGGTAACGGAAGTATGATGAAGCTGTTTTGATGCCACTACACGTACCGCATCATCAAATTCTTCTACTTCGCATCCAATCTCTAATAACTTGGCTGTAGTAGCTTCAAGATGTTTTGGAATCACATTCTTAACGGTAACATCACCCTTCGTAGCTGCAGCTGCGAACATAAATGTTCCGGCCTCAATCTGATCCGGGATTACCGCATAGGTTGTCTTATGAAGCTTCGCTACGCCATTCACGCGAATCATGTCTGTTCCGGCTCCGCGAATATCTGCTCCCATGCTATTTAAAAAGTTTGCAACGTCTACTACATGCGGTTCCTTTGCTGCATTCTCAATTACCGTCTTACCCTCTGCCATCGTAGCTGCCATCATAATATTGATAGTTGCTCCAACCGAAACCTTATCCATATAGATATGGCTTCCGACAAGTTTCTTCGCATCTGCCGATACCAGACCGTAAGAGATATCCACCTCTGCACCAAGCGCCTTAAGACCCTTGATATGAAGGTCAATCGGGCGAGAACCAATTGCACATCCACCCGGAAGCGCAACCTCTGCTTTTTTATATTTACCAACCAAAGCTCCAAGTAAATAATAAGAAGCTCTGATCTTCTTAATCGCATCATAATCCACTCTTAGCGTATCAATGGATGCTCCGGTAATCTTCACCGTATGAGCGTCCAGACGTTCTACGATTGCGCCGATTCCGCTAAGCGCTTCCAAAAGTACATTCGTATCGCGTACATCCGGAAGATTTTCAATTGTAACTGTTTCGTCTGTCATGATTGCGGCCGCAAGAATAGCAAGCGCAGCATTCTTTGCTCCGCCGATTTCTACTTCTCCAACCAAAGGATTTCCACCCTTAATCACGTACTGATTCATAAAGCACCTCTATATTCTATCTATTACTCTTATTGCGTTAAAACAATTTTATACCTAAAACACATTATCTATGACCATAGTCCTAGATTTACACATTATATCGATGTTATTATAGCACATAGATTGATTTTGTAAATCCCTAAAATCATTACATTTTTATTTCAGAATCTTTACAGAATTTACACTTTTTTATCAAATTCCGTATCAATATATCCCTTTTCTGACAAAGTCTTAACGACCGCATCCAGCGTCTGTTCTGTGTTTAAGCCATCTTCCGACACAACCACATCTGCATACTTTTCATAGAGGCTGCTTCGCTCTTCATACAGATCATGAAGCGTTTGTCCTTTTTTTAGTACAACACCGCGACCACGAATATTATGAAGTCTTCGTTCAATCTGTTTATAAGAAACCTTCAGATAGACAATATAACCAATCTCACCAAGATGTTCCATGGCTTCCTTACCATAAACAACGCTTCCTCCTGTCGCAATCACGCTTCGGCTTGTATCAATAGAAGCATTGACTTCATTTTCCACCTGAATAAATCCATCCGTTCCACGTTCGGAAATAATTTCATGAAGAAGCTTCTTCTCGCGCTCTTGAATGAGCAGGTCCGCATCCATAAAATGATATCCAATAACCTTTGCCAAAATAACACCGATGGTACTCTTGCCGACACCCGGCATCCCAATCAGTACAATATTTTCTTTTTTCATATTAATGCATACTCTCCTATTCGTTTGTGGCTTGCGACTGTTCAAACTGACTTTCGTATAAATGTTTATAGAAGCCGTCCGCCTCAAGCAGCTGCGCATGCGTTCCCTGCTCAATAACCTGTCCGTCTTTCATCACAAGAATACAGTCTGCGTTCATAATCGTCGACAGGCGATGTGCCACAACAAAACTCGTTCTGCCATCCATTAGTTTTTGAAATGCCATCTGAATCTTTTGTTCCGTCAATGTATCAACCGAAGATGTCGCCTCATCCAAAATCATAATCGCCGGCGAGTGAAGCATTGCCCTTGCAATACAAAGAAGCTGCTTTTGTCCCTGCGACAGATTGTCAGCATCAAAATCAAGCACCGTATCATAGCCATTTGGCAGCTGCATGATAAACTCATCTGCATATGCCGCCTTCGCTGCGCGAAGCACATCTTCCTCGCTCGCCTCTTCAAAGCCAAAGGATATATTATCACGAATTGTCCCCTGAATCAAAAAAGAATCTTGCAGCACCATGCACATATTTTTTCTAAGGCTCTGACGAGACACCTTGGAAATGTCTTTTCCGTCCACCAGTATCTGCCCGTCGTCCACATCATAAAACCGCATCAAAAGGTTAATCAGAGTCGTCTTCCCGCAACCCGTAGGGCCTACAATTGCAACAAGTTGTCCCGGCTTTGCTTCTATATTCATATGCTGAATCAGCGGCTTATCCGGCTCATAAGAAAAGCTGACATCACAAAATGTCACCGCCCCGCGTATCTCACCATCCAGCTGCTCTGTCTGCACCGGCTCCTCGTCCTCTTGCAAAAAGCTAAAGATTCGTCCCGCACAGGCAAATGCATTTTGCAATTCCGTCACAACTCCCGTAATTTCATTAAATGGTTTCGTATACTGGTTCGCATAACTCAAAAACACGGTGAGCTGTCCGACGCTGATCACGCCATGCAGCGCACTGATTGCACCCACAAGCGCAACCGCCATATAGACAAGCGCGTTGATAAATCTCGTTCCCGGATTGACCAAAGAAGAGTAAAATGTCGCCTTTCTAGACACCACCTTCAGCTTCTCATTTCGCTCTTCAAATGTCTCCATTACAGCCGCTTCCCGTCCATATGCCTGAATCAGTTTTTCACCGGATACATTTTCATTTACAATACCGGTCACCTCAGAGCGAAGCTTAGACTGCTGCTGAAACAGATGATATGTCTTTTTGGATATGAACGCTGCCGCGAACAGGCTAATCGGTGTCAGGCAGATTACCACCAGGGAAATCTTCACATTCATCGTCAGCATAAACACCAGCGTTCCACCAATCGTAACAAGTCCTGTAAAAAGCTGATTTGCTCCCAAAAGCAACCCGTCCGAGAGCTGTTCCACATCCGAAATCATACGATTGACAAGATCGCCATACGCATACCCATCCAGTCTTGAAACCGGCACCTTCTTAAGTTTTGCAAAAAAGTCCCGTCGAATATCATGCGATACACCAAATGAAATTGCATTGTTGCTGTAGTTGGTCACCCACTGTGCGATAAATCCAAGCACGATGCACAGTACAATCTTTTCAATAAGCCCTGCTAAAATGCCAAAGTCCACGCGGCCGATTCCAATCATAAGATCGACAGCACGTCCTGTTAAAATCGGAATATATAAACTAATCAGCGCCGAAGCAAATGCGCCGGCAAAAGAAAGCACCACAAACCCAAGCTGACTTTTCAGGTAGAAAAGCAGCATCTTCATCGTCACATTACGATTCATAAGAAGCCTCCTTTCTGCCTTGTGCCATATAGATTTCCCGATACTCCCTGCACCTTTCAAGAAGCTGCTCATGTGTACCAAGATCGACCACCTGCCCGTGCTTTAACAAAAGCACTCTGTCCATATGCTCCATCACCGAAATCCTCTGCGAATTCCAGATAACCGTAGTCCCTTTCATCTCCCGCTGTACGTAGCGACGAAAAGCCGCATCCGTTGCATAATCAAGTGCCGAAGTACAATCGTCCAGCACAAGAAGCTTAGGTCTTCGAATCAGCGCACGCGCAATGGAAAGACGCTGCCTTTGACCACCGGAGAAATTGCGTCCTTCCTGTTCCACCTTCGCATCGAGTCCATCCTCTAAATCCTTTACGAATTCATATGCCTGCGCCCCCTTTAAGGCAGCAATCATTTCTTCTTGCGAGGCATCTTCCTTCCCCATCATCAGATTGGACCGAATCGTTCCGGAGAACAGCAGCGGCTTTTGCTCTGCCCACGCAATCTGTTTTCGCACATTGTTAAGGTCCAAATCCTCAATATTGGTATCGCCCCAGAAGACATTCCCGCTTGTCGCGCAATAGTTTCCCATTGCAAGCTGCGCCAGCGTAGACTTGCCGGCACCGGTTCCGCCAATGATTCCAATCTTCTCTCCTTGCTTAATAGAAAGATCAATCTGATTAAGCGCCGGATTCGCACCTTCCTTATAGGTGAAACCAACGCTGTCAAATGTCAGTGCCGCAGTCGTATCTTTATGATGCACGGCACCCTTTCGCACTACCTCTTTAAGACAAAGCACCTCTTCCAAACGCTTTTCACAGGCAATCGATTTCGTCACTGTGATAATATAATTTGCAAATTTGACAAGTTCTACCAGAATCTGGGAAATGTAATTCACAAGCGCTACCATCTCACCCTGGGTGAGGATTCCGGTATTCACTTTCTCTCCGCCAAGATACAACAAGACGGCAAGGCCGCCATTTACAATAACAAAGGTAAGTGGATTCATCAGGCCTGAGATATTACCAACCCTTCTTTGACGGGATAACATGGCGTCATTTTCCCCAACAAAATCCTCTTCCATCAGTTGTTCTTTTCCAAATGCCCGGATTGGACGAACCCCCATAAGAGACTGGCGCGTTCTCATCAAAAGTCCGTCAAGCCTTCTTTGAATTCCTTCATACCGCGGCAGATTGTAATGCATCACCACGCTGACACACAGCGCCAGGATTGCAATCACAACGACGAACAAAAACGCAATTCTCACATGAATGGTAAATGCCATAACCATCGCACCAAATACAACAAATGGTGAGCGTAGCAGCAATCGAAGCGAGAAATTAATTCCGACTTGTACCTGATTGACATCCGATGACAATCTTGTAATAAGCGTAGACGCTCCCACTTCATCCAGCTGACGATACGACAGCCTTTGCACCTTGGCAAACAACCGGTCGCGCAGCTTCGTCGAAACCTCCGTCGCAACATAGGCAGAAAAATACTGCGCCGTTACAGAAAAGGCGAGTCCTGCTGCCGCCAGCACAATCAGCCTGACTGCACTTTGCTGCACATACCCAAAGTCACCCCTGGCAATTCCCTGATCGATCATCGATGCAATTACCATGGGAACAAACAGTTCCAGTACAGCTTCAATCATTTTAAACGCCGGCGCTAAGATCGCCAGCGCCTTATATTGTTTTAATAATGAAAATAACTCTTTCACTCCTGACTCCCTTCGCTGCCATATACATATAAAAGAAAGCTGCCGAAATGATTCGGCAGCTTATATAGTTTCACATCTTATTCCGCTTCTGTCGCAGACACATCGCCTTCTGTTGTCTCATCTGTAGAGGTATCAGAAGTCGTTCCTTCTGTTGTCTCATCCGCAGTTGTCTCTTCCTCAGAATCGCTATCTTCTGACTCTGTTGTAAAGAGCTTATCAAATGTCACCTGAGCCCATACATCTTCATCAACCGTCCACTCAACTTCCGCTTCGAATCCGGCAAGCACTTCAGAATAGTATTCTTCCTGTCTTTCAGAAACAATTTCTTCCTTTTCCTCTTCTGTCGCATCCTTGTCAAAGTCGCTTGTAACCGTTACCACATACAATGCAGTATCTGTTTCAATTACGCCGGAAGTCTTTCCTTCCTTAAGCTCATCTGCAGCCTCTAAAACAGCTGTATCAAGCGTTGCATCGTCATCCTCAGCAGAACCGTAAGTTGCCGTCTGTACTTCATAGCCGGCATCCTCAGCAGCTCCTTCAAAGTCTTTTTTCGCTGCCTTTGCGAATTTCTTGGCATCTTTTGCAAGTTCTTCCTTTTCCTCATCTGTATACTCAACGGTGTTACCGTCATCATCCGTATAAGAATCGGTCGCAATCTCAACATAAGAAATCGCACGCTGTTTTGCTTCTTTATCAGATACTTCCGTATCCACATCTGCCACAATGGCATCATACATCTTAGAATTGATTTGGTTTAAACGGAGCATCTCCACAATGTATTCCTTTGTTGCTCCCATCTGCTCGATGGCCTCATCGGAATTATCTGCAAGGAAGTTTTGTGCAACTTCTTCAATCTCTGCAGTTTCTTCTTCTGTAAGAGATACATCATATTCTTCTGCATGAGCATCAAGGACATAGCGATCCTCGATATTTTGCATTACTTCATCCTTAACAGAATCCTCAAATGTCTCTCCGGAACCTGTCATGTCCTGGCTCCACATATCGTCTCCCATATAGGAAAGATAGTACGAATCATAGGTTGCCTGCTGAAATTTTGCAACAAAATTCGCATATCCAAGTGTAATCTCTTTATCATCCAAAGTTGCTACTACCGCATCGGCATCAATCTTTGATCCGCATCCGCCAATCAACATAGAACCGGCTACGACTGCTGCCAAAGCTCCTGCAGTTACTTTTGTATATTTCATGTCTTTTATTCTCCTGTTTTATTTAAAATCATTCCAAACCATTATAAAATGAATCCCCTTTAGATGCAATCCCTTCTTATGCATCGGCTTTTACATCTTCTTTTGGAAGCAAATATTCTTCCACCCTTTCTAACACTTTTTCTACCACCTGCAACTCACTTTCGCCCTTTTGTCTTGACGAGTGATTTCTATCGTAGATCAGTTCCGGCGGTTTTACCCCGGGTGCGATTCGAAGCACGCCTTCAAAGGAATCGAGCATTGCCGGCATTTGGTTTGCATCCACCTTGGCCCTTTCGAAAAACCGAAAAACCATCTCCTTATTCCGTTGTCTGATTTCGGTAATATAGCACCGGTGCGCCCTTGCTTTTAGCAGTGCAATCTGCACAAGCGATTCCACAGAAGGTGGCACCTCGCCAAAGCGGTCGATTAATTCTTCAATCAGCTCCTCGGCCTGTTCTTCATCTTCGAGCATCGCAATATCTTTATAGACTTCTAATTTTTGCTTTTCATTGGCAATATACGTCTCCGGAAGAAATGCGTCCACTTTAAGATCCAGCTTGGTCTCAAAACTTTCCTTCACCGGAATTCCCTTAAGATGCGCAACGGCTTCGTTGAGCATCTTGCAGTACAAATCATATCCAACGGCTTCCATGTGCCCATGCTGCTGCGCGCCAAGCAAATTACCGGCGCCGCGAATCTCCAGGTCTTTCATGGCAATCTTAAATCCGCTTCCCAGCTGCGTGTATTCCTTAATCGCCTCAAGACGCTTCATTGCAACTTCCTTTAGGACGCGGTCTTTTTTATACACCAAAAAGGCATAGGATGTCCGCGACGATCTGCCCACTCGTCCTCTAAGCTGATAGAGCTGTGACAGGCCAAAGCGGTCTGCATCCTGAATAATAATGGTGTTAACATTCGAAATATCCAGCCCGGTTTCAATAATGGTAGTCGAAACCAGAACATCAATCTCACCATTCATAAAATCATACATAATATCTTCAAGTTCCCGCTCTTTCATGCGTCCGTGCGCATATGCCACAACGGCATCCGGCACGATACTTTGAATCGTCGCCGCCACATCCGCAATCTGCGCTACACGATTGAAGACATAGTACACCTGACCGCCTCTAAGAAGTTCTCGCTGAATGGCTTCTCGAATCATTTCTTCGTTATATTCCATCACATAAGTCTGAATCGGCAACCGGTCAATCGGCGGCTCTTCTAAGACGCTCATATCGCGAATTCCAATCAGGCTCATATGAAGCGTTCGCGGAATCGGAGTTGCCGTCAGGGTAAGCACGTCCACATTTTTACGCATCTGCTTGATGGCTTCTTTATGTTTGACGCCAAATCTCTGCTCTTCATCGACAATCAGCAGTCCCAGGTCATAGAGCTTTACATCCTTTGACAACACTCTATGCGTTCCTATGACAATATCTGCAGTTCCCTTTTTGATTCTTGCAAGGGACTCCCGAATCTGCGCCGCAGTTCTGAACCGGCAAAGCAGCTCGATTCCTACACCCAGATCACCCATTCTTTGGATAAATGTATTATAGTGCTGCTGCGCCAAAATCGTCGTTGGCGCAAGAAATACCACTTGCTTATGCTCTTGCACGGCCTTAAATGCAGCTCGAATGGCAATCTCTGTCTTACCGTATCCCACATCTCCGCAGATTAAACGGTCCATGATCTTCGAGCTTTCCATATCCCGCTTCGTATCTTCAATCGCCGCAATCTGGTCCGCAGTCTCTTCAAAGGGAAACCGCTCCTCAAATTCTGTCTGCCAGATCGTGTCTGTGCCAAATGCATATCCTTCACTTTTTTGCCGAACCGCATACAAGTCTACAAGTTCCTGCGCAATATCCTGCACAGCGGACTGCACTTTTTGCTTCGTGCGAATCCACTCCTGGCCACCCAGTCTTGACAGTTTCACCTTCTTGGCATCTCCACCGGCATACTTTTGCAGCGCCTCAAGCTGCGCTACCTGAATATATAATTTTTCTTCCTTGGCATATTCAATCAGCAGATAATCCTTAAGCGTGTTACCGCTTTTCACCTGCTCGATGCCGCGATAGATTCCAAGACCATATCTCTCATGTACCACATAGTCTCCCACTTTCAAATCAGAAAAGTCAGAGATATGTTCTCCTTCATAACGTACTGTGCGTCGTTTCTTTTTCTTCGCACTCTGAAAGATATCACTTTCGGAGATAACCGCATATAACGCTTTCGGATACTCAAATCCACGGCGCAATTTACCATATGCCACCATAACTTCTCCGGCCTGCAGTTCTCTGTTGGTATCTTCAGAGAAGAACGCGCTAATCTCCCGCTCTTGCAGATCCTTTGCAAGATTTTTAGCTCTCGTCTTAGAGCCGGATAAGATTAAAACCTTATACTTCTTTTTCTTGTACTGCAGCAAATCCTTTACCAGCAGATCAAAGCTATTGTTATACGGACTGATTGCCTGCATCTGCACCATAGCTGTATCTTTTGGCGCAAGAGGTTTCACCTTGGTCTCAAGCGCCGAAAGCGCCAGACACGAATACTGATCCAGCTTCTTTTTGACTTCTTTAAAGTCGCAGCGCATGGCAAGCTGACCTTCTACAAGGTTCCCGGTCTCAATACGGCGCTTCATCGCCTGCGCGTACTCTTCTTGCGTAAGAGCTGCAAGATCCATGAGTCGCACCGGATCGTCCAGACAGATTACACTTTTCATCGGGTCAAAATAATCCGTAAGCGTTGCCGTCTCTTTCTTAAAATAATTTAAGAAACTTTCGATTCGCATGCCTTCTCCAAGCCCTTCAAGTTCATCACACAACTCTGCATAGATAGTCTTTAGGCAAAAAGCTTCTTCGGTCAGCATCTCACTTCTTAGCTGCTCGATACGAGCCGTCACCTCTTTTTCAATCTTCTTTTTGCCGGCTGCCTTTTCTTCCCTGGACAAACACAGCTCCGTAGCCGGATAGATTGCCGCCATATCAAGACCATATGTCACCGACTTTTGGCTCTCCGGATCAAAGTAACGAATCGAATCAATTTCATCTCCAAAGAATTCGATACGATATGGCATCTCTTCTGTCATCGAAAAGATATCAAAGATTCCGCCTCGCACAGAGAACTGTCCCGGACGCTCTACCTGCCCCATTCTCTCGAATCCCATCTGCGTAAGCGTTTCGGACAAGTGCTCTAATTCCACTTCCTGTCCCGCTCGCAGCATAATGCAACCCTTTTTAAAATCAGACGGCATTACCATCTTGTCGAACAATGCATCAAATGTCGTTACAACTGTTACTTTTTCCTCGCTCGTAAGCGCGCGCAGCGCACTAAGACGCTCATCCTTTAACAGACCGCCTTTCAAATCCGACTGATAAAACAAAATATCGCGCGCCGGGTAATAGTAACAATTCTTCTCATAGAGGGTATACTCCTCCATCAGTTCCTTGGCGCGCTGCTCGTTATACGTGATAAGCAGTTTCTTCTTCGCATTGCCGGCCATTGTATAAATCAAATGGGACTTTCCGGCATCCGTACATCCGGACACCTGGAAAATCCCATTTTCCCTGTTCAGTTCCTCTCTTAATTCCAAAAGCTGCGTAAGCGCTTCCATTGGTTTTGTAAAAACGTTCATGGATTCCCTTTACTTCTTCTTCGCATTAAACTGATTCATTGCTTCTTCTATCTCATCGGCCACAATAAGCTGTGCTGCCTTGGTAACATCCTCAATTGCCCCATCTACCAGCTTACGGTCAGCCTTGTCAAATCGCCCCAGCACGTGATCGGCCAGATCCCAGTTCTTCGGCTTTTCTCCAACGCCTATCTTAATCCGCGCAAACTTGTCAGAACCGGTCATGGCAATAATATCCTTGATTCCGTTATGTCCACCGGCGCTTCCCTTCTTGCGAATCCGAATATTGCCCGGCGCCAGTGAGATATCATCATAGATGATCAAAAGCTGCGTCTCCGGATCAAGCTTATAAAAGTTCATGGCATCTGCGACAGCTTCTCCGCTGTTATTCATATAGGTAAGCGGCTTCATCAGCAACACCTTCTGTCCTGCAATCATTCCCTTGCCACACATGGCATGATGCTTCTTTTCTACAAAGTCAATGCCACACTCTTGTGCAAGCGCATCGATTGCATCAAATCCTACATTATGTCTTGTTTTTTCATATTTTGTGGTCGGATTTCCGAGTCCTGCTATCAGATACATGATCTTCTCCTGCTGTTTTTTTAATCTTATCTTCTCTAAAAACTTCATTATCCCTCGCCTCTTATATCTTACGAGTTTCACTTTGTGCATTATAGCAAATTCTAACGAAAATGAAAACCGACCGCTGCACATACAAAAGACGCATGGAAGTTTCTCTTCCAATGCGTCTTTTGCCTGCTACTTAGTCTTTCGACATTCGGGTGCACAAAAATCTCCCCCGACTCTATGTGTTCGCATTCCTTAAGCGGCAGCTATTCCCCTAGGCCGACCAAGCAACGCGAAAGAGCATCACGTTTTTTGTGCGTTCCTGCCGGAAAGGTCCCTTATTCCCTTCCCGCTTCCTTAAGCGCCTCATGGTACTTTTCCATAATGCGTCCGGAAATATAATCTCTTACTTCAGAATTCAATGGATGCGCGATATCACGATATTCGCTATCTGATGCTTTACGGGATGGCATTGCAATAAACAATCCCTTCTCTCCTTCGATTACCTTAATGTCGTGTACGACAAACACATCATCAATGGTAATAGATGCAACAGCTTTCATCTTGCCTTCTTTTTCAATCAGTCTGAGTCTCACGTCTGTAATCTGCATAATTTCAGTCCCCTTTCTACATTCATCAGATCATATAGCGTTCGTTCTTCTCGCACACAACTCTCACTCCATCTTCACCACTATAATAAGAATTCGCTTTCAAAGTTCCACGACTTTCCACAATGCAATTCTCAATATGTGTATTGTCCCCTATATAAACATCATTTAATATGATAGAGTTTCGAATCACACAATTTGAACCCACAAATACCTTCTTAAACAATACAGAATTTTCTACCTGTCCATTGATAATACAACCGCTGGAAATCAAGCTGTTTCGCACCATACTTCCCGTGTTGTATTTTGCAGGTGGATAATCATCCACCTTGGAATAGATTGCAGGATTATCACCTGAGAAGAATTCTTTTTGAATCTCCGGTTTTAGAAAATCCATATTTGTTTTGTAATATGATTCCACAGACGCGATATTCGACCAATAACTGTCTAACTTGTATCCGTAGATTTTCTTCATATTCTTATAACGAATCAGAATATCATTTACCAAATCATGACGTTGTTCTAATGCCAGCTGCTCCAACATGGAAATCAGCATCCTTCGTCTCATCAGGTAGATTCCGGTTGATACAGTATGTCCTTGTGTCACCATTGGCTTTTCTTCAAAATCATAGATTTGAGACTTCTCATCCATGCGCACAATTCCGTATCGACTCACATCTTCGCTGACCGGCATGTCCTTTACCACTACCGTAATATCCGCATTCTTCTCGATATGATAATTCAGCAGTTTTCCAAAATCCATCTGATAGACGCAATCGCCACCGCAGATAATAACATATGGCTCATGGCATCGTTTTAAGAAATCAAGATTTTGATATATGGCATCTGCAGTTCCCCTGTACCAATAACTGTTATCCATCGTAATTGTCGGATTAAACACATACAAGCCGCCTTGCTTACGACCAAAGTTCCACCATTTTGAAGAACTCAGGTGTTCGTTGAGCGATCTGGCGTTGTACTGCGCTAAAACCGCAACCTTTGTAATATGCGAATTCGTCATATTACTAAGTGCAAAATCAATACAACGATAACTACCTCCAATTGGCATTGCGGCTATGGCTCTCTTCTCCGTGAGTTTTTCCATTCGATAACTGTTACCGCCTGCCAAAATAATTCCTACCGTTTTCATGCCTTATCACCTGCCTTTATAATAGATTCCCCGCTTTCAAGCCGGCCATCAATATAATCTTCAGGCTCGGTGATTCCGGCAATCGCCGTGTTCTTTCCAACCACCATCCTTCTTGGAATGACTGAATTCTCTCCGATTGTGACTAGTCCGTCTGTATAAATTGCAGGTTTTAATTTGTTTGGAACTTCTTCGCCTTCCCCTAAGACGACCTTCTCTCCGATGTCGCAATTCTCGGCAATGATACTCTTTTGAACCTTGGCATCTTTTCCGATTCGCGTCTTACTCATGATAATCGAATCCTTTACGACTGCGCCTTCTTCCACCACAACGCCTTCTCCGATTACCGAATTGCTGACATCCCCATATATCAGACTACCTTCTCCTATGATACATTTTTCTACACTTGCTTTTGGACCTACGTATTGCGGGCTGATAATATCCTGCTTTGTGTATATCCTCCAGTATTCTTCATATAGATTAAACTCCGGAACGATATCAATCAGCTCCATATTCGCTTCCCAGTATGAAGTCAAGGTTCCGACGTCCTTCCAATAGCCGTTGAACTCATATGCGTACATCGGCTCATCATGTTCGTGGCAATACGGAATTACATGCTTTCCAAAGTCACAGTTTTCAACATCGGCAAGCTTAAGCAAAACCTCTCTCAACAGCTTGTAGTTGAATATGTAGATTCCCATTGATGCCAGATTCGAACTTGGTTTCTCCGGTTTTTCTTCGAACTCCTTAATCTTATGATCTTCATCCGCAACAACAATACCAAATCGACTTGCCTCTTCCATCGGCACCGGCATGGTTGCTATCGTTACAGATGCTCCATTCTTTTTATGAAAATCAAGCATAACCTCATAATCCATCTTATAGATATGATCGCCCGACAATATCAGTACATACTCCGGATCATAACTGTCCAGATAACTGATATTTTGATAGATCGCATTCGCGGTTCCGCTATACCAGTCAGAACCATCCGTACTCTCGTAAGGTGGCAATACTGCCACGCCACCGTCATTACGGTCAAGATCCCACGGAATGCCAATTCCAATATGAACATTCAAACGAAGCGGTTGATACTGCGTTAATACACCCACCGTATTAATTCCTGAATTAATGCAGTTACTAAGCGGAAAATCAATGATTCGGTAGATTCCCCCAAAAGACACTGCAGGCTTCGCTACCTGCTCGGTAAGAACCCCGAGACGACTTCCCTGGCCTCCGGCCAACAACATCGCTATCATTTCTTTCTTGTACATATGGTCACCTCCTGTTGCTAAAAAAACTTGTACATATGACAATTTGCGATTTAATAAGATTAAATTCCCCCAAAATTTACTAGTAAATTATAACATATTATCTACGAATTTTATAGTTTATTTGTGCAATTCTCATTATTTTTACATAGATTTCTCAAATATATCGTGCGTTTTTTTTTTAATACTCGTGTTATAATGAAACGAGTCATTATTTCCTATATATAATAGTGACCGGATATAATAAGGAAAAGAGGCATTTATTACACCATGTATCAGATAAATTTTGAACAGCCGTGCCATGTTCATTTTATGGGCATTGGCGGCATCAGCATGAGCGGACTTGCACAGGTTTTAGTTCGCCGTAACTTCACGGTCAGCGGTTCTGACTCCAAAGAATCCCCACTGACAAAGCAGCTTGAAGAAAAAGGTTGCACCGTTTTGTACGGACAGCGTGCTGAGAATATCACAAGTGACATCGATCTTGTTGTCTATACCGCAGCCATCCATCCGGATAACCCTGAATTTGTTGCGGTCAAGGAAGCCGGCATTCCAATGCTCACAAGAGCTGAGATGCTCGGACAGATTCTTGATCACTTCAAAAACTCTGTTGCAGTAGCCGGAACGCACGGCAAGACAACCACAACTTCCATGATTGCGCAGATCTTAATGGATGCAGGAACTGATCCGACGATTTCTGTCGGTGGAATCTTAGATGTCATTGGTGGCAATATCAAGGTTGGTCATTCTGATATCTTTGTAACCGAAGCTTGTGAATACACCAACAGCTTTTTAAATTTAAAACCACGTTTTTCATTGGTACTTAATATAGAAGAAGATCATCTTGATTTCTTCAAAGATTTAGATGATATCCGTCATTCATTCCGTCAGTTTATTGCCGGAACCGCATCTGATGGTATTGTCTTTTTAAATGGTTCCATCGAATGTCCTGAGGAGCTGACCAAAGACACCGACGCCGAGGTCATCTCCTATGGTATTGATGCCACCAACGATTGTCACGCAACCGATATTACTTATGATGAGCTGGGCCATGGCCGTTTCACCCTCGTCTTCAAAGGACAGACGCTCGGTAAGATTGCTCTTAGCGTTCCGGGGTCTCATAATATTGAAAATGCACTTGCAGCCGCAGCTCTTACCATGAGTCTTGGTCTTTCTTTTGAAGAAGTCGCAAGCGGACTTTCCCACTTTACCGGAACCAAGAGACGTTTTGAATTAAAAGGTCGCCTTGGCGGCATTACCATTGTAGATGATTACGCGCATCATCCAACTGAAATCAGCGCAACACTGGATGCCGCAGCCAAATGCAACGTTTCTCGTATCGTCTGCGTCTTCCAGCCGCACACGTATACAAGAACCAAAGCTTTCTTAAAAGAATTTGCACAGGCTTTATCCAAAGCTGATTTGGTGGTCTTACCTCCGATTTATGCAGCTCGTGAAACCGACACGCTCGGAATCAGCTCACAAAATCTTCGAGATGAGATTGAAAAACTTGGCACAACCGCGTATTATTTTTCATCTTTTGATGAAATTGAAAATTTTTTATTGAAAAATTGTATAAACTCTGACTTGTTAATAACTATGGGTGCCGGAGATGTTGTAAAAATAGGCGAGCATCTTCTTGGTCAGTAGTTATCCACCATTTCCACCGCACAAATCCCCTCATCCGTGATTTATGCGGTGGATTTTTTTGTGGATAAACCACCGATTTATCCACACCCTCTTCTCACCTGTTTTTCTTTATTTTTCAGCGTTTTATGAATTTTCCGAATCAATTTATCCACTTATCCACTACACATATCCACTGTATATTTCCTTTATTTTACGCTCTTTGCAAAACGAAATCGCTATGCTATACTACGTCTAGATAAAAACCATTAAGACATTATCGCAGTCTTATGAGGGGTAGGGATTTATATGTCAAACATCAAAATATGTACAGAAAAATCATCAGCATATACCAATATTCCGGATTTTTTTGTTGATCACTATATGGCCAAAGCAAATGGAGAATATGTGAAGGTATTCTTATATATGCTTCGGCTTCTTCATGCACCTAATGCGCAGATTTCCATTTCACATATGGCAGATTTTTTCGATCACACGGAGAACGATATTCGCCGTGCTTTAAAATACTGGGAGAAAGAGAACCTTCTTCGCCTGGATTACGACGCAGACTGTGAGCTTTCAAGCATCTGCTTTTTAGCTCCTGAAACCGCACAGTCTTCTTTGCGTGCCAATATTACGCAGACGCCAAATCCGATCGCACCGGCTGCAATCATAACACCGGCTGCCACAAGCGGCGTTTCAGAGTCTATGGCGACACCTGCAAAGGTCGAATATTCTGCTGATGAAATCGCAGGTTTTAAAAAGAAAAATGATATCAAGGAACTACTGTTTATTGCGGAAACCTATCTTCGCAGAACGCTTTCCATGACAGATTGTCAGACTCTGTTCTATCTGCATGACCAGATTGGTCTATCTGTGGAACTGCTCGAATATCTGATTGAATATTGTGTGGAAAAAGGTCATTCCAATATCCGTTATATTGAAAAGACCGGTCTTGCCTGGCATGAAAAGGGCTATCAGACCGTTGCAGAAGCTAAGGCTAACAACAAGATTTACACCAAATCTCATACAGCCGTTATGAAAGCTTTCGGTATCAAAGGCCGTAACCTGGTAGATACAGAACTTCAGACCATTAACCACTGGAGCCGTGACTTTGGCTTTACTCCGGAGCTGATCAGCGAAGCCTGCAATCGAACGATGGCTTCCATTCATACACCTAGTTTCGAATATGTAGAAAAGATTCTCGAATCCTGGTATCGCCAGAAGGTTACCAAGCTGACCGATTTGGTTTCTTTAGATGCCAAGCATGAAAGCGCAAGCCGCAATGCCATGCATAAGAAGAACGCGAATCTTCAGGCTGCCAAAAACAGCGGATTTTCTAATTTCTCACAGCGCAGCTACAATTACGACCAGTTAGAACAACAGCTGCTTCACACCGGAGGTCAACACTAATTCTAAGAAAGGGCGCTACACATGCCACTTACCAATAGTCAGTTCGCTTCCATCACAAGGGAATACGAACAAAAGCAACAACGTAATCATCATAATGAAATTCAAAAAAAAGAGGCTCTTTATCACAAAGAACCTCGTTTTTTGGAGATCGAACAGCAGATTGGCTCCATAACGGTTGCCCGTACCAAGGCTCTCATAAACGGCGAGCCAAAACTTGCCGACGATTATGAACAGCAGCTTGAGAATCTGCGGCGCGAAAAGGAGAACCTGTTTCGCTTTCACGGACTTACACCAAAGGACTTAGAACCGGATTATGATTGCCCGGACTGCAAAGACACCGGCTACATCGGCAACGAGAAATGCCACTGCCTAAAGCAGGCTTGTATCGACCTTGTCTACACCCAGTCCAACATTAAGGAGATATTGGCAAGAGAAAACTTTTCCAACTTTTCTCTTGATTTTTACCCTAATGATATCGTAGATCCGTCATCTAAGATGACCCCATATCAACTGGCCTGCCATGCTTATCAGACAGCCCTCGATTTCATCCGTGATTTCGACACAACATTTAACAATCTGATTTTCACCGGGAACACCGGCGTTGGAAAAACATTTTTATCCAACTGCATTGCGAAAGAACTTTTAAACTCCGGTCATTCCGTCATCTATTTTAGTGCAGACCAGTTATTTAACAAATTAATCCAGTCACGATTTGAGCGCAGCCAGGACGGTCCTCCTGAGGGCGAGCTTATCCTTGATTGCGATTTATTAATCATTGATGATTTGGGTACCGAGTTTGGAACCGGTCGCAATTCCGGTGCCGTATCGCAACTGTTTTTATGTATTAATGAAAGAATTCTGCGGAAGAAATCAACCATCATTTCCACAAATCTTTCCCTGCAGCAGATTGCCGACACTTATACGGAACGAATCTTCTCACGACTGTCTAGCAACTATACATTGCTAAAACTTGTCGGAAATGATATTCGCATCCAAAAAAAGATACAAGTATAGTTTCATTTCCAAATAAATTGTGATATAGTAGTAAATGCCGTTTTTGGCGTACTAAGATAAAATTATTAATAGTTATTTTTTAGACGGAGGACACTTTCAATGAGTGACGAAAGAAATTTAGAGACAATCCCGAAGGGTTCATTAGGAATTGTTTCACTGAAAAGTTGCACAGAAATCGCCGACAAGGTAGACTACTACCTCGTACACTGGAGAGAAGAACGCCAGCAGCAACACAAAGATTCCATGGCTTTCAAAGGATACCAGCGTGATACTTATATTTTAAATGTTGATACCCCAAGATTCGGATCAGGCGAAGCAAAATGCGTCATCAATGAGTCCGTTCGTGGATATGACTTATTCTTATTGGTAGACATTACAAACAACAGCTTAACTTATAAGCTTGGCGGATTTGAAAACCACATGTCTCCGGACGATCATTACCAGGACTTAAAGCGTGTTATCGCTGCCGCTGCCGGTAAAGCTCGTCGTATTACCGTTATTATGCCTTTCTTATATGAAGGCCGTCAGCATAAGCGTTCATCCCGTGAGTCTTTAGACTGCGCTTTAATGCTTCAGGAACTGACGAACATGGGCGTTGACAACATCATTACCTTTGATGCACATGACCCTCGTGTTCAGAATGCAATTCCACTTCACGGATTCGAAACCGTTACAGCTGCTTATCAGTTCGTAAAGGGAATCCTTCGTGAGTGTGACGACTTAAAGATTGACAACGACCATCTGATGGTTATTTCACCGGATGAAGGTGGTACAAACCGTGCCGTATATCTTGCCAGCGTACTTGGCGTTGATATGGGTATGTTCTACAAGCGTCGTGACTACAGCCGTATCGTAGACGGCCGTAACCCGATCGTTGCACATGAATTCCTTGGACCATCCCTCGATGGTAAGGACGTTATGATTGTAGACGATATGATTTCTTCCGGAGAAAGTATGCTTGATGTAGCTGCTGAACTGAAGAGAAGAAATGCGAACAGAATCTTCGTAATCTCTACATTCGGTCTGTTCACAAGTGGATTTGAGAAGTTTGACAAGGCCGTTGAAGATGGTACCATCTACAAGGTTGTAACAACAAACCTTTGCTACCAGTCACCGGAACTGTTATCTAAGCCATATTACATCAACTGTGACATGAGCAAATACATCGCTTACCTGATTGACACCTTAAACCATGATGCATCTGTAAGTGATTTATTAAATCCATACGAGAAGATCAAGAATCTTGTCACAAGATATACAGAAGAACACAAATAAAAAAAATGCCGTGCATGGAATTGCTTCCATACACGGCTATTATTTTGTCCATATTGATTATCGTCTCCATGTCGAAGGTGAAATCAACATCAGAAGCGGAAACAGTTCCAATCTTCCGGCTAACATATCCAGCATCAGCACAATCTTCGATGCCACGCCAAATCCGCTGTAATTACCACTCGGTCCGATCTCTCCGATTCCCGGTCCGATGTTATTAAGACAGGCAGCTACTGCCGAGAAGTTCGTGTCAAATCCAAAGTTATCAATTGAAATCACAATCACCGATCCTGCAAATATAAACACATAGACCAGCACATATGAGTACAGCGACTTCATGGTTTCTTTTGGTACTACATGACCGTCCATCCGAACCTGTCTGACTCGTCTTGGATGAATCAGATACGAGATTTCATTTCGAACTGCCTTAAACATCAATACCCAGCGCGATACTTTCATACCTCCGCCGGTACTTCCTGCGCAGGCTCCAATCAGCATCAAAAATACCAACAGCGTCTGCGAAAACTCAGGCCAGGTCGTGTAGTCCACCGTCGCGAATCCCGTCGATGTCAAAATGGATGATACCGTAAATGCAACATGATGCACGCATTCTCTAAGACTGTCAAAACTGTGATAAGCATTAACGCAAATCAGCGCCACAGCTCCAATGTAGATTCCCAGATACCAGCGCACCTCTTCCATAACGGCTGCGTTCTTTACTTTTCTGAACATCAAAAAGTAATAAAACGAGAAGTTCACACCACTCATGAACATAAACACGGTTATGATATTCTGTTGTGCAATCGTATATGCTCCAATCGAAGAATTTAAGATGGCAAATCCTCCGGTACCGGTAGTTGCAACCGAAATCGTTACCGCGTCAAACACTGACATCTTCGACCAGATAAGAGCTCCAATCTCAAACAGCGTAATCGCAATATAAATTTTATAAAGCAGCGCTGCTGTCTTTCGAATCTGCGGCACAAGCTTACCAACGGATGGTCCCGGGCTTTCTGCCCTCATCAGGTACATATTGCTTCCGTTGCTTCTTGGCAGAATCGCCAGCATCAGCACCAGCACACCCATACCACCAACCCAGTGGATAAAGCTTCGCATGAACAACGCCGTATGCGAAAGCGCTTCTACATCCGTTAAGATGCTTGCACCGGTTGTCGTAAAGCCGGATATATTTTCAAATAATGCATCCAGATAACTTGGAATCTCTCCACTTAAGGTAAATGGCACCGCCGCAATCGCACTGATTAAAATCCAGCACAGCGCAACCACAACAAAACTTTCTTTTGCATAGAAGCTGTCTTTCTCCGCCTTCTTTAGACTTCCAAGCGTACCTACAATCGCACATGCAATTGCCGTCCCCAGATAATACCATCCCTGATGTTCGTGGTAAATCAAAGCCACCAGGCAAGGCGCCAACAACAGCACAGCCTCCAACTGTATAATTTTAAATGTAAAATATCTTATAATTGCTCGATTCATATCCTACCTCATGATATCGGAAATACATTTTAATCCGCGTTCCCTCGTTACCACTACGACGGAATCATTCATACGTATTTCATCCTTACCACCCGGAATAATCAGTTTTCCTGAGCGGACAATACAAGCTATCAAAAGATTCTTTTTCAAATGTAATTTCTCTAGCGGAATGCCCAAAAAAGGATGCTCGCTGCCAACCACGAATTCGAGCACTTCAACCTTGTCATCGAGCAGCTGATACAATGTCTCCACGTTGCTTCCCATTGAGTTATTCATTGCTCTAATATACTGCAGAATTCTTTCTGCGGTAATCTTCTTCGGATAACAGACGCTTCCCATATCAAGTGTCTGCAGAATTTCATCATGCTCTATCTTATGAATCTTCGTAATCGCCTTTGCACCTGCATGTTGCTGCGCGTACAAGGAGAGCATAATATTCTCCTCGTCAAAGTTGGTCCAGGCCACCACAATATTCATGCTCTCGATTCCTTCTTCCAAAAGAAGTTCTCTGTCTGTTCCATCTCCATGAATCACAAGCGCTTCCGGAAGCAATTCGTTAAGCTCTCCGCAGCGTTCCTTGCTGCTTTCAATAATGGTCACATCAATCCCCATATTCAGCAAATGTTTAGACAGATATACCGTGGTCTCACCGCCACCGATAATCATGACCTTGTGTACCTTACGATTCACATTGCCCAGCTTTTTCATGCTTCTAAGCACTTCCGTCGGCTCTGCCACAAAGTAAAGAACGTCACCTTCTTCAATTACATACTGTCCATTCGGAATCACAACGTCTCCGCCTCTTTGCACTGCAACCACCAGCATATTCACCTTATGCTTCGCAGCTATATCCATCAGTGCGCATCCAACCAGCTCTGAGCCTTCCTGCACCTTACATCCAAGCAGATCCAATCGCCCCTTGGCAAAGTTCTCCACTCGAATCGCCGATGGATACTTAATCAGCCGCGCAATCTCATGCGCTGCTGCCATCTCCGGATTGATAATAAGTGACAATCCTAATTCTTCTTTTATAAAGGATACTTCTTCCAATGTATAGATTGGATTTCTAACGCGCGCAATGGTCTTGCAGTTGCCTGCCTTTCTCGCAATCAGACAGCACAGCAAATTAAGCTCGTCGGAAGCCGTCACTGCAAGCAGCACATCTGCATTTTTGATGCCCGCCTCAACCAGCATTGCTCTACTGCCGGCATTTCCAATATATCCCATAACATCATATTCGCGGACCACCTGTTCTACGCGACTCTTATCCAGATCCACCGCCGTTACATCATGTCCTTCTTTCACCAGCTGTTCAATCAGCGTCTTGCCGACATTTCCACAGCCTACTACAATAATCTGCATGATTCCCTCCGAATTGTTCGATTATTTTTCTCTATATTCTACATCAATTGGTTCTGATGGATTAAATCCTTTTGACTTAACTCCAAGGAACAAATCTCCAAGCGCATCAATAATCAGCGCAATTCCAACCAGACGAAGTCCAATGCTCCATACCGCAAATGCATTTACAATCAAAAGCACTGCCAGCACGATCGTCACAATTGCAACTGCCATTGCCAGAACGCGCTGTTCCTGCAGCGTCTGTGCAATCTTAAAATCACGATATCCGTGAATCAGCAATAGAATTCCAATCAGCGCAGATATCAGCCAGATTACTGCTCCCGGCATCGCAATAAAAACAATGCCAATTACAATAATAATCACACCGCCTGCAACCCGAAGCACTCCAACCGGACTTGCCAGGTACGATACCAGGGATACGATTCCTGAAATCAGCAGCAAAAAGCCTACTATCTTTATTACCGAAAATGATGTTGCAATTGGCCACACCAGCAACATCACACCTATGATTAATGATAAGATTAAAGTCAATGATAAATCGAATCTTCTTCCATTTTTCAAACTACCCATCTATGCTCCCTTTCTTTATATTTCTAAATTATATTTTTCCATATAACACACTATAGTCCAACTACCATTTAAAGGCAAGTTAATTTGATTTTTTCTCTATTTTCCCCAATTCCCCCTTCTTTCTTACACGACGAAAGTCCTACTATACTTGAAATTTTTCACAAAAACGATTATATTGGTAATAATCGTGTAAAGGAGGACATAAGATGCCAATTAAAGTCCAGGACTCGCTTCCTGCTACTTCTATTCTTGAACAGGAAAATATCTTCGTCATGACGGAATACTTTGCTTTACATCAGAATATCCGCCCGCTTCGCGTGCTGATTTTAAACCTGATGCCGACTAAGATTGTCACGGAAACGCAGCTTCTTAGAAAACTGTCGAATACCCCTCTTCAGATCGAAGTGGAGTTTTTACAGACTGCTTCCTATCAGCCGCAACATGTCGACCCAACGCATCTTGATTCCTTCTATCGTACTTTCGACGAAGTGAAAGATGAAAAATATGACGGCATGATCATCACCGGTGCTCCTTTGGATTTTGTTGAATTCGAAGAAGTTGAATACTGGGACGAATTATGCGAAATCATGGAATGGACCAACACGCACGTTCATTCTACCATGCATCTGTGCTGGGGTGCCTATGCCGCTTTGTATTATCACTACGGCATTCAAAAAACTAAGCGCGACAAAAAGCTTAGTGGTATCTATGAACATACAATTCTCAAGTGGACCACTCCTTTGTTTCGTGGTATGGACGATCGATTCTTTGCTCCGCACTCTCGTTTTATCGACTGCACAAAGGAGGATATCCTTGCCGTTCCCGAACTCGAACTGCTGGCCACCTCTGAAGAGGCCGGTGTTGCCATCATGAAGACAACAGACTCTCATAAGTTCTTTATGACCTGCCACCCGGAATATGACGCCGATACTCTTGCACAAGAATATCTTCGTGATACACAGCGCGGTATGAATCCAGACATCCCGGTCAACTATTTCCCAGATGACGATCCTACCAAATCACCGATTGTCAGATGGCGCTCAACCGGACAGCTGATTTTTTCAAACTGGTTGAATTACTATGTATATCAGACAACACCATATGATGTCAGAGACATCTAGTTATCGACTTTTTTAGATTCGAAATAGCCTGTTGCAGCACAACAGGCTATTATTTTTTATAACTTTTCCCGGCTCCGGCGCTTCTTTAGTTACAAAATCCCGCCAGCAACAATCCCCCTGCGGCAGGAACTCCTCAGCTTTCGACTGAGAAACATTTCGACAAGCACATCGAGAGCCGCCAAATTTTTATGAGTATCGCATACTCGCCAAACCGAACCGGGGCTGCCTCGGATGAAGAAAAGAAATGGCCGTCTGCGTAGCAGACTAGGGATAAGGAAACCGGCGTTTCCGCAAGCTCGCTTGCAGAAGCGCCGGTTTATTTAGACCGTCAGGTGTGCCGCAGGCACAGCAGGCCATTTCTTGTAATTAACACCACAACCCACCCTAGCAGAACACGGGCGGTAGCGAGTAAATCAAAAGATACGCAGTAAAAATTTGATCAGCGGCGGGTCGGTGCGGGGAGAAATCGTTTGCTCAGGAGAAAGCGTCTTTCCCCGCCCAACCACAGGGGGATTAACGCATCTTCATAAGCTCCGGTATCAACACAATCTGCTCCGTCGCAAGCGACTTTTGCACATCAATAATTCTCTGATTTTCACTCCCGCGAAACTTAAGTCTGATATTCTTCTTATCCTTTTCAAATTCCCCATCCACAAGAACATCAATCTGCTCTAAGATCTGTCTCGTCGTCAGACATTCGGCAAGCTTACCATTTAACATGTCAGCATCCAATTGATACCCGGAATAAATCCAGATATTCTTCTCCGGCAGTTCCTCGCGGACGCGAAGAATCAATTCTAAGACTTTTCCCTGGTTTTCCGGCTCCATCGGCTCGCCGCCAAGAATTGTCAAACCGTCAATGTAGTCTTTGGAAAGCATATTTATAATCTTGTCCATCGTTTCATCTGTGAATTCATCGCCGTACGCAAAGTCCCAGGTTTCCGGCTGAAAGCAATCCTCGCAGCAATGCGTACATCCGGATACAAACAATGAGATTCTGACGCCAACGCCATTTGCAATATCACAGTCCTTAATCGCTCCATAATTCATCTAACAAACCTCTTTTCAAAAATAAAAACCCCTTTGCCGAATCGCTCCGACAAAGAGGTGCTTATACAAAATTCTACAAATGCAGTACACGGTCCTTGATTTCCTGCGTTCTACCCTGATTCCAGAACTGGCTACCGATGTAACCACAGGTACGACGCGCAACATTCATCTTGGACTGGTCTTCGTTGCCACAGCAAGGGCATTTCCAGATGAGTTTGCCGTGTTCATTTTCCTGAATCTGAATCTCTCCGTCATATCCGCAGACCTGGCAGTAATCGCTCTTGGTGTTGAGCTCCGCATACATGATATTTTCATAGATGAACTTCATCACCTTAAGAACGGCATCTAAGTTATCCTGCATATCCGGAACCTCTACATAGCTGATTGCACCACCCGGTGAGAGTGCCTGGAACTTCGCCTCAAAAGCAAGCTTATCAAAGGCATTGATTTCCTCAGATACATGGATGTGATAAGAGTTTGTAATGTAATTCTTATCGGTAACACCCTCGATGATACCAAAACGCTTTTGAAGAGCCTTCGCAAACTTGTAAGTCGTAGACTCAAGCGGCGTACCATAGATGGAAAAGTCCATGTTCTCCTTTGCCTTCCACTCGGCACATTTGTCATTCATATGCTGCATGATGTCCAGTGCAAATGGAGTCGCCTCCGGATCGGTATGACTCTTACCGGTCATGTATTTGACACATTCAAATAATCCCGCATAACCAAGCGAAATCGTTGAATAACCGCCAAAGAGTAATTTATCAATTGGTTCACCCTTATCCAGACGGGCAAGCGCGCCATACTGCCACAGAATTGGAGCAGCGTCAGAAAGAGTTCCCATCAGTCTGTTATGTCGATACATCAGTGCTTTATAGCACAGCTCAAGTCGTTCATCAAAAATCTTCCAGAACTTTTCTTTGTCACCCTTAGAAGAAAGCGCAACGTCCGGAAGGTTGATGGTAACAACACCCTGGTTGAAACGACCATAATACTTCGGATTGTTGTTCTCATCCACATAAGGAGTTAAGAAACTTCTGCATCCCATGCAAGTATAACAATGACCATCGCCATTCTTATCGCGCTTAAGCTCGATCATCTTCTTTTCAGAGATGTAATCCGGCACCATACGCTTTGCAGTACACTGCGCTGCAAGCTGTGTCAGATACCAATACTCGCTGTCTTCATGGATGTTTTGCTCTTCCAAAACATAGATGAGTTTCGGGAATGCCGGAGTAATCCATACATTCTTCTCATTTTTCACACCCTGAATTCTCTGCTTAAGAGTTTCTTCTATAATAAGAGCAAGGTCTTTTTTCTCCTGCTCGTTCTTAGCTTCGCCAAGATACATAAATACCGTTACGAATGGAGCCTGTCCATTAGTTGTAAGAAGCGTAACCACCTGGTACTGAATCGTCTGAACGCCTCGGCTTACCTCGTCATGAAGTCTTTGCTCCACGATTTCGTCAATCACTTCATCTTCCGGATTCGCCCCAAGCTGTTCGATTTCCTTAAGCACCTGCTTACGAATCTTCGCACGGCTGATGTTGACAAATGGCGCAAGATGCGACAGTGAGATTGACTGTCCGCCGTACTGACTAGATGCCACCTGTGCAATA
Organism: Eubacterium sp.; assembly: GCA_024690665.1. Classification (GTDB taxonomy): domain Bacteria; phylum Bacillota; class Clostridia; order Lachnospirales; family Lachnospiraceae; genus Eubacterium_C. The sequence continues at coordinate 30,352 of JAILOU010000029.1, forward strand.
ATCTGTGTAGCAATATTACATGCTGTGGAGAAACTATGCGGCTTTTCAATTAATGTTCCGGAAATTACCGTTCCATTTTGCAGCATGTCCTCTAAGTTCACAAGGCAGCAGTTATGCATGTGCTGCGCGAAATAATCGGCATCATGAAAATGAATGATACCCTCTTTATGAGCATCCACAATTTCCTTTGGAAGCAAAATTCTATTTGTGATATCCTTAGAAACCTCACCGGCCATATAATCTCTTTGCACCGATACGATAGTAGGATTCTTGTTCGAATTCTCCTGCTTTACTTCTTCATTGTTGCACTCAATCAGAGTCAAAATCTGTTCGTCCGTTGTGTTAGAACGACGAACCAGTGCTCTTTGATAACGATAACGGATGTATTTACGCGCAACGGAAAAAGCACCGGCGCTCATAAGGCCATCCTCAACCATATCCTGAATCTCTTCTACGGAAGGAGAGCGGTCAAGACTCAAACATTTTTCCAAAACAGTATCTGAGATCTCTTTGATTTTGTCAAAGCTCAGCTGCTCATTCTCCGGAACTTCGTTGTTCGCCTTGCTCATGGCATTTGAAATCTTTGTGATGTCATATGCGACTTCCTGTCCATTTCTCTTGATTACATTCATAATTTTCCCTCGCTTTATTTCGCACTACAATCTGTGCTTCATGTAAAATGATACCACAACATATAGTTATTGCAAGAGCCCTTCCGGAACAATTTATAATTTTAGCATTTTCCACAAATAACATTGTTTTTCTTTACTAAATTTGCTACGAAAGTCATGCTAAAAAGTAAAAAAATTACCTGAAACCAAATCCGGTCTCAGGTAATCATCAGTCTTCTTCTACCATATTCTGTCTTTTCTGACAGCAATAATCGTCACATAAATTCCTATCAAAACAGCAGACAAAAGAATGCCGCCAATGATATCTGTCGCCCAATGCACACCGCTTGAAAGTCTGGTACAAATCATCACAATCGAAAGAACATCAAACAGCACCATCAAAAAGCCTCTGACAAAGCCTTCCATGAAGCGACTCTTAAACTGCATTCTCGCTGTAACAAAGATACAGATGGCAAGCATCGTATGCGAAGAAGGATAAGACGCTGCAAGCTGTCCGTCTTCTAAGACCGGTCTGTAATTAATGACCAGGAATTCAAACAGCACATAACATACTCCAACAAAGATATAAAATAAAATCAGCACCTTCAGTGACAGATCGACCTTCGCCAAATCTCTTGAGCGAACGTATTGAAGCACCGCCAGGATTACAAAAAAGATGGCAATCACAATGGCCAGATATCCCAGATACTTTGAAATCATATAGCACAAGTCATTTGCTCCGACCACTTTATTCACCCAGGTGTTGAATGTTGCAAATCCAACTTCACTGTTATTCGGTCCAACCGCCTGCACATCAACCACTTTCAATAAAACTGTATATACGATAAAAACGATTGCCAGTATCAGTGTAACAAATCCGTATCGTCTTCCTTTATCTTCCATAATAATATAAGTTCCCCTTAGTTTATCCTTTTGTTTCCTAATTTCAGTCTATAAGCATTGTCTTACATAATGCGATATTTTGCAACTCCATTTTAACAAAATAAGACAGAGGAACTAGTTGTACCTCTGTCTTATCTGTGTTTTCATGCTTTTTTTAGCTAAGCTTCTCCAGTTTTACTGCACATACCTTGTACTCAGGAATTCTACAGAATGGATCAAGCGCCGCATTCGTCAGCCAGTTACAATTTCCATCAGGGAAATGGAATGGCATCCAGGTCTCACCCGGAGATACCTTATCGCCGACTCTTGCTGTTGTCTCGATGGAACCACGACGGGAAGAAACCTTAATCTTCTCTCCATTCTTGATTCCGATTCTTGCAGCATCCTGCTCGTTAACTTCGATAAAGGATTTTCCTGCAATCTCCATCAGTCCCGGAGTACGACCGGTCATTGCACGTGTTGTGTAGTGATACAGGATACGACCTGTCATTAAGATGGTCGGATATTCTTCGTCCGGAAGTTCTTTTGAAGGCTTGTAAGTAGTCGGATACAACCATCCAAGACCTCTTGTGAATTTGCCGACATGCATAATCGGTGTTCCGGGATGATCTTTTGTCGGGCATGGCCACTGCAGACCCTGTCCTGCAACTTCCTCGCTGTCAAGTCTCGCGTGAGAGATACCACCAAAGGATGGGGTCAGAGATGATACTTCATCCATAATCTCTGCTGCTGTCATGTGCTTTTGCTTATATCCCATACGATTCATAAGATCGATGATGATGTCTGTATCAAGACGAATATCAAATTCCGGATTCTTTGTAAGGTCAACCGCCTTACGAACTCTTTGCACACGTCTTTCTGTATTGGAGAAGGTACCTTCCTTTTCCGCATAAGACATACCAGGTAAGATAACATCTGCAAGCTGAGCCGTCTCTGTCATAAACAGTTCCTGAATCACAAAGAAATCAAGACTCTTAAGAGCTTTAATAATATGTGTTGTATCTGCATCGGTTACAACCGGATCTTCTCCATAGATATACAGACCCTTAATCTTGCCCTCAATTGCTGCCGGGAAGACATCTGTTGCATGAATACCAACTTCTGTCGGCAGCTTCACGCCCCACGCATCCTCAAACTTCTTGATGACATCCGGGTTTGTAACTTTCTGGTATCCAGGTAAATCTCCCGGCTGCGCACCCATGTCGCAGGCACCCTGTACGTTGTTCTGTCCACGAAGTGGATTAACGCCGCATCCAGGCTTACCAAGTTTACCACACAGCATTGCAATATTGGACATTGACATAACGCCTTCTGTTCCCTGCGAATGCTCCGTTACACCAAGGCAGTAGATGATTGGAGCCTTGTCAGCTTCTGCATATAAATGTGCAGCCTTTACAAGTTCCTCTGCGTCGATATGACACTCTTTTGCAACCTTTTCCGGTGTGTAATCTTTTACGATTTCAGCTAATTCTTCATAGCCTTCTGTTCTTTCTTCAATGAACTTTTTATCAACCAGTCCATCACGAATTAAGATGTGCATGATACCATTTGCAAATGCTACGTTGGTACCCGGCTTTAATTTCAGATGGATGGTTGCCTTCTTTGATAAGTCAATGTCACGAGGGTCAACCACGATAAGTTTTGCACCCTTGGCAACAGCCTGACGAATCTGCATTCCAACTACCGGATGCGCTTCTTCCGGATTGGATCCAACCAGCATGATGGCATCAACATCATGTGTGATGTCATAGATCGGGTTGGTCATCGCACCTGAACCAAGTGTCATGGCAAGTCCGGCTACGGAAGCAGAGTGACATACACGCGCACAGTTATCGGTGTTGTTCGTTCCAAAGCAGGTACGAACCATCTTCTGTACCATGTAGATATCCTCGTTTGGTGATCTTGAGCAGGCAAATCCTGCCAAAGAATCGCTACCATACTTTTTCTTGATTTCCATAAACTTAGAAGCAACAAGGTCAAGTGCTTCATCCCAGCTTGCTCTTTCGAACTCGCCTGTCTTTTTATTCTTAATCAGTGGATACTTGATTCTGTCATCTGCATGAACGAAATCAAAGGAACCACTACGTCCCTTAACGCATAAGAGTCCTCTGTTAGAAGGGCCGTCTGCTGCGAGACAGTCTACAATCTTATTATCCTTAACAACAAGGTCGAACTGACATCCTGTTGCACAATGCGGACAGGTTGTACGAACCTTATGTGTCTCCCAGATACGATATGGTTTATGACGCTTCATAGTTAAAGCACCTGTTGGGCATGCCTGTGCACAGTTACCGCAAGACTCACAAGTTGAATCTGCCCAGTCAATGCCAAACGGAACCGAGATATGTGCGTCAAATCCACGCTCTGAAGTTCCAATTGCTCCGCGTCCTACAATCTTCTCACAGGTATTTACACATCTGTGACACATAATACACAGATTTGGGTCAAATCGTAAGAACGGGTTACTTTCATCAATCGGATATTCAATCATTTCACCTGGGAATTCCGACTGTTCCACACCATATTCCATACAGTATTCCTGCAGTTTACATTCGCCGTTGAATGAACATTTAAAGCAGTTTGTCTTATGGTTGGACAAGAGAAGATCCAATACCGTTCTTCTGGCTTCTCTTACCTTAGGTGTATTGGTAAATATATTGTTGCCTTCTGCAACCGGGAACGAACAAGCTGTCTGCATCTTAGGATTTCCTTCGATTTCTACCAGACACATACGACAAGACGCTTCCGGACTTAATTCTTTTAAATAACACAGGGTAGGAATCTTAATTCCCGCAGCTTCAGCGGCCTGGAGAATGGTGGTTCCTTCTTCTACCTGCATATCGATACCATCGATTGTAATGTTAACCATTCTACTCCACCTCCTCAGCTACCATAGCAGCCGTTCCGGCAAGCTTATGGATTGCGTCAAACTTACAATTGTCAATACAAGCTCCACACTTCACGCACAGATTCTGATCGATCGTGTGTGGATTCTTAACAGTTCCGATAATTGCATTGCTTGGACAATTACGTGCACACAGGGTACAACCCTTACATTTGTCTGCTTCAATCTCAAAATGCATCAACGGCTTACATACGCAGGCCGGACATTTGTGATCTCTTACATGTGCTTCGTACTCATCACGGAAGAAATGAATAGTGGAAAGAACCGGATTCGGCGCAGTCTGACCAAGACCACATAAAGCTGTTGTCTTAATCTTATTCGCCAGATCTTCAAGACGGTCAATGTCTTCCATCGTACCTTCTCCGGCTGTAATCTTATCTAATATCTCAAGCATTCTCTTGGTTCCGACACGACATGGTGTACATTTACCACAGGATTCATCCACAGTAAATTCAAGATAGAACTTCGCAATATCTACCATACATGCGTCTTCATCCATAACAATCAATCCGCCCGATCCCATGATAGAGCCGATTTCTGCAAGATGTTCATAATCCATTGGTACATCAAGATGCGCTGCAGGGATACATCCGCCGGATGGTCCACCTGTCTGAGCAGCTTTGAATTTCTTTCCATTCGGAACGCCGCCACCGATTTCTTCGATTACGGTGCGAAGTTTTGTTCCCATCGGCACTTCAACAAGACCTGTGTTGTTGATCTTACCACCAAGAGCAAATACCTTGGTTCCCTTAGACTTTTCAGTTCCGATGCTCTTGTACCAGTCTGCACCATTTACGATAATCTGTGGAATGTTGGCATATGTTTCTACATTATTTAAGATGGTAGGACTTTCAAACAGACCCTTAACTGCAGGGAATGGTGGTCTTGGTCTTGGCTCACCACGATTACCTTCAATTGAAGTCATAAGCGCAGTTTCCTCACCACAGACAAATGCGCCCGCACCAAGTCTGAGTCCGATATCAAAGTTAAATCCTGTTCCGAAGATATCCTTACCTAAAAGGCCATACTCTCTTGCCTGTTTGATGGCAATGTTAAGTCTTTCTACTGCAATTGGATACTCTGCACGAACGTAGATATATCCCTGGTCTGCTCCGATTGCGTAACCTGCAATCGCCATAGCCTCAAGAACAACGTGTGGATCACCCTCCAATACAGAACGATCCATAAATGCTCCCGGGTCACCCTCGTCAGCATTACAACAGACATACTTTTGAACATTACCTCTGTTGCCGGATGCGAAACGCCACTTCATTCCGGTTGGGAATCCGGCACCGCCTCGTCCTCTTAAACCACTTTCTAAGATTTCGTCAATCACTTCATCCGGAGTCATGGATGTCAGCACCTTACCAAGAGCTTCATATCCACCGGTTCCGATATATTCATCAATTTCTTCAGGGTTAATCACACCGCAGTTACGAAGCGCAATTCTCTTCTGACTCTTGTAAAATACTGTGTCATTAAGAGAATAATGTGAAGACGCTCCCTCACCCTGATAAACAAGTCTTTCTACCACACGACCCTTAACAAGATGTTCGTTTACGATCTCTTCGACATCTTCAAGAGTCACTCTGGAATAAAATGTTCCTTCCGGATCCACAATTACAATCGGACCCGCTTCGCACAAACCATGACATCCGGTCTGTACAACTGCTATTTCCTCATCAAGCCCATTTTGCTTGATCAGTTCTTTAAATTTTGTAATCAGCTCGTCGCTTTTGCTACTCCGACAACCGGTACCACCGCAGACGAGCACTTCTGATCGATACATATAGTTCCTCCGATTTTCTATTTCACCGTATCTGCTTCACTTAAAGTGTATTCTTTTACGACCTCTCCACCCTTTAAGTGTCTTTGTACGATATCTTTTGCCTTCTCTTCATTCATCCAGATGTAGGTAATCTTTTCCTTTCCAGGTTCAAAGATTTCTACAATTGGTTCATACTGGCATAACCCGATACAACCGGTCTGTGTCACCATAACATTGTCGAGCTTTTCATCTTGAACTTCCTGTGCCAGTGTATTGAGTACCGGACGTGCTCCGGATGCGATTCCGCAGGTTGCCATGCCGACAACTACACGAGTTACATCAGCGCCCATCTCGCGGATGCCGATCTGCCCTTTCATCTTATCCTTTATCGCCCGAAGTTCTTCTAATGATTTCATATCAAGTACCTCCTGTGGGTATCTAAGTTATTTTCCTTTTGTTTCCTGAATATGTTCCTCTATATATTCTTTCAAGAACGCCGAAACCTCGGCTTCCATAAATGAAACATCTCCAAGAATTTCCCTGATTTCACTTGTATCCAACACAAACGTCCTGCCATCAACTTTATAGCAAATCACATACCGAATCTCTTCGTGATATACCACCAGCGAATGAATTGTCGCTGCCAGATCTCCAAGCGGCATGCAATCAATATGTCCTGTATTAAAAACTGCTTTCATCTGAGTCCCGATTCCTTCTTGCGATGTCAACGAAAAACTGCCTTCCGTCGCCTCTGCGCTCTGCTTCAAAAAAGGAATTCCAAGTCCCACTTTTCTTGTCTTGCGTGATGTATAAAAAGGGTCCACAACCTTCCTGCACATCTCTTCACCCATACCGCATCCATTGTCGCGGATTTCAAATACGAGAACTTCATTTTGCGTATCTACATCAACCATCAAATCAATCCGGGTTGCCCCGGCTGTTATAGAATTCTGCGTAATATCTAATATACTAAGTGAAATCTCAGGTAACATTATTTATATTTCTCCAAAATTCCTTTGACGTCCTTTTTCTCAAGTCGTCCATATACTTCATCGTTAATCATCATAACCGGTGCCAGTCCACATGCTCCCACGCATCTGCAGGCATCTAATGAGAATTTCCGATCCGGTGTACACTCCCCTGTCTTAATACCGAGGATATCTGATACCTCTTCTAAGATGGTTCCGGAACCTTTTACATAACAAGCTGTTCCAAGACAGACCGAAATCTGATATTCCCCTTTCGGTTGCAGGTTAAACTGTGAGTAAAATGTTGCTACACCATAGATTTTTTCCAAAGGTATTGCCAGCCCATCTGCAATCATCTGCTGCACTTCCACCGGGAGATATCCGTAGATTCCCTGGGCTTTTTGCATGATTGGCATAAGACAACCCTTTTCGTCTTTTAATTCCTCAATAACGGCATGGAGCTCGTCCTCCTGCTCCTTCGTACCTTCAAAAGGAATCATTGTCTGTTCAGTCAAAAATAGCGCCTCCTTCGTAAATTTGTTTTCTTTTTTTACCACGTTATACAAGCACAATTTTTTGTGATAAAAAAGTTTTTGTTATAAATACTTCTATAGTAGAAATATTCATAACCACCCTTTAGTACTATATAGCTGTTATACCTACATTACATATATTAACATAATTCCCGAATATCTCAATGGCATTACGCCAACTTTAGGTACAACTAACCAACAAGATACTTTTCATTTTAATAACATTTTTTTATTGATACATATTTTTTATCATATTTTTAAAAAATACGTATCAAAAAAGAAGTTTGTTAGCTTAACAAACTCCTTTTCAATCCTTCATAACTCTTTTCTGCTACCTCTATAATCCCACAATTGTCTTCCGTCTTCATATCAATCAGCTGGTGTGCATCTGAATTCGTCAGATATTGTTTCCCCTTTAAATAAGGATGTAACGCACACAGTCTGTCATGTTCTCTTGGATGATTCAGCTCATACACCAAAAACTCGCTGTCCGGTGGAATCATTCCCAGGCTGCTAATCAGACTTGTCGTCTTTTTCTCCACATGCGACGGCATATAGATACCTCCAAACTGCTTTTGAAGCTGTGGCATCTTCTCAAAGGATAAATCCGTTCCCGAAATCAGCAGATTCTCGTATTCCCCGATGCACCGATCACCCGGTGCATACAGTAGCTGATTACCATAGATTCGAATCTGGTTTTTTACTTTCAATAAATGCTGCTCCACAAACGCGTCAAATCGCATTGCACTCTCAAGGCTTTCAAACAACCAAAGCACATGAATCTCTTCCGAGGTAGTAAGTTCCATCCCGCAGATGCCGAGAATGCCATGTTTTTTCGTTGCTGCCAAAAAAGCTTCACAGTTCTTACAAGTATTATGATCGGTCAACGCAACTGCATCTAACGCATTAATATATGCCATTCCCGCAATATTCTCCGGGGTCATCTCATTATCTCCACAAGGAGACAGACAGGAATGGATATGTAAATCATACTTCAGTTCCATGAATCTTGTTATATACCTCCAGTGCCGCTTCAAATATCGGCAGTTTTGTCTTCATCACACAGATGTCCTGCTCCGTCGCTTTTTCAATCACTTCCGGCTGCGGCTGCACATCATCGCACAGAATAATACATGCGCAATCCGCAAGCGACGCTACCGCAAGCGTGTTATTGTTATTCATAATGGTGCACCACACACCGCCTTCCGGCGCCGAACGCATCGCCGCACTAAGAAGGTCGCAGCAATATGGTCTTGTCACTTCCCTGCTGCCATCTTCCGGCATTGTCACATAGGTAAACGCATCCATACTTGCAATTTCATCAATTGTCATCTTCTTGTTCCATTTCTTTTGTCTTTTCTTCACCCTGCATCTTACTATAGAATCCTCTAAGCAGATAGATACAGTTTTCTCTTTTACTTCCCTTAAATCCACGCACAATATCTTCTGCAAGTGCGCGGCAGGTCGGCGCTCCGCATGAACCACAGTCCATACCCGGCAACGTCTTTACCAGTTCTTCTACCTTGGACATATTCTCAATGCTTTCTTTCATATTCTGTCCAAGTTCAAATACCGGTTCAAACTCCGGCGCGCTCTCCCACTCAATCCGGACATCGCACCATCTCTCAAAATACTCTCTTGCGGATGTTCTCGAGTTTGGAATATGCTGGTCAAGCTGTTTTACCTTCGCTCTTGCAATGTAAGGATTCTCCACATTTAACACGCCGCCCATACATCCGGCGGCACAGTTTTTCAGTTCTGCGAAGATTAAATCATCCGGCAGCCTGTCATCTTCAATCTCTTCTAATGTACGAATAACATTCTCAATGCCATCCACTGCTACATAATTTCGTATTCCGATTCCTCTCGCTTCGGCACAAGTCGTTCCAACGCCGATTCCGCTTCGGCCCGCTCTTGCATACTGTGCCTTTGGCTTAGGATGCTCGCCCATCACGCGCACCAGTTTCTTATAGATATCTTTCATCGCCAGTACCGATGTGATATGTGTCTTTTCAATTCCGATTGGCGACTTAATATACGCCACCTGCGCCGGACAGGGCGAGATGTATACGATTTCAATTTCCTCTTCCTTATATCCGGTTCGCTCCATGGTCTGCTTAAGCGCCGCTCTTGCCGCAATCTCAATCGGCGGGATAAACGGCAGCAGATGATCGAGCAGTTCCGGGAATCGTACCCTGATCAGTCTCACAACGGCCGGACAGGTCGAGTTGATAATCGGATACATTTCCTTATGTTTTTCTATATAATCTCTGGCGCATTCCATCCAGTATTCATAGGCAAATGCGATATCAAATACATCGTCAAATCCCATCTCCACAAATCCATTCAGTACAATATTCGGATCGTGCAAATGGTTGAATTGCCCATATATGGACGGATCTACCAGCGCCACCTTGTATGTTCCTTTTTTTACGTCATCCCATTCATCACGGTGTGATCGCTTTGCATGATAAGGACAGTGCTGATTACACTCTGCACAGTCAATACAAAACTCTTTGATAATATGTGCCTTTCCATTTCGAACACGTATCGCATTCGTCGGACACCTCTTCAGACAATGAATACACCCCTTACACCGGTCTGCTTTCAGATAAACGGAATGATAAAACTTGTTTTCCATTCTATCCACCTTCTATCGTTCAGTCATTACTGATTGATATAGATTTTCATTATGACGGTTGTTCCAACACCCGGCTTCGTATCAATCTCCATCTCATCTGTAGAGCGCTTCATATTCGGCAGTCCCATACCTGCTCCAAAGCCCAGTTCTCTTACCTTGTCAGTTGCCGTGGAATACCCTTCCGTCATTGCTTTTTCCACATCTTCTATACCCGGTCCTTCATCGCACAGTTTCAGCGCAATCTCATCCGGCGATATCTCCGCATCAATATAGCCGCCATCAGCATGAATCACCATGTTGATTTCTCCTTCATACATCGCAATTGCCACGCGACGCACGATAGCCGGAGTGATATGCATCTTCTTTAACTTTCTTTTAAAATCTGTACTTGCAGAACCTGCATTTGTAAAATCATCACCATCAATCTCGTAGTGAAATTCTATCTTATCCATGATTATTCGGTCCTATAATTCCCTTCCCGTACAAAAGTCCGCACGTATCAAATGTTGACAATGCCGTTCTCATTACACATAAGCCAAATGTATTCGCCAATGCAATAATCTCTCCGTCCGGTGTCTTTCCTCTTGTATAAATCACACAAGGAAAATCTTTCATCTCAGCGGTACGAACTGTCTGCGAGTTCACAAGTCCCGTGATAAGCGCACAGTTATCAGATGCAAATGCCAATGCATCGCTCATCAAATCCGTTGCATACGCAAGCGTAATATCGACATCTTCATCAAATTCATCTGTTAAAATCTCGGCTGCAAGCAACTCTTTCATTTCCAACAAGTCCATAGCTTCTCCTCCAATCCCATAACCTAATTACCTCATTGCAATTATATCGCGAAACCCTGTATCTACGCAATGAAAAAAGCGCTCTCCAGGGACGAGAGCGCTTCTAAGCTTTTTACTGCCTATTTCATATCAATTAAGGTTTTAGGTTTTGCCTATTCGTATCAAGGGGGTATGTAGTTTCTTGTAAGTAAATGTTGAGTAGAGGATCTTTTGATTGATTAGCCTGTTTTCATCAATCTCTGTTTCCCAGTTAAAAACCACATAGCCTTTCTTGTATTAAAATAAGAACATTATCAATATAATCGTTTTTTTATCCATAATCCAATAGAAAATTTATATGTTATAATAAGTTTATGTTATTACAAAACAGAGGGAGGGATTTTTCATGAACACCAGACAGATTGAATACTTTATCGCGGTAGCAGATGAACTGAACTTTACAAAGGCAGCAGAAAAAATGTTCGTCTCACAGACTGCCGTTACGCAGCAGATAAAATCCTTAGAAACACTCATTGGCGCCCCTTTATTTGTACGTACGAAAAAAAAGGTTACTTTAACAGAGGCCGGCAAGGCCTTCTACCGGGAAGCACCGGAGATTTTAGAACATATCGAAGCGGTGTTTCAGCATACAAAAGATGCCGCCCAGGGGATGATTGGTTCCCTCGACATCGGCTTTTCCGCTGACATCAAGTCTACCATCTTCCCGGACCGCATCTTAGAATTTCAAAGAATGAATCCGACGATTCAGCTACACTTTAACAATGATAATCCATCGAATCTTCTCGCGCGATTAAAAAGCCGTGAACTCGATGTCATTATGACGCCCATCTTCGACAAAGCCTTCTTTGTCGGACTGTCGCATGCAACCCTGCAACGTTCTTCCTTAACAGTTGTACTGCCAATCAGCCACAAGCTGGCGCATAAGCGCTCTCTCTCCCGCGCAGACCTGCAGCATGAAAAATTAATTCTTGCCTGCTCACCGGACAGCAAAGTCGGAGAAGACCGCGTCATCCTAAATTCATTTTTAAAAGAAGGCTACGACCCGATTATCCTAGATAAAATTGAAGATATCGAAACCGTTTTGCTTATGGTTTCTCTTCATATGGGTGTCTCAATTCTGCCGTCTTATATTGCGGATGCGAACCGCAATGATAAGCGCGTGGTAGCCATTCCATTTGAGGAAGGAAAAGAATACGTCGACAATGCGCTCGCCTGGAACGCCGATCACACTTCTCCGACGCTGGAGAAATTTATTTCCTTCTTTTTAAATGAAGAATAATTCTTACACTTGTACCTGCGGGTTCTTCTCGCCGAATTTTTCCTTTAGCATCTGTGCTATCTTCTCGCGAGAAGTTCCCTTTTCTTCCTGCTTTTTGATCAGCTTATATGCCTGGAACAAAGGCGTCGGTCCAATCTCGGAACTAAAAAATCCAATTCCCTGATTCCATGCCAAAAGTTCAAACACATCATCAAGTGCTCTTGCATCAAGCCCGTGAATATATGCTTTTACCAGTTCTCTTGTTGCCTGACGAATTCTTCCCGCACCAACGGCATTGGCTAGCGACAACAAAAGACGCATTTCATAAGGCAGATATCTCTTGTCATCACTCCAGGTCAGATCCCAGAAGTTCACCGCAATGCCTCCAAGCTTTTCGTCAATCAGCGGAAAGTTTGTAATCGCTGCCGGACGAAACGGCACGCTTCCATCATCTTCCTTTTTCTCCACCCGGTCAAAGTACGAATGATACTCATTGTCTGCCACCTTCTCAGTCCGGTAGGTGAATCCTAGCATCTCCATCGGCTCATACAATGGAATCGGCTCAAAAGTCTGAATAATTTCAATCCCTTCTCCAACTGCCACCTTTTCTGCGCGGCTCATAAGTCCCTGATAAAAATTTCCCTGTATTCCTCGAACGTCAATCGTTTCATATGTCATAGTGATTACCTCCTTATATGGCTCTTATCTCTATCCATACTGTACTATAAGGCTAACCACTTCATTGTTGCGTACGCAACACTCTAGGAAACAATTTCTAATTTATCGCCTGCATATTCCAGCAGCTGTTTGATTCTCGCATTGCATTCCCCAATCGGCACATTACAAGAAAATACCCGCTCGCATCCATCAATGAGTCTGCAGGCTCTTTCGAATGCCTCATCACTGATTGAGACAAATGGCTTCTCCGTTACAACTTCCATCGCCAAAAGCCTTGCAAGTTCATAGTCGATATCATTTTCATACAGGATGCCTGCTGCAAATGGAATATCCTCCTTTTGCAATTTCCGAAAGACTCTGATTCCACTTCCGCCGGAAGAAATCACGAACACCTTAGGCTCACCCACCGGGCGCGGAAGCTCAATACTTCCAAAGACCGGATCAAAGAATCCATTGTCAATATCATATAGCTCCCGGATTCTTTCCTCATGAAAGATCTCCTCCGGCGTACCATAATCGCGAATCTCATCGCCGTGTACACAGATGATTTTATCCGAAATCTTCTCCGCCAGGTCAATTTCATGAAGCGTCATGACGACTGTAATCTCATGCTCCTTTGCCATCCTTCTTAGTATGGAAAGCAGCTCTAACTTATAATGAATATCCAAAAAGGAAGTCGGCTCATCTAGGATAATCACTTCCGGCTCCTGACAGATCGCTCTTGCGAGCAGCACACGCTGACGCTGTCCATCACTGATTGCGTTAAAATCACGATTCGCAATCTCCATGGCATTGACCGCCTTTAGCGCCGCATCTACCTTGTCCTCATCTTCCTTTGTAAGAACGCCCATGCGACCGGTGTACGGATAACGACCGGTTGCCACGATATCCTGACAAGTCATCATATCCGGCTTCATGCGCTCCGTCATAACAATGGCCATCTTCTTCGCCAGTTCCTTGTGCGTCATTGCGCCAAGATTCCCGGCATCCAAGACAACCTTTCCCTCAATCATGGACAGTTGCCTTGTCAGCGTCTTAAGAATCGTAGACTTGCCGGCGCCATTTGGCCCAATCAGCGTTACAATATCGCCCTTTTTAATGTTCAGGCAGATGTCATGAATGATGGTTTTTCGATTATATCCCACCCCAAGGTGGTCCATTATGATATAGTCCTGCTTCTTATCCATGGCGCTGCCCCCTTCTTCTCTTAATCATGATGTAGATGACAATAGGCGCACCAAAGATGGATGTCACCGTGGAGATGTTAAGTTCTGTCGGTGCAAATACCAGTCTGGCAATCAAATCGCACAGCATACAAAAAACTGCGCCGCCGATAAAATTGCCCGGGATCACTACCAACGGCTTTGTCGTTCCAAGACACCCTTTTACCAAAAACGGAACCGCAATTCCGACAAAAGAAATCGGTCCTGCAAATGCCGTTACCGTCGCTGAGAAGATGCTCGAAAGCAAAATCAAAATAATGCGAAAAACCTTGATGTTCACGCCCATACTCTGCGCATAGTTTTCCCCAAGCTGATAAGCACTGATTGGTTTTGCACAAAACAGTGTGAAGATAAATGCGATGCCGATTACGACCGTCGCAATTGCCACATTATCCCAGCTCATACCGGAGAAACTTCCCTTCGACCAGTTATGTAAATTGACAATATCCGAATCATTGGCAAATGTAACCACAAAATCCGTAACCGCATTACAGATATAACCAATCATAATGCCGGCCACAAGAAGCGCCGCCATATTCCGTATCTTCTTCGCAATCAGCAGGATAAATCCAGTCGACAGCAAAGAGCCGACAAATGCCGCCACAATATAAGTATAGGAATTCATCGTAATGCCGTGCAGCAAACCATAGATCATAATCAGTGCCACGATCATCTTCGCTCCCGATGAAATACCAAGCACATACGGACCTGCAATTGGATTCTCAAAGAAGGTCTGCAGCATAAAACCGGACAGTGACAACGCACCGCCCAGGATAGCCGCCATCAAAATACGTGGCAGACGAATCTTCCATATAATATTAACTTCCGTTGCATCCCCGGCCTTTGTCAGAAGAATCTCAACAATCCTGCCAACCGGAATATTGACATTACCGGAATTGATATTGACTACAACGATAATAAAAAATGCGATAATCATCACTGCGAATACCAGAAGATAGCGACTGCGCCGCCGAAAATTTTCATTATGAAAACTTATGGCGGCGCCTTCCGGTTGGTTCGCATGATTCTTTTGTAAAAAACTCATACTCTCTCCAATGTGTTATTCAAGTTTCGTGATAAATTCCATACCTTTCGGGTCTTCCTCCGTAAGAAGCGTATGGAAATCCAAGATCATGTCACTGATAATATCGGTTCTTTGATACAGAGAACTTCCGGTTACCCAGCAGTTGCCCTCCTTTACAGCCTTAAGGTCTGCGATACTTGGATCTTTTGCCAGCAGATCGTCCATCGTCTTAACCGTGCTGTCGATACTTCCATTATACACGATATAATCCGCATCCTGTGCAGCATCATAGAATGCCTCGATACTCATATTAACAGAACTTCTGCCTTCTTCATCCACAAGATTAGAGAAGATATACTGACCGCCCGCCATGGAAATCATGGTCGGCACGTAATCGGTACTGGCTCTGCATACTGCCTTGTTGTCTGTGGAAATATAGAAGAACGCAACGGTCTTTCCTGTATTTTCAAAGTCTTCCAATGTCGCAATCTTATCTTCCTGCGCCTCAAAGAATGTCTGTGCATCCTCTTCGTGCCCTGTTAATACCGCATAGAGTTTAATCCATTCCATACGACCAAGCGGATTCGACTCATAGCTTGAGCGATCTACCAATACCGGAATGTCCAGATCCTCAATCATCTCCTGCACTTCCGGCGTATGATAGATCATCGTGGATTCAATCGCAAGGTCACAGTTATTCGCCAAAAGCACTTCATAATCCGGCTGCGAATACTTACCTGCATAAGTCATAGCGCCGCTTTCAAGTGCTTTAATCGGTGCATCAAAGGTCCATCCGTCTGTATCAAGCGATGTCATCGTCACCACATCAAGCGCATCCATTGCGTTAAACAGCGCCATCTCTGCAGTTGCCGCAAGATAGATATTACTCGGCTCATTTATTACCGTGATATCTTCACTTAGCCCCTGCGGAGCTTCTTGTCCGGACGGCACATATAAAAACTGTCCTTCTTCACTGATATCAATCAGCGCATAACCATCTTCGTATTTATATACATCAAACTCCGTTGCATATTCCAGATCCACGGTTGACTCATAAGTCAGCCCTTCAATCTCCGGTGCCTGGGTATCCGATGATGTTTCGGTTGTCGAAACTGCTTCTGTCTGCGATGAAGTCGCTTCCTCTCCGGCATCTGAGCCGCATCCCGTCATCGCACACATCGCAAGCATAATACCGGCCAGCGCTGTGCCTAAAACTCTAGTTCTGTTCATTTTCTTCATAATCGTCTACTTCCTCTTCGAAGATTTCTTCTGCCTCATCTGCGCATCCATAGATTGCGCCATAGACCTTAATCCATTCTGCCTTTGCAAGATCTTCTTCTTCCAGATCAGCACGGTCAACAAAAACCGGCACATCAAGCGTTGCAAACCTGCTTGTTAAAGTCTCATACTTTTCCTTCGCATCCTTGATTGCACTCTTTTGCTCTTCCTGTTCTTCTTTCGTAGCGTCTTCATCCACTTCTTCCGGAAGAAGTGATGATGGCAGGATGGCAAGATCCGTCTTAATCTCAATCAATGATCGATAATCCGGATCGTCCAGACTTCCGATATCAATCATCGACTCATCTGCAATCGCTTCGATAATATCTTCATCTGTATATTCTGCGTCGGTATCAAGTCCGACACTTGTCACGTTCTTTTCTACGCCCAGCTGCTCTAACATTGCATAGGCATTCTCAGAAGAGGCAAATGTACTTTCCGATGGTACCGTGATAATAATATATTCTTTTTCCAGTCCCGCCGGAATCTCCACATCCTCCGGCACCAGCAGATAGTTGATGACATTGTTTTGATACAACTGCGTCGTAATTTCTGTCTGCGACTTTGCAACAACCTGTCCGTCATCGTCGTACTCTACTTCGTCTTCTTCTTGCTTCTTTTCATCTTCCTCATAGAATCCGGTCTCAGCTGTCACATCAATCTGCACCAGCTTGATGCCATCGTCATAATCGAAGATTTTAAAATTCTTGGCGTACTCAATTTCCTCTGCCACGCCTCCGGTCAGCCCCAGGATTTCCGGTGCTTCTTCAGACAATTCTTCAGTATCTGCTTCTTGCGCAGTCGTAGTCTCTCCTCCACCGGCTGCTGCAAGCGAGATATAGATGGAATACTGAATCCAGTGCGGCGAAGACATTGCCGTCGTTCTTCCGACAATCGTGTTATTCGCATTGAGCGTTACCGGAATCGTAAAGGTCGAATTTCCTCCGCCCTGTCTTGCATATACCTGACCACTTGCGCGCAGCTTATCATACTTAGTACTGCCAAATACGATCGTCGCATACGCCTTGCCATTCTTAACTGTAATCTTCGTACACTTAATATAAGATAATCTTCCAGAACCGCCTGACCAGCTAAATCCATCCGGCTGATAAGTTCCGTCTGCCAGCGTTGTCGAACTGTCTACCGCAGAGGTGCTCACACTAGATGCATCCGTACTTGTCGTTGACGCCGAACTTGAAGAATCATCTTCCGTCTTCGTCTCCAGGGTCGATGCCAGATTCGATTTGCTCGTCTTTTTCGCACCGGCACTGTAGAAGATAATCTTGTGCTCATACCATTTGTCATATTTCTTAGAGTGCGCAGATATTGTCAGCGCTTCATCTAAGGTATCAACGGTAAATGTATAGGTATAGTATCCATTTACCTTTTTATATTTCGAAAGTTTTTTCTTCTTTACCTTGGCTGCTTTCTTCGCAGTTCCAACATAGAGATAATCGTATCCCGTTCCGGTAAGCGACATCGTAATCTGGTACTTACCGTTCTTTTTCACCTTCAAGATTACGTGCTTTGTCTTAGCCTTCTTTGGTGCAATATAGAACATCCGATTATCCGTTGCGGCCTTAATCTTATAGGTACATCCAACTTTCAGCTTCTTTTTCTTCGTTGGTGTCGTAATCGCCTCTTCTTCTTCAGACTCTTCCGTTGTTGTATTGTTATACGTATACTGCGCCGACTGATCATCAATATTGGCATCTCTTTTTGTTGACGTCAAAAGCGTCGGATGAATCGTATAGGTCACATCATGTGGCGTAGACATCGCCGTTGTCGTTGCCACAATCGTATTATCCGCATTAAGTGTCAGCGGAATTTCAAATGATGTCGCGCTCGAGGTCTGATTCGTAGGCTGATACGTCGTAGAGCCCACTACCAGTTTCGATATCTTACCACTCGAAAATGTTATGATGCCCGTCACTTCTCCTGCTGCCACCTTAATCTGATTGCAGGTAATCGTAAGCTTACCTGTTCCTCCGCTGTATGTAAATTCATCTGCCGTATAATAACCGTCCGCATATTGGCATTTCAAAGTAATTGTCATATCATAGTCCACCCAGTGAGGCGTACTCATGGCCGTTGTATAACCTGACAATGTAAAACTTTCTCCTATGGTAACCGGTACCTTCGCATAATTCCCTGTATCACTGACCGTTGTAGAATAAGACGTTCCATTCACTTTAAACTTCGTATAATACTTTGAGCTTACGCGGATGTATGCATACGTCTTTCCATTTTCTACTACAATCTTGTCGCAGTAAAATGTCGCCTTACCGGTTCCTCCGGTGACTGAAAAATCCGAAGCATAATAGGTTCCATCCAAAAGCGATGTACTGTTGTCAAATGTAGACGACTGCGTTCTGACCGTTGCCGTACTACTTGACGCCATACGCTTTTTAGTCGTTGTCTTTTCAGTCTCTTCCTCATCAGCTTCCTCTGAAACCACTTTGCTCTCTTGCAGTTCCTTTTCTTCTGATTCTGTCGATGCACTTGTATCATCAGATGTTACTTCCAACTCGCTTTCTTCTGTCGTCGTTTCTGCACTAACAGATTCTTCCTCTACAGTCTCTTCTTCTGTTTCCTGAGAAGTGGTTTCTTCCACCTCTTCTTGCGTCTCTTCTGCTTCATCCGATGTACTTTCTTCCGACTCGCTCTCACACTCTGTCTGCGTCATTGCAAATGCCGGTACCGGCGACGCGCTCACAGATGCCGCAAGTGCCGCAATTAAAAGTCTCACCTTAAGATTTTTCATATTCTTCACCTCATAGTTTATATGATAGCACAAGAAAGCCTGAATGCTCAGGCTTTCTGCGTTATCATATGAAGATTATTTTTTTACTTTAACCTTAATCGTAATTGTCTTTGATGCACCATTATAGTTCGTGGTTGCTTTTGAAGTAACCTTAACCTTTACCTTATAAGTACCCTTTTTAGTACCCTTCTTAACGGTTACTTTACCCTTGCTGTTTACTTTAATTTTCTTATTGGACTTTGTAACTTTATAGGAAACACTTGTCTTGCTGCTTGCACCAATTTTGAATGTTTTCTTGCTCTTCTTAAGCGCCTTCATCTTATATGTTTTTGTCACGCTGCTAGCTGAAAGTTTTGAAGATGCTTTTTTAATCGTAAATGTTGTTGTCTTAGAGTTCTTCGTGTTATCTCCTGTAGCAGTTACCGTAACCTTGGCAGTTCCTGCGTTTGTGTTGTTAGCGTATGTAACTTTATAATCAGAACTTGAAACAACGCTGCCATCTACCTTGACAGTAACAGCAGGCTTCTTAGCCTTTCCATCGTAAGTGTAGCTTTTTGTCTTTAAAGTAACCGTTGCTTTGCTAAGGTCAATCTTTTTAGCATCAACTGCTTCTGCAATCGCTGCTTTTTCTTCTGCAATGGCCGTTGCTTCCGCTGTATCAGCTGCTGTCTGCGCTGCCTCTTTTTTATCAGAGTCTGTCATCAATGCCATTGCCACATGTTCGTTATAAAGCGCCTGAATATCTTCTAATTCTCCAAGTCCATTTACCTGGCAGTTCACTTCAAATCCGGCCGCTGTAAATAACGTCTTCCATGAATCTTCATCATCACCTGCCATATCGTTATTGGCATGATCTCCCGCTACTACCATTAACGGACGAAGAACAACCTTTGTATAACCATCAGCCTTAACTTGTGCAATAATATTGTCAACACTTGTGCTTTCCGGTTCACCTTCAACTGTTCCTACATAGCAGTTTGAATAATTTAAATTATCCATAGCCTCCTGCATATAAGTATATGTTGATTTAGCTTCATGAGAAGTTCCATGTCCCATAAATACAAATGCAGTTTCATCATCTGTTACTGCCTGTGCAGTAGATGAAAATCCGGCATCTTCAGCTGCAGCAGCTACTACGTAGCGAGCAACTCTTGACTTATCTGTATCTGTAGTTAATAGAGGATCTGAGTATGTAACTTCAACGCTCCATGTTGTATTAGCAGAAAGATATGTATCCACTGTCTCCTGTAATTCATCATATTCTGAACCACTCATCAAATGCGTTGGAACAATTACAAGTTCTGTAACTTCGGCTTGCTGCGCATTATCCAATGCCTGCTCCACATTATTAATATACTCTTCATCTCTCGCCTGAATATGGTTGATAATAATCTGTGAAGTAAATGCTCTTCTTACATCATAGTCAGAATTTGCTTCCGCAATAGCACTTTCAACTGCACCAATTGTAGCTGCTCTGCTTGAGTTGTAGCTTGTACCAAAGCTGACAACAAGCATTTCTTTTGTTTTTGTCGGTGCCTCATTGAGCGGATCATCATCATCTGCGTTACCTGTTTCTTCAGTAAAGTAATCAGCCTGTTCTACTTCAGCCTTCTGCTCATCCGTAAGCGCATTAAAATAAAATCTGGACAGTTCACAATACTTATCTGTATTATCGGTTCTAGTCTGCGAATTGTTTGCATTAATCAATTCATCGACAAGCTCAGGTGTTGCAGAAATGCTCGCCTCTGCATCCTCAACCGACAAATCGCCAATCACTTCATCTACAATCGTGTTTGTATAGTCTGCTGTCGTTAAAGTATTAGTAGATGTATTAACTGTAAACTGACGTCCGTAAAAGACTTTATATTTACTCGCTTCTCCGTCATCATATTTAGTAAGATACTTATTTGAAACCGCCAGGAATGGAATCACATAATTTTCATCACTATCAAGATAATCCTCAGAAAGTGGAATTGTAAATTCATACTTTCCTTCATAATTTGTCACAGTACTTGCCGTATAAGTCAGCCAGCCATTTTCTTCCGTACGATTTGTATCCTCTCCTGCATCTCCAAGAGTTTCATACGCGTTTGACCAGCCTCCCATAACTAGTTTCTGATATCCGGTACCACTCAATACCACAACAAGACTCGTAGTAGAACCCTCTGTGGATAAATACGCATACACTGGCTTAAACATGGTTGCAGTATTCTCCCCAATCGTTAAGGATGTGGTTGTAACTTCCGTATTTGTCAGTGCGCTCACCGACTGCTGACTTGTTGTTGCGGCATCAGCCTGCGTCAGCATTGCAGGTGTACCCATTGTTGCTACGACTGCCAGCGCAAGTACTGCTGACAAAATCTTCTTTTTCATAAAAATATCTCCTCTCAAAATACAAGATTTTCTTAAGAACCCAAAATCTTATATAATCCCCCAACGTCTGTCTAAAGCGAAAAAAAATACACCTGCTTTAATCACAAGTGCATCATAAATATGCAACTCCACCTCCCGAGTTTCAGTCACACATTTTCTTGGCACACATTCCGAAGCAATACCAATCTTCTCTTCTTCCAGCAGGTTTCCTGGCTGACAGATCATCACCTTATCGCGCCTTCTCAAACAGACGAGCCACATTTTCTGTGACAGACTCTGCTCAATGACATGTCTGTGATAAGATTCCCTGCTTACAGTGGTCGGACCGTTCAGGATTCACACCTGATTCCCTTTTACTCTGCGCCCTTAGAGCACTGACACTGGACGAATCTTTCGTTTTGAATTCTAGGTATATACTAACATCACACCTATAACGCGTCAATGGACACGCCATATCAAAATTGAATGATGGCATGCCCATTTTGCATATCGAGACCTTATAATCTATTCTTCGCCGAAGAATAGCTTTAAGTCATCTTCTACAGTTCCAATTCCTGCAATTCCAAAGTTTTCAACTAAAACCTTTGCAACATTTTCTGACAGAAAAGCCGGAAGTGTCGGTCCAAGATGGATATTTTTAACGCCCAGGTATAAAAGCGCAAGAAGAACGATAACCGCCTTTTGCTCATACCATGCAATGTTATAGACAATCGGAAGATCATTGATATCATCAAGTCCGAATACCTCTTTCAGTTTCAGCGCAATCAGTGCAAGCGAATAAGAATCGTTACACTGTCCGGCATCTAGTACGCGAGGGATTCCTCCGATGTCTCCAAGGTCTAACTTGTTATATTTATACTTTGCACAGCCAGCCGTTAAGATAACTGCATCCTTCGGCAGTTTTTCGGCAAATTCAGTGTAGTAAGAGCGTGACTTTTGACGACCATCACAGCCTGCCATTACGACAAATTTCTTAATCGCACCACTCTTAACAGCATCTACCACTTTATCAGCAAGGGCAAACACCTGCTCATGCGCGAATCCACCCACGATGCTTCCGGATTCAATCTCCTTTGGCGGCTGACACTTCTTCGCCTGCTCAATGATTGGTGTAAAGTCCTTTACCTGACCATAAGGAGCATCGATATGTCCACAGCCCGGGAACCCTGCTGCACCGGTTGTCCACAGACGATCCTTATAGCTATCCTTAGGCGGAACAATGCAGTTTGTTGTCATCAGAATCGGACCGTTAAAGCTTTCGAATTCTTCCTTCTGCTTCCACCAGGCATTTCCGTAATTACCTGCAAAGTGATCATACTTTTTAAAGAAAGGATAGTAATGACCTGCCAGCATCTCAGAATGCGTATAGACATCCACCCCGGTTCCCTTCGTCTGCTCTAAGAGCTGCTCAAGATCTTTTAAATCATGACCGGAGATTAAGATACCCGGATTCGAACGAACACCAATATCAACCGTCGTAAGTTCCGGATGACCGTATGCGGAAGTATTTGCCTCATCAAGATCTGCCATACCCTGCACACCGTATTTACCGGTTTCAAGTGTCAACGCAATTAAATCATCTACGCTAAGAGAATCGTCCAGTGTCTTGGCAAGCGCTTCCTGCATAAAGGCGTCAAGTTCCAGATCGTCTTTCATCAGTGCATTTGCGTGCTTGGTATAAGCTGCAAGACCTTTGATTCCGTAGATAATCAGTTCACGAAGAGAACGGATATCCTCATCCTTGGTTGCAAGAATACCAACCAGTTTTGCTTTTGTCTCATAAGCAGATTCATCACTATTCCAGCTTGCTGCTTTTGGGAGTACCGCCTTATTCTCCACCTGGCTTAATAGCATTTCCTTTTGCTCAATAGTCTGTGTAATTCTTTTTACCATTACTTCACGGTCGAAGTTCGCATTGGTAATCGTCGCAAATAAATTTACCGATACCAAATGATTAACCTCTTCGCTCACTGCCTTTCCTTCTTTTCGAAGCTGCGTTGTCACAGCGCTAAGCCCTTTCGTCACATAGATGAGAAGATCTTGCATCAGCGCAACCTCCGGTTTCTTACCACAGACGCCCGATACCGTACATCCTGTGCAACCTGCTGTTTCCTGACATTGGTAACAAAACATTTTATTTTCCATTTCTTTTGTCCTCCTAACAAATCATTTACCTTTTGAAGTTGTACTTATTATAGAAGCTGCCCGGCATAAATTATGTTGCCTACGCAACACATACCCGTTATAATAAAAGAAAATGTTTTGGAGGAGTCTATGACAAAATCAAGTATGAAAATCTACGACAAGATTGATTTATTTCAAAATATCGAAAGGGAGAACCTGACCACCATGCTGCATTGCCTGGGCGAAACTGTCCGCTCCTACAAAAAAGGCGAAATCATCATTATGGACCAGGAACATGTTGAACACGTCGGCATAGTGCTAAAAGGTTCTGTGCATATGATTAAGGAGGATCTGTGGGGTGAAAAGACACTCCTTGCCTATATGGCTGCAGGCGACCTGTTCGGAGAGACATTTGCCATACAAAAGTCGACGCGCTCTTATGTCACCTTTGTTGCCGCCTCAAACTGTGAAGTAATGTTCCTATCCTTGTATCATGTGCTGCACCCCTGTCCAAATGGCTGCGCCTTCCATCTGCAGATTACGGAGAATCTCTACAACCTGATAGGACTGAAAAATATTCAGTTAATGGAGAAGATCGAAGTCGTCTCTAAGACTTCCCTTCGTGACAAGATCTTGGCGTATCTGTCCTTACAGGCTCAAAAACAGCAGAGTCGCTACATCGACATTCCGCTGAATCGCTCTGAGATGGCAGAGTACCTACACGCCAACCGAAGCGCCATGACCAGAGAACTTGCCGCCATGCAAGAAGAAGGTCTGATTGACTTTGACAAAAACACTTTTATTTTGAAGAAAGAATAAAATAACAGCCGCCCACAACTAAGTGCGAGCGGCTGCCTCGTTACCCTGAAACTTCATCATATTGCCTGAACTTTATATTGATGCATCTGTGGCACCACCAACTTATACGGCGTTTCCGAAAGAAGTCCTGCTATCATCTCCTGTTTTAAATCATAGTACTTTGCAGGGTCTCCATCTGCCGCCTTCCAGTAATCTCCGTGTATATCTGCGACTTCTTCCCAGCTTACATGCTGCTCGTCCTCTTCTTTTAGAACATTCACATGATCACATGGCATACCGCTAAGAAGACTGTCTTCCAACTTCTTAATAACCATCGACAATTCAGTATCTGCGTCTATCGCATGTTCCGCTCCGAATTCATACACAATCCTGCGAATGCTCTCCATCCTGGTCGCATCTTCCTTAATCAGAGACGTTACCAGCTGCGCATAGCGTGATTCCACATCCTGAATTCTGCTTTGCAGCCAGCCATGAATATTGTTGACATCAATTAGATCTTCCAGTGGTCTGCTCTCCGGATTCCCATATTGTTTAACAAGTTTTTTACCCCAGCCATATTCCTCAGCGCATGTTGCCAATCTGGTCACCAGCGCTTCCTGTAGCTGAATTTTATTGTATAACCAAAAGTGAATCGGTCCTAAAAAACTGCTCATATTATGACTTCCTTTCTTCATTTTCTATTATCACTATAACGAAGAAAGAAGTTCATTTCTGTTGCAGTCGCAACATTTACTTCGGATCTGCCTTAATATTTCCCTGTGCAATATGACGCTTTAGGATGGAATCGGTAAGTTCGAATAGCACATCAGAACCATCCTTGGTCTGAGACTGCCTATTATAGACCTGCTTCTTGTAGACCTTATGATACTTCCAATCAGCGCCGTCATTACTGTCGTTTAGCATCAGCGGCTGCAGATTGTCCATGGCTCTTGCGAATCTTGCCTCCGGTGTCTTTCGCTCTTCAAACTCATCGAAGATAGCCTGAAGCTCCGCCTTTTGATCTTCCGGAAGCAATGAGTAGATGCGTTCCTTAGCCGCCTGCTCTCTTGCTTCTTGCGTAGCCTTTCCCTTTTCATCATATGCATAGGTATCGCCCGCGTCGATTTCTACAATATCGTGAATGAGGCACATAATCATAACCTTCGCAATATCGATATCTTCATTCGAGTATTCTTTTAAAATGTAGGCCATGATTGCCATATGCCAGGCATGCTCTGCGTCATTCTCATTTCTGCCATGTCCTGACAGATGCGTCTGCCGAAACACATTCTTATCTTTGTCTATTTCCAAAGCAAATGCCATCTGCTTTTTTAATCGCTCGTCCATGTCTATACTTCCCGTCTTAATATTTTCCCAAAGGAATTCATAAGCAGCGCCGTAAATCCCCAGATTGTATGATATTCATACTGATAAAACAGCGTCTTTTGCTCGACCTGTCTCCACTTGTAATCCTTGCCTCCCACAATTCTGTCAAATGGAAAATCCTCCCCGAACTGTGGCTCATACGGCACAATATACTCTTCCGGTTTTGTCTCTAAGAAAAACTGAAGCGGCACGGTAAATACCGACTCCACCTCATCTGTACTATAGGTTCCTTGATAGTCTTTAATCACCGCCACGTAAGGGTGTATGAGAAGATTGCCGGTTCGAAAGGTATCTGCTTCCCCGATGATTTCAATCTGCTCCGGCTGAATCAAAAGTTCCTCACAGGTTTCCCGAACTGCTGCCTCTCTGGAAGTTTCCCCTTCCTCAATTGCACCGCCCGGCAGGCACACATCGCCCGGCTGCGACGGAATCGTGCTGGCACGCACCTCAAAAATCACTTCATGTCCTTCCGGTTTTTCTAACATCGCAATACACACCGCACAGCGAAACCGTTCCTTGTCGCCGATTTCCTCCGGCGTTCTACCCTGAATAATTCTTTTAATATCTGTCATCCCTACACCTCGTGTTCCTCTAGCCACTTCTTGGCATACGAACAGGTTGCCGTAACGGTTCCCTTATTGTCCTTAATCTGGCTTACCGCCATCGAAACCAGTTTTCCGGCTACGCCCTGTCCCCGCAGCGATTCATCTACAAATGTATGATTGATGCAATACACATGGTTTGGCATCTCCGGAAATGTCACCTCGGCAATCAACTTGCCACCCTCATCCTTACGGTAGATTCTGGTGCTTTCCTTAACATACAACTCATCATCTGTCATCTGCTCTTCATTTTCAAATTGTCCTACCCGCTTCATAACCTGTTTCTCCTTTGCCCTGCTCTTCACATGATTTCCAATAATCTCTGATACTTCGCTGACCGTTACAAATGTAGAAGCCTCCACCGAATCAATGACATTCTTAAGCTGTGGCACCTCAAACTGCGTCAGCACACAATAAAGAATGGTCTTAGAACCGCTTACCAGTCCTTCGCCTTGCAGGATGGTAACCGTTCGTCCCAAATACTTATAGATATTCTCTGCAACTTCCGTCGGTGCATCCGTAATAATCATTGCCGACTTCGCCTGTCCGATTCCGCCTTCCACAAGATCTAAAATCTTCGAGGTAATAAAGTAGGTAAGAAGCGAATACATCGCGCGGTCAAGTCCAAATAAAATTCCTGCCACACCGTAGATGATTAGATTGAAGATCAAAACCGTTCTTCCAACCGGGAAGTCCTTGGCTCTGTTTAATAAAATCGCAACCGTCTCTGTGCCGTCTAAGCATCCGCCGTATCGGATGACGAGTCCTACTCCAAATCCCAGGATGACACCACCAAAGCACACCGCCAGCAGGTATTCATCCGTCAGTCCTTTCAGCGGCTCAAATGCCGCCAGTGCAATCGAGAAGATTACCATCGAATACGCTGCTTTAATCACGAACAGATATCCCATCTTCTTCCATCCGATAATCAAAAACGGAATATTAAGTACAATCGTTAGCACACCCAGTGGAATCTTACTGATGGTACTGATGATAATACCGACACCGATAACACCGCCGTCTAAAATCGTACACGGCACTAAGAATTCTTCAATGGCAAATGCCGCAATGATAGCACCTGCCGCCAATATTAAAAAGTCTATCAACAAACGCAATTTCTTATCCATATGAAAATTATAACATATCCTTTAATTTTAAAAAAAGACTGCCTGAATCCAGACAGTCTTTCCTACTCGTCAAGACTCGCTCGGAGCTTGTACTCCGACTGAGTTAATATATTAATACCGGCATACCTGCATATGCTACGTCAAATAATTTTGCTGCAAATGAAGCCGGCAGATTGATACATCCATGAGAACCATTGGTCTTATAGATATTACCGCCAAAAGAACTTCTCCAGCTTGCATCATGGAATCCGACTCCGGTCCATGTGATTCGCATCCAGTAATTTACCTCAGTTTCATAGTCTTCTCCGACCAGCACCTTATCCGTCTTGCGCTCAAGCAGATAGTAGGCACCTGTTGGCGTATCATGTTCTCCGGCTTCTCCGGATACACAATCTGATTCCATAACCATCTCGCCATCTACATAGATCCATACATGCTGCTGGCTGATGGATACTTCTGCATAAGTATTACCAATCTCTCCGCCTTGTCCGGCCATCTGTGGTTCACGATTGGTTACGGTTTCCTTGTTGCTAATCGCCTCTTCAAGGTACGCAATCTCGGTTGTCTCATCAACCTTGGTACCCCAGTATCCACCGGACAGTTCGATGGTATCGCCACCGGTTGTCGTAAAGGATACTGCATCTCCAATGGTGTTATAAGTATCATCTAAATTATCCACAGATTCTTCTAAGAAAGAAGTATCCACCTTGACTTTCGCCTTCTTGGTAATCTTGATACTGTCTTCCGGAATCGTGATTTCGAAACCATTTTCATAAGTTGCAGACCAGCTAAGATACTCTTCCTTTTCCGCAACTGCTTCTTCCATATCAGTCTGGGTAACGGTCGGCTGTTCGTAATATTTGGTTACATCTATTCCGGTAGCATCATCGGTCACAGCTTCTAATAATGCCTCTTTATCGATAACGGTTCCGTACACTTCTGCCGTAATATTATCATCCGAATCAATGGTAGCATTCTCGCTCTCAGTAGCCGTCTCATTCCATTCATCAATATAATCTTCAAGTTTATCGGTATCCACCGTAGCTTCCACCGTTACTTCGTATTCTTTGTGGAACAGACTTGAAAATAATCTAGATTCTGTATCAAGTCCTGAAGTATCAATGCTGTAAGTTACGCACGCCTGCTCCATCTCCGGATCATTAAACACATATCCATTCTCATAGAACTGTTCTGTTAAAGCTGTCTCAACATCCGAATCGCCCGAATAACTAATCTGTTGTCCATTTACCGTGATGTGTGCATTCATATAAGCAAATGCTGCTGCCGCAATTGCCGCTGCCACAACGATAATCACAACAATTAATATGATTTTTTTCTTATTTACCTTTTTTTCCTCTGTAGGTTGAGGTTCTGTCTGTAAGCTCATCGATTATCTCCTATTCCATCGCTTTCTTATGACACTAATCCCTTTTCAAAACCTCGTAACTATGTTCTCACTCTCACTATCTATACTCTTCCCATCGTATGAAATCTTGTTCATTGTACGACCATCTCTTGGTACTTGTCAACTAACGATTTGCTAATTTCTAATTAACTCTTGCATTTTTTCCATCTGCGTCCACGACTTTTCCATGGCGCTCATCCGTCAGCTCTTCCACGTAAAAAGGTGCCACCTGGTCATACTCTACAATCTCTCCATCCTTGAACTCACAATCCACAAGTTCAAGCACTGTTTTTCCATCACTTATTAGGCTTATCGGACAATCCTTCTGCGCTTTTTGATTGACCGCATCCACAATTCCAATATTGGCCAGGCGATCACAGATCTTATTGTACGGATTTTGATAACGTCCATCGGCATCTTGCTTATCACCATGGGCAAATGGAATATACTGTCGCTCGCCCTGTCTGTACGGTCTTGGAATACACTCTAGGCGATGCGATTTGCCTAGTTCATATAATTCCTGCACCAGTTCTAAGTTCTTTACATCCTTCCAGCCTTTTTGCTCCCACTTCTCATAACGCGGCTGATCCGGAAAGTCATGTGCGAAACCGGCATACACATATGTACTGTCGGTTATAAAGTAAACCTTGGCTCCATCTTTCACTTTTTTGATACCCTCGATAGCGCCACGAAGTTCGGCCTGGTTGTTCGTCATATTCTGTCCATAACCATATCCTTCTTCTATAATCTGATGATTTTGATCAACGACCACATATCCATAGCCGCCATAACCCGGATTGCCTCCTCGCGCACCGCCATCGGAATGCACTTCATAGTATTCCTCTGTAATATCGGGTGCAAATGGCCGATTGATTACCTGTCCTGCCACTTTTTCTTTCACAGGAGCCGCATCCGCTTTTAAATATTCCTCCGCTTCTGCTCTGGTCGCAAATCCCTTGTACTGCGCCCCCTTAAATCCCTGCACCTGCACCTTGGCCTCATCCCAATTCGTATAGATTCCGGGTTTTACCCCTTTGCGAATCGCGTAAAAGTTCTTCTTTGCCATCTAATCTACTCCTTTTTTCGTCTTTTACCATTGTACATGCAAATATAGGCGGTCTGCAAGATTTCTCTTACAGACCGCCTGAAATTCTCCTAAACATATACTATTAGATGCTGTAGAACATTCTCAGCCGAGCGAACTCCCCCCTCGGCTAAGAATATTTATGGTTTATTACCTGCACTTACAGCATTCAATGTGACAAAAATCATCTCCCATAACGATTGCCACATCTTATAATTCACTCCGATATTGATTGTAAAGGCGTTAGGGGTAAAAGTATAGTACCCCTATGGCTACTCCCCCTGTTTTTTGCTTTAATCAAAGCCCAAATTATTCCCATCGGAGTCTGCTACATTGTCACAGATAATGGCAAGTGCCGCCATGATATCCTGGTAGTTTTCATCTAAGACCTGCACTCTGTAGCAGTCTGACCAGATCTGCCATGCCGTATCAATATGTCCTATAACGTTTGCCCCTACCTGAATATCAAAATCAAATCCAAGAAGATCACCGAGAATCTTTAATTCTTTTCCCTGAATTGTTCCAACAAGTTCCGGCCGCATCAGCTTAATCTTTCTCTTAATGTGACCTACCTTTTCATCCCCACGCATAATGGTGTATTCCGGTAAGATGGCAACCAGTTTTTTCTTAAGTTTCAAAACCTCCTGACCATCTCTTTGAATGGAAAAGTTCAATCTTGGAAGATCCCCGTCAATGTGATAGACGGTATCCTCATTCTCATCAAAGATATCAAACTTTGGTTTGATTGCAATTGCCTTTTGCTTCATATAGAAGGCTCTAATCTCACCGGACTGGGTATTTACAGACGCCTTCTTTGTGCTTTGTTCTACCACTTCACCTTTCTCAAGTCGTCCCACGATATCCGCCAGTTCATCTACCGCATGATCGGCCTTTGAAGTATCTGCACTTTTGCGTCCGATAAATAAATCCATTCCCAGATTAAGTGCTGTTTCCACACCGCTTTCTCCTGCAGCGCCTAATTTCCCCATGATGACATTCTTGCCGTTAATCCGAACAAAAAGATCAAACTTTTCCGTTACGTTATAATACATCACAGATTGGGTTCCGTTAATGTCTCCCATCTCCGGCTCTACTCCAAAGGTAACTTCTACCTTTTGTAATTGTGCAAGTAGATCTTCATTGGTAAAATTCTGCTTGTTCGGAACCTTGGCATATCCGATTCCGTTTCCTTTCGAGTTGTCAAAAATCCCCATTTTTTTATCTCCCTTCATTTCGTAGTTTCATCCTATCATGTTTTTTCTCTTATGTCGTATTATTCCCCAAATGTTCTGTTTTTTTCGCCTTCTGCAATGAACTCGGCATAATCCTCCACAAATTGTCCGAGACGAAATCCCGCAGCTAATTTTTCATCTCCGCTTTCTTTTGACACAAGTTCTAAGAGCTGCTCATCATCGCTCACTCCCTCATCTACCAGTTTTGCGATAAATGCATCCTCCGGCGAGACCTGTTTTTCCATTTTCCCAAGCCTTAGCCACAACTCCTGTGTTTTTTCTAACTTAACGCCCTTTTTCCATTTCATCCTTCATCCACTCCCTTACATGGTGCTAACCACGATATACAAGTCCCAATCTGGCTGCTTTGCGTTCTGCTTCTGCTCTGTTTTTAACTCCCAGTTTTTTATAGATATTACGATTGTGCTTCTTTAAGCCATCATAGCTAATCTGAAGTTGCTTGCAGATTTCATCCATCGGCATCCCTGCACATAGCAGCGCAAGCACCTGCGACTCACGCTTTGTCAGCGATATTGTTTCTTTCGGAATGAATCGCATATAATCCGGGTAATAGGAAGCCACCTGAATACACTCCTCATATACCTGCCTGAAAAAATCCGAATCAATTCTTTTGAATGCCCCTTCTTCTTTCATCTGTTTTAACAGTAGCAATACCGCACTTCCCTCAATTGCAATCAGTCTGACAAAATGATATTCCTCTGCTTTTTCGACAGCCCGATACAGACACGATTTCCAGTGCTCATCCTCCAGCCGATATAGTGCAATTGCTTTTAGGATTTCATTCTCCATCCAGCAAAAATATCGATCGTAGGAGGTATAATAACTTGTTAAAAAGGTAGCGGTATCAAACGCTTCCTGCAGACGACTTTGCGCAATCAGACACTTGATTTTCATCATCTGCCGGTAACGATCGGATATCTTAAATTCCATCTTCGCATCCGGAATACTTTCTATATACTTGCTGATTCGTTCACTATTTCCTGAAAAAAGCGAAAGCCATACTTCAAATGCCTCCAGATTGGCGTACAGATATTCCGCATTTTCCGTTCTTGCTTTATCATAGAAAGATTGTGCGACTCTCCTGGCAGATGGAAGTTGACCTTCTATAATATGCTGTCTTGCCTGAATACCGACAGCTGCAAAGCACATCTCAATCTTTCCCCCATGTGCTGCTGCTCCGTATCCATCATTGCAACGCGTCAACACTTCATAAGCCGTCATGGTTCCTTTTTCAAAACCGCTTTCTGCCATCGATAAGGTTACAAGACCCTGCCCGTACTTTCCGGTAATCACCTCTACCGGTTTTCCCATAAAGCGCGCAATCTGTGTATCGCTCTTCGACCACTCACTAAAGTCCAGTCCGCCATTCATTACCGATGGCATATTGCCGGTCACCGAAAATTCCGGAAGCACCACTTCCCCCTTTCGAATCAGTGCAAAGACATTGCGCATGATGCGAAGAATCCCCTTCGTTCCACGATGCGGTAGCGCAATGTCCAGATATGCAAGTCTTGTCTTTGCTTCTCTTCGAAGTTCCCGGCTGTTCGTTTTATTCTTTTCAAACGCCTCTAACTTTGCATACCACTCTTCTGACTTATCCGGCATTAGGATTAGTGCATAAATCATACTCATCCCGGCCATCAACACCGGCATCTGTGTCAGTTCTTCTTCCGGCAACTGAAAGTAATACTCTTTTGTATCCACATAGTGACCAACTCCCGGATGACTTTGCGCATTTCGAACCAAAATCTCCCGAATACGATTGTTCGCGTGTGCCTTGCTGTAATACTTAAGTGCATTGGGCACATCACCTGTCATATCGTAGTACTCTGCCGCCTTGCGATAGTTTTCTTCAATCTGTTCTTTTGACCAGAGAAGATCCTGCTTCCACAGATAGTAGCCCTTAATCTCCGGTCTTAGATAATAATCCCCCTCATCATCGATCCAAAGCTGGTTCATACTCTTTCTGCAGTACTCAATAATCGCTCCGACATTCTTATCCCCCGTCAGGTACTCTGCCATCTCCTGAGAAAATCGTTCAAATGAACATACGCTAAGAGAAAACTGGATAAACTCCTGCGGCCAGTAATCAAAAAGTCTTCCATCCCATAGATGAAAGATATCCTGTATGACATTAGCCTTCATACTTTCGGAAACGCTTGCACCTTCAGCAATTCTAGAGGCAAAGCAGTGAAGTGCGCAGACATAGCCTTTTGAAAAATGCGTAATCTTCACCAAATTATCCCGGGTCACCATAACGCCTCTGTCTTCGAAGAACTCTTTTGCTTCTTCCTCACTTAGCGCAAAATCCTTCTCATAGATTCGTACAAATCCCAGTTCTATGTCATCTGTTGTAAGATCACTTGGCAGCGCTCCCCGGCTGATCATAATCACCTGAAGCCCGTCAATATGCAGTAACTGCCTGATATAACGCATGGACACATCCTCACTGAGCCACTGCATATCATCAATCACTACTACATTCTCCCGAAATTCTTCCGGCTGTGGCATCTGCTCTATCGCACCCTGCCTACAATGCAAAACTCTTGTAGCTTTCCTTCGATAGTAATACTCCACCGCAGCACTCTTCCCCCATCCGGTTGCTGCGCTAATGAATACCGGCGAATATAACTCCTCTGCTTTTTTTAGCTTTTCATAAACCTTGGACACCCTTATGTATCCCATCTAACACCCTCCAAAACTACTCTATTATTATCGTATGTTAGTTACACGAACAAAAATAGTCCCCTTATGGGTACCTTTGATGTTTTTTTACTTATTTTTTAGATAACTTGGTCTCATCAGACTCCCTTTTGAAAATGTATACTCTATTGTCTTAAAAGGATAGGTCACTTCTTCTTCGTAATACCACGGGTCGTCTTCATGCTCCGGATTTTTAAGTACATGAAACTGCTGCGCCGGCATATACCCCTGCGCAAGTAAAAACGCCTTCTTCCCGTCTTTTTCACAGGTGTCCACGACCATCACAACATGCCCCGGAGAACCTGCCTCGATAAAGATATCCCCCACCTTTAACTGCGACAATTTTATTTCCTCTGACTCAGCCTCCATGGATATGGTACTGGCATACGAAAACACCGTATTTAGATATCCTTCAAATGTCTCATCCGAATCGGATTCCCCGGTTTTACTCACCCAGGATACGTCATTTCCATTTACCGATATTCTCTTTCCCGCCTTATAAGAATCCCAGTCGCACAAAAATCCATTTACAAAATGAAACTGAATCTTGGAATCCTGCCCGATGCTTCGCAGATACTCTGCATAGACCCGAATCACAGAATCCGCGCATTGCTGCAGGTTTTGATCTCCCAGATACATGGAAAATACCGCTGCCTGCACGCCATCCTTTTCTCTTCCGTCATACAGCCGAATCGGGCTGTTATCTTCCTCCATCGGATAATCTCTTAAAAACTGTGCCAGACTGTCCTTTTCTTCCGATGTTCTTTCATATCCTAAAGGCACTTTAATTCTCTGACTCAATGTCTCTCCGCTTGCATTAATGATGGTTTCTTCCGATGCCGCCTCTTCTTCTGTGTCAGTACTTGTCTCTTCCTGCACCTGTGTGACATCCGAATTTGTCCGGTATTCATGCACATAAACACCGGCAAATATCGCCAGTGCAACATGTGCCGCAAGAATAAGCGGAATTCCTATCATAAACTTTAACTTCTTTGTTTTATGATGAAAGATCAGCATGCCAAGCAGTGCACCGGCGCTGCCTCCTATCAAAGCAAGAACGAATAGTGTTTTTTCTGATATTCGATATCTTCCCCGCCTGGCCTTTCGTTTATCCAGTCCATATATAAAAAATGTAATCATCGTAATTGCAATCAGATAACAGATCAGATACTTCATCCTCTAACTTACTCCCCTTTCGCATATTCCGGCTACTTCACAATTAAATCATCCAGCTTTGTATGCCTGTTTAGAACATCCAAATCAATGTATTTTTCTCCGCCGCTGTATCCTTCCAACTCGCCTTTGTTTAGATACTGCCAGATATCCCAGTCCCCGTTGTAATTTAAAAACAAGGGTGTATAAAGGCTTGCCATCCAGACTCTGTACTCGGTAAAATCTTCGTCAAAATATTCTTCGTAGATAGAAGAATGCGTATAGATGATTGGTTTTACTCCATAGGTCTTTTCTAAAATATTTAAAAAGTCGGACAACTCTGTTACCACAGCCTCCTTGTCCGGATGATTTTCTTCTTTATCTGCATATAACTCTACATCAACTGCCGGTAGTAGCCTTCCCTTTATATCAGTTCCGACTGTCTCTATAAAATTCTCAGCCTGCGTCTTACCCGGACTGTCATATGAAAAGAAATGATACGCTCCGGCTACAAGATTAGCTTCCTTCGCGTTCGCCCAGTTTTCTGAAAATCGGCTGTCCTGATGACTGCTTCCTTCTGTTGCTTTGATATAGATAAATTCAATCCCCTGCTCTTTTAGCTTTTCCATATCAACATCCGCCTGATAAGATGAGATGTCCACTCCGATTGTGCTTTTTTCTTCATTTACAAACCAGGGATTAATAAGTATTTTCTTGGATTTTGCAAGACCTAATAAGGTTAAGAGAATTGCCACAATAACGGCAATTATGATTGTGAGAATAATAACTGCTTTTTTCACAATGCCTGCTCCCTCCGCTTCATTCATCAAAAGCTTTTTTTAAGCTTTGAAAAAATTATACCATTTTCCCAATCCGTCGGCCAATTCTAATAAATTGATTTTCTCTTAAGATTATGCGCATAAAAAAATCAGCCGGAGATTCGCTCTCCGGCTGACATCGCTTCTTTCTTTACTTTACAGTAACTTTCTTACCTGCAATCTTCTTTGTAAAGATCTTCTTATATTTCTTCACGAACTTTTTATTTACACTTGTACTTCCAACCTTCACCTTTATTGTTTTGACTTTTGAACCCTTAAGCGAATTTTTTACTTTCGCTTTTGTCAGCTTCTTAGTCTTTAAAATAACCGTTTTCGTCTTACTTGCATAAAATGCCTTCTTGGTCAGTTTCTTTACATTTTTACCTACGACAACGGTTCGAATCTTACTCGCCTTAAAGGCTTTCGCTCCCACAACCGTAACCTTATACTTATAGCCGTCTGACAATTTTACCGTTGCCGGAACCGTTACCTTCTTGGCATTTTTTGCTTTGACAAATGTAACTGTTCCCGTTGCCGATGCGGATGCCACCTTAGTAACCTTATATGTCTGACCGGATACTTTGTACTTCGCACCCTTTGTTACCGTTGAACCGGCTGTCGTTTCCTTAATGGTGCTAACTCCCGGACTTCCGCTTGAATAAGTCTTGCTTCCAACGGTCAGTGTATGTCCATTGTAATTGATCTTACCGGTTCCGCTGATGGAACTGATGGTACAATCTGCATCTAACACCCATACGGCTGAATCACTCATAGTAACCTTCACCGTTCCGATAGAAGAAGAAATCGTCGTTGAATCACGATGCGCCGTAATCTTACCGCTTGTGGAGCCTGTCCACTTTGTGGTACCGCTAAGATTAATCTTTGCCGTTGAATCACTTCCTACCAGAATGGTTCCTTCCATCGTCTGATTCTTTGCGTTTAATGTTGCAACGTTGGATAAGCCGCTCCACGCATCATCACATACAGAAAGTAATACACCTTCCGAATCGGTGTTATTGATATCCACATCCTCAAGAGTAATTGCCGCACTTGTATTCGTAACATGGAACACATGTCCGTAGGTGTTGTTGATGGCACCGTCGGTCATAGTAAAGACGCTGGCACCGTCTGTTGCATCCCCGGACATCGACTGGTATAAGAAGATTCCGTTTTTGAATTTATCCTGACTACCCAGGGTTTTGTTGCCTGCATTTAACGTACAATCTTCTAAAACTACCGTATTACCACCTTCATTCACTACGCCCTGTGAATTCGTCGATGTCAAAGTAGCATCACTGACCGTAATCGTTGCTGTTGCATATACAGCCGGCGAACCGGTTCCGCTTGTCTTATATGTTCCTTCGTCTACCGTAACGGTTCCGCCGCCTCTGTCCGAGCGGATTGCCGCAGAAGAGTCCCCGGACGTCGTAATCGTCAGATTCTCAGCATTTGTAATGCCCTGTCCGGTTGTCATAATACCGCCGGAACCATTTCCGGTTGTCTTAATCGTAGAGTCGGAGATCTTAACGGTAGTACCGTCTCCGGATGTTGCATTGGTCGATGCATTTCCTCCGTAGCTGAACACACCGTTTGCGCCGGCTGCACTTGTTGTAACCTCGGCTCCCGTAATGGTCGTTGTTCCACCGCCCTTACACATTACAGCGGAATTGATTCCGTAGAAACTTTCATTGTCCCCTGCGCTTTCTCCTCCGGACTTCGTCACCGTCGGACTCTTCAGTTTCACGGCGCCGTTCGTGCTAATAAGCACTGCGTTTTGACCGGACGTGGTGGAACTGTAGGTCTTTCCCGACGTTGTCGTGGCTGACGTAATCGTAGTCGCACCGGTCCAGGTAATACTGCTATCCGCGTAGATTGGCGCAGCCGTTGCCGTCATTCCCGCACAAAGCAATAAGGACAACACTGTTTTTGTTGCTTGTTTCATTTGGATTCTTTTTTTCATTTTTACACCTTCCTCGTAAATGAATGGAAATATTTTCATCCCTGCCACTTTCCACACAGTACCATCTTACTACCAAGGTATAATCCACACAACACTGTTTTCTGTTATTTTATTAGGTATAAGAATATTTTATGCCCATAACCATTTCGTTATTCTGTCTGCAGTGCATAGTTATGCGCAAGCGGACCGTTCCCGGCCCCAAGGTCCAGCATCGCTTCAATGGCTTTTGTCAGATATTTCTTCGCTGCTTCAATGGCTTCGGCAAGTTCATAGCCCTTCGCCAGATTTGCTGCAATCGCACTCGAGAGGGTGCAGCCCGTCCCATGCGTATTCGGATTTTGAATCCATGTCCCCGAAAACCATATCGTCTTATGATCCGCTGCGCTGTATAAGACATCATTTGGCGCACTTCCTGAGTGCCCACCCTTAATCAGTACTGCGCACCCATACTGCTCTGAGAGCATTTTCGCTGCCGTTTCCATATCGGCCTCATCCGTTATCGTCGTCTCTGTCAGCACCTCTGCTTCCGGTATATTCGGCGTCAAAAGCGTGGTGCGCGGCAGCAGCTCATCTTTAAGCACTCTGAGATTTTCTTCCCTGGCAAGCCTTGTGCCACTTGTTGCCACCATAACCGGATCGACCACGACCTTTTGCGCCTTATAAAAGTGCAATCGATCTGCAATCACTTCCATCTGCTCCGGTGTTAACACCATACCAATCTTAACCGCATCCGGATACAGATCCTTAAATACCGCGTCCATTTGCTTTTCTAAAAATGCCGACGGTATCTCCATCATCTCACTTATACCAAGTGTATTTTGTGCAGTAAGCGCCGTCACTACGCTCATTGCATATACACCGTTCATTGTCATTGTCTTAATATCTGCCTGGATACCGGCTCCGCCTCCCGAATCCGATCCGGCAATGGTCAATACCTTCTTCATATGCGTCTCCATTTTCAACGTTATATGTATCCGATTTTATCATATCCCCCCACAAACAAAAAGCTGCGCACAAATCATTTGTGCACAGCCCTTTGTTAATTATAGGGTTATGTAGTTTTTTATAATAAAGCCTTCACACACTCTTCTACCTTGGCCATATCAGCTGTCGGCTCAAAACGTGCTACGACCTTACCATCTCGGTCAATGATGAACTTTGTAAAATTCCACTTGATGTCCGGATTCTGTGCCCAGTTAGGGTCTGCCTCTGAAAACATCTTTTCAAACATTGGCTTGAATTCATGCTCATCAAATCCTTCAAATCCCTTTTCCGCCTTAAGAAATCGATACAGTGGAAGTTCATTTTCCCCATTGACATCTGCTTTCTTCATCTGCGGAAATGTCGTATTAAAATGCATCGTGCAGAATTCATGAATCTCATCATCAGTTCCCGGAGCCTGTCCGCCAAACTGATTGCAAGGGATATCCAGGATTTCTAATCCCTGATCATGATAATCCTTGTACATCTGCTCAATCGGTGCATACTGTGGTGTAAATCCGCATCCTGTCGCAGTGTTTACCACCATAATTACCTTGCCTTTGTAATCTGCCAGATCTAATTGTTCACCTTTACCTGTTGTAATCTTGTAATCATAAATCATATCATTTTCCTCCTGTTTGTTTCTTTTACATATATTTTCTCGCAAATGCTGCTGCGCTTTCAAGCTGTTCCCCATCCGGCATATTCTTGGCATAAAGGGTTTCATCCTCCACCGGAATTCCTTTTTGCTTAAGCGCCTTCTTAATTAAGTCAATTGAATGTTTTGAAATCCAGGATGTAGAAAATACCACAGCCTTTTTCACAACATTTTTATTCAATGTCTTTAAGTACTCTTTCAAATGGTTATCCAAACCATACATATAAAGCGCCCCGCCAATAAATAAAACATCTACCGGCTCAGTGATTTGTGCATCTGCCTGATCTACCGGAATTGCGCTCACACCTGCTCCCTTTGCAATTCCTTCGGCCAGGGCTTTTGTATTCCCTGAACGTGAATAATATCTAACTGCGATATTCATAACAAACCTCCTTATAAGTTTCTTTCTAGTTGCTTACTATTTAATTGCGTTCAATCTATATATTTAATATAAATCATTTTTATGAGATTGCAATATATAAAAATGCCATTATCTATCATTATGAGAGATAATGGCATTTTTGTCTCATTTATTTCAAATATTTTTCCAGTTCTTTCGGAAGAGCTTTCCAGTTCTTTCGGAAGAGCTTTCCAGATCACCTCAGCTGCTTCCTCATAGGATACCTGATATGCTCCAAATACCCATTCGCATAATAAGCCGGTCGCCCCCATACAATAGGTTCTCATAAGCATCTCTTCTTCTATGGTAAGCATATCCTTTTTATACGCAGACAAGATATACTTTTCCATGGCACTGCAATGATTCTCAATCATATACCGGACAAAGGAATCCTGCCCACTTGTATGTGAAAATAGATTTGACAGATATTCCCGTTCTTCATAGCACAGATACATACCGTCAACAATTGCCTGTCTCCAGGTATATTCTTCCCCATCGATGCGTTTCATAATCTGCGCCAGATCCTTTGCATGACTCCAGGCAATCAGGTCGTATTTGTCCGTAAAGTTACGGTAGAAGGTCGCCGGCGAATACCCGCAATTCACAACAATATCCTGAATTGTAATCTTATCTACATGTTTTTCCCCGGCCAGTTCCCGAAACGAATCTGCCAGAATTTCCTTTGCAACTTTACGCTTCATATCTTCCACCTGCTTTCGGTCACTTGACTTTTACTTTCACCTTTTTCGCATATCCGTTTCTTGCATAAACATAGATACTGCAGGTTCCTTTCTTCTTCGC
Organism: Eubacterium sp.; assembly: GCA_024690665.1. Lineage (GTDB taxonomy): Bacteria > Bacillota > Clostridia > Lachnospirales > Lachnospiraceae > Eubacterium_C. Next base: position 71,329 of record JAILOU010000029.1, read on the forward strand.
CTTGATGGTTCCTTTTTTCGAGACGGTTGCAACCTTGATATTGGTTGATGCATATCGAAACTCTTTTGCATGTGCATTGGTCAGCTGTCTTTTTTTCTTATTGACCAGCACTGTCTTTGCTTTGATCTTTGCCTTCTTACCAACCTTCAAAGTGTATGTTGATTTTTTTAGTTTGATTTTTTTAGCGTTGGTATACTTGACATTTTTGTGGCCGACCACATGTGCCGTAATCGTCTTTCCAAGCGAAATCTTCTTACCATTTACTGTCCGATAGGCGTCCACATACACCTTGAAATTCTTCTTTAATTTCAGCTTTTTACCACTTAGTTTTTTGATCGTTACAGTCTGCGAATTCTTTGACACATACTGTGTCACTCCTTTAAACTTGCTTCCACAATAAGCTACATATACCCGGTAGCCATCTGCACTGGAAACCTTTCCCCATTTCACCTTAATCTGTGACCCGGATTGTGACACCTTAAGCCCTGCATTAAGTTTAAATTCACTGCTTTTTTTATTCTTTGCTGCAGATTCTGTAACTTTTTGTGTCGTAACCGATGATGTAAGGGATGCCAATATTGCATCAACTCTTGCCTTATTCGCTGCCAGGGTTAGATCCTCATCATAGGTTAAATTCTTAATCTTGGTTTGTGCTTCCTTGATCAGCTTCTTAACCGTGCTGCTGTCACTTGAGGACGCTTTTTGCCCGGCTTCTTTCATCTTCTTTTCCTTATATTTTTCAAATGCAGCCTTTGCAGCCGCCAGCTCATCTTCGCTCGCATTGACTGTAATTTCAATATTACCGGTTATCTTGTCGGCATCAATCGTAATCTCACCGGTCTTTACATTATAGGTGTAATCAACTCCAACCGTCTGCGTTTGTGAATCCACCGTTACGGTTATATTTTGCGGCAGCTTATAATTTGTGACAGCCTCTACAGTCAAGCAATATTCCTCGCCGTATACAGCAGTATCATCTCCCGTTAATGTGGCATAATTTCCGTTTTTCGTAACCGTGTATTGTGCCGGTACTCCAGCTACCATAATTTCCACATTGCCGGTTACCTGTGCTGCCGGTATCTTAATCTGTCCGGTTTCCGGGTCATATTCAAAGTCAGTTCCCTGCGTTAAGGTCTCGTCCCCCACCTTAACGGAAACCGTTTCCGGCAGGTCGTATTTTTCATTTGCCGTGACTGTTGCCACATAGTCTTCGCCGTGTGATGCCTGATCATCTCCGGAGATAATTTCATTGGTACCTTTTTTGGTGACGCTATATCTATCGCATACACCTGTCGCTTCAATTGTAAGATCTCCTGTAATCTTCTCAGCATAAATCAGAATTTCTCCGGTTCCTTTATCATAAGTATAATCCGTCGTGGCCGTCAAAACATCTTCTCCGGCCTTTACCGTAATATCATGCGGCAGGTCATAATGCTCGCCTGCCGTTATTGTTGCCTGATAGTCAGTATCAGAATATGCAACATCTCCCCCGCTTATCGTCACATTCGTTCCTGTCTTCGTAACACTATACTCGACAGCTTCTTCCTCCAATGTAAAGGTAAGCATCTTCGTATCATCTTCTAAAACACTTCTCCAGATACTAACCTTTCCGGTGTTCGGTTCATAGCTGTATTCTTTTGCTTTGTAGGTAAGCTGTCTGCTATCATAATAGATTCTTAACTCATCTTGCGTCGGCAACTCATAACCTTCATCTGCAACAAGGTAAAGATAAGTCGTAGTGCCTTCCTCAAACCGTCTTGCTTCTTCATTGTCCTTTGTCATAACCTTCGCATGCTCTAAGGCATCTACAATATTACTGTTATCTCCATATGCAGTAATAGTCAGATTATCGGTAACTGCTGCCGAATAGACAATTAATTCTCCACTTTCTGAATTATATGCGTAATCAGTTCCGGCTTCTAAGAGCTCATTACCGGCCATTACCTGTATACTGTCAGGCATCCGATACGAAGAATCTTGAACCCTAAAGGTTCCCTTGTATTGATTTTTATAACCAACCGTGTCCTCTCCGTCCAAGGTTAATCCGGTTAATTGCTTTGTAACATTAAGAATCTGCGCGCCCTTTGCACCAATTACAATATTTCCCGTAATTGCCTCAGCACGAATCATTACTTTTCCGGTTTTGGAATTATAACGATAATCTTCCTCTTCTACTAAGGTTTCTTCTCCACGCGTTACACTAATCGTATCCGGCAGATAGTATCCGTCTGCAGCGACCAAAGTTTCACGATAGACCGTTGAATACTTTACCGGCTGCGCATCCGTAACCTGTGTGCCATCAACCTCTGCCGTAAGATTTTCTATGGTATTGCTTACATAATAGTACTTGGTATCTGCGGTTGCTTCAATGACAAGATTACCCCATACATGATTTTTCTTGATCGTAATCGTTGTACCGTCAAATGTATAATCGTCCGGTGATACCAGTGTTTCATGTCCGTCACAGTCCGAAGTAATCTCCAGATTCTTCACATAATAATGCCGATCCGGCACAATCGTTGCCGTATATTCCGTTGTAAAATCTGCGGTTGACTCACCCTGAAATGTAAGACACAGTTCACCCTCAAAGGTTACACTAAGACTACATGCCGTTGGCTCTCCTTCAAATGTCAAAGTCTCCCCGATACGATCACCAAAGATTCTTACTAATCCTGTTTCAACATCATAGTCATAATCGGATTGATATACCAGTTCCTTATCATCTGAATAAATCGTGAGCTGATCGCTGGTAATATTCTCAAAATGAGCAGTATCCACGTTAAGGTAAGCGAAGAAATCCTCGTCGGACGTACAGGTATTTACAATGCTTCCGGTTCCAAGACCCTCAGCATCCTCAATTTCAACATTGTCCATCTTATCTATGACATTGCCGCAGGTTGCCTTTACATTCAGCGTTCCCTGCAAGGTTGCTATCACATCTGCCGGAATCGTAATGGTATAAGTGGTTCCATTTTGCACCACAGTATAATCCGGGTTCTCTCCGGAATCCGTTAATTCATTTTCCGTTCCTGTAGACCCCCAGGTAAGCTCCAGTGTATACAATTCACTCATACCTTCATCCAGATTGATCACAAATTGATAATCTCCGGCTAAAGTATCAATCACGCCATCACCAAGGGTATTCGTTGTGGAACACCTATCAATCTCAGTACCGCTTTGGTCGGTTCCGCCATTAAATGTAACGCCCATATTCTTCGTAACACTAAAATACGTTACCGCACTCATCGTCTGTGTTACCGTTTCGGACAGCGTATCCGACGCCGTTACCGTATATGTGCCGGCCACAGCCGTTGGTGGGAGATAGATAATCTGATTTTCCGCATCATAAGTTGCCTGGTCCGTGTTCGTTTCATCCGGAGCTTCTAATGCATTTCCATTTGGATCTAATACCGTAACCACCAGGTTTTCTATATTATCTGTTGACAGCTCTGTATTAACAAGCAGATTCGCACCGGTAAATGTCGTATCGCCCATGTTAATGCTTTCCACCTGTGCGCCGCAGGACTGCTCTGTAACGTAGACATTTGCAGCCGTCGTTGTTGTCTGGTTATCTAGTGCATTAGACGCACTTGCCGCACTTTCTTCATCATATGTATAATCGGTTACCTTCTGGTAAATTGCTTGTGCGATTTCCTCATCAGTAGCATCGCTTTCTAGTTCCAACTTCACCACATTGCCTGCGCCAAGATAGTCTTCCAGATTACATCTTGTACCATTCTTTCCTTCATCAATCGTGACCGTTGAAATCTCTAGATTGGTGATTAGCACGACTTTTTCTTTCTTAAGCAGCTCTAAAAATGCAGCATCACCGGTAAGGTCAAAGAAATCCACATACCCTTCTTCTTCGGTATTCGTATTATTACCAAGAAGCACATAGTACTTTCTAGAAGCGTTTCCCTGTTCATCAAACTGAATATAATCCGCATTAGCAAAGTTACTAAGTACCGATGATGAATCGGATAAACTCATCTTAAGGTCGGTAAAGTCTACCGATGAAGTTAAATTGCATGCGTGTGATAAATAGGATACAACCGGACCAAATCCTCCTGCGGATAAATCATCAAGATCACAATCAAATACGGTAATTGCAGATGCATTTTCTGCTGCCGCATCCCCAATCGGCGTAATGGTCATAGTCAGATGTGTGTCCGTAATATCCATATGTACCTGTGTCTCATCATAGCCATTTGCATTCGTGCACTCTGAAAAATCCGCGCTGCTTGTCATATAGGAACTTGCCACCGTAGTTAAGATACTGTTATGAACTGTTGTGACATCTACGTCCTCATACTTATATATGGTAAACCCGGCAATTCCGGAAGGATATTGTGTATTCGTGGTATCCGCCGTATAGTTTGTCATAACCGCATAACCGCTTAATTTGCCATCTTCAATCTTAGAGTTAATTAAAAAGCCGGTTCCGGCCGTATTAGACACCGTATGAAAATAAATCTTACTTGCATCCACCTTATAATCTACCGTCTTACTGCCACCTGCTGCTGCCGGATAAAACGCCCAGTCCGTTCCCGGCGTTGCAGAATAGCCATACCAGTACACATTGGCGGCGCCTGTTGAATCGATACCGGCTGCAATATGTTCTTTTAGGTGTCTTGCCAAAACCGTTGTCGAGTTTAATTTCTTTGCATTTTCTATCGTCCAGTTATCGGTATCTGACAGATCAACATAGTCATCATCTCCAACAGTGCCGATGCTTGTCGGCCAATCCAATGCCTGAATATCTGCATCTCCAAAATACGGTCTAAGCGACTCGTTATAACCGGTCTGTTCGAGATACTCTGCGCTGTTGGCATACACATTGGTATCATATCGATCATAGACATACCAGTTACTAAGGTCTGCAACATTAATCGCTGTATTCTTGATTGATGTGCTGTTTCCGGCACTTTCTGCCTGTGCACCAAGTGCCGATGTAATTGCGCTTCCCGAGTAAGTCGCATTATTCGTTACTGTTACTACAATATCTTCATCTGCCGCTTGTGTCGTAAGCCAGCTTGGTACCTGTGTTGTATCCGCTTTCACTTCCTGTATATTCGCGCATACAAAAGGAACTACCATTGCAAATGATAGCATAATTGCTATTATTCTCTTTGCGTTCCTTCGTTTCATCTTCATTAAGAATAACTCCTCCCTTTTCCTATATCTTTTATCGGGTAGTTTTTTTAATACCCAAAAAACAAAAGACACTAAAATCCATTTTTATGCCTTCTGTCCTGTTTGTATAGGAAATTCGATACATCTTGATTATAAATGCTAGCTTATCTTCGCGCAACCTTTTTTTGGGGACGTTCCTTTTGCCACGGTCATGTGTACTTTGGCCTGGATAAACAAAAAAACCTGCTGCAAGCAACTGCCTGCAGCAGGGTGATAATCATAATCTGTTATTCCGTTCTTTTTTTCAGCAATAATAAAAGGATAATTCCTACAACTTCTGCAACGATAAATACCGTATATGGTAAAGTATAATTTCCCTGTGATATTGTCAGCAAAAACGCCATAATCCCAAATGCCAACACTCGTATAAAAGAAGATATTGTCGTAATCACGCTATTGGCCTGCTTAAACCCGGCCTTTCCAAAATAGGTGATAATCAACGACGGTATTCGATTCAGCACACCGCCGAGTCCCAATCCTACCATCACACATCCAACCCATACAATTACGATGTTCGATCCGATATTTAAAAACAGCATTGCAAGCGCGAAATTCGCCGCATAAGCTATCGTTGCAATCTTAGGTCCGACTTTACCGTCTATCCAGCCCCACAGATATGAGCCCGGGATTCCCACCATGGAAGTAATCGTCAGAAAATGAAGCGCCTGCGTATGCGTATATCCAACCGACATCATGCGGGGCACAAACTGACTAGCCACTCCAACCATCACCATCCAGATTAATCCAAATCCAATACTGATCAGCCAGGCATTTCGCTTCTTTAACACATCGCGCACCGTAATTTTCTCCGTATCATCCGTCTCTATCTGCAGGTCTGCACCCAGCTTCTCAGCCAGTTGTGGCTCCATATTATCCGGATACCGTCCAACCCGCTCCGGCGTTTCTTTCACCCAGACCAAAGAGATTGCACCTACAATCATAATGGCAACTCCGACAATTACAAATGCCACCTTGAACCCGATTTGTTCCAACATAGCTGAAAATGCCGGAATAAAAAATGCGCAACTACAAGGCGCTCCGATAGTTGCCCAGCCCAGTGCAACTCCCTTCTTACGCGGAAACCAATCCGTCATAATCGTTGGCGCCACAAATCCAAATGCGGACACAAAAAAGCATACCATTACCAAAAACAGGACGTACAGTAAAACTGTCGAGCACAATCCCCAGAGTGCAAATGCCGCTCCTGACACCAATAGTGTGAGAGCTCCGACAATTCTTGTACTGATTTTTAAAAGCATTCTGGAAAATATAAACCCGCCTATAATTCCCACAATACTTGCCGGCGTGGCATATGCAAGCAGCACATGTGCATCCAACCCGTAATGCGCTGCAAATGCGTCCGGAAGCAGATTCTGCACATCCGTCGTAAGCGCTGCATACAAAAAGTAGATGATCATACAAAAGAAGATCATGCTCCATCCCCAGCCGCTAAAACGACTGTCTGTCAAACTCTGTGACATTCTCATATTCTTTTTCATAACTCATTTCTTCTCCTCTTTTTTCTGCTCCCTCTAGTGCTTTATTCTATCATTTTTTCATCGTTCTCTCCACTATTAACTTTACCACTATGTACCCCCAACACCCACGCAGATAACATCGATGCCACCGGCACAGACAAAATCACGGCGATACTTCCTGTCATTCCCTGCAACATTTCTATGGCAATAAAGTCTGAATTGAGGAGTTGGTTCGTCTGATAACCATATGAAATCACCACTAAAAGCGTCGTAATCGACGAACCGATAAATGCCAATATCAGAGTCTGGCAATTCGTTCCTATCATATCCCTTCCAACCGAAAGACCGGATTTTAAAAGATTAGTCGGCGAAAGTTCCGGTGCATTCTTTCTGATTTCAAAAATAGACGAAACCACCGACATTGCCATGTCAAGGATTGCGCCAAGCGCGGATATAATGATACTGACAAATAGTAAATCAGCGACCCCCATTCCGGTATTCTCGCGAATCAAGATGAGTTCTTCAGATGATTCCAGATTATAACCATTGAGATGTAACAGCGCTGCAAATATAAAATACACAATTGCCGCCATCACAACTCCGGAGATGGAAGCGATTATCGCAATCCGGGTTTTCTTATTCCACCCGTTAAGCAGCATAAGAGAACTAAACGTAATAATCGACACCGCGATGACTGTAGCTACAATCGGTTGCCAACCGTGAAAGATTGCCGGCAACAAGAATCTAAGCAATACAATCATGGCAAAGACCAGACCGCACAACGATAAGAACCCCTTTTTTTTACCAATAATCACCATCAATACCGCAAATACCCCAAACAGCAATAACATGGCTTTTGTGTGATCATAGTTATACACACTGTAATACGGCTCGGTGCCTTCCGGCGTGTCTGCCTTTACGATAATCCTGCTTCCAACCTCACAGATAATATGATGCGTATTCGTCACATCATTTTTTACAGTGATGGTTTCCCCTTTATATTCACCGCTTGTAATCTGTACTTCCAAAACCTGATATCCAAGTTTTCTTCCTCGTTCCGTATCGTTTCTTGCCAGCTCTTCTTCTACAATCTTCACAACTGTCCCCTTTGGATGAGACAGCGTATCTGTTTCATACATGGAATAGTCAATCGGATTGGCACGGTTCCACATTGAGATTGCAATCACAATAACGATCATAAATGCAAATATAAAAATATGTTCCTTTGTAAAAATACGGCAAAGTGCCGGGCATTTTTTGCCCGACACAGTACCGGAATTGTTGTTATCATTCAATTTCATACTATTTTCGTTCCTGTCTTATTTTACTTTAACTTTTTTAACCTTAGACCAGCCACTCTTATAAGTCTTACCTTTAACGGTTTTAATTGCTCTTACTTTTACCGCATATTTCTTACCGGATTTGAGCTTTTTGATGGTTGTTTTTTTATTGCTTACCGTAACCGTCTTCCACTTTTTCGTTCCGACCTTTTTGTATGCAAATCGATACTTTACATTACCGCTTACCTTCTTGGCCGTAACCGTAATCTTACCCTTTTTGGCTTTAATTTTCTTAATAGAAGTCTTGGCAACTTTCACATTAGATGCACTTGTAACCTTAGATGTCTGATTATCTGTATTGGACACCGTGCCGGTATCTTTAGTCTGCGCCGTTCTTTCAATGGTAAAGCTGTCTAACTCTTCAAGTTCTTCCGTATCCGTATAATAAGTTGTGAATGTAAGACTGTTTTCTGTCACTTCTACGTTCGTAATGTTCGGACGATTACTTTGATCTTTCACTGCGATGAAATCTGTCAGTGAATTGTTATTGTAGCTGTAATACTTACTTCCGGATGCAGAATTGGCTGTCAGATAAAAGACCTGTCCATCCTCCGGATCTGTCACCTTGGAAGCTGCTGTCTCTCCTTCGCTTACATTATGTCCTTCCGGAATGATTGGATCGTTACCATCCATCATATATGTTCTGGTGTAACAATGGTCATGTCCCATTAATACCGCATCAATATCAAGTCCGGAGAAGATACTTGGAAGCATCGAACGAAGCTCTAATATCGAATCATCCGTCGCATGACTTGCCGCACTATAGATAGAATGATGGAAACTTACAATCTTCCAGGTTGCATCCGAATTCTCCTCTAATGCCTGTTTGATAAAGGCGCGATGCTCACTAACACTTCTGTTATTCGAATTTAAGGCAATGAATAACACACCGTTGTACATATTGTAATAGTCACCGCTTTGCTGTCCGGTAGATGATTTATTTCCAAGATTTGAAACATTTGGAATATTATAATGTTCCGAATACTGCTCACTGCCGGAGTCATGATTTCCTTCATTTGCCGCCAGCGCATAAGACTGCATCTCATCCGGTGCAAAGAATCCCTCATACTGCTCTGCTTCGCTTGTTCCCTTGTCATTAATCTGATCTCCGGCACTTAAGATAAAGCTGGTCTGTGGGAACTTTGCAATTGAATTGGTTAAGGTGGTGTCCCATCCTTCGGTATCATTTGTCGTATTATGACTTGCTCCAATCTGCGGGTCACCTACAAACAGGAAGTTAAACGATTCATCCTCTCCAAGCTGCGCTGTGGTAAAGGTATACGTCTGTGACCACTGCTCCGAATTTCCTACTCGGTAGAGATAGGTGGTATTCTCCTGTAAGTTTTTCATAACCGCCTTGTTTGAATACAGCCCCTCCGTGTTAATGTACTGATTTGCTCGAATCTTCTTGGCATCTGATTCCGGAAATGCACTCTCATCGGTCCATCCTGAAGGCATCTTCACGATTTCCACATAAGATGGATTATCAGACTCTCCGTACCAGGTAATGTTACGCTGCGTTTCATCTGCTCCGACCTGAAGTGAAACATCCTTGATTTCAAGCTGCGTACCCCCATCATTTTCTGTACTCGTTTCCTCTGCGTAGCAATAGTTGTTTTGCATCATCACACCCGTAACGGATGACATTGATATGATTCCCGCTAATGCGATCGCTGACACTGTTGTAATTTTTCGTAATTTCATCAAACTAAAATTCCCTCTCTTTCTTATTGTTCTCATCTGTGACTCTCGGCCAAATCGTTCCTCTCTTCCGCTTCGGCCTTCTTTCGTTTGACAAAACACATGATACGTCACGAATGTAAAAGGCAATACCGCAGCCCTGTAAAATATCTGAGAAATGTTTGTAAACGTCTGAACAAAAAAATCCCCGCCACAGGCAAATGCCTGTAGCGAGGAACTTATATCTATATTTTATTGATAACTGCTCACATTCGAAGCATCGACTTCTTCATACGGGATAATAACGCAGGTATTTTCCTCATCCACACCCTCGAGCGAGGAAATAGATTGTCCGTTTGCTAATAACTTTGCAGCTTTTACCGCATATTCAGCCTGTCCGTCTGCATTCTGGAAAGAGGTAAATACCATATCTCCGGAAGTAATTGCCGCACAGCCGTCAGCAGTACCGTCTACACCGGCAATCGGTGTATCGGCCGGGTCAAGTCCATGCTCTTTTAACGATTCAATGATTCCCATTGCCATCGTATCATTGTTGGCAAAGATACAGTCAAATGACTGGCCAGTTTTTAAGAACGTATCCATCGCTTCTTTGGCCTGTTCTGCGTCCCAATTGGCCGTATCATCAAATACATAATTTGCATCCACGCCATTGTCCTTCATTACCTGTTTTACGCCTTTGGTACGATTCAATGCATCATATCCGGCCTGTCCTTCCATAATTACGATATTCAGACTTGAAGGATTGCCAAGCTTTTCCAAAATGGCCTCTCCTTGCTGCGTGCCGGCTTCGTACGATTCCGAACCAACATATACATACTGATCGGCAACCAGATGCTCTTCATCCGGCTTACGATTAACGTAGACAATTGGCAAATCACCTGCTGCCACCTCTGTATGTAAGATAGTGGAACTATCCGCAATCTGCATGATGATTGCATCATATCCATCCGCCTCTGCCGACGAAATCGTTTCAATCTGCGCCTGTGGCGTTGTATCTTCTACCAGTTCTACGGTAACCCCTTCTTCCGCTGCATGGGTATCCATTGCTGCTGCCAAAGTTTCTCCAAAGGAATCTCCTGTGATACTAGAACCGATAAATAAGATTTTAGCATCTCCGCTACTTTGCGTTTCACTGTCACAACCGGACAACATGGCGCCGATCATGATACTACATGTTGCAACTGCAATCACTTTTTTAACTGTTCTTTTTCTCATAGCCGCGCCCTCCTTAAATCTTAAACTGTGAAACATGCTGCGTAAGTGTATCCGAAGTATTCGCCAGCTCGTGAGAATTGTCTGCCACATCCTGACTGCTTTTCGTAATGTTATTCGCTTGTTCCACCATATTTTGAGAGGTCGCCAGAATTTCATCAGCGCTCGCTGCCTGTTCTTCTGAAATAGCGGCAACATTGGTTGCAACATCATTTACCTTTTCAACATCATCAATCATCTCACCCATAAGCCGGCTCGACTCTTGAATATTATTATAGATTTGGTCAAATGTATCTACCGCAGTGTTAATCAGCACCGTATTTTCCTGAATACTTTCCGCACTGGCATTGGCCTGTCCAACTGCTTCTTCAATCAGCTTGTGAACTTCCTGAATCAGACCGGCAATATTTTGTGTGCTTTCCGCACTGGTCTGTGCCAATTTACCAATTTCTGTTGCCACAACGGCAAATCCACGGCCGGCTTCACCTGCACGGGCTGCCTCAATGGAAGCATTTAAGGATAACAGATTCGTTTCTTCTGCAATATTGCCAATCATACCAACGATATTGGTGATTTCTTCCGATGCGTTTCCAACCTTGTTAATAGAACCTACAAGCTCATTGTTTGCCTGTTCGATTCCCTTCATAGCCTCATTCAGATGTTCCATATCTTCTCGGCCCTTTTGTGACATTGCGACGGTTTCATCCATACTGTCACTTGCCTTTTCACTATTGTCCTTTGTATCTGCAACAACTGATGCAAGCACTGTCGCATTTTCCGCAATGTCATTTACGGCAATTGCAAGCTGATCGACAGTGTCATTTAACTGCTGCATCGCTTCCGACTGAGACTGGGAAGCATCATACATCTGCTTGGACACCATATCCGAATTGTCGGATTCTTGTTTTAACTTGGCAGACTCATCCGAGATACTCGAAATCATATGACGCATGCTGTCCAAAAATTCCCGTACTTTTGAACCCATCATACCAATTTCATCGTTACTGTCTGAATCCACTGTAATCGTAAAGTCACCGGCTGACATCGCGGAAATATTTTCTGCAATATCACCAAGTGGTGCCATAATCCTTGTAACAATAATCCGAATAAAGATAATGATTACAATAACAGCTACAATACCGATTAAAATCAGAAGGTTTCTGATATTATTAACACTTTCCATAATAATATCCGTCTCAATATATGATACCAGCATCCAGTTTGTTCCGGAGATAGCACGAAAGTCTACCATGTATCCACCAATCGTCTGCTCATCTGTATCATTTTCATTAATTGCCGTAGCAATCCCGCTCATCAATGTGCTGCTGTCGCCCTCGCCTAACGTTGTAGACATCAAGCTACTGTCACGATGTGCCAAAATGGTATTATCTGTCATATCTACCAGGAAGGAACTTGCATTATTCATCTTCACACCGGAATTGACAATAATACTAATCTGATCCAAGGATACATCACTCGATATAATCTTGATATCATCAGATCCGTCATTCAATATACCGGAAGCACTAACGACATACTCGCCGCTGTCATTCGTATGCGCTGTACCATATGCCATATTGATACGGGTCATACCTTCCGTGTACCAGGACTCACTTGTCGGATCGGCAACCTCCAAAGAAGACTCTTTCGCCTTGTATATCTTTCCTTTTGAACTTCCAATATAAAGCCCTTCCGGTGAATTGCTGTTAAAACCATAATAAGAATCCAGTAATGTCTGAAGCTGATCTTCATCCGGTTTTACAGATTCTATCGTATGCTTTGCCGTTGCAAAATACTGCAGATTCTCATCCAGCCAGGACTCAATGTTGTCTCCCTGGTTGGAAATAGAAGATGATAGCTGTTCCACAGCCATTTCCTTAAGGCTATTGCCTGACAGTGTTGTGGATAGAATTACCAAAACCGCAACTGTAACAATAACCACAGGCATAATCATGACCAATAATTTTCCTTTTATTGATCCTTGTTTACGTGGTGCTTTTTTTACCTTTTTCATACGCCCTCCTAGTCCTTTATTCCTAAACGCTCACACCTGCATTATAGCATGGTGTATAGTTGGAATACAAGTCCTATCTTTCTGTACGATATCTAACTATTGGGGACGTTCCTTTTGCCACGGTCATGTGTACTTTGGCTCGAATAAACAAATGGTGTTAATCAAAATTCTGATACACCTGTGCAATTCCTCCCTCAAAATCAATATTCAAAATACTATATCCAACTCCCGGGCCATCATATTCCAGCCGAACAGCCCCCTTATCCGAATCAAGATAAATTTCGTCTGCAGAAGCTATGTCTTCTCCTTCAACTTGTATATACACAGTATCCCCCGGCGAAATCACAACTTCTTGATCCTTCAATGTTTTCCAGGACTCATTATCACAGCTAAATGCAGTTACCTCTACCGCATTATCCTCATCATCTAAAGCCGAATCGCCTTGACCGATTTTAAGCTCCCCATTATATCTGTCACTTTTCAGCTTAACAATCACCTTATCCGAATATCCGGAAATAGTTTGCTTTGATACTGTATATTCTCCCTTAAAATTCACTGCCGGTATGCGAACCTCATCAGACTTTTTGGAATAGTATTCTTGACCATCCTCCTGCCTGACTGCTTTGATTTTGTAATAGTAAATCACTCCGGGCTCAACTGAAGTGTCCTTGATTTCACCGGATCCCTCACAGATCTCTTCAACCGTCTCAAAATCAATCTTTTGGTACTCTTCCTCACCTTCCGCTTTCCTGTAAAGAATCACATCTGTCGGATCCACGCCATAATAGCACTGATAATATAGATAAAGACAGTCCTTGCTGTTTGTCGAAAATTCACCGGATCCGCCGTTAAGCAAATCAGGCGCAGATAATCCGCAGCACTGACATGTATACTGACCATCGTCCTCGTTGGAAGCATAAACGAGTTTTTTCTCTTCTTCTACCTGTTGATATGCCTTAACCAAATAAGCGTAATAGTGATCGGCTTTTACATTTTCATCGGTATAGCTGCCTTCTCCCCCGGACACTTCTGCAATTTTTTCATAACTTGACAGCTCATAGGTCATATCTTTTTCCGGATTAAGCACATCTTGTGTAACATCTACTCTGTATATCTCATAGGTACTGATTTTGTTATCTTCCTCCCATGCGACAGTGATATCATTCATATGCGGCGTTAAAGAAATGGAAAATGTTTCTACGCTTTCTGCGGATACGTCCTCCTCCCAATCTTGAGACCCACATGAAACTATCATGAGCATGGTCATCATCATGAGTAATGTTAATATCGTCTTTTTCACATAATCATCTCCTACTAAGGACAATCACCTTGATAGTAGACACACCGTCTCGACTGTATTTTCTTTGTCCCAACGGATTTCCTCTATCGTCTGACCTTGATAGAATACCGGGAACTTAAACTTCATAGACTTCAAAACCTGCCCATTTTCCTTCTGTTCCGGGTATAGCTGAATCTCCTGAATGAAGCTCTGAAAGAATTTTTTCTTCCAGATATCCGGCAGCTGATCATAGGCATCATGGAACAGAATCAGGTAGTTGTAGACATTATCTGCGCTGATCTTTTCTCTCCTGATACTCTCGATTTCTTCCTGATACTGAGCGACCACGTCTTCAAGTTCAGTGATCTTGACGTAGGCATTTTCGAGACGTCCCTGCAGATCATTATATTTACGGTCGTATGCCCTGTCAGTGATATCAAGATTGTCAAGGGCAGAGCTTCGTCTCTATTATGAATTCCAATCTGCCGGCATGGCTGCTTTCATCGTCAAATGGATCCTGGATGAGGGCTTATCGGAAGAAAACGCCGCATCGCTTCTAGCACGAATACTTCTTCAAGCCCCAGCCTATAAACCAAACAATATTTCATAATTAATCACCTTGTTAAAACTCTTTCAGTGTAAAGGACACCTCCCACAGGCTTCCATAGCTTGTATCGCTGACCAGCTTCTTATACGCCGAAAACTTATTCAGCCATCGTTTTGACACTCTGAATGTCACGCCGATCTGTACCACACCTTCCCGGACAACATCCCTCTGTGTGGTTCCTGCTTCTGTCACGCCTCCGCTGTCTGCCTCCACTTCTTAGATTCATTCTCTGCTGAGCCGTAACCACGATCTCATCAATCATGTCACCGCCAATATAAACCGGGATCAAAATCAGCGGCAGTCTTCACCGACGCCGTACCTAATCCCACAACACCCAGATTCACAGGCATGAACTTCTTTCCGACATTGGTAACATTGTCACCAACTGTCTTCAGTTTCTCACCCTTTGCAGCGATCTCCTGAATAGCAGTGCCGGAAGCTTTCGCCTGTTCCTCCAAAGCCTTCAGCTTCTGTTCAGTCTCAACGATCTCACGCTGCAGGCCATCATACTGTTCCTGCGTGATCGTGCCGTCCTTCAATGCCTGCTCAGCCTGTTCCGCCGCCGTCTTAAGTGTCTCCAGCTTTTCCTTCGTTTCCGTAGACACGATAACTTTTATACAATTTAACGATGAAACTTTTTCAGTCAAAGGGTGTTCACTTTTAACGATAAGGAGAATTATCGAAAAATGGGCATAAAAACAGCCACCAAAGTGACTGGATTAAACTTACCCTATCATCAACGATTACGCATTTCAAGCCATTTTGACAGTTTTCGGCGAATTATCTCCATTCTTAACCTATCCACATCTGGAATACAGAACGCACGAACCCTCAACAATGCCGGTCTATGCACCCTCCTTACGAGCGTCTCCATCCGCTCATTAAAAATATCCTCAGCGGATGAAACCACCTCCGCAAACCCAACAAGTGCCGTTGCTGTCAGTGCAAGATCCACTCCCAAAACTCCCATAAAGACAAATATTTATAATCATTGATGTTAGCATTTCTCGTTCTAATAAATATTTCACACTCCTAAGAACAGAAATCACATATACTGTCTGACAATATTTTAATGTTCATCTTATCCTAGCCTTAATTTGATCAATTTTTTCAATAATAATCTTACCCTTGTCGTCATAGATGCTGCCCCTAAAAGTCTTGGGATTCTTTTTTATATAACCTATATTCCACTGATCTGCGGCAAGATATTCTATTTTTGTGCCCTCATTTATGACTGTTTCGTTCAGATGTACCGTCCCGTCCGTCATCTGCTGTAAAACACCTTCAAACTTTATCGGTTTGTTCAAATACTCCAAGGCTACCTTTATCTGATCCATTTCTGAAATCACTCGTATGAAAGTATTTACCTTCAACCTTGCATCGGGATTATCAGCGTTAATCATAAGCTGACCGAAATGTTCATCCATATTATATTTTTCCCGTAATACATCCATCTGGCATATCACCTGATACAGCCCGGAAATAATCTCATCTACATTCTGTGGCTTCATATCCTCAAATCTTTTTTTCATTCTCTTCTTCTCCTTTATGTACTAAGTGATTTTTTCTTGACTTCTTTTTTTCTGATTCCTATAACATAAATCCACTTATGATAAAAGCTTTTATGCTTTTTCATATACAAAAGCGAATAAAAATAATCAGCAACCAACGCGGTTATCCCAATATAAGATGCCACTTTTATACCCGGCGATACATTTTCAACCAGTATATTTGCTATTCTTGGATATATATTTCTCATGAATCCCGTAATCAGGATTGAAAATCC
>JAILOU010000040.1 GCA_024690665.1 Eubacterium sp.
TTAACTCAGTCGGGGTACAAGCTCCGACTGAGTTAAACGCTCCGCGAGGATGCACACGGATTCGGACAGGAATTTGTCTGCTGAAGCAGACCCGAATCCGGCGCGCAAGACTCGCGAGCGAGTCTTGACATGAGCAAAATAAACCCTCCCGGACAGCAAAAACAGAGGAAATAAATCTGTGATGTTGTCACGGGAGGGTTGTTCGTTAGAAAATTAAAAGGGCAATATGATATACAATGCAGGCAATGATGAGAGAAGAAACGGTATAAAACAGACCGATTTTTGCAGTCCATTTTATAGAATGGACTTCTCTTGAGGTTGCGGCAAGGGCGCTTACGCAAGGCATATTAAAACTGATAGAGAAGATAAACGCAAGACCTTCAGCTTTGGTAAAGTGCGTAGATAAAATGCTTGATATTGCGCTGCTACTACCGGCAGTTTTAGCGCCGAATGTTGAACTTACAAGATTACCATCTACACCGTAAAGTGTGTTAAGCACGCCTAGCAGAGATTCTTTGGATATTGCAGAAGCGCAGTATGCTAAAAATGCCTGCCAGTGCAAACCAAAAAATTGAGTGACCGGTTCAATTGCAGTACCGATGAGGTAAAGCAAACTGTTTTCACCGGAATCACCGAATCCATACACCAATAAAAAGAAAATAATTGATACAATGCTTATGACGCGGAATGCCCGAAGAAAAATGGACAATGTTTGGCGGAATGTAACATAGATGATGTTCTTAAAATTGGGTTTGTGGTAAGGCGGTAGTTCCATAATCAGCCCGACTCTTTCCTGAGCGGGAGATAGTTTTTTGCCGAATACTTTATAAACTAGCCACATTAGAAAAAACATTAGTAGAAATACCAGTACGATAACAAAAAAACCACCAGTGCTTCCAAATAAGGCCATGGCAATGGTTGGAACAACGGAAAGTGTTGCAGCACATGGAACGGCCCATGACATGGCAATTGCCAAAATACGTTGTCCCCAATTATCTACAACTCTTGTTCCGGTAGTCCCTGCAATGGTACATCCAAGTCCCATAAAAAATGGCATAATTGTTTTCCCTTGTAGACCGACTTTGTTCATTGTATGGTCAAAAAGAAAAGAAATTCTGGCTAAATAACCGGATTCTTCCATGACATTAAATCCTAAAGTTATACCAAGTACAAATGATGCCATCATGATTGCGAAATACAAAACATTTAACATAACATCACAAATCAAAGAGATGATCAGAGTGCTTGTTCCAATATCTGTCAATACAGAGCGAAGAACGGAAGAAACAGAACTTATGATAGCAGAAGCGATGCCACCAACGACACCCGCGAAAATCATGGCAATTAAAAAAACAATTAAGATAATGCAAATGGATAAAACTTTCCCTTTTATCGGAGAAAGCGCGATGCGGTCAAATCTTGTATAAGAGCTTTGGATTTCTTTGTGCTTTGTCAGTACATTAGACAAAATAAAATCAATCCATTCAATCTTTTGGTCAGCAGATTCCATTTTCGTAAAATTAAATCTGTTACCATTGATAAGCCCCTCTTCAATCTGATCGTATAGGAGCTTATAATCTTTCTTTTTGATAGCTGTCATGGGAACGACAGGTATGCCAAGGTTCTTGGATAGTTGCTGTGTGTCAATATTGATTCCCTGTCCTTTTGCAACATCCATCATATTAAGGATTAAGATGGCAGGTGTTTTCATGCCGGCATAATCGGCAAGGATATACAGACTTCTTTTGAGCTGAGAGGCATCTGCCATAATCAAAACAAGATCGGCATTATCATTAGCAATGTAATCATGGGTGATGATTTCTTCATCTGAATCTGCTGACAGGCAATAGCTTCCGGGAAGATCAGCGAGAATCATTTTCTGAGATCCGATTTTGAATTCGCCTTCCTTTTGGTCAACTGTTTTACCGGGCCAATTTCCTACATGCTGGTGAGAGCCGGTCATCATATTAAATATGGTTGACTTGCCTGAATTTGGCTGTCCTAAAAGAGCGATGACAGGTGTATTATCATCCATATGATAAGTACTACTTTTGCCATGATAACTACAACTTTCTTTTGCGATACAAGAACTACAGCTGCTCATTGCTTGTTACCTCCTACCAATATTTTTTCACTTTCTTTTCGTCCTATGGCAATAAGCGTATCACGGGCATAGATTAAAACCGGTTGTTTTTTCTTATTTTGACATATCTCTATCTGTCCACCGGTCATAAGGCCCATAGAGGATATTCGATTAAATAGACGTTTTTCATTGGCAATCTTTAGGATGGTATAAGTTTCACCCGGTATTGCCTTGGATAAAGTTATTTGATTCATAGATTTGCTCCATTCTTTTGTGGTTAGATATATAAAACGAATATATCATAATGTTAGAGGGAAAATGTTTCAAATCCATATATGTAAAATAAATCCATTTAGCATTAAAATTAGGGAGAAGTGTCTTTTCACTTGCATTTGATAGGTCTATAATAAAAACTATGGAAAAAAAGGAAGAACAAAACTATAAAGTAGATATGGGAGCGTGCGGCACGATTGAGATGTATAATCTTGATTCAGCGGTTTCCATCGTGTTTAACAGCATATATACAAATCAATGTAAGAAGGCGGATGATGCTTTTTATTCGGATAAGATGCTGATTCTCAATTGTTGTATAAATGGAAGGTGTGATGTGTTTTTAGGCCAAAACAGATATGCGATTGTCAAGGAGAATCACATCTGTTTAAGTACGATTATGCCGGAGAAAGATTTTTATTATCCGGGGAGATTGTATGAGGGAATTCAGATTTTTGTAAGATTTCATGAGGGTAAAAGTCATCTGCTGGAATATCTGGGAATCAACGCCAACAAGGTGATAGAAAGCTTTTGTGAAAAAAACGGGTTATACATTAACAAGATGAGCGAGGAGATAAAAGAGCACATACTTGCTATCTGGGAGATGAGAGCCAAACCGGATGTGCCGACACTTAGGTTTTTGGTTGCTACGATATTTCATGATTTATTTCGGCTTCCAAAGAGAAGTGAGAACGATACTTTTTATACGAAAGCACAGATTGCAATTGTAAGAGAAGCGGAAAGTATGATTTTAAATGATCTTTCTAAAAAGTATACAGCAAAAGAGATGGCTGAGCATTTTCGAATCAGTGAAAGTAGTTTCAAATCTTATATCAAAGGAATTTTGGGGGAGAGTTATCTGACTAATTTTCGAAATAAACGTATGGAAAAAGCAGCCGAATTATTGAGAACGACTGATTTTAAAGTAATTGAGGTTGCAAATGCGGTGGGCTATGAAAATCAGGGGAAATTCGCAAAAGTGTTTGCGGAACGCTTTGGCGTTCTGCCGTTAGAATACAAACGGATGCCGATGCATATTAGTTAGAAGAACTTAAGGAGCGTATATAACATGAAAAAAGAGACAATAGACAGAATCAGAAAGTTTACACTTGATCGTGACTGGGATCAGTTTCATTCGCCTGCCAATCTGGCTAAATCAATCGTAATTGAGGCAGCAGAATTATTGGAGTGTTTTCAGTGGGATGATAAGAAATATGATCTGCAACATGTTAAGGAAGAACTTGCTGATGTTATGGTTTACTGTCAGAATATGGCGGATAAGTTAGGACTTGATACGGATGAGATTGTGAATATGAAAATGGATCAAAATGAGGCTAAGTATCCGGTGGAGAAGGCGAAGGGGAGAGCTGATAAATATAATGAATTGTAGGTTGATTGCCCCGTTATAGGGGCAATCAACGAGATTATATTATGTTACTATTATATGGGTATACCAAGTATTGGCAGTATAATTATGTTTAGTGCGGCGGTCACACTTAAAAAAATAAAGAAAATTGCCACATCAATTAACAAAGTTAAGATGATGCGAATGCCAAGACGATGGCGGTACAAATTAGGTGTAATCCGCTTGGCGATATTAAGATAATTAAATGAATATGCAACCAT
This sequence comes from Eubacterium sp., assembly GCA_024690665.1. Lineage (GTDB taxonomy): Bacteria > Bacillota > Clostridia > Lachnospirales > Lachnospiraceae > Eubacterium_C. The sequence continues at coordinate 3,980 of JAILOU010000040.1, forward strand.
GACAATAAAGCCGACAGACATGCAAACGATATCAATAATTGCTGCTGCTTGAGTAGTAGCAGATTCACTTACTCCGGTAAGGCCAAAGATAATCA
>JAILOU010000011.1 GCA_024690665.1 Eubacterium sp.
ATGCTTATTTACAAGCTTGGCTGTACCAAACTTATAGATTGTATGGTCAAAGTATTTAGACATACCTTTAGTGAAATAAGGCAGCTTAACACGTCCATTCAGCGTATTCACTGAAAAGCAATTTTGCGTCAGGGAATAATCCCTGTTCCAAACAAGGTCGTACTGTGGTTTCTTGAAATTAGGCTGAATCCACTCTTTCTGATTTTCAAGAATGGTTTTGTATCTTGCGATAACCGTCTTAACCACGGACTGAGCCATTTGGGATTTAAGACCAAACCTTTCTCGAAGTGTGGAATACAGAACCTTATTCAAGGAAAACTGCTTTAAGTCGTGAGTACGGAATACATAGTTAGACACGTAGTTACAAGCATCAGAATAAACAGACATGGTTTTATCAAGTAAAACCTTACTGTCCGCATTAACGGATATCTGAATTTTAGCCGTAACTGTCATCTGTTCCATATATTCACCTCATATATATTTCACTAGATATATGTTGTACTATTTGTTAGTGGAAGTCAATATGTTTGAGGAATTCGATATGGATAATAGATATAACCGTCATAACAGACTACATATTATCTATGGCAGAAATATCAAAACTTCCTGTCTAAACAGTATTGGAAGAAGAAAATCTTTTGGTCTGATGGGTACTTTGTTTGTAGCATAGGCGAAGTATCGTCGGCTACCATACAAAAATACATTGAGAGCCAAGGTTAATGGCTACGAATTTACAAGGCTCCTCCCACCGCCCAAGGGCAGTGGGTTTCCGCCTATGACAACGAAAGGATTTTATTTATGAATTTGATGATAGAAAAATCGCCCCGCGGTAAGCCCGCAAGGCGATTTTGAAATATCTGTTTTATTTTGTTGCCGTTAAGCTCTTCGTGCTTGTTCCTCCCGAATATCCGGTATAGTAGTCATATGTATAACTTGTATACTGACCGGATAAAGTTCCGCCTGTGGAAAGCGTATAAGAACTTCCACTTGAAAGGCTTGGCGATGAGAAGAACACACTACTTGCACTCATTGGTGATTCTACCGCCATTAAAGTTGTAGAACCATTTAAAATTGCAACGGCCGTTTCTGATGAAATGGAAACAGAAGATGAGCTTGAACCTCCCGGGCCTCCGGAGTTACCGGACTGGCTACTTGTGGTTACATATGCCTGATTTGCCGTTGTCGGTGTTCCGTCTCCTTGCATCGAACTTGAACCAAGTGTCAATACGGTTGCGCCTGAGCCAATAACAAAATCATCATCCTTATCAATCGGAGAGTTTGATGAGCTTCCTCCGACTCCGTATACAATCGTTGTTCCTCCATATAGATATAAGCTACCGTTACAATCAAGACCGTCACCATCAGAAGAATATTTAATCGTCTTCGTACTAGATCCATTTGGTACAGTCACAGAATGTGTTTCATCCGCACCAATCATGACATTCACATATCCACTATTTATCGTTAACGTATTACCATCAACCGATGTACTCTCCTTCACATATGTTTCTTCGTCTTCATCGTCATAAGTATAGACTAACGTTTTTGAAGACGCGTTAATTCCATCGTCGTTCGTATAAACACGTATCTGTGGACTATCAGAATCAGAATCAGAATCAGAACCGATTGTAATCGCTCCTGCTTCAATTCCTTCATATGCTGTTGTCACTTTGACATTAGCACTTCCTGTAATCGATAAGGAACTACCGCCTGTGATTCCTTCATCAGCTGCTGCAAGTGTCAGTGTTCCTCCACTGATTTCACCGGTGTTATTTGCCTGAATTGCACAGTCCGGAGAACCGATGATATAAACACCTGTTCCGGTTGCAGAATAACCACTTGTACTAAGAGAATTCGCCTTAACGCCGGTCTGCGTTGTATCAATATTAATAGTTCCGCCACTGATGGTTAAGCTTCCGGATGCATCCTGTTCATATGAGGTCCCGGTAGTATAATCAGAACCATCCTCTACGGATGTATAAGAAAACGTCTTCGCCTTAGTACCTGCCTTGATTCCCTTATGACTACCTGTATCATAATTTACAGTCTCTGTCTTGGTATCCCCTGATTCAGTCAAGGAATTAGCCGTGCTTGAAATACTGTTTGATGCATAGAAATTCGTAGCTGCATATTGATACAATGTTTCAATATCTATTGTTCCACCTGAAATCGCAACCTCTTCTCCCTGGATTCCATCCCCATAACAATCGCTGATGGTTACCGTTCCGCCTGAGATTGTTACTGCACCATTCTTGGCATTAATACCGTCTTCTGCTGTTGACTTAGAGTTAACAACACCGTCGCTAATGGTAATATCGCCCTTCTTAGACTTTAAACCATTTCCCAGATTAGATGTTAATGCCAGTTCTCCATCCGCAATTGTAATACCGCTCTTTGTTCCCTTCAAGCAATCACCATTTGAAGTTATCGTAATAACTCCGCTGTTAATCGCCAGGCTTCCTTTTGACGCAATACCATCTGACGGATCATCGGAATATGTCTTTGATGAAGACATAGAATCTGTAATCGTCAGCGATGCGTCTGAGTCACTTGAATCTGCTTCAACTGTAAGATTTGCCGTTGAACTTTGATATACAATCGCACTAGCCGGTGAAGCGTTATAAGCACCACCCTTAATCACAGAATCACCAATCAGTTTAATCGTAACATTGCCATCTCCTTCAATTAAAATTGCAGGATCTGTTCCGACATAGCTACTATTATCAATCGTCGCATCATTTAAAACCAAGGTGACATCATTATCCGATTTTACATAAATCTGTTTTCCTGTCAGTGTTCCTGTGATAGTTCCCCCTGTCGAGTAATCCACCTGTGTCACCTGTGTTGTAACTACTGTATCATCTGTCGTTGTTGTATCATCCGTCGTCGTATCATCCGTACTTGATGAAGAATCCGAACTGCTAGAAGACTTCTTGATCTTATACTTATATGTCTTCGTTGCCTTCTTCACCTTTTTGGATTTCAACTTCTTGTTCGTCATCTTCTTAGAAGACTTTACTGCATACACTTTCAGTTTCGTCGTCTTCTTAAATGTAAGCTTCTTGGTCTTACCACTCTTTACAACCTTTTTCTTCGTCAGCTTAGAACCGGTTGTGTAATACACCTTGTAACCTTTCTTCGCTTTTAACTTGATTGTAACCTTGTTTTTGTACGTACCGGCTTTTTTCGAAATGGTGTACTTCTTCGTCGTTACTTTTTTGGTTGCTGCCTGCGCGTTCATCATTGGCGTAAATCCGGCTACTACCGCCACTGCAAGTGCCAATGCGAACAGTTTCTTAACGTGTTTCATACGTTCTTCCTCCTTTTGCTGTTCACAAACAACACCCATCCCCGTTGTTCTATTACATTGCCCCTAATGCATCTAGAACCATATTTGCCATTTCATTCCTATTATCTGTTGTGACCTCAATTACCATTACATCCTCACGAAGTGCGATTTCCTGCAAGAAGGCCCGCTTTACCTTCTGTAATACACCAATTACGTGCGGTGCACGATCAAGACACTCCACCACGGTTTTATTAAATTCATACGCATCGCCTTCAAGGCGGCCGAGTTCATCCATCCATAAGATGTCGGCGTTATCCAATGCGTCCTTTAGCATGCCTGCTCCGAAGCGGTTGAATGCTTCTGTAATTCCAATTCCGGAAGGCCCCTTCTTCGAATGAAAACATACAGCCACCGGAATGTCATTCATTCCCTCCGGTGTATCTCCAAGCGAATGCAGATAAAAGCCACGCCTGTTTCCATCAATGAAAAAAGGGAGCGTCTGAAACCCTCCTACTCGATATCCACGCTCTTGCAATGCGTCTAAAACATTGCCCAGAACGGTTGATTTTCCAACCTGCTTCTCCCCTGTCAGGAAGATATGTTTAATCTCATGCTCCATAATTAAAACCTCATGCCATTAATCATACTATCTTTTCAGTTGTTTTACTAGTACTTTCGTACATAAATCTTTCTTATCCCAAAAAAACCGCCGCATTTTCATGCGACGGTCTCTTTCATGGTTTATATAGAGTTTATGCTTCTTTCTTTGTTCCTTTTAAGTAGCATCCCCAGTAAATCAGTCCAACAAGAACCAAACCACCGACAATGTTACCAAGCGATACCGGCAACAAGTTCTTACCAAACATCGCGCCCCAGGTCAGATTTGAAAAATCAACGCCTGCATCCTGTGCAGCCTGAGCCCATGTATCATTTAATTTACACAGAAGTCCGATAGAGATGTACTGCATGTTTGCAACACTATGCTCGAATCCTTCTAATACGAACAGCATGATCGGGAAGAACAAACCGATTACTTTGCCTGCAACAGATTTTGCTGCAAATGCCATCCAAACCGCAATACATACTAAGAAGTTACATCCGATACCTTTCATGAAAGCATCGCCAAATGTCATAGACGTCTTTGCTACTGCTGTTGAGATGTAAGATACTGCAAGCTGATTATTGAATAAGTTTGCCTGGTGTCCACCTACGGTAATTAAGGATACTAAGATACCTCCGCCTAAGTTACCGATCCAAACGAATACCCAGTTCTTAATCATCTGTCCTACTGTAATTTCTTTTTGTAATAAAGGAATGATTAAAAGACAGTTACCTGTAAATAATTCAGAACCTGCAATCAATACCATAGCAAGTCCACCCGGGAATACAACTGCTGCCAGGAATTTTGCAAGGGATGCATTCTCGATAGTTGCTCCTACTGTTGTTGCACCTACTGCTGCGAAACCGATAAACATACCTGCCAAGAGACCTAAGAAGATCATCTTCGCAATGCTAAGATTTGCCTTTCCTTTACCAATACCAACGTAATTTTTTGCCACTTCTGCTGGTGAGTTAATCATAATTTTCCAACCTCCTACTTATGAATACTTTCTTTATGCTAAACAGATTTTCTATAAATGTGCTTTTCCCTACTCTTGTGTGCCATCAACATAGCTGCACCTATGTATTTAATAGAAAACCCATATAAGCCGTTTGTATTTTTTTTAGTTCAATTTTCCCTACAGTGACTATTATATGTTCTTCAAATTCAAATGCAACATTGATAACTTTTTAGCAATGCTTGGTCTTACTTTGTTTGTGCACATTGCATACCGGGTTGTTTTCTAAGGTAAATTGCCTACATTTGTCTCTATTTTCAATGCAATTTAACAAATTTTCATGCCGGTTTCCAAACTGTCACCGCTTGTCTATTCGTTAATTATTTGTCAGCATCCAACATACTTCGTTGAAAATGTCATTTTTTCGGGGAATAATGTCAATAAAATATTTTCATTTTTGTTTGATTTGCCACATACCAAACGGTAATCAAGACACCTTTCAGGGGTGCTTTATATTGACTATTCCTGATTTTTCACATATAGTTACTCATAGTGTAAAAAAATTAAGGGGACTTATTTTGATATGAAAAAACTTATGATTTTTCTCCCATTGATTGCAGGTATGTGCTGGGGACTGACGGGTCTGTTCGTTCGTACCTTAGGAGATTCCGGATTCGACAATGTTTCGATTCTCGGTGGACGTACTGTTTTTGCCGTTCTCATCTTATTAATCGGTATTTTAATTTATAACAAAGAGCTTTTAAAAGTCAGACATATTAAGCACCTTGCACTGATGGCAGTTGCCGGATTCATAGGGTCATTTGCCTTAAATATCTGCTATAACTACACAATTGAAGCCATGACGATGTCACTCGCTGCCATCTTACTTTGCCTCGCACCAATCTTTACCTTAATCTTAGCAGCCATCTTCCTTCGAGAGAAGATTACCCTTAAGAAGGTTTTATGTATGGCATTTGCCATCTTTGGCTGTATTCTTGCAAGCGGCGTTGTCGGAGATGCTTCTGCGCAGTCGGTTACACTGATTGGAATCTTCATTGGACTTTTAAGCGCTTTCTTCTACGGAGTAAACACCACCGTTAGTAAGATTGTGACCGGCGAGGGCTACACGTCCCTTACTATAACGTTCTACGGACAGCTTGTGATTCTAATCGCATGCATTCCGCTCACGAATTGGAATCTGGTCTTCCACTATATGGCTTCTTCACCGGTTACACATACCGGCATGCTTGTACTGCATGCGCTGTTTTCATCGGTGATTCCATATCTGGTACTGGTTTATTCCTTTAAATATGTAGATACCGGACTTGCCACCATCATTGCGTCTGCTGCCGAACCGGTTACAGCTGCAATACTGGGTATGATTTTCTACAAAGAAATTCCAACCGTTATCATCACGATTGGTCTGATTATCACCATTGTGGCTCTAGGCTATCTGTTAAAGCCGGAACCCACTAAAGACCCGGAAGCTATCGGAGAAAAAGAAAGAACCTAGCCGAGCGCTTTCTCAAGCACGGCCAGATTCTCATTCATCACATCCAGGTAATTTAATCCCTCTGCAATCTGCGACTTCGTTGCGGACTGCAGAGATTTCATTTTCAAGATCTGTCTATTTGGGTTGTTTGTGTACTTTAACACGGTTTTCGCAAGCGACTCGTCTGAATTGTCTATAATCAAGATGGCATTCGCCTCTGTCTGATCCATATAAGCTGCAAGCGAGGTAATCGTTTCAAATGTTACCTGCGTATCTGCGCTGCATCCCGAATATGCCGCATAATAGGTCAGACCATAATCCTCTACCATATACCGGAATGGAAAACGGTCTGCATAAACAAGCGTGCTGCTTGATGCATTATCGACCACTGTCTGATACTGCTCATCAAGCGCCTCTAGTTTGGCAAGGTACGCCTTCGTGTTGGCTTCATAAGTGTCGGCATGCTCCGGATCTAACTGCACAATCATATTGCTTAGATACTGCACATACATCATGGCATTTTTCACCGACAGCCAGACGTGTTCGTCATACTCTAGTTCTTCTTCCGTATGACTGTGCGTTCTCTCTGCTTTAGCTCCTACTTCTTCCTCAGCAACTGCCTGTTCTCCCAGCACATCCAAGAGTGAGACAATCTGAAGCTTATCATTGGCCGCTTCCTGCTGCATGTCAAGCACCCACTCTTCCGACTCTCCGCCGGTATAAACCAGAAGGTCAGACTCTGACATCAGCGCCACATCCTGCACTGTCGGCTGATAACTGTGAAGGTCCGTTCCGGAATCATTTATTAAATTCAGTTCTATGTATTCATTGTCTTCCCCGATAATCTGTCTCATCCAGTCGTACTGCGGAAACAGCGTTGCGGTAACCTGAATCTTATCAGTATTAACCCCTGAACTTGCGCCTGTACATCCACTTAGCACACCGGTCATCAAAAGCACTACGGCAAGGACAATGAGATGTATCTTCTTCAATTTCATCATCCTCTCGTTTTTAATAAACCAATCACATAGCAGATGGCAAATGCAATAATCTGTGCAATGACAATCGTTGCTCCAAGCGGTGTCTGAAGCATAATGGATGCAAGCATTCCTGCGATTGCACTAATCAGGGAAATGATTGCCGACGCAACAATCACCATCTTAAAGCTAAAGAACAGACGCATTGCTGCCAGTGCCGGGAAGATAATCAGTGCCGAAATCAAAAGAGAACCTACCAGACTCATACCTACTACAATAATAATGGCAATTAAGATTGCGATTAATAAGTTGATTCTCTCCGGCTTTGTTCCGGATGCTTTGGCAAAATCCTCATCAAAGGTAACGCCAAAGATACGGTTATAAAACAGTATATAAAGCACGATGAAGATCCCGGAAAAGATGGCGCAGCTAATCACTTCTGCGCTCGTAAGTGTCAGAATGGAAGTTGACCCAAAGAGCGTGCTGCACACATCTCCGGATACATTTTCCGAACCAGACCCTGTACTCATCAGCATGTAACCTACCGCAAGTGCTCCTACGGATATCATCGCGATTGCCGCATCACCTTTTATCTTGGCGTGAGAACCTGCGCGAAGAAGCAACACTGCTGCCGCAAGTGTTACCGGCATTGTGATCCAGGTATTATTCGTAAGTTTTAATACCGACGCGATTGCAAGTGCGCCAAATGCCACGTGCGAAAGGCCATCTCCGATAAAGGAGTAGCGTTTTAGCACGAGTGTCACACCCATCAAAGAACTGCACAGCGCAATTAATACGCCTACAATGAGTGCATATATTACAAATGAATATTGCATATAATATGATAATTGAGCCATGTCAAATTACTCTCCTTTAATAAAGATCTTCGCCGCTGTGGACTTTCTATAATCCTTTGCGGAACCAAAATACAGCTGTTTTTCGCCCACATGCAGAATGTGGGATGCGTGCTCAAGCGCCATCTCTACATCATGGGAAACCATCACAATAGTCAGCCCTTCCTTATTAAGGCGCTCTAACAAACTGTATAATTCCTGTGTCACCTTAGGGTCTAAGCCCGTCACCGGCTCATCTAAAACCAGCAATTTTGAAGAGGCACACAGCGCTCTTGCAAGCAGTACTCTTTGTCTTTGTCCACCGGACAGGTGCGCAAAGCTTTTCTTTTTTAAATCTTCAATCTCTAAGCGTCTTAGATTCTCAAGCGCTCTTTTTCTTTGCTCCTTGCCATAGAAGAAATGATGCGAAAAATTCGCCATGTTACCGGAAAGGACAATCTCCCATACACTTGCCGGAAAGTCTCTTTGCGCAGCTGTCTGCTGTGGCAGATATCCAATCTCTCCTTCCTCTAAGCGGCTGTCATAAATCAAACTTCCGGACAGCGGCTTAATTAATTTAAGAAGCGTTTTAATCAGTGTTGATTTACCGGTTCCATTCTCTCCGACGATACACAGATACTCGCCCGGATTAATGGTAAAGTTAAGCCCTTGCGCCACAACGCCATCTTCATAGCCGATTGCAAGGTTCTTTGTTGTGATATAACTCATGACTTCTCCCTCTTGATGCAGTCCTCACAGATTCCGTTAATCTGTGAAGCCGTACAATCCATTTCAAACTTCGTTTTCTTTCTTATATATTCGTAGAATTCCTGCATATACTCATCTTCCAGATGGACAATCTTGCCACATCTTAGGCAGCGCATATGAAGATGCTGCTCACAATGTCTGTTTGAATCCAATACCTGAAAGTAGGTACAATCATCTGCCGGATTCTTTGTCTTCACCAGCACACCGGCTTCTGTCAGTTTCTCAAGATTGCGGTAAACCGTTGTTAGATTCGCCGTCTTCCCGCAATTGGTCAGATACTTATGAATCTCTGCTGCGCAAAAACGTTCATCCGCATGCATCTGCATATATTCTTGTATTAGGTCTTTAATCTTTGTACGATATTCTTTCATCTGTTGTCATCCTTCTTGTTCCATAAAAAAAGAAATGCAAACGATTTGCATTTCTCTTTATACACTATATTTTCAAAAATTGCAAGTGATTTGCATTTTTTATTTTACATTGTATTCAATAATCACCGGTTCTCCGGAGAATAACAACAGTCCTCCGCATACTTCCACCGGATTTCTGGTTATCTGGTTGGTGTATGTTCCATCCGGAAGGTCTGTCGGTATGACTCCTGTCTTACCGGTCACAGAAAAGATTCCGATTCTGCGCATTTCCTTCCATGTATAGGTTGCGTACAGATACTCTTCTTTTAGTGCCGTAACTTCGAAAGTTCCTTCTCTATAGATTTCCTCTTCCTTGATTCGCTTCAGCTGTTGCATAAACGCCGTCATATCCTCATGACGCCAGTTCACATCATCCTTCTCGAACAGGCTCGGACGATGCACATCACTCTTTTCTTGTCCATTGCAGATTAGTACAGCCCCTTTTTCAAAATACGAAAATGCCGTCATGTTGCGAAGCGCTCTTCCTTCCGGATAGAGCATTGCGGCTCTGGCTCTCGAATGGTCTTCGAGCGCATGCAATTTTACATAGTTGTCAGGAAAACTACTCTCTTGTAGCTGCAAGGCATTAGAAAATGCCTCAAGCGGAAATGCTCCGCTATGCACTTCATCTATCGCATGTTTTAAATCATAGTCATAGCACATATCAAATACTTGGTATAACTCACTATCCGAAAGTGCTGTTTTTCCTTCTTTTCGAAGTCGTCTTATAAAGGCTCCTTCTCCCGACTCTGCCAGCCAGATACATCCCGGGCGAATCATATCTACTTCTTTTCTGGCCTTTTCCCAGAATTCAAGCGGAATCTTGCATGCCATATTACAGCGAAATCCATCTGCATACATGGCCCAGTATTTTAATACTTCGATTAGATAATCCCACAACTGTGTCTTAGAAAAATCCAAATCTACAATATCTGACCACTCCGGTACCAGCGTTGTCGGCTGACCATGTTCATCCTGAATAAACCACTCCGGATGTTGTTTCATTAAAACGCTGTCTTTGGCTGTATGATTAAAAACCATATCCATCATACATTTCATACCATGATCGTAGATGGCATCTACCAGCTGGGTGAATTCATCCATGGTTCCATACTCAGGATTGACCTTATAATAATCCGCCACAGCATATGGACTACCGAGCATACCCTTTCGTCCGAAATGTCCGATTGGATGAATCGGTAGCAGCCAGACGATGTCTGCTCCAAGCTTTTGAATTCTGTCTAAATCACTTTTTACTTCCTTAAAATTACCAATGCGCCCATAGTTTCTTACATAGACGCAATAAATCATCTGATTTCTCAGTGATAGATCTGTTGTTGTCGCCATATGTTCCCTTATTAACCTCTTTTAATTCTGTATTTATAACCCTAGTTAAAGTGTATCACATGTTTAAAACGATTTATAGGCGATTTTCTCTCCCGTACGCCTTTGCTAACTCAAGCATCTGCTGCTTTCGTTTCTCTGTCAAAAGACTTGCCTTCATTCTCCATCGCCAGTTTAACCCTCCGAGCGTTGACGGTGTATTGATTCTGGCTTCTTCTCCAAGCATTAGATAATCCTGCATCGGTACAATAACCGTGTCTGCGTTGCTGGCAAATAGCGTCTTTAAAAAAGCGCCTGTCATCTCCTCACCCTTCTCAGGTTTTAGTTCTTCGCGAATCGTATCCTTCGCTTTCTTCGAGTGGTTCTTATACCAGTTTCTGAGCGTGTCGTTATCGTGCGTTCCGGTGTAGGCGATACAGTTCTTTGGATAATACTGCGGCAGGTAATCGTGATTCAGATATTCTCCATATCCAAACTGCATGACTTTCATCCCCGGATAGCCGGTTGCAGCGAGCAAATCGCGTACCTCCTGCGTGATAAACCCAAGGTCTTCCGCAATAATCGGCATGTCTCCAAGCGTGGAATGAAGCACTTCAAACAGTTCCTTGCCCGGTCCTTTGACCCATTCACCACCGGTTGCATCTTCATCTTCATACGGAATCGCATAATAGGATTCAAACCCACGAAAATGGTCGATGCGCAATACATCATACAATTCTAAATTCTTTTGAATCCGCTTCATCCACCAGTGGTACTCTGTCTGCTTGTGCGCTTCCCAGTTATATAAAGGATTTCCCCACAGCTGTCCGCCCTTGGCAAAACTGTCCGGCGGACATCCGGCTACGCGAATCGGATATCCCTTTTCATCCAGCTCAAACAATTTGGGATTGGCCCAGGTATCTGCGCTGTCGAATGCCACATAGATAGGAAGATCACCGATGATTAAGATGCCTTTTTCATTTGCATAGGATTTTAGTTTCTCCCACTGTTTGAAAAACTCATATTGAATATATTCATAGAAACGTATTTCATCCTTTAACGTATCAAAGGCTTTTCGCATCGCCTCATCTTCGCGATAGCGTAATCCGTCCGGCCACTGGACATAAGCCTTCCCTTTTTGCTTATCTTTGATGGCGCTGTATGCGGCATAGTCCACAATCCACTCCCAGTTGTTGCGAAGAAATTCCATAAAGTCGGCCCGCTCTTTGTCATACGCCTCGCCTGCCCATTTCTTTTTGGGCCGCTTCGCAAACGGGCTGTTTTTGTAGGCTGCTTTTAGCATCTTGAAACGGCTCTTATAGATCTTGTCATAATCGACATATCCGTGATTTCCGCCAAAATCATACCCGTCAACTTGTTCTTGGGTCAGATAGCCTTTGTCAATCAAACTTACCGGATCGATAAAATAGGCATTTCCGGCAAATGTCGAGCAGCTTTGATACGGCGAATCTCCATATCCGGTCTGCCCAAGCGGCAGAATCTGCCAATATCTTTGTCCGGCCTGCGCCAGATAATCTACAAATTCATATGCCTCCTTTGAAAAGCAGCCGATTCCATATGGATTCGGAAGCGATGCCACCGGAAGCAATATTCCGCATCTTCTCTCCATCTGTGGTATTATCTCTCCTTTTTATCAGTCGTTAAAAAAGCAGGTTACTGCCTTTGTAATTTCTTGTTGATCACTGCTTCCCATCAGTTCTCTTGCCGAGTGCATCGCAAGTAGGGGCACTCCAAGGTCCACCGTCTTTACCGGAAGCAGAGACGATAAGATCGCACCAATCGTGCCGCCGCCTCTTACATCTGAGCGATTGACAAATCGCTGATAGCGAATGCCTTCTCGTTCGCATAAACCGGCGAAGATTCCGATTGCCTCGGCATCTGTCGCATACGACTGCGAGCACGCCTGCTTAATGCAAAATCCATTTCCGAGTATTGGCTGCGTGGTGATATCCATCTTGCCAATGTTATTGGGATGAAGGCCGTGTGCCACATCCACGGAAAGCAAAATCATCTCATACATATATCGTCTGACTTCTTCGGTCGTATAACCGGTCTGTTCTAAGATGCGCTGCAACAGTTCATAGGTAAAATGTGTTGCCGCTCCCTGCTTTGAGCGGCTTCCGATCTCCTCATGGTCATAGAGGCCGATGAAGTTCATGCCTTCTATACAGTCTGCTTCTTCGATTGCTTCCACAAGTGCCGCTACCGAAGTCTGGTTATCGAGTCTCGGCGCTGAATACATCTCGCCGCTTACGCCAACATACATTGCCTCTTCCCAGATAAAGGTCGTAAGCTCAAAGTCTAAGATTTCTTCCCGGTTTACTTTTAAATCATTTGCAATGCAATCCATAAAGTATGCCGTATCCTGTCCTTCTTCTCCAAGCAATCCTGCGATTAACATAAGGTCAGTCTGATTTTTGATCTCCACACCCTTATTCACATCACGGTTCATATGAATGGCCAGGTTCGGCAAGATCAAAAGCGGCTTTTTGCTGCGATATACCACGCTCTTTGGATGGTAGACATCCTTACTTTTTAAAATGACTCTTCCGGCCACGCCAAGTGGTCTGTCAAACCAGGTATTCAGGATTGGTCCGCCATAGACTTCCACATTGACCTGTGCATAGCCTTTGGTTACAAAGTCTGCATTGGGCTTAATCGACAAGCACGGTGCATCAGTGTGTGCGCCTGCCATGCGAAGTCGTCCTTTCTTCTTTCCAATCGTAAATGCAAACAGGCTTGCTCCGTAATGCTTCATATAATAACGACCGCCGGCCTTTAGATGCCACTCATCGGCATAATGCAGTTCTTCAAATCCATGTTTTTCCAGATCTTTTGCTGCGTACTGCGTGCAGTTGTATGCGCTTACGCCTTCTTTGATAAATGCTTCTAATTTTTTCATGCTCGTTCCTCAATGATGTTCAGTAAGTCCATTGGTTTTTCTGCGATGTAATCGGCTCCATTTTCCAGCAGTTCCTCGCGGCTTCCGTAGCCATACACTGCACCGACTGCCGTGACGCCGATATCAGATGCGCCCTTCACGTCGTAGTGGCGGTCGCCCATCATAAGAACCTTACTCTTATCCTGAATGTGATGCTCGTTTAAAAGCTTCATAATCAGCTGCGACTTATCTACGGTATGCACTTCTCTTGATGGCCCGTAGATTCCTTTAAAGTACTGATACAAATCGTTGTAGCTTAGGACGTCTTTGGAGGTGTCCATCGGCTTCGCCGTCACGACATACAGGTCCTTGCCTTGTTCATATAATTCTTGTATTACATCACGAATGCCGTCATACAGTGGTGATTTTTTGTAATTCTCCGTTTCGTAAATCTCGCGGTAATAAGCCACTGCGCTCTCTGCGTCTTCGTGATTCATTCCATAAAAATGCGTAAAGGAATAATAGAGCGGCGGCCCGATAAATCTTAAAAGGCTTTCTTCATCCTGCTCTACTATTCCAAATTTTTCTAATGCGTATTTTACAGAATCTATGATTCCGTATTCGGAGACCGTAATGGTTCCGTCTAAATCAAATAATATTGTCTCGTACATGTTATTCCTCTTCTATCATTATTTTACCATCTGCGTCAAATGACAGTTCGCTGTATCCTGCACTATAATCTGCCATATTCTCTAAGATGGATGCTTTTGTGTCGCCATCAGCAATCTGCGGACAAAAGTCATTATAACTCGTGGAACCGGATAATGTACATGGTATAAATGTTGCGTCTATCTGTGCATCCTCATCAAGCTCACCGTCCACATAGGTGAAGGTCTGCGTGAAGATGCCGTCTTGCTTGTCGGTTGGGTTTGAATTTCCGCCAAATGAGAAGTTGCCTAGGCTGTAGCATATCAATTTGCCATTGTAGTATTCGATGCCTTGCAATACGTGCGGATGGTTCCCGATAATCAGGTCTGCGCCTTCATCAATCAGTTGATGCGCCAGTGCCACCTGGTTGTCATTGGCATAATGCTCCTGCTCGACGCCCCAGTGACAGCATGCAATAATCAAATCAACGTCATCTTCTTTTAGCTGTTTGATTCCATTTACCAGATAATCAACGCGCTCTTGCGTGCCGGACAACAGGCTGGATGAGACGAATCCGATCTTTAGCCCGTCGTCTGTCTCATAGGTTCCTATCTTGTCGTTGACCGCGTAGGACAGCCCGGCCTCTTCTAAGGCATTTATGGTGTCGTCAAAACTTTGCTGGCCGTAGTCCATGTTGTGGTTGTTTCCAAAGGAGCACCCTTCCACCGAGCTTGATGTCATAATCCCGGTATAAGACGGGTCACCTTTTAACATAAACTCCTTTTCCTCGCCGGTCTCAGACGTTGTAAGGACGCACTCGAGATTCACCACCGTAAAGTCGTCTGCTTCAAAGATGTCTCTTACGCCGCTGAAAAAATAGGTCTCTCCGTATTTGTCATAGTACTCATCAAACGAACCGGAATAGCCGCGCTTTTGCGAGCGGCCAAGCGTACAATCGCCGGTCGCCGAGATCGTAATCGTCTGTACCTTCGGCTCTTCCACCTGCTCCGCGCTTTCGCTTCCATCGCCTTCCGTTACCGGTTCTGCCACGGATAGCTGCGATGATGAGCCGGTTTCATTTGCATTTTCTGTTATGTTTTGCTCGCTTGTGCCACAGCCGGTCAGCATGGCTCCCGCCAGACATAACGCGGCCAGGATACTTACGTATTTTTTCATAATCCGTTCCTCTCTAACTCGTGGCTGTTTTATCCACTATGGCAGACATTTTCGAAAATGATATCCGTAGATAGAAAAAGCGACTGCTCTGCCAAACAGATGCGGCTTGTTCTTCAACGTCCAAAACAGGAGCTTCCAGTACTGACCGCGGCCCTTTGAGATTCCGCCAAGTAAAAAGCATGCCTTTAAAAAGGCTGTGATTTCTACCATTGTAAGCTTCGGTTTATGAAGTCCTTTTGGTTTATAATTTTCCAAAAATGTCTTGACTCTGTGATAGTAATTCTTCGGTGAATAGATCGAACGCACCGTATCGGTGTAGCCGTCCACCAAAAGATCCTGGTCCATCTTCGGTACAAAGTTCATATCGGTCTTGGTATTTACACCCGAGAACTCATCTACCAGCCGGTCTTCTTCTTTCATCCGCTCATACAGCTTTGTTCCCGGAGGTGCGGTTAAGAGTCCGACCATCGCGGTTACAATGCCGCTTCTTTGAATGAAGTTTTGCATATTTTGGAAGATGGACGGCTTCTCGTTATCAAATCCCATGATAAATCCGCCCTGCACCTGCATGCCGTGCTGCTGAATTGTCTTAACGCAGTCCACAAGGTCGCGCTTTTGATTTTGCACTTTCTCGCACTCATTTAGACAGTCATCATCCACTGTCTCGATTCCGATAAAGACGTTGTCGAATCCGGCTTCCGTCATAAGATCCATCAGTTCTTCATCATCCGAGATGTTAATTGACACTTCCGTAAAAAACGCAAATGGATAATCCCGCTCTTTCATCCACGCGATCATCGCCGGCAGAATCTCTGCCTTGAGCGCCTTTTTATTTCCTATAAAATTATCATCTACAAAAAAGATTGCGCCGCGCCAGCCGATGTTATAGATGGCATCAAGTTCTGCCAGCAGCTGCTCGGCTCCCTTGGTTCTTGGCTTGTGCCCAAACAAGGATACGATATTACAAAACTCGCAGTGGAACGGGCAGCCTCGTGAAAATTGCACCGACAGCATCGCGTATTTATCCTTGTCTAGCAGATCCCAGCGCGGTATCGGTGTCCTTGTAATCTCCGGAAATTCTTTAAAGTCATAGATATGCTTTGGATGTCCCTGCTCGAGATCCTTTAAAAATGCCGGCACGCTGATTTCTCCTTCATATAATAGAAGGTGATCAACGTCGTCGTATTTTTCAGGCTCCGTTGAGAAGATCGGACCGCCGCCCACAATCGTTTTGCCCATTGCCTTTGCGCGGTCAATGACATTTCTGACGGAATCCTTTTGCACATTCATGGCACTGATAAATACATAGTCAGCCCACTTTAAATCGCTGTTTTTCAGCCTCTGTGTGTTCATATCCACAAGCTTTAGCTCCCATTCTTTTGGCAGCATCGATGCAACCGTCAGGATTCCAAGCGGTGGAAGATTCGACTTTTTGTTGATAAATTTTAGTGCGTACGTAAAGCTCCAAAATGTTACCGGATATTCCGGATATACAAGTAATACCCTCATGAATTGTAACCTCGCTTTCTAGTAATGCTAATTTTGTGCCCTCACAATTTCCTTTACAAGTTCGTCTTTTTCAAATAATACACATCCACCATCGTGTTCATCATTTAACACTTCTTCTGCTATGAGTCGCTTAAATAATTTTGAATGTATCGCCTCTTTTAGGGAGGTGTCCTTGACATTGATGTCTGAATATGGCGATACCGGACAGGGTTCTGCATCTCCATGGGAATTAATATGGAAGAATGCGCGTCCCGCTGCAATGCATCCGCCGGAGGACTTTTCATCGCCCGGAAATGCAATAAAGACCAGATCGTCTCTTGTTGCGCGTAGCTCTTCTAAGCGTTTTCTTAGGAATTCACGTTCTTCATCTCCCGGTGCCAAATGCGCCGCATTGCGATTCACGTCTGTAAATTCCACATAGAATACGACCTTGCATCCGCGTTCTGACAGGCTGTCTAAGAATTCCTCGCTGACGATGTCTTCTAAGTTCTCTGTCGTTGCGGTCACCGATGCGCCAAATGGCAGGCCCTTTGCATGAAAGCGGTCCATGTTGGATATGACCTTCTCATAGATGCCCTCACCTCGTCTGTCGTCTGTGCATTTTTTATTTCCTTCGATACTCATAATCGGTATCAAATGTCTGTATTTGTCAAATAGTTTAAAGTATTCTTCGTCCATGTAGACGCCATTGGTAAAGATTGGGAACAAGATGTTCTTGACCTTGGCTGCTGCCTCAATCACGTCTCGTCGCATCAGTGGCTCTCCGCCGGCTAAGATTATAAAACTAAGCCCCAGCTCGTCCGCCTCCTTGAAGATGCGAAGCCACTCTTCATCGGTCAGCTGGCTGACTGCCTTTTGGTCATTCGTCGCATGGGTATGTCTCGAATAACATCCTTCGCAGTGCAGGTTGCAGCTGCTTGTAATGCTCGCAATCAGAAATGTCGGAATATGCTCTCCTTCCTTTTCTGACTTCGCACGCTTCTTCGCTGCCTGCCTTGTTGCCGCAGCAAACTTCATAATAAATGCGCTTTCCTTTGGATCTTTTAGTGTTGCGCGAATCGATTCTTTTACGACACGCTCCACAGCTCTGGCCATATAGGCCTGCATATCAAACTCTTCACTCATATATATCTCTCCTACTATTTACTCGCCATGGGGGACGGTTCTCGCGACAGTTCTTCCGCGCCAAAGTACACATCTACTCGCCAAAAGGAACGTCCCCCATGCGGGGGTGCCTACGGGAAAATGGTATCTTATTCGGGTGCTTTCTTCAATAGCTTAAATCGTTAAATTTTCCTTAACTTTTTGCATAAACATCGTCAAAAACGGATTCAGATTATCCTTTTTCCACACTGCTACAATCCCGAGTTTACTGAATTTTTTTCCTTCTCCGAGTGGCACAAGTCTAAGATTGTACTTTTCAATCTGCGTAGCCCCGGAGTCAATCACCGCGACGCCTCTTCCTAATCGCACCTGCAACAGTACCGATTCTTGATTCGTTGCAAATCGAATCTTGCTGTCCGCAATCTTATGTGCTCTTAACAGATACCGAAGATCCTTTTCGCGTCCCGGCGAATCTAATTCTTCCGGAAGATAGAATGTCTCGTCTGACAGATCTGCAACGGTCAGATTCTCCTTCTCATAGAGCGGGTGTTCCTTCGATATAGCAAGACACGGCGTCACCTCTGTCACATACTCGGCAATCACATCATCTTTTATATTGGCAAGTTCAAAATCATAGGTGAAAATGATGTCCAAATGCTGACTTTTAAGACCGGCGCGCAGTTCCCTGAAAGAATGATAAGAAAGAGCAATATCAAGCTGTTCATACCCTTTTGCCAGGTCATGAACGGCCGGCATAAACAGCTGTTCGGCATTCATATCAGTCAAAAAACCCAGCTGCAACTTATCCTTTTTCCCGACCGTAATCTCCCTCGCCTGCTCTAACGCCTGCGTCAGTTGCTGATAAGATTTTTTGCACGCACTTAACATGATAGCCCCTTCCACCGTCAGACGAAGCCCCTTATTCGAGCGTTCAAACAGTATTAGATCCCACTGCTTTTCCAGTTCCGCAATCTGGCGACTGATTGTGGGCTGCGTCGTATAACGCTTTTGCGCCACTACCGAGAAGTTCAGCTCTTCTCCAACATCTATAAACACTTCCAAATTATCTGTAACCATAAGCTCTCCTTAATCAACAAAAACCACTTATCTGCATTATACTATTATCCTTTCGTACCCTGCAAATAAGTGGTTAGTTCCTCTTCGCCTTTTGTATAATGGACCTAAGTCCTTGTAACTGCGTTTTCGATAAATGTTTTGTAAATGCCTTCGTATTAAGCAACCGGCATTCGTACTCCTCAATCTCTTCCTTCGTTCGCCCTCTGAAAATCTCCTGTAGCAATGCCAGTGCCCCCTTCACAATTAAGGATTCACTATCGGCAAGAAATACCATATTCCCGTCCTTAAGCTCGCTATATAACCAGGTATTCACCTGACAATCTTTCACCAGATACTTTTCTGTCCGGTATTTCTCCGGATAAGGCATACACTCTTGTGCACATGAAAGAATAAATGTGTACTGACTGATTTCATCTTGAAGTTCTTTTAAGTCTTCTATAATGTCCTTCTCTACCTGCGTCATATTCATAACTTTTTCTCCTGTAACTTGCGATATACCAGCCGTTTTAACTGTGTAAATGTCTCCACTCTCACGCTCTCCGGCGCCTGAATGTCCACCCGGTATTCCCGATTTACCGCAAGTAAAAAAAGCACCTTCTTATTCATTGCCGTTGTAGCACCGCCACACTTAGAAGCTAATTCTGAGGCATCAAGCATTCCCTTTGGCAGATGCGACGCTTTCTCTGCCGAGAGCTGACAGATTTCATAAAAATTATCCGTAATCAGTTCTTGCTCGACCAGCATAAACTTTTCGCACAGATATAAGGTAAACAGATGATCAAATTCTTCATAAGAAATGTCAGGATTACTTAAAATTGTCTGCACGATTCGCCCAGCTGCTTCCTTTTTTGCCAGGATGGCTTCCTTAATCTCTTTTCTCATTTTTCCCCTTCCGGCTCTTATTAAGAGGCAGCCACAGTCTGAGACTGTAGCCACCTAATATGGATAGTAAGTTTATGCGACAACGACTTCGAGGCCTAATACCTCTCCAAGTCTCTTCACATCTTCTACGTGATCTCCAAAAACTGTTGGCATATGAAGTCCGAATCTCGCCTGCTTCTTAAAGTAATCAAGCTTATCTTCTACTGAAAAATAGATGCCCTCAGAACATCCTGTCGTGCCATATCCAAATCCGCCCACAACAGTTCCTTTTGCCACCATAATCTTCGTGCACTCCGGATTGAAACGTACCAATGTAATCGTCTCACCCTTATACTGATTAAAATCAATTCTCATCGTTGCCCCAAATCCGCTGTTGGTAAATGGACGAAGCGCATACTCCATTGGCTCACTGTCATATCCATACATCTTACGATTCGGCGTTGCATGGCCCGTATAGTAGATATTAGGATCGGTATCCATCTCCGGAATATAACTGATTCCGGTGTACTCTCCTTCCACGCGGCCATCGTGATAGACACATGGCTGGGTATTGGCCATATACGGCGCCTTATTCGTCAGTGCCGCCAGCGCTGCGAGCGAATACAGTCCCACCAGATCGTATTCACAGGCAGATGGAATTCCCATTTCATTTAACAGAGTGTGGTTAAAACAGAAAGTGAATTTTTCTTCGTTCATTCTACGCGATGCGCAGATATCCGGACATGGCGCCGTAAATGCATTACACTGAAAATGTTCCATCAGCTTTCTTGCAAGAACGCTCGCCTTAACAGAGTTCTCCACATACTTACGCTCCATGTCATTTTCCTTGGCGTGCTCGATATAGTAATCGGCAATGCGATTCACCTCTTCCATATCTTCATCGGTTAAGTTATAGACGTCTCTTCCCGGAAGAGTATGGTTTTGGTCATTCTCATTTACATGCAGCATATCCAAAAATTCATGCACACTGATGTAGTTATAACGTACGCCCAGGTTCTTGGTTGCAGCATCATTACAGACAGTGTCAAGTCCTCCGAGTGTATCTACGGAATTATTTCTGACTGCCGCAAGAATTCTCATACTTGCGAGTGCTTTCTTCGCACGAAGCGCCGTTAATAATCTCATGGTATCCGGCACGTCCATAATCGGATACACCTTGTCGTAATTTCTTGCCGTCAGCGTTGAAGTTAATACGGTTGAAGCGAACATGCCTTCTCCTGCAACCGGCACATGATACTTCATGGCAAATTCCTTCGCAATCTTCTCGCATCTCATTCCTGTGAAGATATAAAGGTCGGTCTCGGCACGGTTTGCCGCAATTCTCTCTTCTTCTTCGTCAGAAATAAAGAATTCATCTGACATCTTAACGTACATTGGCTCAAGCATATGAACCCCCGGTACATTTCCTAGCGCTCCCCCGATTCCGCCGGACCACATCTTGAAGATTTCAGCCTGGTTCATTTCGTCAAATTCTGTTGTCAGACATTCCTCAGGTCCAAAACGACAGGGGCCCTCATACACATACTGATGAATTAATGCCACATATACAAGCTGCACATTTAGTTTCACGTCCACGATTTTCTTAATATCATACATCCTATAGATCCTCCTTTGCACTATTGTTTCTAGGCTCATTATAGGACGGATCTATTGCATCTGTTTCCCCTTAAATACGACGAGTGCCATACAAAATTTGTATAGCACCTACTAAGAATCACAAAGAAAAAAGACATCCTTTCGGATGCCTTTCTTAAATTGAATCTTTTAACTTTTCTAAATCAAGTACGATGACTTTCCCGGTTTCTAATTTCACCACACCTGCTTTCTCCAGTGCGTGAAGTCCCTTAGATAACACCGACCGCGACAAGCCCAGATAATTTGCCATATTCTCAATGCTTTGCTGAATCGGCACCTGCATATCACCCGTACGCATACACTGCTGATACAGATAATAGCAGATTCTGTCATTGGCATACTTAAACCTGGCAAGGATGGAGATGTCAAGCTGCTCGTCTGCCTTTGCACAGATATATGCCAAAACCGCGCGCAGAAACTCCGGCGACTTTTGCATGGCCTTTAGGTAGTTCTCGCGCGGAATGTAAATCACCTTCCCGGGCTTGTCCGCCACCATATCAGCTCTATAAGTGCTCTGTCCCGCAATGGAAAGCATGCCGATACTTTCATTTTGCCTGAATAGGAAAAACAAAATCTGTTCTCCCTTCTTTGTGTAACAATAAGAACTGGCAGAGCCTTCTTCTAGAATTGTAATATAGTGAATTGTATCTCCTACGTTATGAATAGTTTCCCCAGCGCTCACTTCTTTTCGAAATGCATTTTGATCCAAAATTGGCATAACTTGTTCCAGGCACTCCTGTGAGAGCGTTGCTCCGACATCATTTTGTTTTAGAATTTCTATCGATAACATGTTTCTTCCTTTTGCGATTTACGGGTTCCTATGCGAAAGTATAGCATGCAAAGTCATTCATTTCAAAATAAGAAGATTCGATTACTTTTCAATCACTATTTCTTTTATCTTTAATGTGATAAACAAAATAAATCCTACAATTGCAAGCACCAGCACCGCGCGATATGCCGTCACATAACTTAGCTTTGTTCCTACAACACCAACTAAGGTAATTCCAACTCCCTGCAAGATAGCAATTGATGGCTGTGCAACGCGATATGCTCTCTTGAAATCATATCTACCCCAGATTCCGTTGATTACGGATACCAATACATTTGACGCACCTCCCAGCATTAAAGCAAGAAATGGAAGCGCAATATAATGCAGTGGGTGTATATGCGTCAGATTAAAAATCAGTGCACAGATTCCCAGAATATAAGTTGTACATCCTGCAATCTTTGTCCCAAATCTGGTATCCAACCATCCAATGAAGATGGAACCAGGAATCGCGCATACTCCAGCGATTGCTAGCATTCCCAAAATCTCCGGAATCTGATATCCAAACTCAAGATTCTTGTTAATGAAGTTCGACATAATTCCCATTGAAAGAAGTCCCAGCATTCCAACGCCAAATACCACCTGCCAGATTCGCGGCGTTTTCATCACGCGCTTAATCGTCCATGGACTTGTCTCAAGATATTTTAGACCTTCGTCAAGTTCTCTTTTGGCTTCTTCAAAGTCATAGTCCTTATTATTGTCCGGATAACATCCTCTCTGCTCCGGAAAATCCTTCAGATATACGATAATGATAAACATCAAAATCAGATTCGCAACCGCAATCAGGCGATAGAAATTACCGGCATCCCATCTTGAAGAAATGGCATTACACAGCAGTGATGTTGTTGCTGCCGAAAGCGGAAATCCGGCTGTTGCGAGTCCCATTGCAACACCTCGTTTTTTCGGAAACCAGTTGGCAATAATATTGTTGCTACAGATCTGACCGCATCCCATACATCCGGCATAACAGGCGATGTACCCTAATCCATATATGACATAATTAGAACAAAACGACCAGATAAAGGCAAATACCGCAACGACAAGCAACGATGCAATCCAGGTCTTTTTAACATTTTTTACCTGAAGCATACGCCCCCATAATACCGATGAAACCACTCCAATGACCGTTGCAATACTTGAAAATGTATACAAGATTGCAGGGTCTAGTTCTCTTGACTTTGCCAGTGCGGGAATCATAATATTGAGTGAATCATTCATTAATGCCGAGTACAAATACATTGCACAAAACGCAAGAATGATTACCCCATAACCATGAATCCCCAGATTAAATGTGCTGTTTTTAGTTTTTGTGTCCATTTTACCCCTCCATAGTGAAAATGTATTATGTAACACAAACGTAACACAGCCTATTACCATGCAGTGTGTTTTAAAACACAGCAGCCTACAATTATTCGTTGTATCTTGAAGTTAAGATTTCTAAATATTTTAACCACGGAAAGGACATTACATATGAGTAAAAATCCAAATATCATCTTAATGTTTGTGGACGATCTCGGAATCGGAGATCTGACTTGTTTTAATCCGGATTCCAAGATTCACACGCAACATATAGACCACCTTGCTTCGCAGGGTATGTGTTTTGACGACTGTCACGCCTCGAGCGCTTTATGCACGCCATCCAGATATGGCCTTTTGACCGGAAGATATAATTGGCGCTCCCGTATTAAGATTGGCGTTTTGCCGGGTCATGCTTATCCACTGATTGAAGAAGGCCGTGAGACCCTTGGCACCATGCTTCAAAAGCAAGGCTATAAAACAGCCTGCGTTGGCAAATGGCATCTCGGCATGAACTGGACTACGAAAAACGGATATAACCTTCCATCCATTTATGAAGATCCAAACTCTGATATTGAAAAGGCCGCGAAGGGAATTGATTTTGACGCACCGATTCACGACGGCCCACTGACAAGGGGATTTGATTATTTCTATGGAATGCCGGCTTCTTTGGACCAGCCTCCATTTGTCAAAATTGAAAATGACAGGATTCTAAAAAAACCGGATCACTGGATTGGTAAAAAGAATTTAAGCCGCCAAAACAGTGACGATATCGACCAGGTGGAATATGGACCGGCTGCTCCGGATTTTGATCCTAAGAAAATTGTTCCGGAGATGGATAATAAAGTTTTGGAACTGGTGGAACAATATGCAGGCCAAGATGAGCCATTTTTCATCTACTACCCAACCCTGGCTGTCCACCAGCCAATCCTGCCGGACGATGAATTTAAGGACAAATCCGGCATCGGACCTTACGGGGATCTAGTGCTTCAGGTAGACAATTTTGTCGGTCGTCTGACGAAACTTTTAGAGGAAAAAAAGATTGCAGAAGATACGATTGTGATATTTGCCAGTGATAACGGCTGCTCCGCTGTCGTTGATTATCCGGCACTAGCCAAACTTGGACACAACCCAAGTTATATCTATCGCGGTAAGAAAGGTGATATCTGGGACGGCGGCCATCGTATTCCATTCGTCATTCGCTGGCCGGGACATATTGAGGCCGGTTCAAGATGCGACCAGATGATCTGTCTGACCGATATGTTTGCCACAATTGCCGAACTTGTCGGATTTGAATACGGGGATGATGCCGGTGAGGACTCCTTCTCGATTCAGTCATTACTTAAAGGTGACGATCAGCCGGTTCGCGACTATGTTATGCATCATTCCGTTTGTTTTTATTCTCTTCGAAAAGGCGAGTGGAAACTCGAGTTTTGCCCGGGAAGCGGCGGTATGGCTGCCATCTTCTCCAAGGATCCAAACAATGAATTTAACTCGAATCCGGAAGGGACTCCTTATCAGCTCTACAACATGAAAGAGGACGTCCGTGAACAACATAATCTCTATGGTCAAAAACCGGAGATTGAAAAGGAACTTCGCGATATTGCGATTCAATGTTTTAATGATGGACGCTCTACTCCGGGCTCTAAGCAGGAAAATCATCCTGCCAAGTGGTGGCCGGGAATTGAGTGGATTCATTAATATTTTTTCACAACCCTAAAAAATCCGGGCTGCCTGCCAGGCAGTCCGGATTGTTACTGTGTTAAATACTCTTGGTTCTCTCCCAGCCTTCTCCGGCATCGGTATCGTGTCTTACAAACTTAAAGTCGCAATAATCTCCCCCCTGGCACAGCGTCTTTGTCCTGATAAAATCCGTATACGGAAGACTTCCGTAATTAATGATGTCTGCATGACAGCACATTGCTCCCAGCTTCATCAGGTGACGACGGCCAAGAATCTGTTCGTAGATACATTCATTGCACTCAAAGTGAAATTCGTCCTTTGGATCTTCTTTGATATGCCAGGTATACCTCCATCCGATTCCGGACTTATGCTTAAAGCCAAATGGCACAACCTTCTTCATAAGTGGCATAAAAAATCCTTTTCTCGCCAGCTTTTGCATTCCCGATGGATCCAAGAATTTCCACATCTCCTCTGAAACAATCCGGTACGCTTCTTCTTCGTTCTTACCGTGTGTTTGAAGTACTTCATACATCGCTATGGATGTCAAAATCTGCGCCATGTGTTCATAATTTCCTTTGTCGCAATATTTCTTTTCCTCGATTAATAGTTCTTCTATACGTGCGTATATGTCTAAACGAATCTCTTTTGGCAATGTTGGAAAGTAATTCTGATAGCGACTGATTGCCACCATCGCTTCCGGTTCATATTTTTTCATAACGTTTTCACCCTGTTCTTGTTATGTATTTTTTGTTTTACATTCCTAACATTTATTATGCCATAAAACATGGACCCGGGTACAGTATTTCCTGTACCCGAGTCCTATAGTATTTTCTTATGCCGTAAGATTAATTATTTTACAACAATCTTAAATGTCACCGTCTTTGTCAGCGATTTGTACTTTGCGTTACCTGCAGCCTTTACTTTTACCTTAACCCTATAGGTTCCCTTCTTTAAGCCCTTCTTGATCGTTACTTTTCCGGTCTTTTTGTTAATCTCGATTTTCTTATTGCCGGATTTCTTGGCATAAGTCACACTACCCTTCGCCTTCTTAACGGTTAAAACCTTGCTTACTTTGAGGGTCTGTTTGTTTTTCTTAAGTTTCTTGTACTTAACCTTTGCCTTCTTAGCCTTCACCGTTAAGGTGTTGGTCTTTTTAGTGACGCTTTTCTTGTCTGATGTGTTATTAGAACTTTCTCCATCGTTGATATATGTGTTTGTATCGTTGTCCGAACTTTCATTTTCTTTTGTGAACTTAGCACTTACCACTTCACTGCTTAACTGACCGTCTGCTACTGCACACGCCTTAACTGTTGTGGTTGCTGTAAGATTAAGCTTCGTACTACCCGTAGCTTTTCCGGAATAATGCATGGCATTCGGTTCCGTGCCATCTGTGGTGTAATATATGGTCTCCCCTTCTTTTGCGGCGATTGTAATTGTCGTGCTATCTGTAAATGACTCTGAGCCGCTTATCTCAGGGGTTGCTGTTCTGCCACCTGTTATATCAGTAGATACCGTAATCGGATCGCTTGCCTCATAATCATCCGTTGCAGCATATCTTACATAGCATGTCACCTGCTCATTCCCATTTGATACTGCGGTATTATTTGAACTATAGGTTTTTCCACCGTCAAAACTGTATTCAATTGCATCTTCACTCTTATCTACGTTTACCGTCACATCATAATGAGACTGATCCGCTGAAATTGCCGATCCGATTGACACTTTACTCTCTTCCAAAGCAGGATGAATTGCCGTGTATGTTACGATGACCGTTTCGCTCAGGATACAATCTTCATTTTTATACCCTACCAACTTAAATGTAGTGGTTTTATCAATGGTAATAGACGTCACCTGTGAAATAATGCCCTCATAATTACTTGGAGTAGGCTCACTTCCATCCGTAGTATAAAGTACTTTTTGACCGATTAAATAAGGATTAATTTTTACTGTTAAACCGTCTGTTGTCATAAACGTATTTGAGGTATTTGAGCCATCAGATCTTGTAATCGTAGGAGTACCAGGTTGGTCATACGCTTCGCAGTCTACCTCTGTATATGACGACCTGATAATTCCCCCTTCCGCTACATATCGCACATAGCAGGTCACATCATCTCCCTGTGATGTGACAATATTTTCTGAGCCGTAGGTTTCACCGTTGTCAAAGCTGTATTCTAATGTGCAACCATCAGCAGCCGGTGCATTTACCGTAATCGTATAATATTTATAGTCCTCCGAAATCTTGCAACTTGCTGTTACTCCTTCAGGAGCGGTCGGTACCAGAGTTGTAGTGGTATTAAATGATAATTCGTCGCTTTTTGATGTCGTATAAGCATTCGATCCGACAAGCTGTGCATAAACCTTATAGTCTGTACTTGCAGTAAGCGTATCAAACGTAGCTGTGGCCTTGCCGTCTGATAACGCTACCGTCTGTGTACTCACCTGAGTTCCGCTCGAATCGAGTAGATAAAATACTACGCTTCCGACTGAATAATTAACATCGTCATTTTGATAATTATAACCTGTTTTTCCCTTTGCAGGATTTCCGAGCTCATCGGTAACCTCGGCAGTAAACTCCCAGCTTGTGTCGGAGTTCTTTTTGACTTCCGAAATAGCCGTCGTTGTATCGCCCCGCAAAAACAGCTGGCCGTCTTGATTTATCATCGTACACGCGCTGTTATCGGGATGAAAATATAATTCGTAGCTGCTTAAATTACTGCGTATTTCTTCGTAGCAGTACTCCATAAAGATTCCAAATCCGTCTGTTCCTTTACTTTCTTCATCCTCACAGATTGCAATTCCTATGTAAGCGCCATAAGTTAAAGGCTTGTCTATTTCAATAGTATGAACACAAGAATACCTGACATCCACAAGATTACTCGTGATATTTGAACTGCCTGCAGTATTATTTTTTACCACGGGATCCCCGGAAATATACAGTAGAAACTCTGTACTCCCCGCCAAACAAATACCACCGACACCTCTTGTTGCATGATTGTTTGTTATCTTGCCTCCGCGCAGAGACGTATAATAATCTTCAACTATTTGTATACCACCGCCTGTTACTGCAGTATTGCCGGTTACATCTCCTCCTAACATATAAAATGAACCTTGTGCTCTGTATATTCCACCTCCACCGCCATAGGTTGCCTTGTTATTTCTTATGGTTCCGCTTAACATGGCAAAAACCGAAGTTGCATTATCTCCATAAGTTTTACCGTCGTATTCAATCTTACCATCATTACCAGATGAAGCGATGGTTTCAACTCCTCCTCCATTTGTGTAGGATGTGTTACTCTCTATGGTTCCTCCATCTAATACGAATGCCCCATGATTATAAACACCACCGCCGTCACAACTTGCATAATTATTGCTTATTGTTCCTCCCGTCATAATAAAATCGTTGAAATTTCCTACACCGCCGCCACATATTGTCATATAACCTACTTTGTGTCCAATATTGTTGCATATTGTTCCTCCTTCGAGGTTAAAAGTACCATTATTATATACGCCAACTCCGTCACCGTCAGAATACGTCATAACATTTGCACATACCGTACCTTTCTTCATGCAAAGGACGCCATTGTTGGTTATACCGGCACCTGTATTTGAGGTAGATGATATTAAACCTCCGGTTATACAGCCTCCCGAAACGGTGACGTAGCTCGCATCGCTGTCCGGCTGTGTTGTACTGACCTGTGTTCCTCTATAATCGTTATCACTATAAGTTTTACTCATGGAAATATCACTATCTTTAGTGATAACATAATTTGTCTTAGAAGGATCACTGTCTACAATATTGAGGTATGCTACGTCAGATACCGATACCACACTTCCTTCATCTCCGGTGAAAATCAGTCCATATCCGTTTAAGTCAAGTTCAAGCGGATAGGATTCAGTTCCGCCTGTTACCTCTACTGTAGAAGACGTCTCTACATTTGCATTTAATTTAAGCACTACCTCCGATTCCTGATTAGTTACGGCATTCCACGCCGTAACTGCTTCCGAAAAATCCGTGTAGGTTGTGCTTTGTTCTGTTTTAGTGTTATCTTTGTAGATTAAAGTCGCTACTGTTGTCGAAGTATTTTCTTCTGCCCTCGCCGTAATACTCATCATCGGCATTATACCAAGTATAAGTGCAATAGTAATAATTACCGCAAATAAGCTTCTCATCCCTCTTTTGTTGAATATTTCTGATGTAGTTATCAATTTCAACTACCCCCTTCTATTAAAAATTTTGATCCCCAAATTATCCTCGAAGTTATTTTATCTAAGATATCCTTCTTTTTCTACTACCCCTAGGGATACCTTGTTCGTTTTTTTATATAAAAGGCTACAAAAAAAGGGCCTCGCACTAATCACTTAGTGCGATAGCCCCTTACTCGAATCATCTAGGTAATCCGTATGCAGACACCTTATTTTCTATTTGCTAATTCGTCATCAATAGCTTTTCCTGCAGCTTCACGATATTTGTCATCTTTCGCTTTCACATGTTTCTTAGAGAAGAGTAACATAAGGATGACACCAATCACGCCCATTATCAGCAAGAAGATAAATACGGATCTTGCTCCAAGAATAGCTGTTCCTGCTCCTGTTGCCATTAATGCAATAATGATGGATGGTCCACAAGCTTCAAAAATATTACTAATTGGGTTGATAATACCAAATACACTTGGGAAATCCTCTCGACGCCAGTACTGTGCTGAAATGGATACTGAGAAGTTTGAAGAAGCACCCATATATAATGCAATACAGATAAATGCAACTGCAAGCGGAGCGCCTGCTCCTGTTGCAACAGCTGCAATACCAAGGACGCCGGCCAGAACCATAATACACATTGTAATGGTCATAGCTTTTTTCGTACCAACAGCTGTATCTATTACACCAATCACATAACTGCCAATTGCACCTGCAACTGCAACCCCAAGCATAACCAATGTGTAGTTCAGTCCTTCAAATGCAGAAACAATCGCATTTGACTGAGTCATTACACCGGCAGAACCAATTAACAGGAAACCACATACAACGGTAGCAAACCATACGTCACGTGTTGTTAAAGTATGAGCGGCCGTCCATACGGTTGTACGTTTATTCTCAATCTCTTCTTCCATCATAGCCTTTGCCACTTCAGGTGTAAGGTTTTTATCGTTATCTCGATATGCGCCTACCTGCTCCGGATAGTCCGCAAGAGCAACGATACATACGATTAAACCAACCGTAGCGAGAATCAAAAATGGTAAGAATGATTTAAATACAGCAGGTGGCATGCCTTGTGCTAATGGTGCCATTGCTGAACCTGCAAAAATACCGGTAATACCATTTGCAAATGGGAACGCGATGGTAGCAATACCCATTACAGTACCTTTTCTACGCGGGAACCACTGTCCTGCTAATACGGATACCAGGAATACACCATATGTAGTAACCGCAACGTTTACAATAAAGAAAAGCACCTTCCATAATCCCAGATTTGCGCACTGTCCAATGCTCATATCAATTGGAATCAAACACATGCCATATGCAGCGGCGATTGCAACTATACCAATAATCACTGCCAGGCGTTTAACGCTTTTGATTCTTCCGAACAGACGTGAAAGAACGATCTGAATGATAACACCCAAGATAGAGCCGATCGTTAATAACTGTCCTAATGGTGCGGCTCCGCCGTAAAAATCAGCTAAAATATTAACCGGATAATTACGAAATACCATGAACGAAACCATGCCTGTAAACATGACAAACATCAGTAACCATCCACGGGCACCAAAACCTAATGATTTTTTTTGTTCCATAAAAATACCTCCCTTTGCTTTGAAACCCCAAGGCCAATTTATAAATTCTTTATTTTTATTATATGCTATGTTTATAATTATAACAACCTTAGTAGGAAAAATTGTCTATTTTTTTAACAACCGGTCTAGTGCTCCTAGTATGCGTCCTCGAACGCTGCGTTCAAGGCTCTGAAGGTCGCAGATTAGTATCTATTGGAGTGACTAAAAAAGGACCATCCCTTCGGATGATCCTTTTAGTCGATGCGACAGGATTTGCGACGGCGCACCGCGCCTAGTCCTTTAGAGAAAGATTTTATAATTCAAGAATACTGAAAGAAAGGGACTTCCGGAGCCTCTGACCTGTATGTACATACATTTTGATGTATACTTTTACCACATAATAAGGCTATCGTCCAGAAGGAAGTCCTCTATTCCGACATATTGAATCCCGTTCTCATCTTGCCAGGGCTTTATATAGTCCTTTACGACAACAATTTTTTTAAATGAATCCGGTATTCTGATCAGCGAACCAATCTCCTGCTCTTTCTTGTCGGGTTCAGCAATGGATAATGCAGATTGGATATAACATCTCTCATTACCGTTATTTACTACAAAGTCAACCTCTAGCTGCTTGCGGATGTTTTTCCCATGTTCATCCCTGCAGTTCTGTTCCACGATGCCAACATCAACATCATATCCCCGCCGGATCAAATCATTGAAAAGAACATTTTCCATCAAATGTGTCTCTTCTAACTGTCTGAATCCCAATCTGGCGTTACGCAATCCCGGATCGGAATAATAATACTTTACAGGTGTCTTGATATACTTTCTCCCCTTTATATCATACCGTTCTGCCTTCCGAAGCAAAAAAGCATTCATAAAGTAGCCTATATAGGTATCGATCGTATCGGGTGCGACTTTCATCTGCCTTTCGCTGGCAAAAGTATTTGAAAGCCTGCTCGGATTGGTCAACGAACCAATCCCCGAAGCCAGAACGTTCAGGAGAATCTCCAGGACCTCAACGTTGTTCTTTATCTGGTGTCGTTCCAGCACATCTTTAATATATGTCTGGCTAAACAGATCCCTCAGATAATGGCTTCTCTCCTTATGCGATTCCAGCGTCCACACCAGAGGCATACCACCATAGGTATAGTAATCTCTCCATGCGCCACGCTTGTCCCCTTCATAATGCTCATATACCTCGGCAAAGGAAAGTGGATTTACACGAATTTCATCACCCCGATCCCGAAACTGGGTAAGGATATCTGTTGAAAGCATTCTGGAATTACTTCCCGTCACATAAATATCTACATTAGGAAGCTTCATGAGTCCCAATACGACATCAATAAAAGTAATCTTTTCATTAGGATCATCCACATATTGATTTTGGACTTCGGTTACAAACTGAATTTCATCAATAAAAATATAATAGCGTTTATTCTTGTCAGACATCCGTTCTTTCACAGCTTTGTTCAACTCAAAGGGATTTCGGTATCTGGCATTGTCGATTTCATCCAAAGCAAACGTTACAATCTGATCCTCCCCTATACCAGAGTCCAAAAGATACTGCCGATAAAGCACAAAGAGAAGGTAGGACTTTCCACTCCGACGAAGGCCGGTAATAACCTTAATACGTCCATTGTCTTTTTTTCGTATCAATTGATTTATGTATTGCTTTCGTGCATACTGCATTGCCTTGCTCCTCCTGAAATTTTTGCGGCATTCCGCATTTTTTTCA
Source organism: Eubacterium sp. (assembly GCA_024690665.1). Classification (GTDB taxonomy): domain Bacteria; phylum Bacillota; class Clostridia; order Lachnospirales; family Lachnospiraceae; genus Eubacterium_C. Next base: position 32,896 of record JAILOU010000011.1, read on the forward strand.
CAAATATCATATCATGATTCAAACATATGCTGCAAGATTTATTTCTAAAATTTTTGCGGTATTCCGCATTTTTTTCATCCAACACCGAATATGTGCATTCTGATAGATCGACTAAAAAAAAAAACCATCCCTTCGGATGATCCTTTTTAGCCGATGCGACAGGATTTGCGACGACGCACCGCGCCTAGTCCTTTAGGGAAAGATTTTAAAACTCATAAATACTGATCTCTCTTAATCTCCACAGATTTCCTCGCTTTCAATTTCAGGCACATGTGCCAAGTTATTTTAGAGTTATGTTTGCATAATAGTTATCTGATTTCAACCATATACTTTCCAAATCAGGCACTTCTTCCTCCAGACATAAAAAGGACCATCCTTTCGGATGATCCTTTGCGTCGATGCGACAGGATTTGAACCTGCGACCTCTGCGTCCCGAACGCAGCGCTCTACCAAACTGAGCCACGCATCGCTATTATTTTTTTTTGCTGCTTCGCAGCGCTCTGCAAACTCACTAGATTCATCTGCGACCTTCGGTCTTGATTCATCAAGTGTTTTGCATGCCTCGCACGTATGATGCTGTCTTCGCTTCGCTCGCCACCATCTTAGTGCTCTGGCGATACCAAACTGAGCCACGCATCGTTATTTAGTCACTCGATTATATTAATTCTTTTTTGATGCACTGTCAAGGAAAAAATTTCATCTAAATGGTCACGTCTTTCGTCATGTTCACTGTTCATATAACAAAAGGTCTTCTATGATTTATCGTTACATCATAGAAGACCTTTCATCAAATTCTATTTAGTCTTCCAGCTCATCAATATAATCCGCAGCTGACTCTCCTGCCATACGACCGGAGTTTACTGCCCATCCCATGGAATTTCCAGGGAGTGTAAAGTTGTAACTGTCTCCGTAAAGTGTGTTGGCATCATTACCTGCACTGTAAAGACCCGGAATAATCTGCTCATTATTATCAAATACTTCGCAGTACTTGTTGACTCTTACGCCACCGATGGTTCCATATGCAGCCACATAGAACTTGCCGACTCTGTATTTGCCTTTGCCGGTGATTGGATGCAGGAATTTCGGATTCTTGTTGAACTGAGAGTCATAACCACAGTCACACATATCGTTGTAATCTTCGATGGTCTCTTCGAGCTTTTCAGCATCGATGCCCAGCTTTTCAGCGAGTTCTTCAATTGACTCTGCTTCAAAGTAACCGTCATAGCCTTCTTCTACGGCACGTTCGAATTCCGGTTCAACTGCCATAAATGCTTCTTCCGGATGCACGATATCAAAGATATCCGGACCATTTTTCTTGTAGTACTTTAAGATGCCGTCGTCCATGATACAGTAAGCATAGTTGCCCGGCTGGATGTCGATGGCATTACCGGTAAATGTCGTATTGCCCATACGGTCCTCATTCATGAAACGATCGCCTCGCTGGTTAATCAGCAGGTTCGGCTGACGAAGAACAGCATCAAGTAAGAAATAATTCATGTTGTCTTTCAGCTGGTAGATCTTCTCAACATTAGCACCATACTTCATGGCCCCGACCTTCCACATCATGTTCAGACCGTCACCACTTGTGCCCGGCACGTTGAATGGGAAGAAGTCCTCCCAGAGATTGTAGCCAAAGTTTTCCTTGAGCATCTCAGCATTTGTACCAAATCCACCGGTTGCAACGATGACAGCTTTTGCACGGGCTTCGATTTCTTCACCATCTTTATCCACAGCCTTAACGCCAACGCATTTGCCATCTTCCATAATCAGTTCCTTAACCGGAGTCTCTAAGAAGATTTCGCTGCCGAGTTCTCTTGCCTTATCCGTTAAGATACGAACCATAGGACCGGCTGCACGTGGTCCGATTACACCATTTTCCGGCTTCACGATATGCCAGGTAGCTGCAGATTCTGCAAAGTAACGGAATGCGCCGGCGAACTCAACGCCCAGATCTTCGAGCCACTCGATTGTATCAGATGACTTGTCAAAATAAGTCTGTACCAGATCGGCATCTACCTGATAATGTGTATACTTCATATGAATATCATAAGCTTCATCTTTTGTAATCGAATCAAACTGTCTTTTTTGAATCTTTGTTTCAAGACCAAGAGGTCCCATACCCATGTTGGCAGCTCCACCGGTTGTATTCGCCTTTTCAAATACAATCGAATCAAGACCTGCTTCCCCAACAGTTACGGCTGCTGCAAGGCCGGCAGGGCCTGCTGCTACTACAATTACATCTGTTTCCATAGTTTTCATGCTATCTTCCTCCTCATAAGCATCTTATATTAATGGCGTTTCTTGAATTTACCTACCTTTGTTAAGCGGGTAGGAAGTTTTGGAACTCGTCCGGTTGTCTGAATGATGGCGTCTTCTTCACAAACTTCGATACATTTGCCGCACTTTGTGCACTCAAATTCATCAATCATGTGAATGAAGCCTGCCTTTCCTTCAATCGCATCAGCCGGACAGACATCTGCACATTCCTCACAACCCTCGCAGGTGTTTGGATCGATGTAGATCGTCATAAACGATTTACAGACATCGGCTGCACATTTTTTCTTCTTTATATGATCATCGTATTCCGATGAAAAGTGCTCAAGTGAACCACGAACCACGTCAGAAGCCGTCTGGCCCATGGAGCACGGTGTGGAAAATGTCATCGCTTCGGATATTTCATCGAGCATATCAACAAATTCCTTCTTGCCCTGTCCTTGTGTGATTTCCTTCATCATCGTGTGAAGCTGGATGAGACCTTCGCGGCAGAAATTACATTTGCCGCAGCTTTGTCTGCGCTCTGCCAGTAAAATCTTCTCGCATTCGTCGATGATACAGCTCTTTGATGAGAAGATGGTAAGAAGTCCGTTGCCTACCTTCGTTTGCTCATCCAGGGTCGTCTCTAAAATCTCCGGTCCATAGAGCATCGTTCCAAGGCGAACCGCTTTTACATCCTCAGCATCTGCAATCTCAGAAAGCTTCGTTCCATATGGATACTTTTTCAGCTCTGCAATCTTGCCGTCTTTTTGAACCGCAATATGATAGCCGGGTTCATAGGAATCTGCAAGAATATTAGCCAGTTCATACATTGTTTCGATATGGTGGAAGATACAACCTTGATTCGCGCGCTTATTTAAAAATCCCACGCGAATCTCGGTGCCGGCCTGCTCAGCCTGATCCTTAAGAGATTCCGCCAGCTCATCTTCCCCTTCCGGCAGATATAAGACCTTGTGGTCTGTTCCAACTGCCTTTGCCGCAGCTTCGATACCGGCAAATATCTCATCTGCATGCTCTTTCCATAACCCAAGCAGTGGCTTTTCAATGTCCGAGTTATTCAGTGCTGCCACAATTCCTTCAGCGCCTTCCTCCCATTTTTCTGTTACCAAACTTTTTAAATCGCCATATTCCATTAGCGCTGCTTTATTTACTTTGCCGCGAATCTCGTCGGCGCTCATCTGATTAATCATATCTTTCATCTTCTTACGCCTCCTTCTGATCCGAATACTGTGTCCAAAGTCTCGGCTCGTGAATCTGTAATCGAAGGTCACACTGCAAACATCTTGAAGACTCTCCGCAGATGTCTCCGTCGCAGATACCAAAGTCATACAAATCGAAATTGTCCTGTCTTTCAGCTGCACTTAAAATCTTCTTATCCGCAGCTTTTAGATGTGCAAATCCTTCTTCCTTTCCGATACATGGATCCGGAATTTCTACCGGTGCAAGCTGCTCAGTGATGTCTCCGTCTCCGCCTAAGTAGCGGTCGATCTCACAGGCGGCATCTCTTCCGGATGCAATCGCCTGGATAACGGATTTCGTACCGTATACGACATCTCCCGCTGCAAAGATACCTTCCACCGATGATGCCAGGCTATTGTCTGCTACCTTGATGCTGTTTCCCTTGCCAAGCTCAAGGCCCTGCTCAGGTGTGAGCTCTGCCCACTGACCGGTTGCGAAGATGACAGTGTCTGCTTCGATATGGTGCTCAGAACCTTCTTCCTTCTCGATGATAGCCTTGCGGTTTTCATCAAAGTAAAAGTCCTTCACGTTCATAAAGTCGACGCCGGTTACCTTACCGTCTCCGGTAATTCGTTCAAATGTCTGCGCCGGATGCACCTGAATGCCTTCTTCCATAGCCTGCGTAATCTCTTCTTCATCTGCGGTCATCTTATCCCTAGCCTCAAGACACGCCAGATGAATCTCTTTTGCGCCAAGACGTTTTGCCGTCCTTGCGCAGTCAAATGCAACGTTACCTCCGCCAAGTACGATGATGCTTTCGCCCAGGCCGGTTTCTTCGCCAAGCGATGCTTTTCTTAAAAACTCGATGTTAAGAAGCACGCCCTCGTTGTCATTTCCTTCCATTGGAAGTCGAACACCAACATGATTACCGATTGCCATTAAGACGGCATCGTACTCATCTTTAAGCGCCAATATATCTGTAACTTTTGCATTTGTCTCAACCTTCACGCCCTGGTCTGTAATGACCGCAGCTTCTTTGGCGATGATGTCTCGTGGGAGACGATAAGCCGGAATACCATATGCCATCATACCGCCGACCGTCGGAAGTGCTTCCTTCACGGTCACATCATGCCCCTGCTTTCTTAAATAGTAAGCGGCTGTCAGACCGGCAGGTCCACCGCCAACTACGCAGACCTTCTTACCGGTATCGGCAAGCTGTTTTCCTTTGCCCTTCCAATACTTTCCGGTGTCATGTTCTGCTGCGTAGCGCTTGATCTCGCGAATCGACATTGCCTCGGATACTTCATTTCTCTTACACTGCTTTGCACACGCCTGCGTACAGATCATGCCGAGTGCATGTGGAAATGGCACCTTCTCGCGAATGACTGCTGCCGCCGCATCGCAGTCGCCTTCTTTTACATAACGAATATATCTTGGAATGTCGGTATGCGCCGGACATTCTCCCTTACAAGGAACGAGAGCTTCTTCTCTTTTAAGATCTGTATTTAATAGCTGAATCTTGTCTCTGATACTTCCGGTCGGACAGACTTCGGCACATGCCGTACAAAAACGACAGTCCACATCGGTCAACAGCTTGTCATGAAGCGTTCCCACATATGTTTCAAGATCCTTCTTTCGAAAATCAAGAACGCCAACGCCGCGAAGCTTGTTGCAGGCTCTTACGCATCGACCGCATAATACACAGCGGTTCATATCGTGTATGAGCAAAGGATTGTCTTCGTTCATCTTGATTCCCTTGGTACGGGTGCGCATTCTTGCATTGTTAGCACCGATATACTGAATCAGTGTCTGCAGTTCGCAGTTACCGTACTTAGGACAGGTCGAACAATCTTCCGGATGTCCTGCGAGCAACAGTTCAAGTGCCAGCGTGCGAAGTTTATTCACGCGTTCGCTCGTCGTATGAATCACCATGCCGTCCTTCGGCTTTAAGGTACAAGACGGTGTAACCTGATCCATTCCCTCTACATCCACAATACACATACGGCACGATCCATTGTCCGGAAGGTCCGGATGATGACAAAGATGCGGAATATAGATTCCATTTTTCAGCGCCGCTTCGAGCACATTTTCATTTTCTTCCACTTCTAAAGTGATTCCATCAATTGTAATGGTTGCCATATTACCTTCTCCTTTTTCATTCAACAATTTTCTAATCGTTTCCACTTGGAAAATCGCGCATTCGTTGACTTCATGCCTGAATTATAGCATAATTAAGGAAAATCCACTTCAAACAAGTGTTGGAAATTGACGCTATATATTTTTTGTTTTTCAACATTTGTTGAATATTGGTCAGTGAGGTGAAACCATGACAACATTACAAGTATTCTTAGATGCCTTAGAAAAGCAGCATATTATGTATTCTGAACAGCCTTATGATGTCGAAAGGCAGGTCTATCAAATCAACATCCTGACAGAGGATGCTCTGCTCGATACGCACACTTTATATCTGTTAACTTCTCACAGACTTTCAAAATCACTAAGACAGATGTTAGAGGATTCAGCGGAGCCTGTTATGGTAATCGACCTTGCCGGCCACCGCTCGCTTCCCTTTGCCGCGATTTTTCTTACGGACTCTCCCGACCCGGCTAAGGTACATAAAATTTTAAATAAAACACTCTCATTCGAAACGTCGATTGAAGCTGACATCACCTCCATGTACTCCCTAATGCTTCAGGGCAGAGGCCTTGACGCTTTAACCGACTATGCGGAGCAGATTCTCGGATATCCGGTATCGATTCTCGATACAAGCTATGCCATTGTCGCGGTTTCCTCCGGGATGCGCAAGCTTTCCTTCGGCCTAGACGACTCTTCCGATGGCCTGTTTCTTAGTGTTGAGGAAATCCAAAGTCTCAGACGACTGCAGATTGAAGAGAAGATCTATACACTTACGGAAGCCTTTTTCATCGACACCGAAGATCATCCGGATACCAACTGGATCTTCAGTGCCATCCGCATCAACCACGTTATGAGCGGTTATGTTGCGGTCTGCCTTCCATCTTCCTCTTCTGCAACCGCACGCGAACTTCGTCTTACCACAGCGCTTTCTAAAATCTGCAGTGTGGAGATGCAAAAGCATGACTTCTTCTCCGAGCAGACCGGTCTTCAATACGAGACCTTTTTGACCGATCTTTTGGATGGACGATTCGGCAATCTGCAAAGAATCAACTCGAGACTTAAGCTGTTAAATCGTACTCTCGGCTCCTATTACTGCCTTGCCTTATTTGGCAGACGGTCACCTTCGGGAAGCGACTTTTTTAACAAACAGCAGCTCAGCCGCCTTCGCAATCTGTTTCACGGTAGCATGTCCATCGTCTATCAGGATATTCTTGTGCTCTTTATTCACCAGGAAAGGCCGATTCAGCTTACCGATGAATTTACCACGCCGATTGTAGAATTTGCCAGCCGCAATTCCTTAAGAGTTTCGTTTAGCCAGCCATTTGCCGACCTTGTTAAGACGCACGTCTTTTTTAAGCAGGCATACAAAACACTGAAGCTGTGCGAACAAGCTCCGGGTGAACTCTTTGTCGGCTACAGCATGAATGCGCTTCCTTATGTTCTGTTTTCCAACACTGACAACACTGCCTTAGAAGCCGGAATCCACTATCACCTCTATCAGTTGCAGGATTATGATGCGACCTATCATACCGAATTTGTCGATACACTTAGAGTCTATCTTGAGCAGGACCGCAACATGGCCAAAGCAGCAAGCGCACTTCACATTCATAGAAGCACCTTCTTTTACCGCATAAAAAAAATAGAAGAGCTCCTCGATATCTCAATTACCGATTCGCATCTTCTATTTCTTTATGAACTAAGTTTTAAGATGTGGAACTACCTGCTCCATATCTGATTATTTTAACTTGTTAATCTTCTTGATTTCTTTTTTGTAGGCCTTCGTCTTGTACCACCACTTTCCGTGGTCAATCGTCTTTTTACCGGCGGAGGTCTTAATAGCGGACTTCTTTAGGTTAAAGCACTGGAACGCATCCACCGCACGAAGCTTCTTATTCTTCTTAAGATCAATCTTTCTAAGACTCAAATCAAAGTAAAAGTATGCATAATGCAGATTCTTACACTTTGTCACCTTAACCGACGAGGTGTTAGACGCATACAGATAGATCTGATTTAAATTCTTATACTTATTAAAATCAAGAGTTTTATTCGTTACATAAGAAAGCGATACAATTCTAAGATTGCTGTTTTTCTTTGGCATGGTAACGCCAAGATATTTGTTAAAGCTTCCATATACGACCAGCTCTACCGCTTTCTTACATGCAGAAACATTGACCGATTTTGTCTTAGCCGCGTACTCATCTGCAAATACATACACGCTCGTTGCATTCGGCGCATTCACCTTAATGCTGCTCGTGAGCACGTAGTCAAAATAAACCTTCTTTGCCGTACACTTTGTAAGGTCGGCAGTTTTTTTCGCATACTTACCGATATCCACCGTCTTAAGAGCCGTCAGATATTGAATTCCCTTAAAGCTTGTCACCTTGTACTGCAGCTTCTCAGAATTTGAATACTTCTTTTTCTTTTTCACAATGACATGATTGTTAAGTTCTGTAATCTTCGCAATTTCACTCGTGGTCAGATATCCGTCCTTGTTAGCATCATAACGCTTCTTCTTTCCGTAAACACCCTTTTTTAAAAGCTTATACATCCCCGGGAAATTACTCTTGTTAATCTTGACAACGGTATATTGCGATACATCCGAATGGATGTCATAATCCCGGCCACTTGCATCTGTATATTCTGCGTTTACCCGGATGTAATAGGCTCCGCCATTTCCTAATTTGCTAAATGGAATCTTCGCCTGCATCACTCCCGATGACAATGTGCTAATGACGCTATCATCCTCATCAAAATCAATGGTTGTTGCATCCGTAAAGGATGCCGTTGTTGACAGCTCTACCTCATAATCATCAATTGTGATACTTTCCCCAGTCGCACTGCTCCACTTGTAAATCAAATTCGTACCGCTAACACTTGTACCTTCTGCCGTCAGCTCTGCTTCTGCTGCCTGTGTCTTCACTCCGGTCAGCACGCACAGCGCCATAAAAAGGACCAGCAAAGGTAACCCCAATATCCATGTTGCTTTTTTCATGTTGTTCCCCTCTCGTTATTTTTTGTCAGTGTAGATAGTATATCACACTCCTGCCTGCTTTTGATATTGTTCAAAAGACACAAAAAATCGGGTGCCCTTAACCCGGCACCCGAATGTATAAACTCTTTATTCTGATTTACTTTCTACTAATTGTCTTGCTGCCATCTCAATCGTCTGCATCTTCGTATCAAAAGAATTCACAAGTTCTACGCAGTCCTCACTAAGACCGATGGCATCCTGCGTGCTTGCAGTAACTTCCTGACTGGTTGCCGAAAGCGTCTCTACGCTGTCCACAATCCTGTCATTGGCCATACGAATGTTGTCCATCATCTCGGCAACATTTTGAATTTCTTCATCGAGCGTTGTCACATCTCCCAAGATACTTTCAAACTTCTCATTCGTCTTGGAAATCAGTTCGCCTTCCCGCATCGTTGTATCAACGGTATCATCTACTTTTTGCGTTACGCTTTCGGCTTCATGCACCAGCATGTCCAAGATAGATGTGATATTCTCTGTTGCTTCTCGTGTCTGATCCGCAAGTTCGCGAATCTCATCCGCAACCACTGCGAATCCCTTACCGGCTTCTCCGGCTCTTGCAGCCTCAATAGAAGCGTTCAGTGCAAGCAGATTCGTCTGTCCGGAGATATTTAAGATGATATCGGTAATGCTTCTTACTTCGACGGATTTTTCCATCAGCTGCTCAGCTGCCTGCTTCATATCCGTACCGGCTGTCAGCGCATTTTGTGCTTCCCGATTCAGCTCTTTTACAAGACCTGCTCCTTCTCGAACAGCCGACTGTGTCTGCGAGGTAACCTCTACAATACTTTCTGTCTTTTCATTCGTCTCTTTAATGATTCCCTGAATATTGCCGGTCATCTCGAGCTGTTCTTCTACCGCCTGCACGGTTGACTCCGTACTGTTACCGATATTTCCGAGCGCATCATTGACCACATTGGTGTGATTCATAATGCTGTCCATATATTCCTTCGTGGACATAACATTATGTAAGATGTCTCCTGCATCTGCTACCACTTCATCTTTCAGTTCACGATTATGTAACGATTCATTTTCAATCTGTACTCGTGACTGTTCCATAAATTCTCTTAGCAGTTTGTTGCCCAAAAACAGTGCCACACAGGCAAGTACCGATACAATAATTTCAAGTGATACGCTTTGAATCACCGCCTGCTTGTCCTCAGCCATTCCCATCGTAAGCACCGCCATGAATATATTCACGACTAGCTCTGCAATTCCTACCAGCTTAATGCAAAACTGATTTCCATACAAGATCAGCAAGATCAGTAATGGCAAAATATATGGGAATGATGCATTGTCTTTTTGTGAAATCATTGAAAAACAATACAGCGCCGTGAAGATAATACTGCTGGCGTAGAGCAGATGAAGCGTCGTTGGCTTTCCTACAAACAGTATCACAAAAATCACTAGTCCTACTACATACATTGCTATGGTCACAATTACCAATGTCGGATTGATACCTGCATACTCTGCATTTTTATATAACATCGATAGCCCCATGATGTTAAATCCCATCGTAATTACCATTACGATCATTAGTAATTTGTTCGCTAGCTTAATCTGACTTCCTGTCATAACTTACCTCCTCATAGTGTATAACCCCTTCTCATAACCAGTAACTTTTCATTCAGATTATTATTATTTTATCCTACTTATGCACCAATTACAAATACTAATCATCATTTTCCGTTTCTTCTTCATCCGATGTTAACTGCTCGGTATAAGAAGCAAATTCCTGATTGTCCAATCCCTGATTGGCCTGCTCCATAAAGTTCTTCCAAATCTGTCCCGGATACGAACTTCCCTGGAGATTCGTCAGTTTCTTAGGAATGTCATAGCCTACCCAGACACTGGTTGTGTAATACGGCGTATAACCGACAAACCATCCATCCTTATTCTCATTGGTGGTTCCCGTCTTACCGGCGCAACTCATATCTGACAAGGCAAGTCCCTTACCGGTTCCACTTTCTAAGACTGTCTCAAGCATGCTGGTCATCATACGGCACGCATTCTTTTTATAAATCTGCGTTGTTTCCCGTTCAAACTCTACCTGGTTTCCATCACTGTCAACAATTTCCATAACACAGGTTGGTGCGCGATACGTTCCATCATTGATGAGTGTGGCATAACCGGACGCCATCTCTACTGCCGACACACCTGTCGTGAATCCGCCAAGTGCACTTGCCAGTCGATAATCGTCTTCTTCAATATGTGAAAAATTCATATTGAGCAGATACTCTAGTCCATTTGCCGGCCCAAGCTCATCAAACAGCTGCCACGCAACGGTATTTTTCGAAAGTGCCACAGCCGTGCGAAGCTTAATCTTACCCGAATAGCTGCCATCTGCATTTTTCGGACCATCCTCAATCTTCTTATCTTCCACGATTGTGTCCGGTGTGTAGCCTTGCTCAAGACTTGGCGTATATACCAGAAGCGGTTTTATCGCACTTCCCGGCTGGCGAAAACTTTGATAAGCCCGGTTTAAAGTATAGCCTTCATAATCCTGACTTCGGCCTCCGACAATTGCACTGACATAGCCGGTCGAATTGTTGATACACACTGCTGCCCCCTGCAGTTCATAGATGCCCTCGTCATTTTTCTTTTTAAAACTCTTAAGTTCTTTGTTAACCGCTTTTTGCAGTTTCTTTTGCAATTTGGGATTAATCGAAGTATAAACCGTATAACCACCGGTGATTAAATCTTCCTGACACTGTGCATACTCCTCAGCGTATTCAATGTCATACTGATCTTCTTCCTCTTCCGAATCAAAGGAAACTTCAAATTCAAATCCGTCCGCCTGCATCAGCGCGCGAATAGCACAATTGGTGATATAGGTTTCCTCGTAATCATTTTTCTCATCTTCCGGAATATCAAGTACAATCTCCTCTGCCAGCGCATTTTTGTATTCGCTTAGCGAAATCTTGCCGTCCTCGTACATATTCTGCAAGATGAGGTCTCGTCGCTCAAGCGTTGCGTCCATATTCGTAAGTGGATCATAAAGACTTGGATTATTCGGAATCGCACACAAGAATGCAACCTCTGACAAGGTTAGATACTTCGCATCACGATTAAAATACCCACGGCTTGCTGCCTGAATTCCATACAATCGATTTGCAAAATAGATATTGTTCAGGTAGAATTCCATAATCTCCTGCTTCGAGTACTTTTCTTCTAATTTAATTGCAATAAAGATTTCTTCAACCTTACGTTCCCATTTTCGATCTTGTGTTAAAAATACATTCTTCGCAAGCTGCTGCGTGATGGTACTTCCGCCTTGCGTTACCTCACCTTTTCTTACAGCCGCAATAATCGCTCGTAATATCGCCTTATAATCCACGCCATTATGGTCATAGAATTTCTTATCTTCAATACTGATGATTGCCTGCTCAAATACCTGCGGAATCTCTTCGTATGTCAGATAATACGACTCATCTCCGTTGTTCATAGACGCAAGTTCTGTGCCATTGATATCCACAATCGTCGTTGTCTGATCATTTTTAAAGGTGTCTGTATTAGAACCATTTACGTATTTTGTGGACTCTTCTTTAATCTGCTTAATCTCCTGCGCATATCCGCCAAAATAGTAATATCCAAGTCCCAAAAGCACCAGAATAATCAGTATAATCTGAATCCGGATTCGCCTTCTTCGGCGTCTCTTCTTTTTCGATATTGCCATCTTCATCTCCCTTTTAACTAGTAATTCATGCGTCCTTGAAGCGTCTGGATAATACCTTCTTCCATATGAAGAATCATAATCCTGGTAAAGGTATCCACATCCATCTTCACTCCTTCCAAAAACCACCAGCGTACCGAAATCATCATGGTTCCCACGAACAGATTCGAGTACAAACTTGCAATTTCCTTGCGGTCTGCCTGAATGGTCTTATTGCTTCGAATCACTTCCTCAAGTCTCTTTGTTCCGCGCTCAATCATCTCCCCAAATACATCACGCTCCGGAAGATAGCTCTTCCATAAGATTTGATAGATTTCTTTATTTTGTCTCATCTTCACAAGACTTTCTTTCAGACGCTCATGATAATCCTGCTTTCTCAGCGTCTCTTCTTCCAGAAATGTAACATCCAAACTTTTCGTAAATTCTTCGAGCACCTGGTCCACATAGCGATCTTTCAAATCGTATTTGTCCTGGTAATGCTTGTAAAATGTTGAACGATTGATGCGTGCCTTCGCCGTAATCTTCTTTACTGTCATATTTTGAAATGTGTCTTCATCCAGACATTCCAAAAAAGCCCGTTCAATCAATTCTCTTGTCTTTACGATTCGCAAATCCGTCTGTGCCATACTGTGCCCCTCCTAGACATTGTCCCGAATCTTTTGTGCCTTTTCTTCTAGATATTCCCAGCGCTCCATCTTGCTTTCAAGTTCTTGTTCCAGCTTGTCTTTTTCTTCTGTAAGCTCCCGAAGCTTTCCATAGTCACTTCCGGATGCCACCATCTCATCTTCCAAAGTGGCAATTCGATCTTCGAGCTGCTCAATCTCTCCTTCTATCGCATCATAATCACGCTGCTCCTGATACGTGAACTTTAACGCTTTCACCTTCGATGCCTTATAGGCCGCTTTACCGGTCAGCACCTGCCCGTCCTCTCCGATGATAACGTTAGCTGCCGGTTTTGCACCCGATGATTTGCCAAATGAAATCCTGGCAGGTTCCCGGCCTTCTTCTTTCAGGCGATTCGTGTAATCGGTATAACCACCTTCATATTGGCGAAGCACACCGCCTTCTTCAAAGGCAAAGATTCTTCTTGTTGTCCGATCCAGAAAATAACGGTCATGAGACACACTAATGACAATCCCGTCAAAATGGTCCAAATAATCTTCTAATACCGTTAACGTTGCAATATCTAAATCGTTCGTCGGCTCATCCAGGATTAATACATTCGGCGCTTCCATCAGTACGCGAAGCAGATTGAGTCTTCGCCTTTCTCCTCCCGAGAGCTTTTCAATCAGGCTATACTGCTCTTCTCCCGGAAATAAAAACCGCTCCGCCATCTTTGATGCCGATATCAGACCATCTTCTGTCCTTACGAATTCTGCTGTATTTTTTATATAATCTATCACTCGAATCTTCGGATCCATATATGCGATCCCGCCCTTAGGGTCGGTTACAATCTCCTGCGAATAATAACCAATCTTAATCGTCTGCCCGATCTTGATAGAGCCGCTGTCATACGGTTCTTCTCCAATGAGCATCTTCATAAGCGTTGTCTTTCCACATCCATTGGTTCCGACAAATCCAATCCTGTCATTCTTTAAAAAATAATAGGTAAAATCCGAGATTAAGACACGCTCTCCAAAGGATTTACACAAATGTTCAATTTCTATGGTTGTCTTGCCCATTCGGGTGGACACACTTCCCATCTCAAGCTTCTCGTCTTTTACAGGACCTGACTGTTTTTTTAAATCTTCGTATCGCTGCAATCTCGCCTTTTGTTTGGTAGAACGAGCCAGTGCTCCGCGCATAACCCATTTTAATTCTGTTCTTAAGATGGACTGTCTCTTTCGCTCTGTCGCCATCTCCATCTCTTCTCGCTGCATCTTAAGCTCTAAATAGCCGGAGTAATTCGCATCATAACTATAGATCTTACCATGATCAAGTTCTACAATTCGATTCGATACAGCATCCAGAAAATACCGATCATGCGTTACCATAACCAGCGTTCCATGCCAGTTTTTTAGATATTCTTCCAGCCAGTCTGCCATAAAATGATCCAGGTGATTGGTCGGCTCATCCAAAATCAGAATATCACACGGCATCAAAAGAACAATTGCCAGAGCAAGTCGCTTTCGCTGGCCGCCTGACAATTCTCCGATTGGCTGTTCATAATCATTTAAGTCCAGCGTTGTCAGCATATTCTTCGCAGCACCTTCCATATCTTCCAGGTGCTCGTCTTTTAACACGTCAAGCACGTGTTCTAACACTTTCTTTGTTGCTTCAAACTGCGGACTTTGCGGCAAATATCTGATCACTACATGATTTGCCACTATTCTATTACCCTCATCCGGTTCTTCTTCTCCTGCAATCATATTAAGCAGTGTCGTCTTACCCGTTCCGTTAATGCCAATGATTCCTACCTTCTCTCCTTCTTGCAGAAAGAATGAAGTGTCATCAAACAATTTACGAACGCCATACGATTTCGTAATATTTTGCAAAGAAAATATATTCATCTTATCCTAGTCCTATCCTTTTGTTGCTTTCATGTCTCGTTTCATTTCATACATATGACGATCCGCAATCTGCTCCATCTTCTCTACAGATACACAGCTTTGTTCATCATATATAACGGTGCCATATGCCATGGCAAGCTCAAACTTCTTATCCGGATTCGCGTTATATACCTGTTCCAGGTAGCACAGCTGTTTTTCGCATTCTTCCCAGACTTTTTCAATTGCCTTTCCCGGATACGATAAAAATGCTGCGAACTCATCGCCTCCGATGCGGTATGCCGTTCCTTTATCCTTGACCGCATGCTCTATAATCTCCGCTGCCTTTCGAATTGCCTCATCACCCCAGTGATGGCCCAGCGTATCATTAATCTTCTTTAGATTATTTAAATCGATGACGACCACCATCATCTCCTTTAACCTGCCCGACTGCACCTCTTTTTCATAATGTTCTTCATCCCTCAAAAATGCGGTTCGATTCATCATCCCCGTCAGCGCATCTGTATACGCCATCTTCTGGATTGTCTCGGTTTCCTTAGCAAGACGCATCTCCCGAAGCACCGTTGCCATGGTTGCGAAGGATACAATTAAAATAAAGAAAAATGCTCCCCATCTTACGATATGTGCAGAGTCACTGGTTTGAACCGTTTTACTGTTGTACTTGAGAAGTTCGACCATTGCTGTTCCTACCAATACCACAACGCCCAGGTATATTCCATATTGATCGACCGTCTTAAGCTTTCGTCTGATCAGCTCAAAATGATTTTGTACTATCATAATCACGATAAATACAACACTAAGTAAAATTACCCCGTGAATCACCTTCAACATCTCGTGATAATCCGCGATTCCGGTCAGCGTTGTAATTGTACTTCCCACCAGTTCAATAAATACCAATCCGGCAATAATATGAACCAAAAATTCCCGTTTTACCAACACATAGGAATTCACAAAGGTGATGGCCGCCACCGGCAACAACATCAGCATAATAAAATCAAGGTAATGCATCAGCGCCGTCTTACCAAATATCATTTGCGCAAATACCGTCTCAATCGTTGTCCAAAATCCCAAAATAAGCGCAAGAACTCCAAGCGATAATGTCGCATTGGTTTCATACTTTGCACGTTTCATAACCGCAGACAGCAAAAGCAGCGCAACGCCGATAATAAATGTTGCAATTCCGATTACAAATTCCATAACATGTTTTTGCATATATTTCAGCATATAGATTAGCGCAGGCTCTATACTTGCAGAATTGATAAAGCAACTGTCATCATGATAAGATGCCTTTACTATAATCTTAATGTTCTTACCTTTATACGAATCATATAGATCTATATGATGAAATACAATTCCGCATGATTTTCCGACTATCTTCGGAACCTTTTGCTCGTATTCATAGATGACATCATCATCTACCAATACAACAAAGTCTGAATTTTTGCTCCTAAAATTCAAGCAAGCTGTTTCCGACTTAAATATAACCGGAAGCGTCTTGGTTACCGTAAAAGTTTCCGCTCCATCATCCCACATGGTCCAGGTTTCATTTAGGGAAAACGTATTCCCATCTTCAGTTGTCCAGCCCTCGTTAAAATCGATTTTTGATTCCTGATAATGTTGACTATAATCCGTTGTTGCCGTCACAATTCCAATCACAACAAACAGCACAATTACAAAAAACAAAATCAGATAATAAGCAATCCGATTTGCGTTTGTTCTCTTCACTTCTCATCCTCTTTTTAAATTAGCATTATAGTATTATACCATAATTTCCACTAATCCTCCATATCTTGCAAGGACTTAAGTACTATTATTTTTTATAACTGTTGTGGTAAATTTATAATAAATTCGATTGTCTTAGCATCAGAAGTCGCATGAATCTCTCCGTGATGAAGCTGCACAATATCTTTTGCAATTGCAAGCCCCAGACCTGCACCTCCGGTTTCCGTCGATCTTGCTCCGTCGAGACGATAAAATTTCTCAAATAATTTCTCCGTCGTTCCCGCTGGAATATCCGCTTCATTTTGCAAATGTATTACAATTCGGTCTTCCTTTTTTTCTGCCCAGATCTTTATCTCACAGCCCTCTGTTCCATAGGCTATCGCATTCTTAATTATATTTTGAAACACGCGGGCCATTTTCTCAGGATCGAGTGTCATATAGATCTCTTCGTCCACATCAATCACTAATGTTTTTTTCTTTTCCGTCAACTGCGGATACATCTCATCCGCCACCTGCATCAGCATAAACGCCAGATTTACTTCCTGCAGATACAGCTGCTCCGCCTGATAGGTATAACGTGTAATGTCAAAAAATTCATTGATTAATTCACCCAGACGCTCCGCCTTTTCTCTTGCCACGGTTACGTATTTATCCTTCTGCTCCGGCCGCATATTCTTAGACTCATCCAGCAGATTTAGGTATCCCACCACACTCGTCAGCGGCGTTTTAATATCATGCGCCAGGTATAACACAAGGTCATTTCTTCTCTGCTCGTCTTCGTGGATCCGATTTCGATTCTCGATTAATTTAAGACGTACGTCATTAAGCGTTTCTTCCATCTCTTCGAGTCCGGAACGAAGCTCAATCGACTCTTCCGTTTCCTGCGCAAGCTGTGCGATGCCTCGTTCCAGCTCGGTAAAATACCGATTGAACATAACCAGCGATATTCGAAACAGTATTAAAAACACAAAAATAACGGCAATCAAAATAATCAGGTCAAGATGTCCTTCAATCTTTTCCCAATAGATATGCTTGCCGGCTTCCCAATCAATTCCCATAACCTTACTCATAAAGGTTACCATCAGATTGGCTACTTTACCTCGAAGAACCGTTCTTAAAATAATGATAATGGCAACCGCCATTCCTAAAATCGCAAGTGTTCTCCAGTAAAAACGTGTTAAGATTCTCTGATTCGACTTCACTTTGTTATTCTTCAATCTTGTATCCTACTCCCCATACGGTCTTGATATAGTCCGGGTTATCCACAATTTCTCCCATCTTCTCACGAAGATGTCTGATATGTACCGTTATCGTATTATTGCTTTTCGTGTAATACTCATCTTCCCATAATTCATGGAACAATTCCTCGGCGCTTACCACCTTGCCATAATGCTCAAGCAATATCCGAAGAATAGAAAATTCTGTTGGTGTTACATTAAGCGGTGTTCCGTTTAATGTGACAATATGCGTATCTACATTTAACACAAAATCAGATTTTGCAATGATTTCATCGCCCTGCTCTTCTTTTGTGTCCACACTATATGTCTTATATCTTCGAAGCTGTGCTTTGACTCGTGCCAAAACCTCAAGCGGCCGAAACGGTTTTTTGATATAATCATCCGCACCAATCATCAGCCCGTTAATCTGATCGGCTTCTCCCACTTTCGCCGTCAGCATAATGACCGGGAAATTATACTTTTCACGAATTTTCTCACAGATATCAAATCCGCTGATATCCGGCAGCATTACATCCAACAATGCAAGATCAATCTCTTTATTCTTTACGCAGTCAAGTGCATCTGTTGCATTGTAACACTTATACACTTCGTATCCTTCATTCTTTAAATACACTTCCAAAAGGTCTGCAATTTCTTTTTCATCATCCACTACTAAAATCTTTTCTGACATGCTTTTTACCTCCGTGCATACTTAACTGCCCCCATTTTATCAGAAAAGAAATCAAAAAGTGTTATGATTTTGTTAATTGTGGGAACGGCTGCCATGGGGGACGGTCCTAATGCCACGGTCATGGTTCCTTTGGCTCGGAGAAAAGGGCAGAGAGTTTGTCTCTCTGCCCACTGCATTTGTTACATCTTACTGTTTAATACAAGCTTTCCGAGTGGTTTTTCTGCCACAATCTTACCGTCTTCCGCCACCAGATTACCTCTTACAAAGGTTGCCATTGGCTTTCCGGTAAATTTCATTCCTTCATATAGGCTTCCCACATGTGTGGAATAAGTCTTTGTAGAATCAAATACCCATTCTTTATTCGGATCGAAGATGACCGCATCAAAGTCAGAACCAACCTGAAGCGCACCCTTTTCCGGGAAGATGCTAAGTGCCTTTGCAGGATTTTCACTCATAAGCTTCACAAAATCCATAATGGAAATACGATTCTTTTTTACACCTTCTGAAAACATTGCCGTCATAAGAAGGCTCATGCCATCACCACATCCCGGTTGCGCAAGATCAAAGTTTCCTTTTCCAAGCTGATTCAAGTGTGCACTGTAATTAACATGGTCAGTACCAACACACGTGATGATTCCTTTTTGAATTCCTCTCCATAATGCGCTACGGTCTTCTCTTGTACGAATCGGCGGATTTACCTTTGCCTGGTTGTTCCAGTCCGAATCTTCATATGCTTTGGCATCATCTACAGAAAACATTAGATAATGAAGACATGTCTCACCGGTTACGTCAAATCCCTTTTCCTTAAAATACTCAAGCTGTTCTACTGTATCCTTAGAAGAAATGTGCACAACATATAAAGGACAATTGGTTTCCTTGGAAATATAGGCCGTCTTACACATATCCATTACTTCACAGACACCCGGATGCGAGATGTTAAATTTGGCAAGTTCATTGGCACCAACGGTTCCTTCCATCTCAAGCCCTTTTGAAATCTCAGACATCATATCCGGATCTTCACAATGCACCGATGCCACAAAATGTCCCGGCTGATCCGCCATAGTCTTAAATGCCCGATATACAAAATCAGTGGTATATCCTTCTACCGGATGTCCGAAGATAGCTGCACCTTCTCCCTTATACCCTAAAAAGAACTTGATGGAAGATATCTTACCTTCCTTTCTCATCTCATTTGCTTCTGCCACTTCATCATCATTTCCAACAGACGCCCACAGCTTCATGTCAGTATAAGAACGCTGCTCGATTGCCGGTTCTGCAAGACCCATGCGGTATTTTAATCCCGTCAGGTTTTCACGTTTTTCGTTCATCGTCTGTACTGTCGTATGGAACGTTGTAATGCCACCAACCGCTGCTGCCTTTGACTCCGATTCCACATCATCAAAAAATCGATCAAGATCTACCGGGGTCCCGTCTTCCAGCTTATCCAGCCCCAGGTGACAATGCGGCTCAATAACGCCCGGCATAATCAGATTACCACCTGCATCATAAATAACCTCTGCCTGTGGCATCTCATCAAATGTTCCAATTGCTACGATTACGCCATCCTTACTTGCAACTGCGCCTTCCACAATCCCTGACGGTGTGCAAATTAACCCATTTTTTACTACCAAATCTGCTTTCATATATAAGTCCTCCTATATCACCTAAGTTCGTTTTATAATGTGTTATATGTATGAATATATGGGCCCGCAAAACTTCCCTGTGCCGTCACAAGACCATATAAATCCGGTCTTCGATCGCGCTTATAATTCATAAATTCATGTGCATTTTCTGTCTCATCAAGGTCTACTTCGGCTGCAACATAAGCCCACTTTTCATCTGCAAGTGTCGCAATATTTTCACCCATAGGACCGGCGATAAATGTCTTTCCGAAATGATTTCTGGCTTCCCTTTCACCTTCTACCTGCTCGATTCCGGCTCTGTTTAATCCGATGACAAATGTATGCGTTTCAAACGCTCTACACTGTAACTCCTGCTGGAAAAATGGTCCTCGAAATCCCCATGTACAAGCCGGAACAAAAATGAGCTGTGCTCCCTGCAGATACAACGCCTGCCATGCAGGTGGAAATGATCTGTCATAGCAAATTAGCATGCCGACCGTAACACCATTATCCAGTTTATATACCGGAAGTGCATTACCCGGTTCAAAATAGTATTTTTCATTAACCGGCATCGGACGATTACTTGGAATATGCGTCTTACGATATAAACCGATCAGTCCTCTTGTTGGAGATACCAAAGCAGCTGCATTATAGTAATGTGTCACGCCATATTCCACTGCTTTTTCAAAAAAGGAATATACAATATGAACTCCTAATTTTTTTGCTTCTTCTATCATCTTAGTTGTAGTTGGGCCGGTATGTGCATCTTCTGCATAATCAAAC
Source organism: Eubacterium sp. (assembly GCA_024690665.1). Lineage (GTDB taxonomy): Bacteria > Bacillota > Clostridia > Lachnospirales > Lachnospiraceae > Eubacterium_C. The sequence goes on from JAILOU010000011.1 coordinate 53,728, forward strand.
CATTTATCATTCACTGTTACTCCAAAATAAGCGTAAGTCATAGCCTCAGGAAATACACATACATATGGTTTTCCACCCTCTTTTTCGCTCTCCTCAGCAACTGCCTTTTCAAGCAGCTGCACATGTTTTTCAAGATATCCTTCTACCGTATCGCCATCCTCAAATGTTCCCGGCTGAAGCCCACATATTTTCATTTTATTCATTCCAATCGCTTCCTTTCTTTTTTGTAATATTGTGATCAGCTTACCTTTTGAAGCTTTTGTTTTTCTTCTTTTTCTTTTGCAAGTGCTGCCTTAAGTCCACTTCTTGCTTTTCCTCTTGAAACCATTACTGCAGATACAACGGCTACGATTAATGCGCCACCATAGAAGACATCCTGAATAGCTGAATTAACTCCCATAAGCGACAATCCTGTGGTTCCGGTTACCAGGAAATAAACGGCTACAATACAGCCCCATGGATTATATTTTCCGGTTGAAATTACGGTTGTACTTAAGAATACTGCTGCAAATGCCGGCATGATGTAATCAAGTCCGGAAGATACGTCTGCTGCACCAAGTACACCTACATATAACATTCCCGCAATGCCTGATAATGCACCGGATGCCACAAAACACAAGAATCTTACCCGTTTAACATTAATTCCGGAAAGTCTTGCGACATTTCTTCCGCGGCCAACGATTAGTACTCTTCTTCCTGCTGCCGTGAAAGTGAAGAAATAAAAGCAAATTGCCGCAATTGCAATTGCATAATAGAAGACATAAGAAATTCCGAATAATCTTCCTCGATATACCGCATAGGTCAAAACTTCGGATACGCCTGTTACGGTAGCAGAATTACTAATCAAGACAATAATTCCGGCAAGCAACGTCTGCATACCCATCGTGACGACGAAGGCATCCACCTCCAATATCGCCGCAAAGATACCATTTACGGCACCAATTCCTGCACAGATTGCTACCGATACGATGATGGCAACACCAATCGGCACGCCCCACCATACGTTCATAACTGCTATCAACATGGCTCCAAGCGTCATATTAGCTGCAACCGACATATCATAATCACCGGCAATCAGTGGTATCATAATAGCCAGAGCAAGCACAGCCAATACCGCCTTTGAACTAAGCATTGATGTTACATTTCTCCATGTTGCAAATGTATCCGGCATCAGACAGGAATAAAGAATAATTAATCCGATCCAAACCAGAATAATCGTGTATTTTTGAAAAAATTCACTGGAGTTAAAATTTTTTAATCCTGCTATTCTTTTCATATCAATCGACCTCTTTTCTACATACTTGTTTGGAAACAAAGTTTTGTGATATTTTCCTTTGTAATCTGGCTTCCGACCAGTTCTGCAATAATCTTTCCTCTTACAAGGATGATGACGCGATTACAAATCTGTGTTAATTCCTCATAATCGGAACTTGAACAAATTACGGCCGTTCCGTCTTCCGCAGAATCGGCAACGTGACGATAAATCTGCTGACGAGCACCCACATCTACTCCCTGTGAAGGTTCATGTAAAATCAGCAGTTTCGGTGACTCCTGCACCCATTTTGCCATTAACACTTTCTGCTGATTTCCACCGGAAAGCTGCGAAAAATTCATTCCAGGATCATCCGGTCTCACATCGTATTGCTTTACCAATCGAACTGCATTCTCATGCATTTTCTTTCTCTTAAGATTCTTTGGACGATACTTATACATCACCTGCATATTCAGATTGTCTTCCACCGTAAGATCCCCGATTCCTCCGGAACCTGCACGGTCTGCCGGAATCAGCGAAATTCCGTCATGAACCGCTTTCTTAGGGGTATATCCTGACAAATCATGCTGCTGATGATCAAAGGAAAGCTTTCCTCTCTGATAGTCTGTTGCTCCGCAAAGCAAATACGGAATTTCTTCAAATCCGGATCCCACAAGGCCGGTAATTCCGACTACTTCACCCGGATGTACCTTAAACGAAATGTCATCCACAATCAGCCCTTTGATATTGTCTGCCTCGATAACATCATCCTGTGAAAAGTTCTGCTCAGACTGCTCTTCCACGTGATATTTATCTAATTTTTGTCCTAGTATAATCTCGATAATCTTGTCTTTTGTAACCTGTTTTGTTATACCCTCACCTACATTCAGACCATCGCGAAGTACCGTAAATGCATCCGTCAATTCAATGACTTCGTCAATATCATGTGATACAAACATAACACTGATTCCTTCACTTGCAATTTCTCTTACGAGTGAAAACAGTGTATTGACTTCCGCTCTCGGAAGAAATACTGTCGGCTCATCAAGCACCAACAATCCGCGCTTTTTTTCCTGTACAATCTTATTGACCTTTAACGACACAACTGCGCGGATGATAGCCAACATCGCTTTTTGTACCGGACCAAGATCCATTACAATGGTCTCCGGATCAATGTCTAGGCCGTATCTTTCAAAGATTGCTTTCGCGTGTTCTTTTTCTTTCTTCCAATTCACATACTTAATGTTGTTAGTGGACATCTTACCAAGTGTCCAGTTTTCAATTACCGATAGTGTCGGAATCAGACCCAGATCCTGGTGTACAAAACTGATTCCGTAATCAATAAATCCACCCGGTTCTATCGGAAGTGGAATCTTCTCGCCGTTAAGCCACAATTCGCCACCGGCATCCGGTTCATGATATCCTGCTAAAACCTTGATAAACGTTGATTTTCCACATCCATTTTGTCCAAGTAATCCATGTATTTCTCCGGGTTTTATTACAAAGTCAATCCCCTTTAACGCTCTCGTACTTCCAAATGATTTTGCAATCCCTCTGGCATATAATGTCGTTTCTCTTTGATCTATATCCATCTGTGGCATATCATTTCACCCAACTTTCTAATACCCCGGGAGCAATAAAAACATTGCTCCACAGGATTTATTTTCTTATTCTGCTACGCCCCACAGCTCTTCATAATAGGAAATGTAGCTTGTATCATAACCACCGAATCCGGCCGTTCCGTCTTCCCCAATCGTTGCTTCTACATTGTCGCTTGTCCACAGTACCAATGGTGCATTTTCGTCTTCAAGTGGTTCTTGTCCATCTAAGATTCTAAAGGTCTGATCAAGCAGGCAATATGCCATTAAGTCAAGACACTCTCCAAGGTCTGCGTCAACCGCACCGCTGTTTACCAAATCAAGGGCAAATGGTGTTCCATTATAAGTTGATGTCTTAATGGTTCCGGTTGCCCCAACTGCTTCAATTGCAGCTGTTACATAAGTGCTGTTTGAGTCATACATGGAAATGACATAATCAATTGTTGGATCTGCATTCAATGCATTTGTCACTTCTGTCTGCATCTTCGTTGCCCAGTCTGCCAGGTTAACATTCACATATGTGTATTTTGCATCCGGTGCATAGTCGCTTAAAGCACTCTCTACGCCTTTTTCCATGGCAAGTGATGCATCCAAATCCTGTGAGGTAACAATCAGATAATTTCCATCTGCTCCGGCTGACTGAATAGCTCGAAGTGCAATTACACGTCCGAACTTCTCATAATCTGCTGCAAGACAATACGTTGCGGTACAACTATCCTGATCTGCAAAATCATGGAAATGACAATCGATGACCGGAATTCCATTTTCCTCAGCGTATTCAACCTGTGAGGAAACAAGGTCCATATCCACACCGGAAAATGCAAGGATTGCATCGTATCCCTGATTAACAGCTGTTTCCATTCCTTGTACCCAGGAATCTACGGTTCCGTCTGCTGTATAAATATAACTTTCAATGCCAAGATTATCGCAGATATCTTTCATTGCCGAACAGGTTACTTCGTCAAACTGTACTGCATAATTGGCCGGTAAAATAAAGAGTTTCTTTCCTGCCATGGTGCTCTTAACATCTATCTCGGTTGCTCCTTCTACGGAGTAATTCTCTCCTAAATCAAAATACTGCGCCAATTCTTCTTCTAAAGCTGCCGTATCCAAAGCAGCTCCTGATTCCTCTGCAGATGTTGTCTGTTCTTCCTCGGACGATCCACATCCCGTAAGCGCCATGCCTATCCCAAGTACTCCTACCGTTAACATTGCCAAAAACTTTCTTTTCATATTAAATTCCTCCTATGTTTTATATCTCTCAACCCATATAAGGTTTAAAAAAAGCCCTGACATGTTATGTCAGCGCCTTTGCCTTACCCTTTTTAAATTGCTTTTTCTCCGCGTTCTCCGGTTCTCACCCGGACTGCATTTTCAATATCGTAGATGAAGATCTTACCATCTCCAATCTCTCCATCTGAAACCTCTCTTGTCATGGCCTCGATGATTGGTTCTACCTTCTCATCACTTACCACACATTCTACTTTTACTTTTGGAAAGATATGCTCTTCGTAACTGACTCCGTTGTAAGTGTAAGTCTTTCCTTTCTGTGTACCAAATCCGTTGATATTCGTAAACATGGCACCTCCGATGCCTTCCGCTACCAACACCATCTTCGCTTTCTCCACTTTGTTTGGTTTAACTATGATTTCGAGTTTTTTCATACACGCCACCTCTTTCTTTTACTTTTGTATTATGATGCAATGTCCTTTGCCCCAATTTTACCGAGATACCAACTCCTACCAAAATTAAGATGATTCCCACTATCGTATTTGGCCATATGGTTTCGCCCAAAAAAATCAGCGCCCATACACTTGCCAGCGGCGGTTTCAGTAAAAAGGCCATAGAACCGATACTCGTATCCAGGTTCGCCAGTGCCACATAATATAGTAGATAAGCCAATCCTGTCAGTACAATTCCGATAAACAGAAATTGCGGTAATATGCTTTTGACTGGAAAATAAAACATATTCTCATGTGTGCTTATTCCCGTAACAATCAAAAATGGAATACAGCAGATTGCTCCACATATGGAAGAGATCGCCGTCATTGCCACGGGACCGATTGAACCTACCGATACTTTTTTATTGATAACCGAGTAAATACTAAAGACAATCATGCCCAATAGAGTACATGTGATTCCGATTATGTATCTTCCGGATATCTCATTGTTGCTAATTAAGTGTATGCAGGAGATCAATACTCCGACAAGACCGATTACCAATCCCAGTATTTTCCACCGGTTCATCTTCTCTTTTAACAAAAGCACTGAAAAAATACTGATAAACAACGGATTGGAGCTAAACAGTACTGCCGACAATCCTGCGGATGAATAAAATACTCCGTATTGTGCCAGGCTCATACTCACCGTCACCAGCATAAATCCAAGAAGAAAAAACATGACGATATATTTTGCATTAAAGACAAATTGTCGTTTCTTCAATTCTCTGATTCCAAATGGCAACAAACACATTCCGCCAATTATAAATCTGTAAAAGGTTAACTGCATTCCCGTCAGCGATCCATTCATCGTCTTTGTCACTACTTCAAAAACACTGAATATTAATATGGAGATTAGCATGTAAATCCCATATTTCGCTTTAATTCCAATCACCTCCTTCCAGGTTCTTTCCTGTTAATTAAAAAACGGAGATATTCTTTTTTGAATATCTCCGTTGATGTCTTACCTCTGATTGATTATTTCATCTAACGCGTTCGATGAACTGTGTACATATTAGCATTGCCCTATTTATTTGTCAAACTCATTTTTTTGTAGAAATTGTACTCTCATTTTGTTTGATTATTGCTTTTTGTACAATTATTTGTCATATAATTCCGTTCCTATTATTCAATTTTCCCTTCCTTAATACAATATCCTTTGTATTTTATTTGCAATTTTGTGCAAATAAATTTCTGTATTACTTTTATTTTTTCTTATCTGTAACATTCTTATCCGATTCTAGCTTATTCTATGCTTTGAACTTATCTATCAAAAGATTCACTGCTAGATGTGCGTGCGTTCGATAATCAAAATCATCTTTCACCATAATCCACCGAATAAACAGACCTCGCACACTGTACAACAAAGCCTCTGCCATAAATTTTGCATCGTATTCCATTGTAATCGATCCTTTTTGTTGTCCTTCTTCCACCAGATTCAGGATAACTTCAAGACGATTTTGATCGATTATTTTAACCGCCTCTTCTGATTTCATCACCGGTGGTAATAAATCAATATATTCTTCAAACGGATAATCAATTAAATATGCAAAATAGTCCCGAATCTTTTCCGGGGCTGCTTCTTGTTCTAATTCTTTCTTTCGTGTCTCATAATAGTCTTCTATCTTCGGTAGAAGTTGCAAAATCAGCATTTCCTTGGATTCAAAATAATGATAAAATGTTCCAACCGTAATCTGTGCGCCTTTACAGATTTGCTTGACCGAGGTTTTCTCATAACCATTATCGCGAATAGTATTAAGCGCCGTATCGATAATTCGTTTTTTTGTTTCTATCGCTTGTAAATCTCTGGATGTCAGATGATCTTTTTCCTGTCTCATTTTCATAAATATCTGTAATCCCTCTTTGTCATGGGGGACGGTCCTAATGCCACGGTCATGGTTCCTTTGGCTTGAGGACCGTTCCAGTATCCCAAAAAAGGACAGAGGGGCTGTCCCTCTGTCCATAATTGTTCTAGTTTGCGGTTTCGATTTCCACCGGAAATCCGCCTTCTCTTTCTGAGTAATGATGTTCTTCCTCGAGCATCATGTCTTTTACCTTCATCAGACGAATCTGCGTACTACGCTCTGCTTCGTCAAGCTTCATGGTAATATACTTAATGCTTTCTCTCGTTTCCGGAATCACGACATGCTCAAGAGCATTTACACGTCTTCTGGTCTTCTCGATTTCGGCAGCCATAAGCTGGCAGGATTTTTCGATCTCTGCAAGTTTCAGCATATCCGGGAAGATATCAGCAAGAGATTTGACCGCACCGTCAAGGTCGCTGGATGTATAAGCAAAACCATAAGAGTAGATATCATTTGCATCCGAAGTACGTGTTTTGTACTCGAAAGAAGGAATCTCAACACTCATGACGTTCTTTTGATCGGCAATCAGTGTTACTTCCTGCTTCGGCGCCATAAGCGCTGTATGCATCGTCTCCTCTGACATAGTAGCCTTAGCAACAACGAAATTGGTATTCGCAGCTTTGATGCCTTCCTCTACCTTAAGACGCAGTTCCATATTTTCCTTAATCAGATCAAGGAACTGACGCATTAACTCGTCACGCTTATCTTTTAAAAGCTTATGTCCACGGACCGCTGTACCCAGCTTTTTCTTTAATCTGGTGAGCTCCATTCTTGTAGGAGTTACCTGAGTTGCAGCCATATTCTCACCTCACTTTTCTAGGCTGATAATGTAATAGATGTCTTATTTCTTGTCATAGTATTCATCAAGAATATCGTCATCGATACGTTTCAGCTCGCTACGAGGTAAGATACGCAGCAGATCCCAACCGATATCAAGAGTTTCCTCAATGCTTCGGTCAGCGTTGTATCCCTGAGATACATAAGTCTTCTCGAATTCATCTGCGAACTTCGCATAGATGATATCCATGTCAGACAATGCTGCTTCACCTAAGATAACCATAAGTTCTTTCGCTTCTTTACCACGGGCATAAGCAGAGAACAACTGGTTCATTGTATTTGCATGATCTCGTCTTGTCTTGCCTTCACCAATACCCTTATCTTTCAGACGGGACAGTGACGGAAGTACATCGATAGGTGGCTGAACACCCTTACGATAAAGTTCACGACTTAAGATGATCTGACCCTCTGTGATATATCCTGTTAAGTCAGGGATTGGATGCGTCTTATCATCTTCCGGCATGGTCAGGATTGGAATCATTGTGATGGATCCTTCCTTGCCTCTTTGACGACCTGCACGTTCATACATAGTAGCAAGGTCAGTGTACATATAACCAGGATATCCACGACGTCCAGGAACTTCCTTACGCGCTGCAGAAACCTCACGAAGAGAGTCTGCATAGTTTGTGATATCCGTCATGATTACAAGTACATGCATGTCTTTTTCAAATGCAAGATACTCAGCGGCTGTCAGTGCCATACGAGGTGTAGAAATACGCTCTACGGCAGGGTCATTAGCCAGGTTGATAAAGAGTACCGTACGATCAATAGCACCTGTTTCCTTGAAGGAATCAATGAAGAAGTTAGATTCTTCGAAAGTGATACCCATCGCAGCAAATACTACGGCGAATTTCTCATCTTTTCCACGAACCTTAGCCTGACGCGCAATCTGTGCTGCAAGGTTTGCATGTGGAAGACCGGATGCGGAGAAGATTGGAAGCTTCTGTCCACGAACCAGTGTGTTCAGACCATCAATAGCAGAAACACCTGTCTGAATAAACTCAGAAGGATAGTTTCTAGCTGCCGGGTTCATTGGCAGACCATTGATGTCCATTCTCATATCAGGGAGAATCTCTGGGCCTCCATCGATTGGATTACCCATTCCGTCGAAGACACGACCAAGCATATCTTCTGAAACTCCAAGTTCCAGGCTTCGTCCAAAGAAACGAACTTTGGATGATGCTAAGTTAATTCCTGTTGCACTCTCAAAGAGCTGTACTAATGCTTCGTCTCCGTTGATTTCGAGGACTTTACATCTTCTTCTTTCTCCGGAAGCAAGCTCGATTTCTCCAAGTTCATCATAGGATACATTGGAAACCCCTTTAACAAGCATAAGAGGGCCGGCTACTTCCTGAATTGTTCTATATTCCTTTGGCATTTAGTCCTCCCCCTTTCCTTTGGCATTAGTAATCTGACGTGTCAGCTCAGTTGCGATTCTGTCGTACTCAGCCTTAATGTCTTTTTCTTCTGTGTATTTGTAACGACCAATCTGCTCTCTTACAGGGAGATTAATCAGTTCCTGAAGCGGAGCACCTTCTTTTAATGCTTCCTGTGCTTCATCATAGTATGCACAAACGAGCTTCATCATAAGCAGCTGCTTGTCGCATGATGTATAAGTGTCGATGTCATGGAAAGAGTTCTGATGTAAGTAGTCTTCACGGATTGATCTTGCAGCTTCCATCTTAATACGGTCGCTTGCAGAAAGCGCATCCATACCTACCATCTTAACGATTTCATCAAGGTTCGCCTCTTCCTGAAGAAGATTCATCATTTCCTGACGACACTCAAGCCATTCAGGAGATACGTTCTTAGTGAACCATGGTCCAATGTTGTCAAGGTACAGGGAATAACTGTTAAGCCAGTTAATAGCCGGGAAATGACGCTTGTATGCAAGCGCACTGTCAAGTCCCCAGAATACCTTTACGATACGAAGAGTTGCCTGAGATACAGGCTCGGAAATGTCACCACCAGGAGGTGATACAGCTCCGATAACAGACAGCTGTCCTTCTCTTCCTTCCTTACCAAGTGAAATAACGTGTCCGGCTCTTTCATAGAACTGAGCAAGACGGCTACCAAGGTATGCAGGGTAACCTTCTTCACCAGGCATTTCTTCCAGACGTCCTGACATCTCTCGAAGAGCCTCGGCCCAACGTGATGTAGAGTCTGCCATAAGTGCCACTGAATATCCCATATCACGGAAGTACTCAGCAATAGTGATACCGGTATAGATAGAAGCCTCTCGAGCTGCTACCGGCATATCGGATGTATTGGCGATTAAGACGGTTCTTTCCATCAGTGACTGACCTGTCTTCGGGTCCTTCAGTTCAGGGAACTCGTTTAATACGTCTGTCATCTCATTTCCACGCTCGCCACAACCGATGTAAACCACGATGTCGGCTTCTGCCCATTTTGCAAGCTGATGCTGAATAACGGTCTTACCGGAACCGAATGGTCCAGGTACGGCTGCTACACCACCCTTGGCGATTGGGAAGAATGTATCGACAACACGCTGTCCTGTGATCAGTGGCTGTGATGGATTTAATTTTTCTTTGTATGGTCTTCCTACACGGACCGGCCATTTCTGAGCTAATGTCAGCTCTTTGTCCCCATCAGCGGTAGCAAGAATTGCAATGGTTTCATCAACGTTGAATTCACCGCTCTTGATTTCCTTGATGGTTCCTTTCATGTTCGGTGGTACCATAATCTTCTGCTCAACAACGATTGTTTCCTGAACAGTACCGATGATGTCTCCACCTTCCACTTCTGCTCCAGCTTCTACGGTTGGAACAAACTGCCATTTTTTATCACGCTTAAGAGCGGCAACTTCAACACCTCTCTTTAAGCTGTTACCGGACACTTTCATGATATCATCCAACGGTCTTTGGATTCCGTCGTAAATACTACTGATAAGTCCTGGTCCTAATTCTACGGACATAGGCACGTCCAGTGATTCTACGGGTTCGCCAGGTCCTAAACCTGAAGTCTCCTCGTATACCTGGATAGAAGCCTCATCTCCATGAATTTCAATAATTTCTCCGATGAGTCGCTGGTTACTTACACGAACCATGTCAAACATGTTAGCATCGCGCATGCCGGAAGCAATGACCAGCGGGCCTGCAACTTTTTTGATCGTTCCTTTACTCATGTGATCTTATTCCGCCTCTCCTAATTTTCTCCAAATATGATATCTGAGCCTACTGCCTTTTCTACACAATCCTTAACCTGTTGTACGCCGTCTCCGGTGTTACCGGAAATGCCAGGAATCTGAATTACTGCAGGAAGTACTCTCTCCTTCAATTTGTCTATCTCGTGGGAAAGATCTTTTGCAAGTCCTTCTGTAATATAGATGACTGCAAAATTATTTTCCGCAAGTTTTTTTAATTTGTCTGCACCTTCTTTTGCATCCTCGACCGGAAATGTATCAAGTCCGAGAGCAGCAAAACCGTAGATGCTATCATATGATCCTAATACTGCTATCTTATACATACATTTCACGAATCCTTTCTCTTATAAATTCGTCCGGAAGATTATTTCTCTTACCGGATAAGATGATGCCAACTGTCTTGATTTCAATCTGACGCGCTAATACATAAGCAACAATCGGTCCTACTGAAAAGAACTCCAGTTTCTGAGGTCTTAGCATTTCAAGCAGGTAGTTGTCGCACCAGCGTTCAAATGCTGACATGGATGTTCGAAGCGCCTCGGCTGCCTCCGGAAATCCACCGCTTAGATAATCGCAGATATCGTCAAAGCTTGTCTGTGCCGCTTTAATCAGTCGTTCAATATCAACCTCTGCACAGTTGACCATTGCACGACGCATAAATTCCGGACTCTTGCCGGTCTGCTGGCATCTGACTGCAATCTTGATATTGGTTGTTGCAACGGTAACTTCCGCATACTTTTTAATAATTTCCTCGGAAGACTCTTTTCCTGCTTCCTGAATGGCTTTCAGACATGCCTGGTCAATAATGACATCACACATCTGTCCGTCACCGCTATGCACGATAACTTCAAATGCTTCCTGCGCTGCCTGATCAAGGCCCTTTGGAAGTTTTGAGAATTCTTTCTTACCAATGATGTCTCTGATTTCTTCTCTGCTTGGATCCGTTCCTTCAAAGTAGAACTCGTCATGCTGTTCATTGGTGTAAGCTTCTTTAATTGCTGTCTTCACATTGTGATACAGATTTGGATAAGACAGTACGTCAAATACCTCCATCGGTACGCCAAGCTCTGCAACGGTCTGCCAGATTTTATTATTCTCAGCTGCGAGAATCGCATCTGCATCCTCTGTCGTCTCAGCTGTTCCCCATCCTTTATCTTGGATGGCTCTTAAGACTTCTTCGTATGTCTTCATTGCGATGAGCTGTTCAATTACCGACTGGGTAAATAATGATACCTCAAGCGCTCTTGTTCGAGCTACCGCAAAGGTATAATCTCTATCCATCATGGTTTAGTCCTCCTTTCTGTAAAGGAGTTCATTCACCTTATCCTGCATCTTAGCGCGCTGTGCGTCAAATATTGCGCGTATTGTGCAGTTCTCATCGATTCCATCGTATATTAATACGAATCCATTTTCGATGTTCTTATCTTCTTTTGAGATTGTAAGTGTTCCGCCTGCTTTTTGAGCTGCTGCCTGAGCTTTTGCTTCAAAATCTGCCGGCATGCGACCTAAATCTTCTTTTGAAAAACAGATCGTTCCGTCTCCCGGCTGTGCATATTCTGTAATGAATTTTTCAAGCAATCCAAAGTACTGATCCGTCGGAAGATTACATACCTTCTCGTATGCCTTTTCAATTACGGACGAGATAACTTCCTGCTTAATCGTAAGTTTCTCTGTACGTTCAAACTGTTCATTTGCAGATTCTACACGGCTCTTGATTACATTGGCATGGTTTTGTGCCTTATTCTTAATCTGTGAAACCGCATCTTGTGTTTTTGCATCAGCCTCGGCGAGGATCTTTGCTGCCTGCTTTTCAGCGTCTGCCACAATTCTGGCAGCCTCTTGTTTTGCATCAGAAAGAATCTGATCTGTAATCTTTTCTAATCCTGCCATATACTAAAGCTCCTTCCTACTGTTATTATCAATTCTTATTATCCAATCGATACTAATGCAAGAATAGATACTAACAATGCAAGAATCGCATATGTCTCTACCATTGCAGGGAACAGAAGAGCTTTACCAAATGTCTCAGGTCTCTTAGCGAAAAGGCTACAAGATGCTGCAGATGCTTTACCCTGGAATGTTCCTGATACATAACCTGCAAGTGCGATTGGCAGACAAGCTGCAAGATACATAGCTCCCTTTTCAAGAGAATCTACTCCGCCGCTTCCACCAAGTACTCCGGCCTGTGCAAGTGCTAAGAAAGCTACAAGCAATCCGTAGATACCCTGTGTACCAGGAAGAAGTTCAAGGATAAGTGCCTTAGCGAACTTGGAAGGATCTTCACTTGTTACTCCTGCTGCCGCCTGTCCTGCGATACCACATCCTCTAGCCGATCCTGCACCTGCAAGTCCAACTGCTAATGCGGCTCCGATAACTACCAATACATTACCAATTAATGCTCCGTCTAATGTCATTTCAATTTCCTCCTAAATCTTTTCAGAATTTATTTTTTGCGTTCTCCCACGCGTTATTTGCTCTTCGCAAATCTTACATATTTAGTTTCTGTTGCATATGGTTCGAATTCTTTTGCTCCTCCGTTGTAGAACTTACCGAAGAACTCAACGAATTCAAGACGGTTACTATGTACATATGCACTTAAAAGGTTGATTGCCATGTTGGCCACATGTCCTACAATGAATACAACGAAGAATAAGATTCCTCCAATGATGGCTCCTTTGGCTCCGCCTGCTCCATACTGGTAATTGTGTAAGAACAGCATCTGACAAATCATGTTGATAACCTGTCCGATGGCTCCTGTTGCAAGTCCCAGCGCAAGAAGACGTGAGTAAGATAACCAGTCAGAAAGCCAGCTTGTGATACCGTAAATGTCGTATACACCAAGCAAAATTCTCATTCCGACATTGCTCTTTCTTCGTCCTGACATGAACAAAATGATTACTCCGCCGACTACTGCAAGTACAAGACCCACATACAAACCGGCTGTTCCAAGATCAATATCTTTAAAGAACGGTACGGTTCCTGCCATGGATGCATAGATACTTGAGCTCATCAGTAAAACAATCAAACCAATCAGGAATAAATACCAAGCGATTACGTCACTGATAAATCCAACAACATCTCCTCGCTTCAGCATCATTGCTCCATTGATTCCAAGTCCGACAAACATATGGATTAATCCGAATACCAGACACCAAAGCAACAGCTGCATTGGGCTTCCGATTGGATTAAACCAGAATCCGTCAAATGTCGTCTGACCGTTTCCAAAGCATTCTGAGAATACGCCAATCGCATCTCCAAAGAATCCTCCAAACAATAATCCCCAGACAATGGTTGAGATTCCACCCCAGAAGAACATCTTAAGGCTCTTTCTCATACCCGGATTCATGTTTTTAAACTTCGCTAATATGACACCTAATGCAATCGCCATTAATAAACCATATCCAGCATCGGATAACATCATTCCAAAGAAGATGATATAGAAGATTGAAGTTACCACTGTCGGGTCAATCTCGCCCTTCTTAGGCAAACCATAAGAAGATACGATTCCTTCTACAGACTCAGATACGGAATTGTTCTTAAGAAGAACCGGTGTCTTTGTCTTCGCTTTTGGATCATTTACCTCAACCGCTGCTCCATAATCTGCTTCGATCTCGTTTGCAATTGACTCCGCAATTCCTGCCGGCGCATAACCACTGATTGCAATTGTCTTATCCGTCTGCGGAAGCATTCCCAGCACTTCATAACGCTGTGCTCGCATCCGGTAATAATCAGATACCATCTTGATATCTTCGCGATCTGCTGCAGCTTCTTTAATCTGCGCGATTGCTTCTTCGATATCTTTCTTTTTCTCTGCGATCTGATTGTTCAGTCTTTCTCGTTTTATCTCCGGTGTATACTTAGACCAGATAGCCGGAGTGGCGAAACTCATCTTTCTGAGTGCGTCCTCTACAGCCTGTGCATCCTTGTTTAAACAAAGAACACTGACATATACCGTATCCTGTTCGGTAAATACGACTTCAACTTCTACCGCGGTAATGGTCTTATTCTCTTCCATTATGCGCTGTGAAATCTGATCTTCACTAAGACTTTCCGGAATTAAACCTAAGAATAGTTTGGTTTGTTTTGTGCCCGGTGTGTTAAGCGGTATATCGAGACCCATCCACGGAACCAAAGCTTCAAGCTGTGTTTCCTTCTTCTGGATTTCGGCATTTGCTTCTGTAATTTGTTTTTCCCATGAAACGATCTGCCCTGCACGTTTTGCGATTTTGTCCTGGTTATCTTCAATTCGGATAAATTCCGAACGAGCTACCAGTGGCTGTCCTGCAAGCGATGATAAGAGAGAAGTTTTTTCCTCGACATACTTATCAAGTATTTCAATAGCCTGCTCGGATATGCTTGCGTACTTATCATACATTGCTCTTTCATTAGAAGTATCCTGCTGCGTAAGGTTCTTTAATTTCTTCTTACGTTTCAGCTTTTCGACATTCAACTGAAGCTCCAATGTGCCAAGTTCCTGCAAGCGTCTCAGAATCGCGTTCTTGTCCTTAGAAAGGGCAACGATGTTCAATCGCTTCATCTGAACTACCGCCATGTACCATTTCCTCCTTTTTTATTATTTTCCTTAAACAAGCTCTGCCACAACTGCATCAACAACATTTCCTGTCTTTGCAATTGCTGCCTCTTTTTCTTGTTCAAGTCGGCTGGTAAGATCCTCTGCGTATGCAGTTCTTTCTTGTTCAGCCTGCGCATTCGCATCTGCAATTAACTTTTCAGCATCTTCATTTGCCTGCGCTACTGCCTCTGCATGTTTTTGCTTTGCTTTCGCTTTCGCATCTTCCACAAGTTGATCCGCTTTTTTCTCAGCGTCATAAACGATCTGTCTTGCTTCTTTTTCAATTTCAGTGACAGCTTTCAAGGTTTTGCTTAACAATACGTTTGCCCCCTTTCCTATTTTGAATACCGCAACAAAAGGTGCGATATTGTTTTATTATTGACCATCCAAATAGTAGATTGCACAAAAATAAATACATTACCAATTATATCTAATGCCAAAAGCATTTGCAATAACAATCTATGGTGTTTTCTGTACATTCTGACACTTTATATGGTAATGGTTAAATAATTCACACAATTTAACCAACACCATACACATTTATCATAATACTTTTTTCCCACTCGGTCAAACAAAACTCCCAAATATCGGACTATGTTCGTTATTTTACCAGACATATTTTTTTGTTATGTTCTATAATATCCATCTTTTTTCAGATAAATTATATTTTAATCACACAAAAAAGACTGCCACACTAAATTTTAGTGTGACAGCCTTGTCAATTCTACTAGCCAAATTACCTTATATCAATTGATATATGACATTCTTATTTTTGTGATCTTCCGATCTCAAGTCCTTTTTCAAACGCTTCCTTGTTAAGTGGAAGAAGCTTAGCCTTCTTAGCAAGCTTGTGCTCGATTGTAGCCCATACTACTTCCGGTGGAACTACTTCCGTATATCCAACATAAACACCAAGCATGATTACATTTAAGACTTTTGCATTTCCCATTTCCAGAGCCATCTCTGTTACAGGAGCTTTTACTACCTTGCAGTCTGTTCTGTCAATATCATCTTCCGGTACGATAGATGAATTGATGAATAATGTTCCTCCCTGCTTTAAGGTTGGTAAGAATTTTGCAAGGGATGGTCCGTTCATTACGATTAAGTCATCCATTATGTCTCCAAGTGGAGCTCCTACCATGCCGTCAGAGATTACAACGAAACAGTTCGCTGTACCACCACGCTGCTCAGCGCCGTATGATGGGAAGAATGTTACATTCTTATCTGTTGCATCACAAGTTGCAGAAGCAAGGAATTTACCAAGGGTCATTACACCCTGACCGCCGAATCCGGCTACACATAAATTTGTTTCCATTATCATTGTCCTCCTTACTTATTAATTATCTCTTATAACACCTAATGGGAACTCTGTAAGCATCTTTTCCTCTAAGTAATCTAAGGAATCGAGTGGCTCTAAGCCCCAGTTAGTAGGACAACTTGTTACGATTTCTACCATTGAGAAGCCTTTACCTTCGATCTGGTTTTTGAAAGCCTTCTTGATAGCATTCTTTGTCTTCATAACATTTTGTGGATTGTTGCAGCTTGTTCTCTCAAGATATGCCGGAGCTGTAAGCTGATTTAAAATCTCACACATATGCATTGGGAATCCGTGTTCTTCTGCGATACGTCCCTTCGGAGCTGTAGATGCCTTCATTCCGATCAAAGTTGTCGGAGCCATCTGTCCTCCTGTCATACCGTAAATACCATTGTTGATGAAGATTACGGTAATATTTTCACCACGGTTTGCTGCGGATACAGACTCTGCTAATCCGATAGATGCAAAGTCTCCATCACCCTGGTATGTAAAGTATAAAGTATCAGGACTAGCCTTTTTCATACCGGTTGCTACCGCACAAGCACGTCCATGTGGTGCTGTAATCGTATCATATGCAATATAGTCCATGTGAAGACCACAACATCCGATACCTGTGATACATACTGCTTTTTCTACTAAATTCATTTCTTCAAGCACTTCACCGATCAATTTGATAACGGTACTGTGCATACATCCAGGACAGAAACCGGAAACTTTATCTTCCTGAATGGTTTTTGTTCTTGAATAAACTAATTCCATTTTCAGTACCTCCTATTTCTCTACAATTTTCTTTACTGCTTCAATTACAGCTTCACGGCTCATGATGTTACCACCGGAGCAAAGGCATGTCTCAATCGGGCAACGCTCTTTTACACCTGCTTCTACGTCTTTTACGAACTGTGCAGGAATAGACATCTCCACATCAAGAACAGCTTTACACTTGCTATAATCAATCTCGTCAAATGCATTGTATGGGAATGGATTTACTGTCTTTGCACGAACAACGCCAACCTTGATTCCTTCTTCACGAAGAATATCTGCTACAGATTTTGCGATACGTGCTGAGATTCCATAAGAAGCAATTACAACTTCTGCATCTTCTAATTTATAATTCTCATATTCCGGAACCCATGAATCATATAATGCCTGTGCATCTTCGTTCACCTTCTGCATTACATTGGTGTCCCACTGACCCGGCTGAATCCAAGAACGGTTTGCATAATCAAGTTCATGACCAATACAAGCCCATTTCTTCTTGTCTTCTTTAATTTTTGCAACTTCTTCTTCCGTACGCATTTTTGGAAGTTCTACCGGCTCCATCATGGTTCCGATAACACCATCTGCAAGAATCAATACCGGATTCATATCCTGATCTGCAATATCAAATGCATTATAGGTCATATCTACAGCTTCCTGAACGGTTGCCGGTGCATATACACGCATCTGGAATCCACCATTACCGGATGCCTTTGTTGCCTGGAAATAATCCTGCTGTGCCGGCTGGATTGCTCCTACACCTGGGCCTCCTCTGGAAATATTTGCATATACAATCGGAACACGTGCTGCTGCACAATAAGAAATTCCTTCACTCTTAAGAGCAACTCCCGGGCTTGATGAAGATGTCATAGATCTTGTTCCGGCTGCTGCTGCTCCATATACCATATTGATGGAAGCAACTTCAGACTCACCCTGTACAAAGTTACCATTTACTTCCGGAAGTCTTCTTGCGAAATATTCCGGGATTTCATTCTGTGGTGTAATTGGATATCCGGCGAAAAATCTACAGCCGGATCTTACTGCTGCTTCTGCAATCGCTTCGCAGCCTTTCATTAATACTCGTGCCATTATTTATTCACCTTCCTTACTTATACACATTAATTGCACCATCCGGACAGATACGTCCACAGATAGCACATCCAATACAGTCATCTGGATTCTTTGGATATACATATTCATATCCTTTTGAGTTTACATTTTCGCCTACTGCAATTACGCCCTTAGGACAGTACTTGATGCAGTAGCCACAACTCTTACAACGTTCTGCTACTACTTCGATCTTAGCCATACGCTTAAAATCCTCCTCTCAAAAATAATATACCTGTTTGAATTTATATATCATAACGCTTTCGCGTACAGATCATTGTTACTTAGCCTCTTCCAGGCACCGGCGCCCCGGAAGGCATCTCGTCCTTTAGCCATTCATATGTCAGATACAAATGAACCGGCAGAATTGGCACATTGCCAAAGTCTTTGACTTCTTCATACAGTTCTTCTCGCACACAGGCGAAATCTACTGCAATAATATCATCTAATATCTGTTCCATCTTTTGTGACCCTTCTGTAAATTCCTTTGCAGTCGTGGTCATGCCATTATTTGGATTATTTACCATGTGAAGCTTGCCCAGCTGAATGTGTGACACGCCAAGTATCTTACCAAGCGTCTCATCAATGTGGTCGATATCATATGACCATGGGCGATATGCATTTAACACATAATAGACGATGCTGTTGTCTTTATTAATCTTCGGCGCATAGCCACCAAGTGCTCTTGCTCCGATATAATCTCCACCAACATCCATAACGACTAAGCAGTTGTCATCTTTTAACAGATGGTTGACGCCTCCGATCATCGTCGGTGCATCATAAAACTGCTCCTGATAATGAAAATGGATTCCTTGCTGTTCCATTAATTCGCATACATCACGAGAACGGAATAATGGTTTTGTCATATCCAAATCAAAGAAATGTACTTCCTTATCCCCTGCAACTTCCAATAAGTAAGCTGCAAAGTTAAGACAGACCTCACTCTTACCGCTTCCGGCCTCTCCTACAAATATAAAATTCGTCTTATCGCCTATCAGTTCTTTCATGATTGCTGAAATTGCCTGATTCAATATGACTGCACCCCATTTCAATTAGATTTTTCGTCCTTCGTCTATGTAAATTCTACTACGGTTAGTTAAACCTTGTGAAGTGAATTTTTGGCGACTGTTATTCCAAAAATGACTATAACCTTGCTACCTTTCTTGAAAATCACAGATTTATGCGTTAGAATTACCCTGTATAGCAAATTTTTTGAGGGTAATACTATGGAAATCAAACAATTAGAATATTTCGTTCAGATCGTTGACTGTGGAACTTTCTCTGCCGCTGCGCAGAAGAACTTTATTACACAGTCTGCCTTAAGTAAGATTATTAAAAAACTGGAAAATGAGCTTGGTACCGACCTGTTATACAGCCAGGGCAAGAATACCGTTCCTACCGATACCGGCAAGATTCTTTATCTTCAGGCCAAGAAAATTCTTCATGAATGTTCTGTTGCCGTCAACCAGATTGAAGCTGCCAAGGGTAACCCTACCGGTTCTCTTCGCATCTCCGTATCCGGTCCCTGGAATCGTCTGACCAATGTCTATCATATGATTACAGACTTTGTTCAGCGTTATCCGGATATCGTTCTTGATGTTGAACGCCTTGCTTCTAATATATATCGTGAGAATCTTACCAGTGGTAATACGGACATTGCCATCATCTGTGGTACTCCGCAGGCCGAAACCCAATTCGAACGCATCGAACTGTTAAAGTCCCGCTACTACCTGTTGATGCCTGATGATCATCCGCTGGCTGCCAAAGATGTTCTTACCTGGGAGGATATCCTGGATGTGCCTTTGGCTTTATTCCCGGAGAACTATCAGCTTCATCAGCTTGTTCTTGAGAACTTTCACAAGCTTGGCAAGAAACCTGACATCCGTATGACTTCTGATCAGCCGGATCTTCTGCTTCACGTAGCTGCCTTTAATCACTGGTGCACCATCTGGGGTGATGAACCAACAATTGATGACGAGGAAGCTCATGGTATGAAAGGTGTTCCGATGGATGTGGAACATGTCTTTTCTTTGCTTCGTCGTAATGAAGCTTATGGTTCACAAGCTGAAAGAACATTTATTGAATTTGTTAAATCTCACTGGGATGAATATAAGAATGAGCCGCCGATTGGACATATGGTTTCGCTTGGCTCTATGATCTAGATGTGTTGCGCTGTCGCAGTTATGCGGCGGCGCTTTTTTTGTGTCGTTTCCGGTATAGCGTTTTGCTCTCGACTGAGAATACGATTTCTCCCCGCACCGACCCGCCGCTGTTCAAAATTTTCCTGCGTATCTTTTGATTTACCCGCCACCGCCCGTGTTCTGCTAGGATGGGTTGTGGTAGGTTTACAAGAAATGGCTCGTTGTGTTTGCAACACAACACCGGTCATAAAAAGACAGGCGACCATGCAAGCAAGCTTGCGGCCGCCAGTTTTTTATTCCCTGTCTGCTTCGCAGACGGGCCATTTCTTTTTGACATTCGAGGCAGCCTCGGTTCGGTTTGGCGGGTACTTGATACTCGTAAAATTTTGGCGGCTCTCGACGTGCTTGTCGAAATGTATTCCTCAGTCGGAGCAAAGTTACCGGCTCCGCAAAGTAATCCTTTCGAATAGACTGTTAAGCCGAAGCCACATATCTACATCCTTGACGAATGGCTACAGCAAGCAACAAACGATACTATCTCGGCAGCAACCGCTTCACAGTGGATTTTCGGCCGTGAACCTTCCAGCGACCGGAAAGGATACATTTTCGAATGCACATCGAGAGCCGCCGGTTCTTGACGAGCATCATTAGCGAGCTACGGACGAACCGAGGCTGCCTCGGATAACCTGAATATGCGAGAGGCTGCGCAGCAGACAAGGGAATAAAAAAGTAGAAGATTGCAAGCTTGCTTGCATAATCTTCTACTTTTTTAGAACCGTAGGGTGTGTCGAAGACACATCCCTCGCATATGTACAATCTCTTTAACCATCCTAGCAGAACACGGTCGTCAGCGAGCGCAACAAAGATGCGCAGGAAAGAAGCGAATAGCGGCGGGTCGGTGCAGGCGAAAATAGTATACCTTAGAGGGAGCGTCCATCCCCTCTCAGCCGAAACCCTAATTATATTGGAACACCGCAACCCCGTACCCCTTAAGTGGATACGCAATCGAATACTCTCTGCCATCACACTCCGATAACACAGCCTCATAAGTATGTTCTTTCGAATCCTTTAACGTCTCGTTAAGCTGCATGTCCTGCGTGTAAATCAACTTGTATTTCCCTTTCTTAGGGACCCCCACGCGATAATCATCACGCTCAACCGGCGTAAAATTAATCACAAACAAAAGATTCTTCTTACCGGTCGGACTCTTTCTGACAAAACTAAAGATACTGCGATCGGCGTCATTTGCATTAATCCACTCGAACGCATTCCAGTTTCTTTCATTCGTATAAAGACAAGGAAACTTTTTATAAATACTTAAAAGCCCCTTAACGAAAGCCTGAAGATCCGCATGCTCCGGGTCATCTAACAGATACCAGTCAAGTTCACGGTCTTCCGCCCACTCACGCTCCTGTCCAAAGTCCTGACCCATAAACAAAAGCATCTTGCCCGGATGGCCGAGCATAAATGCATAACCGGCCTTTAGATTCTTAAACTTATCGGTCTTGAAACCAGGCATCTTATTAAGCATCGAGCACTTTAAGTGAACCACCTCATCATGCGAAAGCACAAGGATATAATCCTCCGATTCATTGTAACTCATGCCAAATGTCATCTTATGATGAGATCCTTTACGCAGAATCGGATCCAACTTCATGTAATCCAAAAAATCGTGCATCCAGCCCATATTCCATTTGTAAGAGAAGTTTAGGCCACCATCCATCGCATCACCGGTGATCATCGGCCATGCAGTCGACTCCTCCGCAATCATGTAAGTGCCGGGATTGCGGCCAAGTACCAGAGTGTTGAGATGTTTAAAGAACTCAACTGCCTCAAGGTTTTTATTTTCACCATATTTATTGGCTACCCACTGTCCATCGCTCTTGCCATAGTCAAGATAAAGCATGGAAGCAACGGCATCCACACGAAGTCCGTCCACATGGAACTCTTCCACCCAGTTCAGCGCACTGCCCATCAGGAAGTTACACACTTCGTTCTTTCCATAATTAAAGATTTTGGTTCCCCAGTCAGGATGCTCACCCATACGAGGATCCGGATGCTCATAAAGCGGCTCTCCATCAAATTCCCGAAGACCGGCTTCATCCTTAGGAAAATGTGCCGGAACCCAGTCAAGGATAACACCGATACCATGCTTATGCATCGTGTCCACAAAATATTTGAAATCTTCCGGCGTTCCATAGCGAGATGTCGGAGCGTAATAGCCGGTTACCTGATAGCCCCAGGAGCCGTCAAATGGATACTCTGAAATTCCCATAAGTTCCACATGGGTGTATCCCATCTCCTTCACATAATCGCACAGACTTGCTGCCAGTTCGCGATAGGTATACATCCCTTCGATGCCTTCCTCTTCCTTAAAATGTCGTTTCCAGGAAGCAGGATGCACTTCGTAAATGGCCATCGGAATATCCTTCGAATCTTCAAGCTTCTTGCGCTTGTTCATCCATTTTGTATCTGTCCACTTATACGAGCTGCTGTCAAAGACTCTCGATGAAGTGCCCGGGCGAAGCTCCGCATAGGACGCGTAAGGATCAGCCTTGTAAATGTACGCACCACCAGATGTTTCAATGAGGTATTTGTACATCTCTCCATTTTCAAGATTCGGAACAAAAAGCTCATAGATGCCAAGCGGTTCAAGCCGTTTCATTTCATAGGCATCCTGCGCCTGCCAGTCGGCAAATGCTCCCGTCACCCATACGCGTCTGGCATGTGGTGCCCAAACGCCAAAGCGAACACCCTTCCTGCCATCTGACTCATCATAGTGCGCACCAAGCTTTTTATAGATTTCATAATGTCTTCCGTTTCCAAACAGATACATATCGTACTCAGAAAAACCATTCATATTCATGTCCCTCACTTTACCGGCTAAACTGTCTATCCTTCAAAGTCCTTTTCAACCAAGGTCTTAAGCCCTTCTTCTGACTTATTCTTTGAAAATACATTTCCGAATGCTTTTCTAAAACCACTCTTTTCAGAGTTTTCAATTGCCTCATCCAAGATGTCCTTCACCTCGGTCAGCGTTGTTGCCTGGTCAACTCTTTGTACGTTGCCAATGCGATTATATAAAGCAAGGATTCCCATCTCATCAATCGAGTATCCCTCATCACGTGCATAACGTCTTGCAAATGTAACCAGTTCATCGCTGGTGAAGATTGGAATCGAAATCTTTTCCGTAAACTTCTTCGCAAAGGATGCATCCAGTTTCATGGCATCCTCAATGCCCAGTCTGGTATCCTCTAAGATAACCAAAAGTCCGTCCGTATCCTGCTCCATCAGATCAGAAAGGATCCGCGCCGTTCCACTCGTTAAATCTCCGGCTTTTTCGATAATCAGGCAGCCGCCTTTTACCTTTTCAAAAACTTTTGCCACATCTTTTTGATTCAAAGAATCCGCATAGATACGGCCAGGACGGCCAATCATGCGTCCCGTCTTTTGCTGCAATGCCTTTAATAAGTTAGAAGCCATCTGCGTCTTACCACTTCCCGGATAACCCTGGATAATGATATTACCACTCGCAGATGTACCATCTGCATCACGCATACGCTTTGCTGCTCCAACCAGCACCTGGCAAAT
This sequence comes from Eubacterium sp., assembly GCA_024690665.1. GTDB lineage: Bacteria > Bacillota > Clostridia > Lachnospirales > Lachnospiraceae > Eubacterium_C. The sequence goes on from JAILOU010000011.1 coordinate 77,644, forward strand.
CTGTCTTTCCATGCCACTTACCGGAACAAAGTAAGAGAAGGTCTTTCGCTGTTCTTCTGTCAGTTCCGTCTGATCATATTCATCAAATTCATCTTCCGGCTCTGCAATCTGCGGTATATCATCATCATCTGACAGATCTGCAATGACCGGCATCGTAATATTTCTACGCAAATATTCGTCGTCACCAATTGCATCGGCAATCAGCTGCGCTTCCTTACGCTCTTTGTCTTGTTCTTTCTTCGCCTCATCAATAATTAACTGGTCAAGAGAAGGCAGTTTCTGCGTCGGATCCGGTAATTTGTTCTCCGGTTTTTTCAAAAGTTCTTCAATTCCCTGTCCGGCTTTTTTCAGCTGTCCGATACCATCGCTTAAGATGCCACTTAGCTCTTGCTTTAAGATATCGGTGATACCATCAGCTTCTTTTTCAGCCTCCTGCATAGATTCTTCTAAGTTAACTTCTGCCTGCGGCTCCTGTCCGTCCGGCTCGTCAGCCATCGGCGTTTCTTCCGTCAGCATTTCTTCTACCGGCTCTTCCGGTGCTGTCATCTCTTCGGTCGGAAGTTCTTCTACCGGTTCTTCCTCAGCCGGCATAACTTCTTCCGGCTCGTAAATATGTTGTTGTGTGTAACCACTTCCCATTTCGAAATCCTCCAGATCAAATTCAATCTCATCCGGTGCAGGTACTTGTGGTTGAACCGGCTGCTGCGGTTCAAAATAGTTAACCGGCTCTTCACTGTCTTCTTCAAGTGAAGTCTCCGGTACGAATTCATCCGCCTGCGGTTGTGGGATAAATTCTTCCGGTTCCTCGGTATTAATATATGGTGCCGGTTCTTCATTCGGAATAGAAAGGTTCGGCATCGGAACCGGTATTACTTCAGGTTCATATGCTTTTGCATCTTCTTCCTGCGATACTTCAGGTGTAAATTCATCTTGCGTCTCTTGCTGTGAAGCCTCAATCTGCGGCATCACATCTTGAAGTTTCTCCATCAGATTGCCAGTTTCCTGCAACGCTCTTTGCTTTGCAGACTCAAGCTTACGCATCTTCGCATTCTCCATGGCAACTTCCGCTGCATGCTTGGTCTTCTCCCACTCTGCGAGAATGTCATCGATACTGATCTGACCTGTAATCTGACGCTCAAGCTCATTGCTTTCCGGAACCTTCATGCTAATCTGACCATCATAGTCTTCTGCAAGCAGTTCCTGAAAATCGTTCTTAAGCGTGCCATCAATCTCTGCTTCTTCCTCCATCTCACTAAGGCGCTGTGCCTTTTCCTCGACATCCGGATCCATCTGCAGATATGGAATCTCAGCCGCCATCTTCTTGACGTTGTTGAGGGTATCTGTCACCTCGTCCTTTTCCTTGGCGTCCATAATCTCCTGCATTGATCTGGCAAGTTCAGCCTGAAGATTGACGGTATTAAACTTGCTTGGATTCGTCTTCACCGTTGGAATCTTCACCGGTGTATTCACAATCTCACCGGATTCAAGTTCGTCAGTCGGGCGCACTTCCACGATTCCACTTCTACTTTGCTTAAGCTGGCGATACTTGTCTTCTTGATGTCTGGTCAGCGGCTGATAAAGCATCTTAAGCTCTAATGCCTTTTCTACATAGATGCCATCTCCAAACCACAGCTCGAGTTCATCACATTCTTCTACGCACTGGTCGCCCATGCCTGCCTTGTGATACAGGTACGCAAGTTCATAAGACCATTCCTCAGAATAATCAAGTTCTTTGTATTCTTCCAGAATGCCAATCTGCTCTTGCAATGACGCACCAAGAGCCTTCGCCAAATGATACCGGAGAATGAACTTCATCGGGTCTTGCGGCGCAATTTCCAAAAATTCATTATAATAATTTCTTGCGGATTCGAGCTTGCCGGCTTTAATCGCCACACAGGTAAGCTCATATACGATATTTCGTCCGATAGGAGACCGGTCATATGCCATCAGTAACAGCTCAATACTGTCATCGTATCTGCCGACTTCTGCGTAGACCTTTCCGATATGAGTCAGAGTATTGGAATTCTTAACTTTCTTCCAGTTAATTCCATCTGCGATTTCAACAGCAGTTGTAAAATCTTTTTGTTCAATCAGACTCTTAATCTGCTGCATCTTTACTTTATATTCATACTTATCCAAAACTTACACCTCAAAAGTTTTTCTAGTAAAACGACGTTGCCTTTCCCTCATCTGGGCATAATAACCCATCGTTTTTTATAAACCAAATTTTACCATAGGCACTACTTCTTGTCAAAATTAAGACCCCTACCTAAAAAGCCCGAAAACCGCATTTTTACTGGGTTTTCGAGCCTTTAATAAAACCTTAATTATTCTTTTTTCTTTTTAAGATATAATTGTCTCTTTTTTTGTGACGTCCCTGATCATTCTCCGGAGAATGATAAGACACCGCCTTTGTTTTTGGATCTACCTCTTGCAGATCGCGATACGCATTCTCCTCGACCGGAAGCTTTTTCTTCGTAAGGGACATGCGCATAAAATCTTTGACAACATAGTAAATTACACCAAACACCGGAACGCCAAGAACCATTCCCGGAACTCCGAATATGCCGCCAAATGTCAAGATGGCAAACAATACCCAGAAAGTGTTAAGTCCGGTCGTATCTCCCAAAATCTTTGGCGATAAGATATAACCGTCAAATGTCTGCAGACACAGCACCAAAATCAGGAAGAACAACGCCTGAAGCGGATTAATTAAGAAAATCAGCATCACGCAAGGAATTGCTCCAATAAATGGTCCGAAGAACGGAACCACATTCGTTACCCCGATAATAACCGATACCAACGCCGGATATGGCAAATCAATAATCTGCATTGCCACATAGCAGATCACGCCGATAATAAAGGAATCAATAATCTTACCGATGATAAATCCACCAAAGATACGATCGCTTTGTCTGATGGTATTCACCAACCAGTTCGCGCGAACCGGCTGAAAGATACTGTAGATCAGCTTCTTCGCCTGTGCCTTAAGTTTATCCTTTGTTGCCAAAACATAGATGGCAATAATGATTCCAATTACAAAGTTTACTACTGTCTTTGCTGCTTTAAAAACACCGGTTGAAATCGATTCAATCAGGTTCTGCGAAGCCGGCAAAAATTCATTTGCCACCCAGTCAATAATTGCCTGCATGGAGAAGTGTCCGTCTTCTTCTTGTCCTGCAATCGAGTTCAACTGGTTAATCACAGCTTCAACTTTATCATTTTGCGCAGACATCTCATTGACCCAGCTTTGGAACGAGCGAAGGTCATCCGGCAGGCTGACCATCAGCTGCTGAATACTCATAATCGTCTGTGGCACAATGAGCATGATGAGCGCCACCACGATTCCACAGAAAATCAGGATTGAAATCCCGGTTGCCGCATTTCGGGCGCTGCGCCTTACCTTTAACTCATCCTTTGCTTTTTTCAGACGATTTTTCAGCATCTTCTTCTCAATCCTACGTTCAATCGGATTCATCAGATACGCAACCACAAATCCGATTAAAATCGGCTGAAATGCCATCATCACCGTAGACCAGCCGGATGCGAGTCCCTGGTATCTGTAAAAAGCAAAGAACACGCATATAATCAAGACTGCCACAATGAAAAATGTCAGTCCCCACGCCAAATGTGGTCTTTCCTTCCAAAACTGTTTTCTCTTCTCCTTAGAATCATTGTTTTGATTCGTCATCGATCTTCCCTCATCAAGAAACATGGCTCTCGAAGAACTCTCCGAGAGCCTACTATAATTATCTACGCGTCTTTCTTCGCATCTGCTTTTTGCTGGAATGGCTCACTTTGAATAATGAAACGTTCATGTGTGCCTTCTCCAATAAGACCGGCTTCATCGTGTGCCTCTACCTTAAAGACAAGCTTTCTGCGATCAATTTCCACAAGTTCCGTGGTGCAAGTTACCTTCATGCCTAGCGGCGTTGCTGCAACATGCGAAATATTAATCTTGGTTCCAACCGTTCCCTGACCATCTTCAAGATACGGCTGCACGCTTTCTGACGCTGTCTTTTCCATCAGCGCAATCATGGAAGGTGTTGCAAATACATCCAACAACCCGCTTCCTACAGACTTTGCTGATGTCTGCTGGCTTACTACTAGTTCCTGTGTTCCTTTAATACCCGTTTCCATCTGGTTCCTCCTACTGTCTGATTTATTTGCTGCGGTAGTAATTAATCAGGCATCCTTTCAGGATAATGTCGCGTTCGTCATCTGTCAGGTCTCCAAGAGTCACTGCAAATTCTTCCATCTTGTCACCCTTGATGACATAAGCTTTAATCTGCTCTGTCTTATCTTCGACAGCCTTACGAATACCCGGTACAAACAGATAGTCGTAGTTCTTGAATGGAAGGTCACCTTCCTTGATTAAGAATGGAAGCATACCCCAGTTAATCAGGTTTGAACGATAACGCTTTGTTGCATATTCATTGGCAATGTTCGCCCATCCGCCAAGTACCTTCTGGCAAGATGCTGCCTGTTCACGTGCAGATCCATCACCCGGTTTTACGGCAAATATCGTACTACCAAATCCAATGTTGCCTTCGCCTGCGTCCGGATAAGACTTACGAATCGTTTCCATAACCGGTTTTACTTCATCGAAAGCCTCAAGTGGACATGAGCCTGCCTCTACCGCTTTTTGTGCTTTTTGAATTTCTTTTGCTTTTCCTACATATGCAGGGTCTTTTCTTGACAGTGTAAACTCTGCAAGTCCAAGCGGATTCGAACGATAAGAAGATGTCTCTCCGGATGGAATCAGTTCGTCTGTTGTCGTAACAGGGTCATGAATCTCACTGACTACTTTCAGTACAAGATTCTCCGGAAGTGGACTCATCTCAGGCCAATCCTTGATGTTTGGTCCAAACTTCACTTCTACGGAAGCGTCTGCTACGCCCTTGCTGTCATATACTCTATTTTCATAAATCTTCTTATCAAAGAAATATTTTGGATTTGCATAATTTACATCCAAATCGGTTGCCGGTGTCAGATAACCCTTATTGGCTGCTGTTGCGGCAATGGATCTTGCATCCATAAGTGCAACAGATGCAATCTGACCACTCTGCAGCTTAGAACCTTCTCTGTTCGGGAAGTTTCTTGTTGAGTGACGGATGGAGAATCCATTGTTGGCAGGTGTGTCTCCGGCACCGAAACATGGTCCGCAAAATGCCGTCTTAAGCACTGCACCTGTCTCCATAAGAGCTGCTGCACTTCCGTTCTTCACAAGTTCCATGTAAATTGGCATACTTGCAGGATATACACTTAAGGTAAATTCATCTGAACCAATGCTTGCTCCCTTTAAGATGTCTGCTGCTGCGCAGATATTTTCAAAACCACCACCGGCACATCCGGCAATGATTCCCTGATCTACATATAACTTTCCGTCGCGAACCTTATCCGTAAGCTTAAAGTCTACGGCTCCGTCTAAGCTGACAAGCGCTTTCTTTTCGCAGTCTGCAAGAATGTCCATAAGGTTTGCATTCACTTCCTCGATTGTGTATGCGTTACTTGGATGGAACGGCATCGCGATCATTGGCTTAATCTCGCTTAAGTCAATCTCAATCATACCGTCGTAGTATGCAACTTCGCCCGGATTTAATTCTTTATAATCTTCACTTCTTCCATGAATTCCATAGAAGTCTTTGATTTCGCTGTCTGTCTGCCAGATGGAAGAAAGACAGGTTGTCTCTGTTGTCATAACGTCGATGCCGATTCTGAAATCTGCGCTTAAATTAGCAACACCCGGTCCGACAAACTCTAATACTTTATTCTTCACATAACCATTGGCAAATACAGCTCCAATCAGAGCAAGTGCCACGTCCTGTGGACCTACGCCAATCTGCGGCTTTCCTTTCAAGTAAACACCAACTACACCCGGCATTGCAATGTCATAAGTTCGGTTCAAAAGCTGCTTAACAAGCTCCGGTCCGCCTTCTCCCATTGCCATGGTTCCGAGTGCTCCGTAACGTGTATGGGAGTCAGAGCCAAGAATCATCTTACCGCCTGCTGCAAGCATTTCTCTTGCGAACTGGTGGATGACTGCCTGATGAGGTGGTACATAAATTCCACCATATCTTTTCGCACATGAAAGTCCAAACATATGGTCATCTTCGTTGATGGTTCCACCTACTGCACAAAGTGAGTTATGGCAGTTTGTCAGTACATATGGAATCGGGAACTTCTCAAGTCCTGATGCTCTTGCTGTCTGAATGATTCCGACAAAAGTAATATCATGAGAAGTCAACTTGTCAAACTTAATCTGCAGATTCTCCATATTACCGGATGTATTATGATCCTTTAAGATTCCGTATGCGATTGTCTGCTCTTTCGCTGCTTCTTTCGATACGGTCTTTCCTGTCTTCGCTTGAATGGCTGCCTGTGCATCTGTGGTTTCATCTACAATCTCAGTTCCACCAATCAGATAGGCTCCCTTTTCGAATAATTTCATGTTCTTGTCTCCTCGCTTTAATCTTTGTTTCAGATAATATGCTCTTTTTACAGCATAATTCATGATTTATTATAATTATGGCATGTACAAATTTCAAGTAGCAAACGCTCCTGTCTATAATATGAAAGAGCCAAATAGCTTCGCCTTGCTACTTAGCTCTCTACCTTGCATCAGGCCTTATTCTTTTTTGGCCTCTTCTTTCATAATTTCATTTACTTCCTCCGCAAGATTGATTAGCGGGTCTTCTGCATAACTTCTGTTATCAATCGCTGCTTCGTTAATCTGAATCTCCTCATCAAAGTCATCTTGTTCTTCGTTTTTATGATCTTTCTTTTTCTTGCCTTTTCTGCCCAAAAAGCCGCCCCACTCAAAACCGTCTTCCTCTGCTTCTTCTGCTTTGGCTTTTTCCTTTTCTTCTTCTCCCTTTTTCTTATCCTCGTCTAACGTACCGTTCTTCCACTTGAAGTAATCCGCGTTTGTATTCACAGTCACTTCTGCTGCTTCTACTTTTGGTGCCTCTTCTTCCTCATCCACACCGCTGTCTGTCTCCTTAAGAGACATACCGGTACGCTCAAAATATTCTTTGTTCACTTTTACTTCCGGCTTGTCGGCTTTTGTTTTCCTGCTTGTCATAGCCATGATCTGTTCGCGCTCTTTCTTCGCCTGCGCTTTTCTCTTTTCAAGCTGCGCATTGCGCTCTTCGATAAGGCGGAAATACGTCTTTGCATCTGCCATATCCTGCAGCTGTTCGGTAAGCTCGGATTGATTCTCGCGAATCGTCTCTTTTTGACTCATCAAAAGTTCCTGTGTCTGCTTTAAGATACGCTCAACCTCTTCATTGGCGCGGTCGATGCTCTCTTGCACATGATGCAGCGACTCGTTGGTGTACAAAACAGAAGCTGCATATACATCTTCTGCACGCTTTTCTGCATCTAAGATCATACGCTCACCCTTGCGCTCTGCCTCACGACGAATCTTATCCTTACTCGCCTGCGTTACATCATGCTCATCCATCATCTCATATACATATACATTTAACTGGTTGAGTAGCTGAAATGTCTTCGCTTTATCTACCAGAATCTGATTTTCATCACCTTTTAAGTGCTTGCTGTTCGCAAACATTACATGAATCTCTCTTAAAACTCTTTCTAATTTGTCCTGAGTACTCATCTGTCCATGCTCTCCTTAAAAATTTTCTCTATTAGTTATTCTAACATTTTGTACGGCAATCGGATATATCTTTTTCCTTAATTTTCGCCTAATTTTCGATTGCATCTTTCTTAAATTTTGCTACAATAAGTTATACTAAATAGTTTGATTATCAAAGGAATTTAAAAAGCGTTATGGATCTTGTAAAAACCTATGGCGACATCATGAAATCTGTCGCTGCTAAAAATCCGCATCGGGCTTTTCGCCTAATCAATACGGGTCTTCGGCTGGAAACGTTTCGAACCAAACATCTTGCCGACAAGCGCATGCCCCTGGCCTATCAGCATTTAAACACGATGGGTATGGAGCTTTCGCTTCGCGCCTTGTCAGACCCTGCTCACTGCGCGTGGACAAACCTGTTCACTCCGGTCGAGCTGTTTCAGTGCTTTGACTACAATTGTCTTTCCATTGAATTTTTGGCGTCTTACATGGCCGGATTTAAAAGTGAAGATTTCTTCATCGACAAAAGCGGTGAGCTTGGGATTGCCAATACCCTGTGCTCGTATCACCGCTCTTTTCTTGGCGCCATCACCTCCGGTGTCTTTGAACCTGCCGGCTTTGCCACCACAACGTCAATGGTCTGCGATGGCAATATCCCAACATTTCGCTATCTGTGCGAGCGCTATGGCGTCGAGCACTATTTTCTCGATGTTCCGACCGAATATTCCAAGGAAGCGGTCACTTATCTGACGACACAGCTTAAGCATCTGATTGCGCTCCTTGAAAAGAAATCCGGCAAGCGTTTTGACATCGACCGCCTGCGCGAAATACTTCTTCGGGAAAATGAATCCTTCGCGCTCTACGATTCCTTTTTGCAAAAGCAGATTGGCCGATATTATCCGACCACGATTACGCTTTCCATGTTTATGCTTCTTGCCACGCACCTGTGTATTGGCTCGGAGGAAGTACTTTCCTTTTTTAAAGAACTCGACCGGGAAGTTGAAACGGCGCCTTCTTGCGACGGCATTCGGATCTTGTGGGGGCATCTGTTTCCTTTTCACGATGAAACGATGCGTGCGATGTTCAACTACTCAGACCGCTATCTGCTTCAGACGACAGAGATGCATTTTTCTTCTCAGCATCCACTCGATGTTACAGATCCGTTAGATGCTCTGTCCAAAAAAATGATTTTAAATGTCTACAATCGTCCTTTTGAAGCTAAAATTCAGATGATTGAAGACCTTATGAAACGCTACAAATCCGAGGCCTTAATTCACTTTTGTCACTGGGGATGTCGCCAGTCCAGTGGCGGTGTCCATTTGCTTAAGGACCGTATGCAAGAACTCGACATCCCGATGCTGATTATCGACGGTGATGCGCTGGACCGCCGGAGTGCTTCTCCCGGCCAGATGCGTACGAGGCTTGAGGCCTTCCTTGAGATTGTCGAATCGAAAAGGAGGTCCTCCTTATGATTGGTTACTTATGCAAATATATTCCGACTGAAATGCTTCGCGCCCTCGGCGTTTCTATGCACCGCATCGCGCCGGATGTAAAGAGTTTTCCACATGCCGATGCTCTGATGCACGCCAACCAGTGTTCTTTTATCAAAGCTGTTTTAGAAGATTTTATCGAGCACGACTACGAAGGCCTGATTCTTACCACTTGCTGCGACAGCACGCGCCGGCTCTACGATGCCCTAAAATCTAAGTTCCCGGATAAATTCATTTATCTGCTTGATCTTCCTCGTAAGGTCAACGATTTTTCGGAATCTTTGTACCGCGACCGCATCCTGGCGCTGCTTGACGCCTACAGCACATTTTCCGGCAAATCCTTCTCTTTATCGGAAATGGAACATGCGCTTATGCAGGTTTTATCCGAGCAAGGTAATGATGATGTAAATCCGGAGCATCCTGCTGCCACCATCGGTCTTATGGGTGCTCGCCCTCATCCACAGATTCGGGAAATGATGAAACAGCGTAATATCAAGGTTGCCTTTGATCTTACCTGCACCGGCCTGATTCGACGGTTTCACTGTGAGCAGACGGATATCTTCCAATCCTATGTTCATCAGCTGATGAATCAAATGCCCTGCATGCGTATGATTAACGCCAGCAACCGGCGCGATTATGTGCGTGGTTTTGACGGACAGCTTGATGGTATTATCTATCACACAATTCAGTTTTGCGATTTGTATTCTTATGAATATGCCGCGATGAAAGATGACCTTGACATCCCGGTGCTCTCTATGGAAACAGATGCTACCACTCTTTCTTATGGGCAGGTTCGTACGCGTATGGAAGCGTTCTTCGAATCCATTTCCCATAAACCGAGTGTACAATTTCAACGTAAAGGAACAGATTCTATGTATGTACTTGGTATTGACAGCGGCTCTACTTCAACCAATGCCGTCATTCTTGATGAAAAACAAAATATCGTTGCTTCCTATGTAACGCGCACAGGTGCCAAAGCGACCGATTCCGCGCTTCATGCGCTTGAAGAGGTCTTAGCTCTTGCGCATCTAAAGCGTGAAGATCTGTCTCGTATTATCTCTACCGGTTACGGTCGCGTCTCGCTGCCATTTGCCGATGAAACGATTACGGAAATCACCTGTCACGGCAAGGGTGCGTTCTTTTTGAATCCTTCCATCCGTACAATCCTTGACATCGGTGGCCAGGACTCAAAGGCCATCCGGCTTAACGATTCCGGTGATGTCATCGACTTTGTCATGAACGACAAATGTGCTGCCGGTACCGGTCGTTTTCTTGAGATGATGGCTCGTTCTCTTGAAATTGACCTGCCTTCTCTTGGGCGTCTTTCTCTGACTTCCAAGGAAAAGCTTACCATCTCTAGTATGTGTTCGGTTTTCGCGGAATCTGAAGTTATCTCTTTAATTGCACAAAACAAAGAAACCGCGGACATTGCCCGCGGCGTGGTTCGCTCGATTGCCTCTAAATCGATTTCTTTAATTAAGCGTGTAAACCCGGCTCCCGGCTATATGATGACCGGCGGTGTTGCGCAAAATGAGGGTGTCGTTCTTGAGCTCGAAGAGCAGCTTGGTGAACAGATCTTTCTGCCGGAGTCGCCGGAGATTGTAGGGGCACTGGGAGCTGCTCTTATAGGTCTTGAGCGATAATTCTGCGGGGCTTTTGTGGGTGCTTTCTTCGAGGTATACGATTTCTCCCCGCACCGACCCGCCGCTGTTCAAAATTTTCCTGCGTATCTTGTGTTTTACCCGCCACCGCCCGTGTTCTGCTAGGATAGTTGTGATGAGTCATAAATACGAGCCGGATGTGCCTTTGGCACACCCTATGAAATAACAAAATCGAGTTCCCATGCAAGCAAGCTTGCGGGTCCTCGATTTTCTCATTTCTGGCCTGCTTCGCAGACCCGCCTCGTATTTATATTTACGCTATCCGAGGCAGCCTCGGTTCGGTTTGGCGGGTATCTGATACTCGCAAAATTTTGGCGGCTCTCGATGTGCTTGTCGAAATGTATCCTCTTCGAAAGCGGCGTGTTCGCTCCGCACAGTTATCACCTTAGCGGAAGTGAATCCGAAAGTGAATTGATAAATGCCAATGTAAATTCCGACTTATGCATCATGATATGGCTTCGGTTTGGCCGGCTTCTGTCACAACGTCTCGGCCGCAACGCGTCTCTAGACGCATTTTCGGTTGGGAATATCCAGCGACTGAAAAGGATACATTTTCGAATGCACATCGAGAGCCGCCGGTTCTTGACGAGCATCATTAGCGAGCCTCGGACGAACCGTGGCTGCCTCTGATAACCTGAATATGCGAGGTTCTGCGAAGCAGACAAGGGAATAAAAAAGTAGAAGACTGCAAGCTTGCTTGTGTAATCTTCTACTTTTTTAGAACCGGAGGATGTGTCGAAGACACATCCCTCGCATATGTACTATCTCTTTATCCCACCTAGCAGAACACGGTCGGCGGCGAGCGCATCAAAGATGCGCAGGAAAGAACCGAATAGCGGCGGGTCGGTGCAGGCGAAAATTGTATGCCTTTGAAGGAGCACCCCCGTCTCTACCGAATATCCTACTTAACTTTTACTTTCACCTTAATCGTCTTCGATTTAGCTGTATAAGTTCCGCTATAAGCCTTACTTGTCAGCTTCACCTTAACGGTATAGGTACCCTTCTTAAGAGACTTCTTTACAGCGATCTTTCCCTTAGAAGATACCGTAATCTTCTTGTTTCCTTTTACTTTCTTGTATTTCACAGCTCCCTTTATCGCTGATGCATTCAGAGCTACTTTCTTACCGGCTTTTACAGAAACCTTCTTACTCTTAACGGTAATTGTATTTGCAGCCTTTTTCACCTTCACGGTAATCGTAGTAGTAGCTGCATTATAAGAAGACGTTGCCGCAGCCTTAATCGTAATCTTTGCAGTTCCGGCTTTCTTGGCAGTAATCACACCCTTTGAAGAAACCGTGGCTACCTTCTTATTGGAACTTGAATACGTTAAGGTACCCTTAGCACTTGCCTTCAAACTGAGTTTCTTACCTGATTTTAATGTCACCTTATTATTCGAAATCTTAGAATTGCCAATAGTGATTGTCTGATCATCCAGCGAGGTCTCCGTATCCTCACTGTCCTTTTCCACAATAACTGTTACACGTTTCGTCTCTGTTGAAATCTCACTGTTCGTCAGCTCATATGCATATCCGCTATCATCTGATAACTCACTTAGCGTTACACCGTCCGGAGCCGTTATACTTTGAATTGTATATCCATCAGCAGCTGTAATATTGAACTTATATGTTGTAAATGCCTTTCCGGAAATGGTAACAGCTGAGCTTACCGGATTTCCATCTGTGTCTTCCACATAAAACTCAAGCGGTGTTCCATCATAGAACTGCGTTGTCAGTGCAATACCATCATCTTCTTCATCCGACTCTGCTACTGTTGACTGTACAAATGTGATGTTATCGCTAATCGTTGCACCATCTGCGATATCAAGAGTTCCATAATAGTAGATGGTAACAGCTTCATCTGATGCGATAGTTGCATTTTCCCCTACTGTTACATCGTTCAGGTAACATGCATTTGCCTCACCATTTGTACCGTCTGCCAGATCAATTGTCCAGGTAGATGCACCTTCAAGTGAAACGTTAACCGGATTGTTAATCTGTTCATTCGCCACATTATAAAATGCACCAATCATTTCATATTCACCGGTTTCTGTTGTAGATGTACGATAGTCGCCTTCTGTATTACATGTGATAGTGGTTCCATTTGCAACTCGATCTCCATTTTCATCTACATGATAACCATAAGAAGAAGAAATGGTACCTGTCAGGCTTGAACCATCCTCAATCGTCAGATTGAGAGCTTCAGAATTATTGTAAATGTTATTCCATACATTACCGGTATATGCTTTTTCGCCTGTCAGTGTTACGTTTGTATCTCCAGCGATTGCAGTTGCTCCGGAAGTCGCTTCATCTCCGGTATCGTTAATGGTGTAGGACGTTGAACCTGGATTACCTGCATCGTCTGATTCCACGAGTTCTACCAGTGTACCACCATAGCAGTTGCTACCTGTATAATTAATGGTTGCATTATCTAATACAACATCCGTATATCCTGCATTTGCTGCACCTGATTTAACCTGTACCACAGTATCTCCTGCATTAACGGTTGAATCGGTAATGTTGATTTCTCCGCCGTTATTTTGCTGCGTCATAACCGCAATTCTTCCAGCCGTCAGCAATGAATTTGTGTAAAATGCTGACGATGTAGATGACGCCATAATCTGTACATAGTCATCACTGTAGAATTCTACATTGTCAAACTTGTCGTAAACGCCGGCATCTGCATATGCCACATATCCTGAGCCACCCTGTGTAAATCCATAAGTTACGCCATTTACCGTCTTTGTTGCCGTATAGTCCGTTCCATCTTCTGCCACTTCCACGCTTCCGATTCCGGCAACAACATTGCTTACATCCAACGCGTAAGTTCCGGTGCTGGCATATGAGGATCCGGAATCTGTGGAAAGTGCACCCCATCCGGAAGATGCAATAATTGAATCTGTGTATATACCCTGTCCTGCGCCAAGAATGTTAGTTGCTCTTACAACGCCTTCAATTCCAAGTGCAAATGGTGTTCTCTTCATCATCGGTACAACCAGCGCATCATACTCGTCAGTTGTATCATCTGTCTCTTCTGTGTAAATGACAGATCCGTCAATCTTTAAGATTCCATTTTCCTTTGCAGCTGCCGCTGTTCGAATAACGCCTTCTGTGATAATGGAGGAATCTGTGATATCTACTTCTGAATTTCCTGCCGCAAGAACAGTTGAGGCTTCGCCCTGGAAGTCATTTGCACCATCACCATTTGCGGTAAGTGTCGCCTCATTAATCGTTACCTTGGTATCGGTTGAATCGGAACTATCTGTATCATCTGCGTAAATGCCATTCATAAATGCTGTATCAAGATCCATGATTCCATTTACCGTAATCGATCCATCCGTTTCCGTTGTAAGCTGAGAAGCCTTAACCAACAGAGGAATCGACTCAGTATCATCTACTTCATTGTCTGTTACTTTCAATGCGGAGCGAAATGTATACTCTGCCGTCTGTCCGGCCATATTTCCAAATTTCGCCGTCTCTGTATAGGTCTCGGAACCGGCTGTTTCATAAAATGTAAAGCTGGCCGGATTAATCTGTTCACCGGATTCTACATAGTCAAGAATGTCCACTGCACTGTTCGCATCTGTTCCATACTGAATCATGGTTAATACGCCGCCGTTGCTAGCCTCAATGGTCTCTAAATATGTTTCTCCATCTGATGAATATACATCCACTGATACGATATTCGATGACGCAGATGGTGAATTAATCCAGTCGTTATCTGTCGCTGTGGTTTCTACATAATTGTCCCCATACTGTGCATTCATTAGCACGACTGTTCCTGCAGCTGTTGACACCGTTCCAAACGCGTGCTCTACAGCATCTGCTGTCTCTTCTTCCGTTGAAGTTGTACTCACGGTCGTACTTGTTGTTGTAGCTGTATTGTCTGCTGCATAAATTAAACTTGTCGACCCCATCGACGCAATCAAAGCAGCCGCCAATATCAGGCTAACTTTTTTAAACTTCATTTAATATACCTCCTCATCTTTTTCACGGGCTACTTATGTAAGTAGCTTTCACTCAAAGTATAGTCGGTATACTTTCCTTTCTAAATGTCATTTTTCGCGAAAAACATGCTGTTTTCTTCGAAGTTTCGTCGTTGTTTTTGGAGTGATGTGGTAGCTTTCTCAGAGGTATACAATTTCTCCCCGCACCGACCCGCCGCTGTTCAAAATTTTCCTGCGTATCTTGTGTTTTACCCGCCACCGCCCGTGTTCTGCTACGCAGACGGGCCATTTCTTTTCTTCATCCGAGGCAGCCTCGGTTCGGTTTGGCGGGTACTGGATACTCGTAAAATTTTGGCGGCTCTTGACGTGCTTGTCGAAATGTATCCTCTTCGAAAGCGGGGTACCTGCTCCGCAGTGTTGTCGCTTTGGCGAAGATGCTACCGGCACGGTGCTGGTTAGAGCAAGGGGTTGTCTAGATGAGCCAATTCTTTTGTTTCTCTGTCATTTTGTAACTTGACATGCTTTTTCAGCTCATTAGAGTTACAATCGTGACTTCCCAGCCCGCTCTTACATCTGTGATTTGTAACCAATCATCCAGTTTCGCTCCCTATAGTTACAATCCTGGCTTCCCAGCCCGCTCTTACGTCTGTGATTTGTAACTAATCATCCAATTCCTCTCCCTATAGTTACAATCCTGGCTTCCCAGCCCACTCTTACGTCTGTGATTTGTAACTAATCATCCAATTTCGCTCCCTATAGTTACAATCCTGGCTTCCCGGCCCGCTCTTACGACCATAAATTGTAACACGAGCCACCCCCGTCCCCGGCTGGCGTGATCTGCTGCCGTAGCACCCAGCCGCGATCGATTACCATTTATTGTGCTGCCCTGCTTGGCAAAGCAGGGTAAAAAAGAGAGGTAAGAATGCGAGGGAAATTTATTTCCCGAAGCAAGCTTGACTCTCTTTTGGTATGACGTGTCTGTAAGACACGGAATATGCACAATAAAACCTCTCCCAACACCCAAAACCAACGCGGCATTGCGAGGTAGCCACTTTTTCGAATCCGGCTTCACAAGAGCCCGAAAGAGTGTCAGGAATTTCGAGACATAGGGAGGCAGCCATTAAAGCTCCAACTCCACCGTTCTGCCCACCGGCGTATATCGGTAATACCTAACCCCAGCCGCATCGAGCATCTTCTTCGACGCAATCGTGCTCGGCTCCATGATATACTTATCATTCTCGTATACAATCGTCTTAATGCCACTTTGAATAATGGCCTTCGCGCACTCATTACAAGGAAACATCGAAACATAAATCGTAGCTCCCTCCAAACTGCCGCCGCGATAATTCAAGATCGCGTTCAGCTCGCTGTGCGTCACGTAAAAATATTTATTCTCTAAAGGATCCCCTTCGCGAGCCCACGGAAATTCATCGTCCGAACAGCCCTTTGGAAATCCATTGTATCCCATTGAAAGAATCTTGTGATCTTCACTAACAATACAAGAACCAACCTGCGTATTTGGATCCTTCGATCGCATACCAGACAGTTTGGCAACCCCCATAAAATATTCATCCCAGGATATATAATCCTGTCTCTTATCACTCATCGCAAACTTCTCCTTAACCATAGAGATCATTTAACTTATCCGCCAGTTTTTGCAGACTCTTAGTCAATGTCTCGAAGCACAAACCATATGACTGGAGTGAACCACCATACGGATCCATAATTTCAAGCTCGTCTCCAACGTATTCCGTCAGAACATGAACAAATGGAAAATCAAAATTCTCCATAATCTGCTGTTTTTCCTCTGCCTGCATGGTAAACACCAGGGTATCCTCCACAAGATCTTCTTGTGTGAGCTGCTGTGACTGATAGTCTTCCACTTGTATATCATTGCTGATCATAACCGCTTCCGCTTTTTGATTCAACGGTTCCGGAAGCAAGACAACCAGACCTCTTGCCATAATCTCGACCGGGACTGCAAGTTTCATTTTCGAAAATATAGCCGCCGCCATCGGCGCTCTACAGGTCCCGCTTTGACAGACAAATATGATTCTTTTTACTACTTTCAAATTCTCTCTCCTTGCTCTTACACATCCACGATCTCTCCCCCAGCAGCTTTTTTAAGCCGGTTCATAATCGCCCTACCGAGACCCCTTTCCTCTACTGCTTCACTGTAGATTAGGTCCGCTTTCTTCTCATCGCAGATGCGAAGTGCAGAAAACAGATTAGCCGCAATCTCTTGCATGTCATTTCCCAGCACAAGGTGTTGCACGTGTGTAAAATTTTTCTCATGGTCTTTCAAACATAACACCATGACTCTTTTACTCTCCCCGTATTTTTGTACCTGCGAAGTAATATACTCCGCTGTACGCTCGTTATCGCCACGCACAATGGTAAGCGCACCGCCCGGCGCATAGTGTCTGTACTTCATGCCCGGCGCTTTTGGTTTGATAGACGAATCAGAAGCGATAATTCCGGGATCGATGAAAACTTCTCCGATTAATGGAGCGAAATCTTCTGCGGTTAAAAATCCCGGACGAAGAATTGTTGGAACCTGTGATGTAAAGTCCACAATCGTTGACTCTAAGCCAATCCCAACTGCACCGCCATCTAAAATCATGGGAATCTTCCCATTCAAATCTTCATAGACATGAGCCGCTTTTGTCGGCGACGGTCTTCCGGATGTATTCGCACTTGGTGCAGCGATAAATCCGCCGCTTTGCTTAATCAGTTCGAGCGCCACAGGGTGTGACGGCATTCGAACTGCCACCGTGTCCATACCTCCGGTTGTTCCATCCGGCACACAGTCTTTCTTGTCAAATATCATCGTAAGTGGTCCCGGCCAAAAATGCTCGGCCAGCGTGTATGCCTTATCCGGTATATTCTTCGCAATCTTCTTTAGATCTTCTATCTTGCAGATATGCACAATCAAAGGATTGTCTGACGGTCTTCCCTTCGCCGCATAAATCTTAGACGCGGCGTCGGGCTGCAGGGCATCTCCTCCGAGCCCATAGACAGTCTCCGTTGGAAATGCAACAAGTTCTCCTTGACGAATCAATTCTGAAGCCTGTTTTATTTCCTCCGACTCTGACGTTTGTGCTATCTTAATTAACTTTGTTATCATCTATGCCATCTCATTGTTACTTAGAAGCTTTCTTGGCAGTTGTCGTTTTCTTAGTCTCTTCTACCGCCGGCTCAGCTTCCTTTTTTGTTGTTGTTTTTTTAGTCGTTTCTTTCTTCGCTGCTTCTTCCTTCTTGGTTGTAGTCTTCTTCGTTGTCGTTGTCTTTTTCTTGGTTGTGGTCTTCTTCGCTGTTGTCTTTTTCTTCGTTGTCTTCTTAGCCGGAGCCACAATCAGATCTCGCAGAACAACCAGGTCTTCAGGATTACCCTGAACATGAATACGACCTTCCCCATTTGCCACTACAGGATCACTATTTCCTTCGAAAATGCCTACAATTTCATCTGCCGTTGCCACAACCTTAATATCATGATCATAATATTCATAAGGCTGAACATCGATTTTGCCGTTGATAAGTTCAACATAAAACGCACCGTGCCCCTCACCGATGATATCGATTTCATACGCGATATGTTCTTTTACTTTCTTTGCGTCAAGCTTTGCTGATACGGTACTTACCTTTTCTACAATTTCCTCAAATGTCATGCGATTTTCCTCCTCATTTCAAATCTCATAGCGCAATTAGTTCAGACCCTAATTATAGCCAATTTTTCCCGTTTTTACAACCTTTATGCATGACAAAAGGCTCCCCGGGCAGGGAGCCTTTTAAAAAAAGAGGGTACTATTACGTCAAACTATTCCTTTGCTGTCTCTCGCTTGGGTATACTTCGCCTTGGCGATAGAATCTGGAAACCGGTCTTTGCATATAATGTTCCCATAATTCCTTGTGGTGCAATCATGATAACAACGATTGCGATAATACCTAACACGATGTTAGACATACCAGGATAATTGTACATAATCTGTGTAATGATTACATAGAGGACTGATCCAACGATTGGTCCTTCCATGGTTCCAAGACCACCGATGATAACGGCAAATGTCATAGCGATTGTCCAGTTGATTGAGAATCCTGTTGATGGATTGATATATGCGGTCTGCATATACTGAGCTCCACCAATGAGTCCCATCATGAAACAAGCGATTACATAACATTTTAATTTAGTCTTGTAGATTTCAACACCCATTGTCTCAGCTGCTGAAGAGCTGTCACGGATTGCCATAAGCGCAAGTCCCGTCTTCGTACGAAGAAGGAAGAATACTACTAATGTTGCAAGCACGCCCATGATGAGTGCTGTGATGTAGAGCTGCTGTCCGCTCATTCCGAATACAGAGTTGATACTCCAATCCTTAGCATAGTCAACGAATTTCCAGTTAGAGAAGAATACGTTTAATGCTTCTGCTACAATCCAGGTACCGATTGCAAAGTATACACCGGACATCTTAAAGATTGCCGGGGATACTGCAAGTCCGAACAGTGCACAGATTACAGCTCCAATGATGATGGAAAGATAGATATTCATTCCATATCTTACGGAAAGAATCGTCAGTGTATAACCACCGATTCCGATGAAGGCCTGCATACCAAGGGAAAGCATTCCGGCATAACCACCAAGAAGATTCCACATCTGGCTCATTGCCAGGTACAGGCACATAAGTGTCAAGATGTTAAGTAAGTTCGGGCTTCCTGCTGCAGGAACGACCGCGAATAAAACTACTAAAATTACAATTAATAAAATAATTCTACTTTTTTTCATGATTCGATGGCCCCCTTACTTTCTCATCGCAGATGTTGCGAATAAACCGTTTGGTCTAAGTGCCAGGATTACTAAGAGTACAATGTAAGCAATCAGCATCTGTACACCGGAACCAAATACGAAACCACCGAGTAACTGTGCTACACCGAGCACGATACCACCGATCAGGGTACCAAATAAACTTCCCATACCACCGATAACTACTACACCAAATGCGATGATCAGGTACTGTGTACCGGATGATGGATAGAATGTAAATGTGGAACCTACCAGTGTACCAGCAACAGCTGTAATACCCATACAGATAACCATTGCTGCTGCAAATGCAGTTTTGGTATTTACACCCATAAGCTCTGCTGCCATTGGGTCATCAGAGGTTGCACGGATGGAACGACCAAAGTTTGTCTTCTGCATTACTAATGTTAAGCCGACGATAATAACTACTGCGATAATGAAAGATGCAAGATAACTTGCTGAGATAGAAACGTTTTCTGTTGAAACTACGTTCTTAACTGACAGTGAGTTATTAATTGCCTGGTTGTCGGCACTAAAGATCTTAAGCATTAAGTTTGATAAGAAGATCGATAGACCGAATGTTACCAGCAAGGCCGGAGCCTCACCTTTGTCCATTACCTTGTTGACTAAGAATTGCTGTATTACAAATCCGAGTACACACATGATAACGACAGAAATAATTGTTGATAAAATCAGGTTACAACCCAGCGCTCTTGTTACAACAAGGGTGATATATGTTCCTAAGATCATCAAATCACCATGAGCTAAGTTTGTTAACTTCATGATACCGAATACCAGAGACATTCCGATACCAATCATGGAGTAAAGTCCTCCAAGGAGGATACCTGTGATAATACATTGAGCCATTTAAGATTTTCCCCCTTCCTGTTATGCGAATGAATTGATACCGAAGTAAGCATCGTTAACTTCTTCTTCATTCAATTCATTGGATTTACCTTCCATTACAACTTTGCCTTCCAGAATAACATATGCATAATCGGATGCCTGAAGAGAACGAGTTACGTTCTGCTCTACGATTAACATTGTCAGTCCTGTTGCAGCGATTTCTTTTAACTTGTCATAGATATCATTGATAACTACCGGTGCAAGTCCAAGAGAAATCTCATCACAAAGCAGGATCTTCGGCTGTGTCATAATACCTCTTCCGATTGCAAGCATCTGTCTTTGTCCACCGGATAGGTAAGTTGATTGCTGGTTTGCTTTTTCTTTCAGGATAGGGAAGAGTTTATAAACGCCTTCCAATCTTTCCATACGTTCCGGACCCTTTGCCATATAAGCACCCATTAACAGGTTATCCTGTACAGTCATAGATTCGAAACAGTGGCTTCCTTCCGGTGCCATTGACAGTCCTGCTTTCGCAATCTGATGTGGCTTCTTTCCGGAAATGTCCTGACCATCGAAGATGATCTGACCCTTTGTCGGCTTATTCAGTCCGCAAATGGTATTCATAATTGTTGATTTACCGGCTCCGTTCGCTCCGATTAAGGATACGATAGTTCCCGGTTCTACATTTAATGAAATGTCCTTTAGAGCAAGGAAATCGCCGTAATGAACATCAATATCTTTTACTTCTAACAAACTCATTCGTCGTCTCCTCCTCCCATATAAACTTTCTTAACTTCACTAGAATTCATGACATCCAGTGGAGCACCTGTGATTACGTCCACACCGTCTGCCAACAGCATTACTCTGTCAGTACCTTCCAGCATGGTTCTGATGATATGCTCGATCCAGATTACACTTACACCCTGGCTCTTGATTTCTTTTACAAGATTGATGATCAGCCCCACTTCTGATTCTGTAAGACCTCCACCAACTTCGTCAAGCAATAAGATCTTTGGCTCTGTTGCCAATGCACGACCAATCTCTAAACGCTTTCTGTCAAGAAGTCCAAGCTTACCTGCAAATAAATCCAGCTTATCATCTAGTTTGATTACGTCTGCTACTTCCAAAGCTTTTTGTTTTGCCTCAGCTTCACTCATTCCCGCACCAAATACGCCGCCTACCATAATATTTTCAAATACAGTCATCTGCTCAAATGGTCTTGGAACCTGGAATGTTCTTCCAATTCCACCACGGCAACGTTCTGTTACGCCTTCATGAGAAATCTCTTTCCCTTGGAAACTAATGGTTCCCTTGGTTGGCTTCAGAATACCGGTCAGGATGTTAAGCATAACTGTTTTTCCGGCACCATTTGGTCCAATAACGCCAAGGACTTCATTTTCATTTAGTTCAAAGTTGATGCTTTTTAACACATGGTTGCTTCCAAAAGAAATGCCAAGGTCTTTTACAGTCAATACCGCACTCAAATCATATACCTCCTTGCATTTTATATATTCCCTATTTTTTAAAATCTCAGGGACGTTTCACATTTTTATGAAAGACCCTGAGATTTTATTATTGAGTCATTTTAATTCCCTAAATATGCCAAATAATTATTCTGCAATTTTAAGATCTGCTGTTGTCGGGCAGTCAGGAACCTGTGTATTAGCAATGATTTCCTGTGTCCATGTTCCGTCTTCGTTGTAGATCCACTGTCCTGTTACAAGTGGCTGTACTGAGTAATGCTGATCGTTAAAATCAACTGCACCGATTACGGTGTCAACGCTAAGCTCGTCGCAAGCTGCTGTTAATTTGTCAAGCTTAAGAGAACCTGCATTCTTAAGTACGTTGTAAAGGATTTCTACGTTAGCGTAGTCATATCCGCATGTAGCCGGTGCATATTCATCACCTGTAAGTTCCATCCACTTAGCTCCAAGCTCTTCACAAGTTTCGCCTGTGATTGAAGATACGTATGGATGAGATGTTGTCCACCAAACTTCTGAACAAAGTCCGTCTGCAAGTCCGTCAGCACCCGCTGCGTCAACGTCTTCTTTGAACAGTGTAGCCTTAGCTACTGTTGTAACCTTAGGCATATAACCTGAAGATTTCAGTTGTGAATAGAATGTACCAAAGTCAGATGTAAGCATTACACCTACTACTGCGTCACATCCTTTATCCTTTAATTCGTTGATGATTGATGTATAGTCTGTATCGCCTGAGTTATAAGCACCAGGATCTACTGCTTCGTATCCGTTAGCTTCACAGAATTCGCTGATTGCGTTGATCATTGTCTGACCTTCTGTATCTGTTGCATGCATTACACCAACTTTTCCGCCGCTGATGCCTGCTGCATCCCATGCATCCTTGAATGAGTTCAACTCGTTTTCTGTGTTGAATCCTGCATGGTAGCTGTACTGGTAATCTGATGTTGCCCAAGCTTCATCAGGTGTATCTACTGAAAGACACAAAACTCCGGCACGCTCGCAAGCTGCTGCTACTGGAACGGTTGTATCAGCTGTCTTAGCTGTCAGCATGATATCAACATTCTTACTGTTGATTAAGTTGTTTGCAGCTTCAGATGCCTTTGTAGGATCTGATTCTGAATCGGCATAAACAAGTTCAATCTTCTTTGTTTCACCATCAACTTCAATTCCGCCTGCTTCATTGATTTCATCAACTGCATATCCGTACATCTCTTCTGTACCTGCACCAAATGCTGCAAGAGCACCTGTCTGTGGATATACAACACCAACGGTAATTGTGTCACCTGATGATGAGCTACCGCCACCTTCATTTGTGCTAGAACTACTTGAGCTGCTTCCGCAAGCTGCAAGTGAGCCGACCATTAATGCGGCTACGCCTAATGCTGCAATTCTTGTTAATCTCTTTTTCATGTTTCTCCTCCTTTTAAAGTTCGTTGATATTCTGTTGTAGCCGTAACGGCACCCCCAATAGAATATTTCCTTTATGGTAGTTCTATTTTATAAATAATTTATAAACTTGAAAATTGGAAAATCTTATTATTTTATTTGTTATATTATGAATTTAATGCTTTTTGCATATTTTTATTAACATTTTACATATTTTATTGTGCTATTTGATAGACGCTATTAAAAAAACACCTTTTTGCTACCATCATTTTGCCAATGGTTACAAAAAGGTGCCTATCTTTTGTCCTATTCTAGGGATTTATACAGTCTTTCGCAGTTTTCATATACTCTTTAAGCGTAATATCCCCCAATAAATACTTTTTATTATTTGCTTTCCACAAACTTTCGTTATCTTTATCAATTTGTATACTGGAATACCCGGTTACATGCGTATCATCTTGTACCAGCTGTTTTAAGAAATCGATTTGTTTTGGTGTTGTTCCCGTTTGCTCGTAATCATCCGTCAGCATATTTAAATATCCCTGCTGCGTCACATTTAACTCATTCATCCTCTTGGCGTACGCTGCACAAATCTGTGCCGCAAGACCGGAATTGTCGGAATTCGCGTTCACACACAATCCCGGCGTTTGATCCGGTGTCTCGCAAATGAGTTTGTCGTTATCCAAAAAATTCACCATCTCAAATCCGTCTTCTCCCATATTCTGAATCAGGTGATAGGCAATATCACTACTGTCTACCATCATAACGGCTTCCCCGCCGATAAAGTCGGTCACGGCCTGCGCGTGCCCCTTTTGCACAACATTTTTGTTAAATGCGCCGTCTTCTCCAAGCTCTGTCAGTTTTGTCGCCGCTTCTTTTAACACGCTATAATCCTTTGCATTATCTGTCATATACTGCTGCCATGCGTCCTCATCAAGATACTGCACCATCTCATTAAGCAGCCGGTCAAACGATTCTCCCTCTTTATCACCACACTCAAACAGTACATAATCCGTATCATTTAACTTGTTATAGCGCTGAATCTGCCGGTTCATTTTCTGTAGCTCCTCATAGCTTGTTGGAATACTTAGTCCGATTTCTTCTAATAAAGAAACATTATAGTAAGTAACATAGTATTTCTTCGGCGTACAAGGAACCACATATACATTATTCGAGTATTCTGTCACATAACCATCTTCATAAGACAAATCCGATATATAACTTTGCACCGGCAGGCAGACTTTTGCCTCAATAAATTCCTGCACATACTCTCCGTCTCCCAGATAAAAGATATCCGGAAGTTCTCCTGTCGCAAGCGCTGTCAGCAATTTAGTATCCATCTCTGCTTTTGAAAAGTTCTTCACATCCAACGTGCAGTTATACTGCTTTTCAAGATCGTCCCACGCGAACATGTAATAATATCCCGGAACATTGCAGTCGTAAAATGTCCACACTTCCAGACTGTCTTTTTGTGTCTCTTGTTCTGTTTCACTTGGAACGGGCGATGAACATCCCCCGATGGCTGTAGCTACCAATACCACCACGGCCATGCACGCCCACAATTTCTTCTTCATATCTGCATTCCTCAAACTAATTTGTTATCTAAGTCGGATTTTATCATATCCCTTTTCGGATTGCCATGCATATTGTTTTACAAATACGAGTGCAAATTGTAAAATAAGAAAATAAGCGTGAGGAATTTTTATGAAAAACAGACGGGTATTTTACAACATTTTTAACGGACTTCCTAGTACGACCAGCTTCAAAAGACGGTTGTTTATTTCGTTTGTCCTGATCTGTGTGCCTGTCTTAATTGCCCTTACCGTTTTTTCTTATCTTTTGACCGCAGCCAACACACAGCACATATTGGTGCAGTCTCAGATTCGCCAGGTAGAACAGGTTAATACTTCATTATCCTCTGTTTTTCAAAATACAGAATATCTTTCAAGAGACCTGATTCTTAGCTCCGTTTTACAAGAGTACCTGACAACAATTACGTCCGGTAATTCTTCTATTCCAAATGATACAGAGCTGTCTTACACCATAGATTCTGCTATCAGCAACCATGAATATGTAGACAACATTGTCATCACAACCGTTGATGCATCTGCTTACAGTTCGTCTTCTGCGTATACGGATCTGACTTCTTTTGACAATATCCGCAAAAAATGGTGGTACAACGATATGACTGCGCTTACCAACTCTTACCGTTGGTTTTCTTACGCAACTTTAGATACCTCCACCTGGCGCAAACAGCAAAAAAATGAAATTGCAACCCAGATTAATACCATGATGCTTGCCCGTCCTATCTACGATACGACAAACCCATCACAGCAACTGGGCTATCTTATGATTTATCTAAATACAGAATACCTTCAGCAGATCTGGAATTCTACCAATTGGGGGCATACCACCAATCTGTACCTGTTTGATTCACAGGATCGGGAAATTAGCTCTAATCTTCCGATGACGGATTACTCCGAGCTTATCGATTATTATCATTTGCAAAATGATTCCCAGCTTCTCATCTACGAGAATCGTCGTTATATCTACACAGCTCTTCCGGCCGGTTTTGACGACTGGTACACCGTTATGATTACACCGTATTCGGAGCTGGACCATTCACTCACCAACACCTTCATTATTGTACTGATTATGATTGCTGCGCTCATCCTGCTTATCTTTTTACTATCCAAAAAAAGTGCAACCAACATGTCGCAGCCTATCACAGTGCTTTCTGACATGATCAACGCCTACCACGGTCCGGATCATACAAGAAATGAGACGCTGATACGTACATACACCGAGCGAAGTGATGAAATTGGCGATATCTACCGTTCGTATCTTCAACTTGAAAAGCGTATGCAGAATCTGATTGAAGAAGTCTATGTGAAAACCCTGGAAAAAAAGGATGCACAACTGGCACTCTTACAAAGTCAGATCAATCCACATTTTCTATATAATACATTGGACTCCATCAACTGGCTGGCTCTTATGAATGAACAGGATGAAATCTCCAAGATGATTACGGCTCTTTCTAATACATTCCGGCTGAGTCTGATGAAAGACTCCGAATATTTTGTCGCCCTCGACCAGGAAATGGAATACATCAAGAGTTACCTCGTTCTTCAAAAGTTTCGATTTGCCGAGCGTCTGACTTATGAATTCTCTCTTCCGGAGCATCCTGAGCGCTATGAAATTCTTCGATTTGTTATGCAGCCAATCGTTGAAAATGCCTTAAAGCACGGCATTGATCAGATTCCGGATGGTGGCAAATTAACCATTCGACTTCGCATTGAAGACGACATGATTATTGAAGTAATCAACGACGGTGACAAAATCAATCTTAAAAAGATGGAAAAACTTCTCGTCTACGAACCGGACAATTCTGAGCTGATTGCCTTTATGGATGAAGGCTACGGCATGCAAAATATCTACCGGCGTATTAAAATTGTCTGCGGAAATAAATATGGCCTGCGTTATTCCGTTAAGAATAAGCAGACCATCTGTGAGATTCGTCTTCCTGTTAAGATGCACGACTCCGAAAAGCCGACAGCGTAACACCTGTATGTTTTTTGAAAATCTGTGAGAAGTAGGCATAATCGTTATAACCAACTGCTTCAGCCACTTCATACATCTTCAGATTTCCTTCTTTTAAAAGGCCCTTGGCCTTCTCGATTCGAAGACCGGTCAGATAATTGACAAATGTAATATCTAATTCTTTTTTAAATAGATTACTTAGATAATTTTTACTGATACCTATCGCATCCGCAACATGTTGCAGCGATAGGTTTTCTTTATAATGTTCTTCCATATAAGCAAGCGCATCCGCAATAATCTTATTCGAAGTCATTCCATGATTCGAATTCATCGCAATTGCCAAAGTCTTAGACAGCTCAAATGTGATTCGTTTTTGATCCTCCAGTGTTGGATATGTCTGCTGCAACTGCTGCAAATCAAGTAGTCCAATCTGTACAATATCCGGCCTTGACTCAATTCGAATCTGCTGCTGATAGATACGAAGCAGAATTAAGAATGTTGTGGTGCACATGGTATCGCGCATCACATTTGCCGGACGTTTTTTTATCTCATTGTAGATATCATCAATGACCTGCGCGATGCGATCTTCCGTTGCACTGACCAGCGTCTCTCGAAACAGTTCTTCAATCTTATCGTATGGAATGTGCGTTTCACTTGCATAAACCTGTTCTTTTGAATCTATCGTATCCTGCAGATTTGCTTCCTGCAAAAAGATAGCCTTAATACATTCATTTCTGGCAACAAAGATATTACGAAGCCCCTTATGAATCTTACTGATTCCGGCCACAAGGTGAATCCCCACCTTCTTGTGTTCATCAATCAGCTTTTGCATGCTTTTCTCCAATGGCTGATAAAGTTCATGCACGACTCTTGGCATATCTCCAATCATCTCCTCATGTTCTTCATCCGGATATACTAACAGTGCAATACTTTCATCTAATAAAAACTGTTCGATTCTTCCGTATTGCGACAATTCTTCCGTCACCTTTGAAACAAGTTCACCCATCTCAGATAAGTAATCGCTTTGAAACTCCATGTGATAGGTTTCTAATTTAATCATGATAAATGGTGTTTCATCCACATCCATCTTAAGATCGACCTTCAGCATCTGATACAGCTTCTCATCTAGCACATTATCCTCTGCCAGCGAGATAAAAAAGCGGTTTTTCAACTCTTCTTTATTCGTCTGAATCCAGCTGTTCACCGAATATGCGTAATCCATCTCATCATGCTTTTGCGCAATTTTCTCATGCATCTTATCGAGCATCTTGCCAAAAGCATCCTTTTCAATTGGCTTTAACAGATAATCCGCAACGCCCAGCTTTAATGCTTCTTGTGCAAATACAAAATCGCCATATCCGGACAAAATTACATATTCCGCATTCGGCAAAATCTTCTTTGCCTCTGTCACAAATTCAATCCCTGTCATCTTCGGCATCTTAATGTCCGTAATGACAAGATCCGGCTGCTTTTTTGCCAATTCTTCAAGTGCCCGTGTGCCATCCTGGTAAGCTCCTACCACTTCATACCCGTGTTTTGGTAGGTCAAAGACTTTTTGAATACCTTGCAGCACAATCGCCTCATCGTCAAGCAACATCAACTTAAACATTTTTGTACCCCCTGCATCAGTTGTTGTTATCTTACATAATCTCTTTTTGCTTTTTGAAGGCGTGTTACAAACCATATTACGACAACTATGAATGCAATTAACACTACCATATGAATCATTGAGTTTTCAAAAAAGTACTCTGCAATCATTCCCAAGATTCCATATCCAATACATCCAAACCCAAAGACCATAGTCGGAAGCATCATGAATGTGCAAAATCCTTTTGTATCTTTTACCCTTGGTAATTCCTGTGCGCTTAATAGCCACTGTGGCGGTTGTCCATCCTGCGCCATCTTTCTGGCGGTATATACCGAGTATGCTCCATATACGATCAGGATAATCCGAACGATGCTAAACACATCAAAATTCCCTAAGTCTTCTGTTAAAAATAACTGCATGTTTCATTTCCCTTCTTTTATCTTGCCAAAGTCAAGACTCGCTCGCGAGTCTTGCGCGCCGGATTCGGGTCTGCTTCAGCAGACAAATTCCTGTCCGAATCCGTGCGCATCCTCGCGGAGCGTTTAACTCAGTCGGAGCTTGCGACGGAATGCGTAGCATTCCTAGTCC
>JAILOU010000057.1 GCA_024690665.1 Eubacterium sp.
GGAGCGTTTAACTCAGTCGGAGCTTGCGACGGAATGCGTAGCATTCCTAGTCCTTTAGGGTACCCCGACTGAGTATAGTTTGTCATAACCCCCACCTACGCTAACGCTTAGAGGTGGGGGATTTCTCCGACTGAGTTAAAAGTATTTCTGATTGTTGCCATGACAGATGCCGTGATATCCGTACCTGTAGCTTCCGCATATATATGGCACACTCCAAGCACCAACAATACAATGACATAGATTGCCACAAACCCTGCCGGAATTCCTTTTGCTGCTGTTCTAAGATCGACTCTGCTAAGACTCATATGATAAAAAATACAAATCATCAGATATATGATCACAACGCCGGCCCACATAATGCTCTGACTTCGAAAATGATTTAAGATACTTAAGGTAATAACTCCCACGTAAACAGGAGCAAGAGATGTCATCGTCTTTTGAAAATTGCTGCGAATGGCCAACCCTGTTGTACAGTATTCTACGTGTCCAAGTGAATTGCCCTGCCTGTGAAGAACAATGCGTTTTACCTTGGCTCCCGTCAAGAAGGCCAGTAGCGCATGGGATAATTCATGGTGCACAACACCGGGGTAGGTCAGATAGTTTAAAATCAGACTTGCCGTATTCGCCCCTGCTATGATCTGAATAATTCGAAATGTAATTCCATTAGCCAGATGACAGCATAACGAAATCACAAGTCCTACCAAAATAAAAATAATGGATATCCATAATGCTCTATAAAAAATATTCATCCCACTTAAATAAATTATAAAAGTTTCAATCATATTAGTCATATTAATCGTTTATCATCCATTCATATATTTTTAGGTCGATGTCTTTAAATACATTAAACACAACCTTCATATTACTTTTGTTTTTTTCTAACCATCCCCTGACGGTCTTCACCGCAATCTCTGCCGCTCTCTCATTTGGAAACATAAACACACCGGTTGAAATACAGCAAAAAGCAATACTCTTAACCCCATGTTTACTCGCAAGTTCAAGACAGGATCGATAAGAAGACGCTAATAGTTCTTCGTGTTCTTTTGTAAGTTTTCCTCGTACAATCGGTCCAACTGTATGTAGTACATACCGGCACGGCAGATTATATGCCGGTGTAATCTTCGCCCTTCCGGTTGGTTCTTCATACCCTTGCGCCTGCATCAGCTCCTCACACTTAAGTCTCAGCTGCACTCCGGCTTTGGTATGAATAATATTATCAATACAAGAATGAAGCGGCTGAAAGCAACCAAGCATCTGGCTGTTAGCTGCATTTACAATGGCATCCACAGACAACCTTGTGATGTCCCCCTGCCAGATGTATATTCTATCATCTGTTTTACCAAAAGTCATCTCCTCTAACGAAACAAAACCATCTGCCGCATTTTCTTCCTGCAGATACCGGTCTTGAATTTCTAAAAATTCATCGCTGACAGGCTCCGGCATTCGAACATTCATCAGCGCTCGAAGCAGGTCCTTTTGTTCTTGAACGTCATGTGGAATCTGTGTATGCTCATACCGCTTATCCTCGTCTAATAGATAGTTAATCAGCCAGATTCGCTGCTCACTGTGATTCATACCGCACGCTCCTATTACTTTTTATTTCATTTGTTTTAACAAAGCATCGATATCGGCATCGATACAGATACTTCTGTCTTCAATTTCTTTTGGGCAGCAACTTTCTCCATAATTGATACACGCATAGGTCGCATTCTCGTTGTCTGCCGTCATCTGCCAAAACGGGTATTTGATAATGACCGGCGTATTCGCGCCGACACCAATTTCCAGATATAGCACTCTTAGATTCTCATACCGATTTAAAAATTCTGCATACGCATTTGACGCCTTGTGCCATCCCGCATCCTCCACAAAGCTGTCATCTGCTCTAAGATTCGTTGTCAGATCCGAACCATCATCCGGACATTTCGGGATTAGCTGCGTAGGAATCTCCATCTTTATGCTTCGATCTTGTGGCACATCATAGATGCCATCTTCATTCTTGATAAAGCCCTGTGCCTCCATGGCCTCCATAACCCAACTTTCATTGTCATATGTCTTTTGCACGGACGGATTGGTGCTCTGAAACAGGCCATAGTCTCCTTGTGTATAAAACAGTCTTTTCTTATCAAATCCGGCCTTTTGAAAGCAGTGATCGACATTGGTTGTAAGAACAAAATAATCCTTATCTTTCACAAGCCGGTATAACATTTCATAGGTATTCTTCGGCGGATTCATATAGCGATTCACATAGATGTATCTCGCCCAATATGCCCAAAAGATTTCCTTCGATGGATACGGATAAAATCCACCGGAATACATCTCTCTGATTCCATACTTTTCTCCAAAATCAAAAAAGTATTTTTCAAATCTTGTACCGTCATAGATAAATCCTGCTGACGTTGACATGCCGGCACCCGCTCCAATCACGATTGCATCTGCCTGCGCAATTTCCTTAGAAAGCCTTTCTATATTCTGCTTAACACTTCCTCTTCCATAGGAAAATCCCCGTCGAAAGTTTCTCACACTACGAATACCTTTTTCAATCGTAATCTGATAGCCGTTAAGTTGTTCATATCTATTTCTATCTTCCATCTGCTTTCTCCTATCCCTTCATTATAGGAACCAAAACTCCAAAATGCAATTACTATTGTAAAGCCTTCCTCTCAGCCTGTCTACAAGCTCCCGCTTTTTGATATTGTTCTTTAAAAATCCTTTGACCGTATAGCATAATAAAATATAATTGCAAGTAATATGATATAATATGATTTACAAAAACATATCCATAAAATTTTATATGATGCAAGGGTGCGCAGTTATGAATAAAATTTCAGATTTAGAATTATATGTACAAGAACATCTTGAAGATGCCATAAAACAGAATTGGCTTATCGCATATTTTCAGCCAATCGTACGAAGTCTCACCTCACAAGTATCTTGTTTTGAGGCGCTGGCCAGATGGGATGATCCAACTTATGGATTTTTAACTCCTGACATCTTTATTCCGCCTTTAGAGAAGAATGGCAACATCTATCAACTAGATCTGGCTATCCTTGAGATCATTTGCCAACATTACGAGGAACATCTAAAGCATTCACTTGATTTTGTTCCTGTCTCATTAAATCTGTCACGACTTGACCTTGAAGTTGACGATATTCATGAACAGATTAACTCCATATGTGATAAACACAGTGTGCCACACAACATGATACATATTGAAATTACAGAAAGTTCTTCCTCACATAAAGAGGATGCTTTAGAAGAACACATTCAATGGTTTCATCGAGATGGATTCGAAGTATGGATGGACGATTTTGGAAATGGTTTTTCTACCTTTAACACTTTACAAACACACAGTTTTGACGTTATTAAACTTGATATGATGTTTCTACAGAATTTTAACCAAAAGGCTGAACTTATCTTACGCTCCATCATTAAAATGGCCAAAAGTTTAGGCATTGGAACAGTGTGTGAAGGTGTTGAAACCGCTAAGCATGCACATTTCTTAAAGGAAATCGGCTGCGAGAGAATGCAAGGATGGTATTTTGGACGTCCGCAGCCAAGCGATATTCTTAAAAAGCAAAATCAAGCTCATAATCAACATTATGAGACATCTGACGAGAAGCAATATTGGGATAAAATTGCCCAAATCGACTTGCTCTCCGGACAGCCCGAGTTGGTTATTGAATATGCGAATCACAGCTGGAAATCTGTCGCGTTCAATAAGCAGATAGTAAAAGCATTTCAAGAGATTCATCCGGAAGAAAACCCTGAAATGCTGCACATGCCTATGAGCACCAACCATCCTTTATATCAGATTCTGGATGATTTGTTCTCTCAGGCTTCAAGAATGAAAACCGGCTGCAAAATTGATTATATCGACAATAACTTTCTTGTACTTATGAAAGCCACTTATATTGCATCGCTAGATGATAAAACTGCATTAAAGATTACACTAAGAAACATCTACACAGAGCTGGAATATAAGCGCAATACCCTGCTTGAGAACGGACTGGTTGGACTCTATTCACAATTCGAACTTGTAAACCTTATAAATCCGGACAGAGATTCCGCCATGCAGATTTATTCAAATGCAAGTTTTGAAAAAGTATACGGACAGGGCAGTCTCCTTACCGGCATCAAAGAATTCACGAACACCGAAGTGTATGCTGATGATCGAGAGCGCTACCGCCAATTCATGGACTTAAACACCTTAGAGGCCCGTTATAAAGATCAGGAAACCCATTTTCTAACAGAGCCATTCCGCTTAAAAGACAAAAAAGGAGGCTTTAGATGGAAACTGGTAACATTATTGAAAATACTCGCGGGAAATGAACGAGAATATCTATATGAAATTCAGCATGTAGATAAGATGAAGCAGGAGATTTTTAATAAGCAATTTGGAAATGAGTTTTTGTAAAACTTTTATGCATTTCAAAGCAACAAACGGCTTAACCGTACTTCTAACACGGTTAAGCCGTTTACATGATACTTTAATTTAAATCATACGATAATCTCTCAAACACACTTCTTAATGGATGTTCCTTACGATATGCTGCAATCAATCCGAACTCTTTTCCCTCATCGAGGCGGCTAATATACGAATCAAAATTCGGAGTAGCCACTTGTTTCTCCATATCTAATTGTTCCCAAAAATGCTTGCTTCCATCTGCATAGTAAAGCATTCTTCCACTTCTCAATTCCTCAACCGAAAGCGATTCGCTATCACGCAACACCTTCGTCAACCGAAACCGTATCCATATGATACCACGGGTGCTTCTCTGATACGATAATCTTGAGTGGACTTTCCATCCGAACCTGATAAGATACCTCTGACCAATCATCTGAATTAATCATAACTGTAATCGCCATATCAAAACTATCATCCGAAAGGAACTTCTTTACTTGTTACAAATGACATCTGTTCCCCTATATAGCAAAATAAAAAAGACTACAACTGTGACAAACACAGACTTTGTAGCCTTTAAAAAGCAGGGACAGAAGGACTCGAACCCTCGACATTTGGTTTTGGAGACCAACGTTCTACCAACTGAACTATATCCCTTTATATAGAATTAACCCAGGGTGATACCTCTGGGATAATTTTTATTATGTTGTACCTTCAAAATTTCATACAGAATGATCTTTGATAAGCGATTCTCGAATGATTTATGCTTTTGATATTTAAAACGAATCAGCTCGAAACTTACGTTTCTCGCTGTCGTTTGCAAGCAAACGTGCACGATTCTTGCCAGACAATTCTTTACAAACAAATTTGTTCGAATTATCTGCCTGCGAATCTATTCGTTTTATTCCTTATTCGATCAAGCCATCGACCGATTAGTGACAGTCAGCTCCATACATTACTGCACTTCCACCTCTGCCCTATCTACCTTGTAGTCTTCAAGGGGTCTT
>JAILOU010000038.1 GCA_024690665.1 Eubacterium sp.
TAATAGGGTATATTCCATGTTGATAATTAACCCAACTTAGTTTATTATTAAAAGTGTGATTTTATGCACACATATATATTAAAACTTAGGAGTTTTTCTACATGCAAAATGTTAAAGATAACTGGAATAAAATTCTTGATTATGTCAGGGAGTCTTGTGACATCGAAGATATTTCATTTGACACCTGGCTGAAGCCTTTAGATATTTCTCATCTAGAGAATAACACTATCTATATTTCAACCGGATCTGACAATCCATTATCCATAAGTTACCTAGATAAAAGATATAAAATATTTATTGTAGAAGCAATCGGTGTTATCACCGGTACTAATTATAATGTAGAATTCATTAAACCGGAACAAAAAAGATCTGATTACCAAGATAAAGCTCTACATAGTCAATCGGAAACTCATGCCATGATTCAGGCAGCTAATGCGAATCTGAATCCAAAGTATACATTTGACACCTTTGTCGTGGGAAGCAATAACAGATTTGCACATTCTGCCTGTCTGGCCGTTGCAGAGTCTCCGGGTGAATCCTATAACCCATTGTATATCTATGGCGGTCCTGGGCTTGGTAAGACGCATCTGATGCATTCTATCGGACACTTTATATTAGAGCACAGTCCTAATACGAATATCATCTATGTGACAGCCGAAGAATTTACCAATGAAGTTATTGAATCGATTCGTTCAGGTAGTACTACTTCTATGTCAAAGTTTCGAGATAAATACCGTAAAGTAGATGTACTCATGGTCGATGACATTCAGTTCATCATTGGAAAAGACAGTACACAAGAAGAATTCTTCTTTACCTTTAACGGTCTTCATTCTGCCGGAAAGCAGATTATTATTTCTTCTGATAAATCTCCAAAAGAGATGGAAACATTAGAGACCAGAATTAAAACAAGATTCGAATGGGGATTACTTGCTGATATCGGTTTTCCTGACTATGAAACGAGAATGGCAATCTTAAGGAAGAAATTAGAAACATCTGAAATAACATTTTCAGATGATATCTTAAACTTCATTGCCACAAATATTAAATCAAATGTCAGAGAGCTTGAAGGAGCTTTAAATAAACTGATTGCTTACTCTAAACTGGTCAATGAAGAAATTACCATTGAAACCGCAGAAAAGCAGTTACAGAACATTATCTCGCCGGATAAACCAAAAGAAATCACAGCACAGCTCATCATTGAAGTTGTGTCTGATCACTTTCAGGTATCCATGGAGAAGCTGTTATCCACTAACCGAAGTAAGGATGTAGTAAGACCAAGACAGATTGCAATGTATCTGTGTAAAGAACTTACAGACTCCTCTTCCGAAGCCATTGGTAATTTACTTGGTGGACGCGATCATTCCACTGTATTACACGGTGCAAAAAAGATTTCAGAAGAATATCATTCTAATGAAGAAACAAAGAATTTAATAGACACGATTATTAAAAAGATTAATCCAAATTAACAGTATCCACATTTTATTCACAATCCTAACGTGAATAAAATGAAAAGTTATTAACTGAATTCACTAACAGGTACTGTGCATAAGCTGTGATTTGATGTGAATAACTGTTTATAAGTTTTTTAGAAAATTTTATGAATTTTTTATTCACAAATCTAACGCCTTTATCACCCTTCTATCATCGTGGTTATCACGAGGTTATAAATCGTAAAAGTTTCGATATTTACTGGGCTGAAGGCACTTATTCACCAATCCACAGCTACTAAGACTATTACTAAGAATAATATAATATATATTTATATATAGCGCAGCGGAGAATAACAAAAGTTGTGAAAGGGGTCACTTAACAAAAATGAAATTAGTATGCTCAAAATCAAACTTATTAAAAGGTGTAAATATAGTATCAAAGGCAGTTCCTTCAAGAACGTCTATGGCAATTCTTGAATGTATCTTAATTGATGCTTCTGCAGGACAGATTACATTGACAGCCAATGACATGGAACTGGGGATTACAACTACTATAGAAGGAGAAATCGTGGAAAGAGGTATCATTGCATTAGATGCCAAGATTTTTTCTGACATGGTTCGTAAACTACCGGAAAATGAAGTTACGATTGAAACAGATGCAACTTTAAAAACTGTTATTACATGTGAAAAATCTAAATTTACGATTATTGGTAAATCCGGAGAAGACTTTTCTTATCTTCCTGATATTGAAAAGAATGATTCGATTGAAATTTCACAGTATACGTTAAAAGAAGTCATTCAGCAGACAATCTTCTCAATTGCTGATCAAAATGAAAGCAATAAGATTATGACCGGAGAACTCTTTGAAATTCAGGAAAATAATTTAAAGGTTGTTTCCATGGATGGACATCGTATTTCTATTCGAAATATTGAACTGAAGGAATCCTATGAACCAAAGAAGGTGGTTGTTCCAGGAAAGACACTTCAGGAGATTGCTAAGATATTACAAGATGATACAGAGCAGATGGTTACAATTTACTTTAGCCGTAATCATGTGATGTTTGAATTTGAAAATACAACGGTTGTTTCAAGATTAATTGAAGGCGAGTATTTTAAAATTGAAAAAATGCTTTCTCATGATTATGAAACAAAAGTTGTGATTAACAAAAGAGAATTATTAAGCTGTATTGACCGTGCGACTCTTCTTGTAAAAGAAGGCGATAAAAAACCGATTATTATGGATATTACGCAGGAGAATATGGAACTGAAGATTAATTCCTTTATCGGTTCTATGGATGAGGATATCGATATCAAAAAAGAAGGTAAGGACATTATGATTGGATTTAATCCTAAGTTCTTTATCGATGCCCTTAGGGTAATTGGAGATGAAGAGGTAAGTTTGTATATGGTAAATCCAAAAGCTCCATGCTTTATCAAGGATTTAGAGGAAAAATACATTTACCTGATTCTTCCGGTTAATTTCAATAATGTGTAAAAGGAAAAGCAGATGGAAGAAGTAGTAATTCGTGATGATTTCATCAAGCTTGGACAGCTTCTTAAGCTGGCCGGTCTTGTTGGCAGCGGTGTAGATGCCAAGATGGTAATCGCTGATGAGATGGTTGAAGTGAATGGTGAAATCTGTACACAAAGAGGAAAAAAAATATATCCCGGAGATGAAGTTTCATTTCAGGGAGAAGTGGTGAAAGTGGTTAAATGATTGTAAATACCATAAGGTTAAACCAGTTTCGTAATTATGAGTTATTGGATATTAATTTAAGTCCCGGTACAAATATCTTTTATGGGGATAATGCACAGGGAAAGACAAATATCTTAGAAGCCTTATATGTCAGCGCTACCACGAAGTCTCATAAGGGCAGTAACGATAAGGAGATGATTCGATTTGATCAAGAAGAATCTCATATACAGGTAGAAGTTGAAAAAAATGAAAAAGAATATCTCATTGATATTCACTTGAAAAAAAATAAGGCAAAAGGAATCGCAATCAACAAGGTTCCAATAAAAAAAGCAAGTGAGCTATTTGGCATATTAAATATTATCTTTTTTTCGCCGGAGGATTTGAATATTATCAAAAACGGACCTTCCGAACGAAGAAGATTTTTGGATTTAGAATTATGCCAGTTGGACAAAATATATCTATACAACCTGACAAATTATAATAAAGTGGTGAAGCAAAGAAATTCTTTACTAAAAGATATGGCATTTAATCCATCTCTTGAAGAAACTCTTCCAATCTGGGATATGCAGCTTGTAAAGTATGGTTCTTACCTGATTGAGAGAAGAAAAAAGTTTGTTGAAGAGATTGCACCACTTGTAAGAGATATTTATTATAAGATTTCCGGTGAAAAAGAAGCACTGGATTTAACTTATGAACCTCATGTAGAGGTAGATGAATTTGAAGAAAAATTAGAGGCCAATAAGTGGAAGGATTTAAAAAACAGGATGACTACCACAGGGCCACACAGAGATGATTTATCATTTGCAATAAAGGGAATAGATATTAGAAAATACGGATCGCAAGGGCAACAAAGAACTTCGGCGTTATCCTTAAAACTATCCGAGATAGAAATTGTAAAAGAGACAATTCATGATGAACCTGTATTATTACTGGACGATGTTTTATCGGAACTTGATAGTCACAGGCAAAATTATTTATTGAAACAGATAAAGAAAACACAGACACTGATTACCTGTACAGGAATGGACGAATTTGTGAAAAACAGCTTTGAGGTTGATAAGGTGTTTGAAGTAGTCAGTGGAAATGTGAGTGAAAAGTTACAAAAGCAGATGTAAGGAGGAAATTATGGCAGCGGAGTACGGAGCAGATCAAATCCAGGTATTGGAAGGATTAGAAGCAGTAAGAAAAAGACCTGGTATGTATATTGGTAGTACTTCATCCCAGGGATTACACCACCTCGTATATGAAATTGTAGATAATGCAGTAGACGAAGCATTGGCAGGATTTTGCAAACATATCAGAGTTGAAATTAACAAGGGAGAATCTATCACCGTTATTGACGATGGTAGAGGAATTCCTGTGGATATCAATAAAAAAAGTGGACAGTCCGGTGTAGAACTTGTATTTACAGTTCTTCATGCCGGAGGTAAATTCGGTGGTGGAGGATACAAAGTATCCGGTGGACTTCATGGTGTAGGAGCCTCAGTTGTAAATGCACTTTCCACACATCTTGAAGTTGAAATCAAGAGAGATGGCCATATTCACAAACAGACATATGCAAAGGGGAAGATTTTAACTCCGGTCGAAGTTATTGGAGACTGCGCGCAGGATGATACAGGATCAAAGGTATCTTTCCAGCCGGATCCGGATATTTTTGATGACATTGTTTATGATTACAATGTACTAAAAAAGAGACTTCGTGAAACAGCATTCTTAACTAAGGATCTTCACATTACTTTGGCAGATAACAGAGGAGAAGAACCGGTTGAAGAAATCTTCCATTATGAGGGCGGAATTAAAGAATTTGTGACCTATTTAAATGGCAGCAGTGAAGCAGCCTATCCGGAAGTCATTTACTGTGAAGGAACAAAAGATGGAGTGTATGTAGAAGTTGCACTTCAGCATAATGATGCTTATCAGGAAAATACAATCAGTTTTGTTAATAATATCAATACACCGGAAGGTGGTATGCATCTGACCGGTTTTCGAAATGCTCTTACCAGAACATTTAATACTTATGCCAGAGCCAATAAAATCTTAAAAGATTCTGATCCGGCTCTAACCGGTGAAGATATTCGTGAAGGTATGACAGCTGTTATCAGTGTCAAGATTGAAGAGCCTCAGTTTGAAGGACAGACAAAGCAAAAACTTGGAAACAGCGAGGCAAAAGGAGCTGTTGATGCAGTAGTCAATGAACATTTGACCTATTTTCTTGAGCAAAATCCAAATGTTGCCAAGATTATCTGCGAAAAGTCACTTTTGGCGCAGCGTGCGAGAGATGCAGCACGTAAGGCAAGAGATTTGACAAGAAGAAAGACAGCACTTGAAGGATCTGCTCTTCCGGGTAAGCTTGCAGACTGCTCTGATAAAGATCCAAAGAATTGTGAAATCTTTATTGTCGAGGGTGATTCCGCGGGTGGATCTGCAAAAACAGCCCGTTCAAGAGCAACTCAGGCAATTCTTCCTCTTAGAGGAAAGATTTTGAATGTAGAAAAAGCGCGGGTGGATAAGATATTTGCAAATGCTGAAATTCGCGCCATGATTACTGCATTCGGTACGGGAATTCATGAAGACTTTGATATCACAAAGCTTCGTTACAATAAAATTATTATCATGACGGATGCCGATGTCGACGGTGCACATATCAGTACACTGATGTTGACATTCTTATATCGATTTATGCCGGAACTGATTAAACAAGGTCATGTATATCTGGCACAGCCACCACTTTATAAGGTGGAAAGAGCGAAAAAGGTATGGTACGCCTATAGTGATGAAGAGCTGAATAACATCATGACGGAGATTGGTCGTGATGGTAATAATAAGATTCAGCGATACAAAGGACTTGGAGAGATGGATGCGGAACAGCTTTGGGAAACCACTATGGATCCGGAGACAAGAATTCTTCACAGAGTTGTATTTGATGAAGATTACAGTTCGGAAATCAATCTTACTTTCATGACGTTGATGGGTGATAAGGTTGAGCCGAGACGAGAATTTATCGAGAAGAATGCGAAGTTTGCGCAGAATCTTGATATTTAGTAGTGATATGTAAATCCGCTGGGAGGATTATTTAGAATGGATGACAAAATTTTTGACAACATTAATGATGTCGATTTAAAAAAGACAATGGAGAACTCGTATATCGATTATGCGATGAGCGTAATTGTATCGCGAGCACTTCCTGATGTCAGAGATGGTTTAAAACCGGTACAAAGACGTATTTTATATTCCATGAATGAAATGAGCAACACCTATGATAAGCCGCATAAAAAGTGTGCGAGAATCGTTGGTGATACCATGGGTAAATATCATCCACACGGAGATAGTTCTATTTATGGTGCATTAGTCAACATGGCGCAGGATTGGTCAATGCGTTATACACTCGTTGACGGTCATGGTAACTTTGGTTCTGTGGATGGCGATGGCGCAGCAGCTATGCGATACACAGAAGCCAGACTTGATAAGATAGCGAATCACATGATTGAAGATCTCGGCAAAGATACGGTTGATTTCATGCCAAACTATGATGAAACCGAAAAAGAGCCGGTTGTTCTTCCATCACGTTTTCCGAATCTTTTGGTTAATGGTACAACCGGTATTGCGGTAGGTATGGCAACCAATATTCCACCTCACAATCTTCGTGAGGTTATTGGTGCAGTCGTAAAAATCATCGATAACCAGGTAGAAGAAAACAGAGCAACAACAATTGATGAAATTCTTGAGATTGTAAAGGGACCGGACTTTCCGACAGGTGCTGAAATAATGGGAACAGCCGGAATAAATGAGGCGTATCGTACGGGACGAGGCAAAATCCGTGTTCGTGCGGTAACAAATATTGAACCAATG
Organism: Eubacterium sp.; assembly: GCA_024690665.1. Lineage (GTDB taxonomy): Bacteria > Bacillota > Clostridia > Lachnospirales > Lachnospiraceae > Eubacterium_C. Next base: position 6,976 of record JAILOU010000038.1, read on the forward strand.
GACAATGGAAAGAATCGTATTGTTGTAACGGAACTTCCATACATGGTAAATAAGGCAAGACTGGTTGAAAAAATTGCCGAACTTCACAAAGAAAAGAGAGTAGACGGTATTACCGATCTTCGCGATGAATCGGACAGACAGGGAATGCGTGTTGTTATTGAACTTCGTCGAGATGTAAATCCGAATATCGTTTTAAATCAGTTATATAAACATACGCAATTGCAGGATACATTTGGTGTAATTATGCTTGCTCTTGTGGATAATCAGCCTAAGATTTTAACTCTTCTTGAACTTCTGAATTATTATTTGGATCATCAAAAAGATGTTGTGACAAGAAGAACAAAGTATGAGTTGAACAAAGCAGAAGAAAGAGCTCATATTGTCGAAGGTTTATTAATTGCACAGGATAATATTGATGAGGTAATTAAGATTATTCGTGCAAGCAGTAATACGCAGCAGGCAAAAGAAGGATTAATTGCTCGTTTTGGATTGTCAGACGCGCAGGCACAGGCAATTGTAGATATGCGTCTTCGTTCACTGACAGGCTTGGAACGTGAAAAATTAGAAGCTGAGTATGAAGAACTCAAAAAGAAGATTGAATACTACAAGTCAATTCTTGGAGATGAGAATATCTTACTTGGCGTTATTAAGACAGAAATCTCACAGATTGCGGATAAATATGGAGATGAAAGAAGAACAAGCATCGGTTTTGATGAGTTCGATATTTCCATGGAAGATCTGATTCCGGAGACGAATACCGTAATTACGATGACAAAACTTGGTTACATCAAGCGTATGAGTACAGATAATTTTAAGTCTCAGCATCGTGGCGGAAAAGGAATTAAGGGAATGGAAACCATCGAAAATGATTATATCGAGGAACTGTTTATGACAACCTCGCATCATTATCTGATGTTCTTTACCAGCACAGGAAGGGTTTACCGAATCAAAGCCTATGAGATTCCGGAAGCATCCCGCACATCCAGAGGAACTGCGATTATTAATATTTTACAGCTTCAGCCGGATGAAAAAATCACGACGGTCATTCCATTTAAAGAATACGAAGAAGATAAATTCCTTCTTATGGCAACCAAGAATGGTATTGTAAAGAAAACATCCCTGATGGATTATGTTAATGTTCGTAAAAAAGGTCTGACAGCAATTGCACTTCGTGATGACGATAAGTTAATCGATGTAATGGTAACAGACAATACGAAAGAAGCTCTTTTAATTACCAATTACGGACAGTGTATTCGATTTAAGGAAACTGATGTCAGAAAGACAGGAAGAAATACATTTGGTGTAATTGGAATGAACATGATTCCGGGAGATACCGTTGTATCTATGCAGCTTGCCGACATGGGAGAATATATGTTGATTGCATCTGAAAAAGGTCTTGGAAAACTGACCAGGATGGATGATTTTTCAGCACAAAACAGAGGCGGTAAAGGTGTTAAGTGTTATAAGGTTCTCGAAAAGACCGGTAATATCGTCGGTGCCAAAGCCGTTAACAAAGACGATGAAATAATGATGATCACAACGGCCGGAATTATTATCAGAATGCCGGTAGAAAATATCTCCGTGCTTGGAAGAATTACATCAGGAGTAAAGCTGATTAATCTTGATGATGATATATTAGTAGCCAGCGTTGCAAAAGTAAAGGAAGATAAATCCCTGATGGATTATTCAGAAGATAATCAGAGCGACGAGGGCGAAGAAAAATAAAAAGAGGATAATAAAGTGGGCAATATTAGAAGCGTCTCTGTAACAAAACTTACGGAGGCAATCAAAGAGATGTGTATCGAGGCAAATTATGACCTGACAGATGATATGAAGGCGTCATTAAAGAATTCCATCGATACTGAGAAATCACCAATCGGACAAAAGGTACTCGGTCAGCTTCAGGAAAATCTGAAGATTGCAAAAGAAGAGATGATTCCAATCTGTCAGGACACCGGAATGGCAGTTGTCTTTTTAGAGGTAGGCCAGGATGTTCATTTTGAAGACGGATCAGTAGAGGATGCCGTAAATGAAGGTGTAAGACAAGGCTATGTGGAAGGATATTTGCGTAAATCTGTCGTAAAAGATCCTTTAATCCGTGAAAATACCAAGGATAATACACCTGCAGTTTTACATTATCAGATTGTGCCGGGAGACCGTGTAAAAATAACGGTTGCACCAAAGGGATTTGGCAGTGAAAATATGAGCCGCGTTTTTATGCTTAAGCCGGCAGACGGAATTGAGGGTGTGAAAAATGCAATTATTACAGCTGTCAAAGATGCAGGTCCTAATGCCTGTCCACCGATGGTAGTCGGAGTTGGCGTAGGTGGAACATTTGAAAAATGCGCACTTATGGCAAAAAAAGCATTAACAAGAGCAGTGAACGAACACTCTGAGATTCCATATGTAGCTGAGATGGAAAAAGAAGTATTGCAAAAGATTAACAAAAGCGGAATTGGACCGGCGGGACTTGGCGGAACAACAACGGCTTTGGCAGTCAATATTAATACTTACCCAACGCATATTGCAGGACTTCCTGTAGCGGTAAATATCTGCTGTCATGTTAATCGTCATTCAATCAGAGAAATATAAGAAGGTGACAGCTATGGATAAGAAGATAACAACACCAATTACCTCACAGGTAGCAAAGTCCCTTCATGCAGGAGATTTTGTATTTATTACAGGAACGATTTATGTTGCAAGAGATGCAGCACATAAAAGATTGATGGAAGTATTGGATAAGGGAGAAAAACTTCCATTTGATATTAAGGACAGTACAATCTATTATATGGGGCCATCCCCGGCGAGGGAAGGAAGACCAATCGGTTCTGCAGGTCCTACAACCGCAAGTCGAATGGATAAGTATGCGCCAAGATTATTAGATCTTGGTGAAAAAGCCATGATTGGAAAAGGAAAAAGGACAAAAGAAGTTTTAGATGCAGTTGTTAGGAACGAGGCGGTTTATTTTGCCGCAATCGGAGGAGCCGGTGCATTATTATCAAAATGTATTAAGAAGGCAGAGATTGTTTGTTACGAGGATCTTGGAGCTGAGGCAATTCGAAAACTCGAAGTAGAAGATTTTCCGGTAGTAGTAGTAGCAGATTGTGAAGGAAATAATCTGTATGAAACTGCAATCTTAGAATATAAAGAAGATTAAGATAACAAAAAACACCACAGAACGTGGTGTTTTTTGTTTGAGTCGACAATATTAAAACAAAAGAGGATAATATCTTCATGGAAAGATCCATGAATTATTACTTCTTTAGTAGAATAACATAGTTAGTTAACAAAAACAACAAAAAAATGAAAAATAAGTATGTTTTGTTAAGTATTATCATGACTAACAACAAATAGTATATAAAATCATTAAAAAACAATACAAATTGCACAACAAAAAAATAGGAAGTCAGACTTATATGATTTTTTATCTTGTAAAAGAAGAGGATACATGATTATAAGAAGAAAATTTTAAAAAAGGACATTGACAAATACAGTTGGTTTTAGTAAGATACTTTATGCGTGAGCAAAAAGTTGATATTGAATCAATGAACTTCAGGAGAAATACTCAAGAGGCTGAAGAGGCGCCCCTGCTAAGGGTGTAGGTCGGGTGACCGGCGCGAGGGTTCAAATCCCTCTTTCTCCGCTCAAAAAAAGCAGCATATTTGTTGCTTTTTTATTTTTCAATTGACATGCATTTTGTCAGCATGATATAGTAAAAGTCCTACAGGACTACTATGTAGAATATATGTGGAAATGATTCAAAAAAATAAAAATAAAGTGTTGACATCAACATAGAATCATGATAACATATAGAAGTTGTCGGCAAAAACGAAACACCGACACGAACCTTGATAACTGAACAGTGAAATAACCTTGAAAAATTCTAAGAGAAACGTTCTTAATTAAGAACAGTTAATCATTAGATTAACACCTTAAAACAGTAAAGCATCTGACTTAAAAGATGCACAAGGATAAATTAGCCAAGAAGTAATTCTGAAGCAATTATCAAAAGATTAAACATGAGAGTTTGATCCTGGCTCAGGATGAACGCTGGCGGCGTGCTTAACACATGCAAGTCGAACGAAGCACTTTATTACGA
>JAILOU010000001.1 GCA_024690665.1 Eubacterium sp.
TTCTTTTGCATATTCAAGAATTTCCTTATAAATGAATGGACGTATTCTAAATGCAACATATCTTCCAGACAGCTCTTTTGTAAATTCTTTTGAAAGCAGTTTTGAATTTGAACCAGTAATAAAGACAGAGCAGTCGCGAAGTCTTAAGGTTTTACAGGCATTCTGCCAGCCGTCGATTTCCTGCACTTCATCAAGAAATACATAGCAGTAGCCATTCTTTCTATTATCCTCAATATATGCAACAATATCTTTCCATTCTTGAATTTGCTCTGTGACGATGCGGTCTTCAAAATTCAGATAGATAATGTTATCAGATTTATCTGCAATCTCAGATTTAATCTGTTTCAGTATCTCGGATTTACCGCATCTTCTGACACCAGTAATTATTTTAATGAGGTCGCTATCATAGAAACTTCTGATTGGGGCAATATATTTTTCACGTTTAATCATGGCATACTCCTTAATTCTGATTTCTATTGAGAATTTTACCACATAAAGGAAAAATTCTCAATGTAATTTAGAAATTATCGTAAATAAAGAAAAATTCTCAATGTGAAAATAATATTACAAAAAGTTCCCTAAAACCATTATGCGCAGCGTCTGTTATGATCCCTGGCCGCTTTCCTTTTCGTTTGCTCTAGGACCACGATGTCATATTCGCGCTCTATATACTTGATGTAGATTGGAAGCTTATCCATTGTTTTGAGAATCGCCGTATCATAGTGAGCCTTAGAGCGCTGCATCGCCTTGTTTAGCTCGACGCCATTTCGGTAGTACTCAAAGACGCCTTTTCGGTAGTCCTGAGAAAACAGGTAGTATTCTTCACCCGCGAACACCAGGTAGAATGAATGAGTTCCTTTTGCGGTTGTCTTACAATAAATTGTCGTCATATTAGTTCCTCCATAAAATATTTGTTTTTCGTATATTTATATGTTCATAAAAAACAAAACTAGACATTTTCTTAATAATTTTTTCAAATAATCTTCCCGTAACAATCACCTATCATTCACATTCGGACGATATAGTATAACCATCGAAGGAAGCAAATCCTTGATAAACAATTGCAGTAGCTGTCGCCCTCCCAATTAACGACAGCGTTGCATACATAAAACTTTTTCATAATCTCGTAAATCTATAAGATTTACAATTCTCCCTCTTTTAAGGAGCTACGAAATTACTGATGTATCATACTCCCCCTCACAACTTGTCAGTAATGTCGTAGCTCTTTATTTGTTTAGAAAGGATTCTGGACTGATCTCTTGCATTCCTATCCAGAGTACGGTTCCTACTATTCAGGAAATGGATCATTTCATTCAAAACCGCCGTAAATATATGACAAACCAACTATCAACTAGTTGAAACCTATCCATCATTATCACACTATATTTTTACCAAAACTCTAATCCATTTTTTCGGGACAAGTCCGCTTGATATGTCACATTTCCATTTAATCTTCACTTTATTTCAAGTAATCTTCTCTCATCAATCACTTATCTTTCACATAAGACCGATATAGTATAACCATCGAAGGAAGCAACAACTCCTCGAACAATTTAAATTGCAGTAGGTGTCGTCCAATCGCCGCTGGCTCTTGGGACACCCTTGCATACATAAGACCGACATTTCAGCTTCGCTCTTCGAGCTTGCTTCAATGGGTCTTATAGCATTTTTCATAATCTCGTAAATCTATAAGATTTACAATTCTCCCTCTTTTTAAAGAGCTACGAAATTACTACTTTTACCCTCCCCCTCACGTTGTAGTAATGTCGTAGCTCTTTATTTTTGATGCAAAAGTAGGTTTCTTCCTTTATACTACTGTATGAGGTGAAAGATTTGATAATAAGAATTATTGTAATTGTACTAGGATTTATTTGCGAGATTTTATATACGCCGCCGTTATTTTTATACGGAATTGTCAACATCGGTAATGCTACCGGAATTGCGATTGGCGTAATCCTGATTTTGTATGGGATATTTGCATTTGCGATTAATCCGCTGATAAAAAAGATTTGGAAGGTTACGGTTGGACGTGTAATTGTGAGCGTTATTGCGGCTATCATTATTCTGGCCATCGCTGCTGCCGTGATCTTGTCAGCGCTCATCATCCACGAGGCAACTAGTTCCGCCACCGGCGATGAGACGCTGGTTGTGCTTGGATGTCAGGTGCGTGGTTCGAGCCCGAGTCTGATGCTGCGTGAGCGACTTACTGCTGCGCAGGCTTATCTGGATGAACACGAAGATGCAGTGTGTATCTTATCCGGCGGACAAGGCTCCGATGAAGACATCAGTGAAGCGCAGTGTATGTACACTTATCTGACTGAGCACGGCGTCGATCCGGACCGGCTAATCATGGAAGATAAGTCAACTTCCACGCGTGAGAATCTTCGTTTCTCGCTGGAGATCATTCAGGAGCGTGGGCTAAGCACCAATCTTGCGATTGTCACAAATGAATTTCATGAATACCGCGCTTCTGTCATAGCCGATAAGCTGAACATTGAGACAACTGCAGTTTCTGCGCATACACATTGGTGGATGTTTTCTACGTATTTTACGAGAGAATGGTATGGGATTGTCTACGAATGGATAGCATAAGCCAGGGGGACGGTCCTTTTGCCACGGTCAGTGTCCCTTTGGCTCGAGGCCAAAGGAACCATGACCGTGGCATTAGGACCGTCCCCACTATACATACACCACTGTTTCATCTTCTAGTCGTAGGCACGCCAGTTTCGCATTTTTGTACACACTGCGATAGGCGCAGCCGCAATCAATATCATAGAAGATACAATCCATTTCCTCATCATAGAAGCGATACACATCGCCGTCATTATATGGAAGTTCTTCCTCAAGTACCGTCGGCGTATGGCCGGCGATAATCATGCCGTGCGAAATGCCTCCAAGCAGATACGCATCGTCTCTGGCGCTTAGGTAAAAATCTTCGATATCCGCATAGTTTTGATCGGTGCATACCCCTGTTAAGTCCTCAATATAACCGGCGTGTACCACGATACATCTTCGACCTCCAATTGTCATTTCGTAGGTATATGGCAGATCGGTAAGCATTTCTGCCCAGCGCTCGAGCTGCTCCATGCCGACGCCTTCATTTGCAGTCATCTTCTGAATTGTGTGATACCAGTCAAAGTAGGGAAATCCTTTTTCAGCCATCACTCCACTCGTCAGTTCACACAGCAAAGCTGTGGCGTCCGGGCGAGATTTATCAATAGTTAGCGCCTGCTCTTTCATAACGCGCTTCATAAGAGCAACGTAGGAGGCGAACTCTACGTCATGATTTCCCTTGATGCAGATGACATTTGCCGGGCGATTCTCAAGCCATCTTAGCATCTTCACGCTGTCCGGACCGCGATCAATATAATCACCGCCCAGGATTAGCTGATCTTTGGCGGATAAATTAATCTTCTCAAGCATTGTCTGAAATTGATTGTAGCAACCATGTATGTCGCTGATTACGTATGTGCTCATGTGACGCCCTCCATTTGCCATGATTATAAACCTGCGCATGCATTCCTTTCAACCGATCGGCGACGCAGCGAGCCAAAGTACACATGACCGTGGCAAAAGGAACGTCCCCACTAAAAAGAGGGACAGTCTCCGTGGCATTAGGACCGTCCCTCTGGATTGGTTTATTCTTCTTTATAGATTTGATTGGTGAGGTCGAAATAGACCCAGTCGCCAATATTGATATCTTTTTTATAGAGATCTTCATCCGGAATCTCCATCTGAATCTCCTGGCCATTTTCCTCTTTCAAAATCACTGTATCGGTTGCCGTATATCCATCCGGTCTGCCTTCGCAGCCAAAGTCCGGTTCGATAATTTGCTTTACAACATACTTCACAATCCCTGCTCCTCCATATTCAAGGCATCTTTCATCGAGTAAAAACCACTACCATTATTTTAGCAATTGTATCTTTATCTAGCAACAAATTATTTTTTATGTTATCTTTAAAACAACGCTCATCCAATTATCACTTACACATCACATTCAGATGATATTTTACTAGAAAATAGAAAGGTAAGATTGATATGAGTACCTTATATATACATATTGGAACCCCCAAAACAGGAACAACTTCGATCCAGCATTTTATGTCCATCAATGCTGATGCGTTAAAAATGCAAGGCGCCATCTACCCGGACCTTGGAAAAAAGGAATACCTGGTAAGCGCCCAGCGTAATGGTCATTGGCTGTGCAACGTGCATACGGATCCACTTATGCTGACCGAACAGTTGTCCTATATTAATGAGCTTAGTTATGACTACGATAAGATTATCCTCTCAGACGAAGGCATCTGGAATTATTCAGCCAGACGGCCGGCATTTTGGAAAAATGTAATCCGCGCCATCGAACAGTACAACTACGATTTGAAAGTTATTGTCTATCTTAGACGGCAGGATGAATACGCCTATTCACATTACGTCCAGCAGGTTCAAACAAGACGTGATTACAACTATACCCTGTCTGAATATCTAAGCAGTTGTCTAAAAGGAAAGAAAAACTTCACAGATTACGATGCTTACTTAACCAGGTTAAGTTCGGTCATTGGCAAGGATCACGTTATCGTAAGACCATATGAACGCTCTGAATTTAAAAATGGATCTATCATCTCGGATTTTCTCGAAGTGCTTGGGCTTACGCTGACAGATGACTTTGCAAAAGCCAGGCTGAAGAACAACCCAAGTATCGTAGATGTTCTCGTTGAAGCCAAAAGATGTCTAAACAGCGTCCCCTTATATCAAAACAAAGGACGAGGCATTTCCAAATGGCTCTATGATGTGCAAAGCGAGCTAAAAGACGAGGGTTTGTTGCACAACAGAACCGGCTTTACCAAGTCAAACAGAGCTTCATTCCTCGCACACTACACACAGGGAAACCAGCATGTTGCCCGCGAATACTTAGGACGCGAGGACGGCCGCCTCTTTCTTCACGAAGAGATTTCGGATGACGACGAGCCGGCACAATTCGACCCAAAAGAGTTAGAACGCATCTATGATGCCCTGTACGTATATAATGCAAATCGAAAAAAGCCGCTCATTCCGCCGGATACATGGAGGCAGATTCTAGATGCAGCCATGCAGACGCATTTAGATGAGCAACAAAATAAATTCGTCAAATTCTTTAGAGAGAATGTAAAGCGGATGAAACGTCATCTTGGTCACACTTCCTAACTATTGACATCCACTTACAAAGCTTCTACAATGAAATGCATGCAGACAAAGGCGCCTGATACGCTTTTGTCTGTTTTTTTATCGATTATAAAGGAGTTATTCACTATGAACAAACCAATTGTAGGCGTAATGCCATTGTGGGATGAAGAAAAAGAAAGCCTGTGGATGCTTCCGGGCTACATGGATGCCCTTCGCGAAGCCGGTGCCCTTCCTATCATGTTTCCTCTGTCTACAGATATGCAGGATTTATTGCAACTAGCAGACATGTGTGACGGATTTTTATTCACAGGAGGCCAGGATGTCTCTCCTGAACTGTACAACGAAACACCGTTAGATGGTCTTGTTGAATGCTTTTCTCCTCGCGATGAGATGGAACACATCATGCTTCGCTATGCAATCAAAGAAAACAAACCACTTCTTGGAATCTGCCGCGGTATTCAGTTTATTAATGCCGATCTGGGCGGAAGCCTTTATCAGGATCTGCCAACGCAGCATCCTTCAAAAACAGAGCATCACCAAAGCGGCGCATATCATCTGCCGATTCATTCAGTAGAAATCACACAAGGTACTCCACTTTCAGAATGCTTACAGCTTAAATCGCTTCCGGTCAACAGTTATCACCATCAGGCAGTTAAGGATGTTGCACCTTCCCTTGAGGTCATGGCAGTTTCTGAAGACGGCCTTGTGGAAGCCCTTCATATGCCTGACCACCGATTTCTTTGGGCAGTGCAGTGGCATCCGGAATTTTCTCACAAACAAGATAAGACAAGCCGCAAGATTTTTCGTGCCTTTGTAGATGCGCTTTCTTAATAAAAAAAGCCAGTTTCGGCAATTGCCGAAGCTGGCTGATATGATTATTCTTCTTCTTTATTATGTCCTCTGACTTTTCTCCATGCACGAATCGGGAAGGATTTCTTAACCGAATTTACTTCTTTTTCCAATTCGTTAAGACGCTTTGTAAGCTGCTTAACAGTCTTTTTTAATTTCTCATTTTCCTCATACAGATATAAGTCTGCACCGGAAAATACCTTAATTCCTTCCTTTAACAGACTCTGTGAATCCGGAGTAAACGTTTCTTTTGTCTTCTGACTGGTATTAAACACACCATCTTCTCTGCCAAAATACTCCCTGGCAACGTATTCATTACCTTGTTCGTAGTCTTTTTGTATTTCCTTAAGTCGCTCCGGCGTGAATAAAGTTCTTGTCTCTTTAAATGGTTTTTTACTGTCTGAACTTAATGTATCATATCCGGCACGAATGATATTGCTATAGAAATTAACGTTTTTTGCCTTTACATATGCGGCATTAGAATTGATATATCGTTTAATTTCAAGAGCATCATAAGGCATTGACGGGTTCGCTGCATGATTCGGAACAACGAATTCGTCCGTAACCTCTGCACCAATAACATCCAAGAAGTCTTCATAGATATTGCCGTTCTTAAACTGAGCAAAATCATACGGTCTTGCAATAATATTCTCACGTCCAAAATACTGTGCCATCTCTTTTAACTGCTCATCATAATGAAGCATAAGATAACTGTACCTGTGTTCATCTAAAAATTCATCAAAAGTTATGCTACTCTTTTTAAAGCCCTTAACCCACTGGTTGTAGATGGACTCAATCAAGTCTTCTTGTGCTCTTAAGTAAACGATAAACTTGACATCGCAGTTAAGTGTACCAAGAAATGTTTTCACATCGTTCCACCAGTTCTTTTTTCGCTGCCATCCCCAGAGTGCTTCCTCTGTCAGGATAACATTGTCATACTGATCTAATGCATTCTTAAGTTCATCAACACACAACTGCCAATTCTTTAACTCTTTTGGACGCTGCAGATAAAGCAGAAAATGTCCGTTTCGATATTTTCCGGTTTCTGCGAATTTAACAGGGAATTCTGCAAAACAATAATTTTGTTTTTGTAACTGCTCTTTATTATCCGCAAGATATAACTGAATTGCACTTGAGCCTGTCTTTGGTGTACCTAGATGAATGTATAATGTTGACATTAATTATAATCCTCCTTCACTTGCATTCCACCACAAGCAAACATAATATTATCAGTCTTTTATTAAAGACAGATTAAGTTGTACCAAAAACTCACTCCCCTGATGTTCAACGCTTTGTACCTGAACTGTTCCATTATAATGTGAAACTATTTTTTTTACTAAAGTAAGTCCAAGACCATATCCTTTCTCACTTCTTGACTGATCACCTCGGACAAATGGATCAAACATCTTCTCTGACAGTTCTTTTGAAAGCCCCGGTCCATAGTCTCGTACCGAAAGCATACAACTGTCGTCTTCCTCCCATAAACGCACCTCAATCGGTTTGTCTGAAAGGCCGTATTTTACTGCATTTGTTAATAGGTTTTCTACAACAATTACAAGATAACTCATGTTCGCATGTACCTTGATTGGCACAAGCTCTTTTGTAATTAAATCCGGCCGGGATGTTATCTCTTCGAGGTCGCTGCAGATGAATTCAATAACTTCATCAAACTGCACATCCTCATCCGCCGAACCGGTGCTGGCATTATCCAGCTGCGCCAATATAAGAAGTTCCCGAATCAGATCTTTCATCTTCTGATTCTGACGCTTAATACGCTCAATGCGCTCTGCTACATCGCCGCTTAATTCGCTCTTAGTCGCAAGCATCTGCAACTCTCCGTCAATCACGGCAATCGGTGTGCGAAGTTCGTGTGACACACTACGGTTGAAGGACTTTTGTCCCTCCAGAATCTGTTCAAACTGATCGAGCAAACGGTTATGCGCATCCACAAGCGCCGTAAGTTCCGGAAAATGTCGATCCTGCTCAATTCGCTCTGAGAAGTCAACTTGTGCGCCGATGTTATCGGCATTTGTCTTAATCTCCTTAATCTTGCGCGAAAATAAATTGATGCCAATCCCGAGAATCACCAGCATCACTACACCGGCCACACACACCACCGTAGTTAGCGTCCACTGAACGGAGCGATATACATTCTCTATCATATCCGGTCTTAACAACCCGACAACGTAGTATACCCTGGTGCTTTCTCCCTCGGTTACCCGTTTTTGAAAAATCTTAACTGCGTATTGGACATCTGCGATTTTGGTCATATAGGCTTTGTTCGAATCCGGCTGCCCTGCATTATACTGCAGCACCTTATCGCGAACTTCTACCATGTCTTCATCTTCTAGTTCATTTGCCAAAACACTTAGGACGACATCTCCATCCTCGCTATACACAATAAAAGAGAATCCACCCTCTAATGATTTACTGCTTCCGTCCCATGTTAGACTACCATCTTCATATTGAAGCTGATAATGAATCTCTCTCGTCTGATTCCGAACTTCTTGAGTAACAAGACCACTAGTCGCTCCTCGTCCGAGAATCCATATACTGACGACAACAACAAAAACAATAATCGTAAAGAATATGACTCCCCAAATTAATAAAAACTTTTTCAATTATGCGTTCTCCTTTAGGCAATACCCAACGCCTCGTACTGTCTGAATCATCTTATGTTCATATGGCTCATCCAGTTTCTTTCGAAGAAAACGGATATATACATCAACGACATTCGAAATCAATTCATCTCCGTCATTCCATACGCCTGAGATAATTTGTTCTCGTGTCAGGACAACGCCCGGATTGCGAATAAAGCACATCAAGATGTCAAATTCCTTCGCAGTAAGATCAATAAAGGCTCCGCCGCGATATACTTTCTTTTCAAGTTCGTTTACTTCTAGTTCTCCCAGACGGTAAACATTATCATGAACGCCGACTGCTTTGCGAAGCATCACACGAAGTCTTGCCAAAAGCACCTCAAAGTCAAATGGCTTTACAAGATAATCGTCAGCTCCGTCGTTGAGTCCCTCCACGATATTCTTCGAATCGGTCAGCGCCGACAAGAACATAACCGGTGTGTACACCTTATTCGCTCTCATCTTCTTAAGCACTTCATATCCGTTCATCTTCGGCAGCATGATATCCATAATGACTCCATCGTACTCCCCAAGTGTCAGATAGTCATACGCAACTGCACCATCGGCACACGAATCCACTGCATATCCTTCTACCGTCAATCTTTCAACTAGCAAACGATTCAAATCTTTTTCATCTTCAACTACTAATATTCGCATCTTCTCTTCCTTTTAATTTCTCCCGACCTCAGTTTAAAGATAATTTTTATATTATCACTGAAGTATTAAAGGAAAATTAAAAATGAGATAATTAACTTAGTAAGTATAACATAACAATCTTCTTCATAAAAGCAGTAATTATCATTTTTATTTCCATTTGCCCGTGTTTTTGCACAAGAAATGCAGTATGATACTACTATATGGAAAGGATGTGTTTACATGGAACAAAAATTAAGCTGTATCGACTGCGGCGTCATCAACTGTCTCAATGAGGACAAAGCATTTCCTGAGTTTTGCCCGGGCGAGGCCTGTCCACCCGAGGTTTTAAAAGAAGCCATGAACGAATATGAAAAGGATGACATCCGCACACTGACGATTGCCGCCGCTGAGACGGAGGCCGAAAACTATTGCAAGATGACGCGTCTTGAAGAGACGATGGAATTCGCCAAAAAGATTGGTGCGAAAAAACTCGGCATTGCAACCTGCGCCGGGCTTTTAAGTGAATCACGCATTGCTGCCCGCATTTTCCGAAAAAACGGCTTTGAGGTCTTTGGCATCTCTTGCAAATGTGCCACACAAAAGAAAGTCGATGTCGGCATTCCTTCCGTGTGCAATTCAACCGGCGAGAATATGTGCAATCCAATCTTACAGGCCAAATATCTAAATCACGAAAAGACCGACCTCAATGTCTTAATCGGTCTGTGCGTTGGTCACGACAGTCTCTTTTACAAATACTCCGAGGCGCCGGTAACCACGCTTGTTTCCAAAGACCGCGTGCTTGCACACAATACCGTTGCAGCGCTCTACCAGGCCGACAAGTATCTAAAACTCTTATAATCCATTTAAAAAAAGAAAGAAAAGTACAGATATAACCTTTCCGCTGCGTCTTCCAGATTCGGATTCCACAGTGACTTAATCTTGGAAAGTCGCTGCGTTAAGGTGTTTCTGTGAATATACAATTCTGTTGCCGTAAGCTGGTGGTTTCTCTCATTTTTCAAAAAACACTCCAGCGTTCCGGCATAATTTGTCTTATGTTCTTTGTCATACTCAAGCATCTGCACGACGATAGGATGCGTCAGTGTCAGACTTACATGCTGCTTAATCGTATCGGCAAAGTATTCCAGTACCGTATCGCCGCTTGCATAGATGCGCCCCGGCGTCAAATCTCCCCTCACATGCAGCGTAAAGAGCGCCTGCTCGTAAGCCATCTTCGTATCTTCAATCCTATGAAACGAAAAGCTGTCTGCCGCACAGTAATAATTTTGCTCAAGGACAAATTGAAGCAGCGAATAGATCTGCTCTTTTGGTTGCAAACTAAAGTTGCATAAAATTACCAGCCTCTTTTGATAAGGGATTGCGTATACTCCGTCTTTTTCAGCCGTCAGTCTCTGGCTTAGGCGGCTGTCAAAATACATCTGATTCGACAGATTTGTCGCAACCAAAACCCGCATCTCATCTCCCGGCATCCATCCAAACAAGTTAACCCTTCTGATCAAATCACCGGCCGCACTATTATTACCATCGAGCAGGCTTGCAAGATTCGATGTCAGCAGATAAGCCGCATCTTCCTTCCTGTTTTGGATAAACCACTCTTCCATAATCGGGCAAAAGACCTCTAAGTTCTCTTTACCCGATAGCGTATCAATTCCCGGAAAAAGAGGAATAATCATCGTCGCCACGCGCTCATTATTAATAAATATATTCTGACAATAAGACTTTGTCGGAAAGATATCTGCCGGCAGCGAGAAAGCCCGTCGGTTCATAAATGTCTCCGGATACTTATTATTAAACTTTTTCAGCAGCTTACTGTCTTCATTTCCCTTTGAATTATGAATTCTCGTAAAATCCGTAATGCGCGGATCATTTTCCAGGCTTGAAGATAACGCAATCAGATACTGGGAACTATCAATTATAAAAAGCGGCACCTGAAAGGACTGCTCAAAGATACTAAGAAGTTCCGGAAGCGATGTTCCACTTCTTAAAGCTTCAAAACACTGATCGGCAAAGGACGCATACCGGTTGATTAGCTGCAGCACGTGATTCATCACGGCTACGATATGATCCGTATGCAGATACACCCAGTCGATGCCCGTCCAGCAGACAATTCCATCCTTTTCATTGTGTATGGTCCTGGCTGCTTCTGCCACATACAAGACATTACCGGCTTCTTCCATCCCCTCTTCATAGAATCTGGCCGTATCAATCTGTCTTGCAAATGATGTGCAGTGCACCTCAGGCTCATACTCCCTTAACTCATCGATAAACATTGAAATACTAAGCTTCATATCCCCCATCCCTTCATGCTTTGTACACCCATGCATAACTTTTTGTTATATTTTAACAAATGTTACCACGCTTCTCAATATACGCTGTGCATAATGCACATTTAAATTATAAAATTTTTATAAATTATGTTCCGCATAACCATATGGTAACCACCTTAAAATAATTATAATGAAACTAACATAAGGAAATAGGAGGTTTTATGTATGGGGAATAACAAGGTAAAGGGCTTTGGCTCGCGCGGTTGGCTACTGATTATCTGGGTTGCGACAGGTTTTTTGGCCTACACGGCAATCGGTAACTACCCACTGAATATCCTGTCTGATTTATATGGTGGTCAGCAGGTGCTTTCTACAATCTACACCGTATGTTCACTGATTGGTGTCATCATCCAGCTGGTTGCTTCTAACTTTATTGGTAAGATGAAGAGTGTTAAGCGATTCGGTTTCATCTTAGGTGTGTTATCTATTGTCGCACTTCTTGGCATCATGTTCATTCCGGGTTATATTCCGGGCACCATCCAAATGGTTTGGAGAGCTGTATATGGTATTGGTACCGTGCTTTCTGTAACGTATGGAACATTTGCACTTTCCATCTTAGTTGGTCAGTGGTTCCCTACCAGAAAGGGTGCTGTTATGGGTATTGCAACATTCGCATTCCCGATTGGTAATGGTGTTCTTGGTGGTTTCGCCGCTCTTGCATTCAAGGATGGCACACCGCATGTTGCACTTGCATTTACACCATTTTTAATCATCTTCATCGTTGGTCTTATCATCGGTCTTGTATTCGTTCCGGACTATCCGGAAGAAGTTGGCGCATATCGTGACAACGATGTCAACATGACTCCTGAGATGGCTAAGGCTATTATGGAAGAAGAAATTGAAAATAAGAAGACGACCGTATGGAAGCTCAATCACTCTCTTACGACTCGTGATTTTTGGTTCTTAACGGTTCCGGCCGGACTCTTATTAATGTTCTCGGTTGGTACAATGACACAGACCAACGCCATCATGTCTCAGATGGGTGATGGCCTTGACCGCTTCGGTGGTTTCGGCGGTGTCATGGTTATGATTATGATCTTCGGTCTTGTCGGAAGTTTTATTCTCGGTATGCTTGACCAGAAGTTTGGTACAAAAAAAGCAATGGCAATTGCTTGTCTGATTATGCTCCTTGCCGGTATCTTAGGTGCACTTTCAAGCCCTGAAAGACCTGGCCTTTTGGTTGCAGCTTTAATCTGTCTGGCTCTGTTCATGGGTGCTTCTTCGAACTTCACCGTTTCACTGGCTGCCCAGTACTGGCGCCGTGAAGACTTCGGTACCGTATTCGCAGCGGTTAATCCGATTGCGAACCTGTTCTCAGCACTTGGACCGATGCTCATTGCCATCATCATGATTAACCTTGGTTACAACATGATCTTCACCGTATGTGGAATTGTCGGTGCAATCTCCACTCTCTTGGTTCTCTTATTTAGTTCTAAGCATGTGAAGGTAAAAGACGATGCGTATCGTGAAGCTGCAGGTAAGCCGCTCGATGATGCACTTGTCGGTCGTAAATAAAGCGTATCTTCAATACGAAATTGTGTAACATAGAAAAACCGTTCCGGTCAATTTGATTGGGGCGGTTTTTCGCACGTTTTACATATTTCTTACATGACATTGAGTATAGTTTTTACATACATCTACTATACTTTCCTTGTTAAAAGGAGGTAATAGTTTATGAAACGATTATGTACATATATAGACAGGTGCAACCTAAAAGCCATTTACAAATACGCTTTTGCAATAATGCTTTCTTGCATCTGCAGCGCAGGCGCAGGTCTTATCATCTGGCTTTGTTTTTTCAGACACTTGTTAACTGATATATCCTGGCCGCTTTGCTTTGCCGGATATCCCCTTTTTATTTTCCTTTGGATTAGCATTATATACTTATACAATCATCCATTTCAAAATGGCGCCCATCTTGGATAGGCGCCTACTTTTCTATATGATCTTCCACTGCGAAGATGACCCATTCTGCAATATTCGTTGCATGATCTCCGATTCGTTCTAAGTATTTATTCACCATCAAAAGGTCTGCCGCATGCTCTGCATAATCTTTATTCGTCTGCATCACTTCAATCAAGTCTGACTTCACTTTCAAAAACAACTCATCGACAATGTCATCATGTGCGATTACCTTATTCGCCTTATCAGCATCTTGTTCTACATATGCTTCTACCGCATCAAGAAGCATCACTATCGTCTCGGTTGCCATCTTTTTGATATTGTCTTCTTTCATCTTATACGGACTGTCTGCCATCATAATCGTAAGCTCTGAGATATCTGCTGCCTGGTCACCGATTCGTTCCATATCCGTTACCATCTTCATTGCTGCGGTAATCGTACGAAGATCTCGTGCAACCGGCTGACGTTGAATCAATAGCTGAAAGCAGATATTTTCAATCCTTTTTTGTTCCCGGTCAACCTGTTCATCATCCCCCATAATCTTCTTTGCTTTTTCTACATTCTGGGTAAACAGTGCATCGATTGCCCCTTGAATTGCCTGTTCAATCATGTTGCTCATAACTATCATTTCATTGTTTAACTGTCTAAGCTGTTCATCAAATTTTGATCTCATAACGTCCTCCTTAACCAAATCTTCCTGTAATATAATCTTCTGTTCGTTTGTCGCGCGGATAAGAAAACAGCTGCTTTGTGTCATGGAATTCCACCAATTCTCCCATTAAGAAAAATGCCGTCTGATCGGCCACGCGCAATGCCTGCTGCATATTATGCGTAACAATTACCACGGTATACTTTTTCTTAAGTTCTTCCATCAGTTCTTCAATCTTCGCAGTCGAAATAGGATCAAGCGCCGATGTCGGCTCGTCCATCAAAAGTACCTCCGGTTGCACGGCAAGTGCCCTTGCAATACAGATTCTTTGCTGCTGTCCACCGGACAAACCAAGCGCAGACTTTTTTAACCTGTCCTTTACCTCATCAAAGATGGCCGCACCTCGCAGACTTTCTTCCACAATGCGATCAAGTGATCTTTTATCTTTAATCCCATGTACTCTCGGTCCATATGCAATATTGTCATAGATGCTCATCGGAAATGGATTCGGCTGTTGAAAGACCATTCCCACTTTCTTACGAAGAATTGTGGTATCCACATCTTCATCATAGATATTCTCTCCGTCCAGTAGCACCTTACCTTCTACTTTTACTCCATCCACCAGGTCATTCATGCGGTTGATGGTTCTTAAAAATGTCGACTTACCGCATCCCGATGGCCCGATAAATGCCGTTACGGCATGCTCTAATATATCCATACTCACACCTTTTAAGGCATGATTTTCTCCATAATACAGGTTCAGATCCTGTACACTTATCTTTTGTTTTTGTTTCATATTATTTCTTCCTCGTTACATCAAATTTTGAGACAATTTTCTTGGTCCCAAGATTAATGACCAGCACTAATACCAGCAGCACTACTGCAATGGCAAATGCCACATCAAAATCTCCTTCGCTTGTCGCCGACAGATACAGTTGCACCGTCAAGGTTCCGCCGGATTCAAAAATCTTCGAGAACAATCCCGTAACCGATTCCGGTAAGATCTTGGCACTTCCGGCTGTAAATAAAAGCGCCGCTGACTCTCCTACAATTCTGCCGATGGCAAGAACTACTCCTGTGATAATACCCGGCATGGCGGATGGCACCAAAATTGTGCGAATCGTATACCATTTGCCTGCGCCCAGTCCTGCAGCTCCCTGCCTGTAGCTTTCCGGCACAGTCTTAAGCGCCTCTTGTGTATTTCTTGTAATTAACGGCAAGATCATCAAGATTAAGGTTAAAGAACCCGTCATAAGAGAGTATCCAAGACCAAGTGTCTGTCCGAAAAACATCATACCAAACAGTCCAAAGATAATAGATGGAATGCCTGAAAGCGTCTCGGTTGCAAATTCAATGATGCTCACCAGCTTGCCGGGCTTTGCATATTCATTTAGATAGATAGCTGCACCAACTCCTATCGGCGTTGCAATCACCATGGTTATCAGAATAATCATTACGGTATTGACAATATTACCGGCAATTCCAACCGTTCCTTTAAGTGCCGATGTAACAGATGTCAAAAAGCTCCAGCTTACGCCATGCGCTCCCTTGGCTATTACATAGATGATGATTACGGCAAGCAGTGCCACAGTTAATCCGGCGCATAGATAGATGATGGTATAAAGGAGGTTGTCTTTTGGACGTTTTCGTCTCATTTTCAATGAAGAGTATTGTATATCAGTCATTCTTTGCTGCCTCCCTTCTAAGTTTTAAAAGCACCAGATTCACAATTAAGATAAAGATATAAAGCACCAGCCCAACGGTGAATAACACTTGTCTGTGTACGCCTTGCGCATATCCCATCTCACTAACCAGCTGCGTTGTCAAAAAGCGGACCGAGTTAAATGGAAGCGGGAAGTTCACTGCTCCGCCGGCTACCATATTAATCGCCATAGCTTCGCCAAGTGCTCTTCCGATTCCAAGTACAACTCCTGTCATTATGCCCGACTTTGCTGCCGGAATTGTTACCTTGAAGATGGTCTGTATCTTACTTGCACCAAGTGCCAATGAAGCAGCTCGAAGTTCGCCCGGCACCATCTTAATCGAGGATGCACTGACATTGACCACAGTTGGTAAGATCATAATGATCAGCACGATAATCGCTGATAGCAGATTCGCACCTCCCGTATACTGGTGTGCTTCATTTTCTGCAAATACAATTTGCTCTAATTTATACATAATTGGATTTAAAATCATAAGACCCAAAAGTCCATAGATAACAGATGGAATCGCTGCCAAAAGTTCCACTGCCGGCTGTACGATTCCCGCCAGCTTTTGATTCGCAACTTCAGTTAAAAAGACAGCTGTCATAAGTCCAATCGGCACTCCTACAAGAACGCACACCGCGGTTCCCAAAATGGATGTAAGAATGATATATAAGATTCCGTAACTTGCATCTTCTGCCGTTGGTTGCCAGGTTGTTCCAAACAGCAAGTCAAGCACGCCGACACTGTGAAATGCCGGTGTGCCCTTAAAAATCATGTAAACTGTAATGGAACATACCGCTAAGATTGCAATGACTGCACAGATGGTAAACATATATTTTGCTATGCGCTCTACGATATAATTCTTTACTTTGTTTTTCATGCTCTGCCTTTCTTACTGTGGAAGAATAAGACCGGCGCCTGTTACGATGCTCTGTCCTTCTTCTGACTCTAAATATTCAAACCAGGCCTGAACCAGTTCATTTTGCTCTGTTATCTCGCCATTGGTTGCCATGACAAACGGACGGGATAATAAATAATCACCTGCTGTGATATTTTCCTCTGTTGCTGCAACATCATCTAATGTCAGGCTTTTTACAGAGTCATCTACAGCATCTAATGATACATAACCGATTGCTCCCGGTGTGGATGCTACCTTCGCCATTGCTGCACCTGTAGAATCAAGTTCCTGCGCATACTTGCATGCGTCTTCAATTTCTAATAATTCTTCGAATGCACCTCTTGTTCCGGAGCCGGCTTCACGTCCGATCACAACGATTGCTTCATCTTCTCCGCCAAGTTCTTTCCAGTTTGTAATCTCACCCTTATAGATGGATATAAGTTGTTCTTTTGTCACATTTGTAACGGTGTTTTCCGGATCTGTTACCACTGCAATTCCATCGATTGCAACGATGTTTTCAACTGCACCATTTGCAATTTCTTCTTCCTCTAGATTACGGGATGCATCTCCGATGTCGGCGCTTCCTGCTGCTAAAGATTCAATTCCGGCACTTGAGCCTGTATATTCTACCGTAACTGTTACGCCCGGATATTTTGCCATAAATCCTTCACTTAACGACTCGCAAAGTTTTTCCATTGAGGTACTACCTGCAAGTGCAATACTTCCTGTAAGATCTGTTGCCTCTTGTGTCTGTTCTTGTGTACTTGTCTTATCATCTGTTGCTGTTTCTTTCGCTGAATTTCCACAACCTGCCAAACTTCCACACATCACCATAGCTGCCATCGAAAGCGCTACTGCATTTACTAATTTCTTTTTCATCGTTTATCCTCCTACGATTTTCTTTTTTCTTTTCTTTCTTCGTCATGACAGGATTCATTCTAGAAGTCCGTTGTAAAATCCAAAACACCTTCCTTGTAAATAGTTTGTAAAATGTATGTATTTTGGCACGAAAAAAGAGCCGGATGCTTTTCATCCGACTCATACTCTTACATCTGTATATTGACTCCCATATCGCCCGGCATGCTCTCCCCGCCGCGTTCTTCCATGAGATTCACCATGTCTTTGATATATTCCATATCCGCCTTCGTGATAGCCTTTTGCTCTGATGCGCGATGCTTTTTCTTAAGCTTTTCCAGGTCTTCCTCGCTCATATGCGGATCGACGATCTCCATCTGGTCAAAGAGTTCTGAGAGCTCTTCTAATTCTTTTAACTCTTCTTCTCCAAACTCTGCAATCATCTCATTAATCTCGGCAAGCATCTCCTGCGGATACTCCTCGGCCGCTTCTGCAATCATTGCTTCGCGCTCTTCGAAGATGGCGTCTTGCTGCTTTTCAATTTCTTCTTGCACTGCATCAAATACGCTGCTTTTGATTCCCTGCACTGCATCTTCTTGCTCTTCCATCCGTTCGTCTCTTGCCTGCGTATGTTCAACAAGTTCTTCTAATTCTAAGTGGCGCTTCTTCTTTTTTGCCACAAGTTCCATTCTCTTCGCATGGGATAGTGCGATCTGTAATTCCTCCGCATCTCCATCCCCGCTTGCAATCTTCCTTCGAATCTGCGTCACCTTTCGCTTCGCTGCGATTACAGCCTGCCCTGCGCTGATGGATGTCTTCGCACGCAAGATCTTGGTTGCGACTTCTTTGTAATTATAATTGGTCGCTTTTTTTGTTGTCTCTTGCTTTTTCGTTGTGGTAGCAGTTGACAATTCCAGATAACCGTTTTGTTTATACACAGAGGTTCCCTGGTAATTGTTCTGATTTGGTGTCGTGCGATTAAGCGCCTGTAATTGCTCTCGAAATGAATTGCTCACAGTAGACGGCTGCTCAGCCTGTTGATTGGACTTTTGATTTTGTATGTTATTCATCTGCGCCTGATACGTCGCAGATTTTACAAATGGAATCTTCATAACTCTACCTCCCTGTAGATCGGCCCAAAATCCATTTTAGGCATGCTCCCTCATACATTATATCGGCTGTTTTTGACATTTTCCCTATAATCTTTTACACTTTTTATGTAGGAGGTTTTATGAGAAAGCTAAAAAAATTTATAAAAACAGACGTCACTTTATCGTTTTGGATTGCTCTAATCGCCATTGCTGCGATTGTCATCACATCGCTTGTCTTTTCCACAAGCGTTCAAGCCTTTACCGAACGAATACGAGATGCCATCAGCCATAACTGCGGGTGGTTTTATCTCTTGCTGGTATTGGTTTTAATCGGTGTGTGCATCATTATGATGATTAGTCCGACCGGTAAAATCAGGCTCGGAGATCCCGATTCAAGGCCCGAATATAGTACAATTTCCTGGATTGCCATGCTGTTTTCAGCCGGTATGGGAATCGGTCTTGTCTTCTATGGCGCTGCGGAGCCATTATCTCATTATGCCATCGATGCCCCCGAAGCTGATGTTATGACTCAGCAGGCATACAGTGATGCGTTTAAATATTCTTTCTTTCACTACGGCATTCACGCCTGGGCCATCTATTCCGTTGTCGGTTTGGCCATTGCCTACTTCTTATTCAGAAAAAAAGAATCCACCCTTTTATCTGCAACTTTAAAGCCTCTTCTTGGCAAAGCAGTGGATGGAAAACTTGGAAAAGTCCTAGATAGTCTTACAATCTTCGCCACGGTCATCGGCGTTGCAACCAGCTTAGGTTCCGGTGCAATGCAGATCAACGGCGGTCTAAATGAACTGTTTAACATACCTCAGAATTTCAATGTTCAATTATTGATTATTATTGTAGCAACCGTACTTTTTATGGCTTCTGCCCTGTCCGGTCTCGACAAAGGCGTTAAGACCTTATCGAATCTTAATATGATTCTTGCGGTTGTCTTAATGATTGTTGCCATGATTATCGGTTCCGGTGTGAAGATGATGAACACCTTTACTGAAACGCTTGGCGAATACATGCAAGATCTTCTTCGCATGAGTACGAACACCGGCATCGGCAATCCTACGCAGCAAGAGTGGATCAACAACTGGACCATCTTCTATTGGGCCTGGTGGCTTGCGTGGTCTCCATTTGTCGGCATCTTCATTGCCCGCATCTCAAAGGGACGAACCATTCGCGAATTCGTCGGATATGTGCTGCTGATTCCGTCCGTCTTCTCGTTCCTGTGGTTCTCCGTATTTGGCGTGCTTTCCACAGACGCTTTTGGTATGGATGCCTCGATTGCCGAAAAACCATTTTCGCAGCTGTTGTTCGCCACCTTTGATAAGTACCCGCTCGCCGGGTTGCTTTCAATCGTCGCGCTGATTTTGGTCTTTTCATTCTTTATTACGTCGGCAGACTCTGCAACCTTCGTTCTTGCCATGCAATCGGAAAATGGCAACATGCACCCGAATAACAAAATCAAAGTTATCTGGGGCGTTATGGTTTCTGCAATTGCGGCCGTACTGCTGCGCGCCGGTGGTCTCGACGTTCTGCAAAATGTCCTGATTATCGCAGCATTTCCATTTGCCATCTTATTGCTATTGGTTATGATTTCTCTTATCAAAGAACTTAACTACGAGCGAAAGCAGATGGGCCTTTATATCACACCCGACCGGTATCCTAAGAAAGGTCTGCCGTTTCGCTCTTATGAGGCCGACGATGATGATGACGAGTGATGCTTCTTTGGACGCACTCTGATTTCCTGCGTTATAACAATCGACAGTGCAATGGCAAATGCGGAGATAAAACAGCTTTGGATATAAGCTCCCGCGAGCGCCGTTGTTCCCGTCATAAAAAAGTAGATTGCCCGATAAAAACTAAGTCCCGGAATCAGTGGAAAGATACTGGTGGACAAAAAGATTGTAATCGGGCATTTTCTTTTTACCGACAAAATTCTTGACATGACTGCTGCGAACAGTGCCGGTACAAAAATCAAAAATACCACCATATCAAACTTCATGGCAAGCAGCAGATAGATCATCCAAGATACTGCTCCTAATATGCCAAGATCTAAAAAATACTTCTTCGGTGCGTGAAACAGATAGGCAAATGCCACCGTTCCAACGCCCGCCATTACCGTTCTTCCAACCACTTCCCAGATTGAATCAATCGAAGTTGAAAATACGCTTGTCATCTGCTCAGCAAACGGCAATAAGTCTGTCGTTAGCGCTACGCCGCTCGAGATTGCGATGCAAGTCAAAAGCGCCGACATAAGCAGCGTCAGTCCCGTCGCATGGTTGTTTTGCGAAAACTCTCTGACCGAATTCGTAAATGTCGCTCCCGGCACAAGCAGCATCAGCGTTCCAAGGATAATGAGACCCCTGTGTTCTCCAATTCCGCTTAAGCAGATGTAATTAGCCAATACGGTTATAACGGCACTTCCTATGATGGTTAGCAATACGCCGGTCTTAATATATCGGCCAACCCACTCAAGCACCAGTCCCATAACCAGTCCTATCACTGCCGAACAAAGCGAATCAAGCGCCGTACTCCCGATCGCATACGAAAAACAGCCTGCACCTAA
This sequence comes from Eubacterium sp., assembly GCA_024690665.1. Taxonomy (GTDB): domain Bacteria; phylum Bacillota; class Clostridia; order Lachnospirales; family Lachnospiraceae; genus Eubacterium_C. Next base: position 21,304 of record JAILOU010000001.1, read on the forward strand.
AAAATACGCGATTAGCACGGCCGCAAGATGCGGCTTTTCCATATATTCAATCGCCTGAAGCTTTGTTGCCACTTCTTCTGCTGTGGCATTTTTCTTTTGTTCGATTTCACGCGACAGTGCATTCACTGCTTCAATCTTGCCCAGATGTATGTTCGTCTCCGGCACGGATGTAACACTTGCCACACGCTCTCCCTTACAGTTTACGCCTGACGCCGTGATTCCGCGGTTCACCACATAAGCATGAAAATGATTCACCTCAAGCGATGCCGCCATATGTCTCATCGTCTCTTCCACTCTATAGATTTCTGCGCCACTTTCCATCAGGATCTTGCCCGCTTCGATGACGCAGTCAAACTCTTCAGAACATGGATTTGTTTCTTTCATCGTATGTCTACCTCTGATTATCTTATAATGATTAACATTATCGGGTACGTTTTTTAATATACAGCAAATACACCACACACATCACAATCTGAACCATCGTCGAGCAAGGCGTTGCCAATCCGATATGAAACAGTGTTACCGGAACCAGATGACTCATCAAAAACGCGACCGGTATACGAATCGCAAAGGCACCTATAATCCCTTGTGCCACAAAGGCTGACATCGACTGCATAAATGCGATTGGTACAAGCATCAGGAAGATGCAGGCAATCAATATTCGCGCGAAGCCTGTACTCCGTCTGCGTGAAACAAAAAAGCCGGATAAGATTCTGATTCTTCGACCAGACATCTTATCCGGCTCGCTATTACTTCTTAATAGCTCACCCTCCGATGAACGAAACCATCTTAACAAGTTACTTTACGTTTGTCAATATGGTACTCCTTATTTAGTGGCACTCATCCGCATGTGCATGTTCATGGCAGATAGAACCTGTAGATTTGAGTTCTCCGCGCAGGTATGCTTCAACTGCCTCGCGGGCATCTCCCTGTGCGCCAAGGATAACTTCTACGTTACGCGAATTGAAGATATCAACAGCGCCGCCTCCCATACCGCCTGAGATCATAACGTTAACGCCTCTGTCTGCGAGGAAGTTTGGTAAGAATCCCGGTCTGTGTCCCGGATTGGCAACTGACTCTTCGCCAACAATCTTGCCGCCTTCTTCATCATAAATCATGAAGTTCTCACAATGTCCAAAATGTGCCCAAATCTGATTTCCGTTACATGATACTGCAATTTTCATAATAGTATCGCTCCTTTTCTTGTGTTTATTTTTTTATTAATATAAAAGCTTTTTCAGCTCCTTATACATATTTCGAATCGCTTCTGCTGCCGGACCGTCCGTATCGATTACGGATCCTCCCGCATTCACCGCTGCGATTGCTTTTGGATCATACGGTATCTTTCCAACACATGGAAGCCCCGTATCCCTACAAAAATCTTCAATCTCCTGCGTCGCCTCTATGCTGACATCATACTTGTTTACGCATACCGCCAGCTGCGTCTGAAAGGTTTCCGCCGTCTTGCACAGCCTCTTTAGATCGCTGATGCCGCTTCCGCTTGGCTCTGCGACAACCAGCACAAGGTCCATGCCACTGACCGATGAGATGACCGGACATCCGATTCCCGGAGACCCGTCCGTAATCGCCAGTTCACACTCCGGTGCGGCTTTTAGCATCGCAAGCTTTACCTCTGTCACCAGTTTGCCGGAATTGCCTCTTCCCATCTTAAGCTGAGCCGTTGAAAATACCTGCTCGCCGGTATAAAGTTCTCGCTCTCCCGCATGGTCTTCTTCCAGATGTACCGCCTCATTTTGACAGACATAGGTGCATACACCGCAACCTTCGCAGGTGTATTCATTTACAATTGCCTTTCCATCTTGCACGTGAATCGCATTAAATCGGCAATGGTTCTCACATGCACCGCATCCGCTGCACTTAGTCGCATCGACAACGGCTTTGTCTCCGCCCATAAATGCATACCTTTGTGGCTTTGAATCCTTTGGCACAACCAGATGAAGATTCGGTGCATCCACATCACAATCGGCAATGGCTTTTGCCTGTGACAGTCGTATCAAAGCTGCCGATATCGTCGTCTTACCGGTTCCGCCCTTACCGCTTAAAATCAATAATTTTTTCATACCGCACCTCCGATCTTATCAAGGATGGTACGAAAACGCTTAAGCTCCTCCGGGAAGCATTCCGCAGCAATCTCATTATTCGCCAGATGTCTTGCCAATTCCGGTCGGTAAGTGATTCGATCGAGCACCGTCAATCCATGCTCCCTGCAATACTCTTCAAGCGGCTCGTATGGTGCCGTCTGTTTATTAATCACAACGCCGCACTTCTTACCAAGCAGTCCGGCCAGTTCATGCACCATCTTAAAGTTATGAAAGCCAAATGCCGTCGGCTCCACAACCAGCACACAATAATCTGCATCCATGATGGTTTCCATTACGCTGCACGCACTTCCGGGCGGACCGTCTAGGATGGTTGTTCCTTCGGCGCATTTAAGCGCCTTATGGATGACCGGAATGCCGGACGCTTCTCCGGTGTTTAAGATACCACTTATCACCTTCACGCCTTTATGATGACCGCTTTCGATGACACCAACGCTATATTGTTCTTCTGATATCGCACCTTGCAAACAGACCAGCATACATAATCCGCAGTCATGACAGACTTCGGAGAACAGCACCGGCTTTTCCTTCACATACATAAGCGCATGAAAGCGACAAGCCTTAACACACGCCTTGCAGCCGTTACATTTATCAGCGTCAAATGTCGGCTGCGCCTGATATACCGGCTCTTCTATGACATCTTCCGGCTTAAAAAACAATCGGCCATTCGGTTCTTCGACGTCGCAGTCGATATAAGTGCTTTTTCCGGCGGCATACGCCAAATTAACTGCCACAAATGTCTTTCCTGCTCCACCTTTTCCGCTTAAACAGGCGATGGTCATGATATTCCATGGAAGCCGGCGTGAAACTGCGTCAGTTTCTCCAGCTTCTTCTCCTGCCAACTCTTGATATTGTCTGCGGCAGACGCATCCTCAGACTTATAGATAGTAATCTCGGCAGCTTTAAATACATCTGCTGCATTTTGTCCGCAGCGCGGTGTAATCAGATCCGTGATGGTATTATCTACCAGAAACTGAGCGGCCTGTACGCCGGCTCCGCCCTGTGCCTTCGCTGCAGGATTTTCCAGGATGCTTTCCTGTCCGTCTTCCCAAAACATAAAATACGGAGTACGTGCCAGTACCGGACATACATCCACTTTATTCTCATCTAATGGAATTGCTACTTTCATCTTAATCCTCCTGTTCGTGATGCTGACAACCATGGTGATGCTCACACCGGATATCCGGGTTATCCAAAAGCGTTCCTGCCAACAGATCATTTACCACATCATCTGCTGCTCCGGTTACGCCGACATAAAACCGGATTCCCGCTTCTGTCAGTGCATTTCTCGCACCCATTCCGATACCGCCGCAGATCAGCGCATCTACCTGCGCCGCCTTTAGATATCCAACCAGTGCTCCATGAGAATTCCCCTTGGTATCTACGACTTGCTTGCCAATGATCTTACCGTCCTTCGCATCGAAGATCTTAAACTGCTGTGTCCGTCCAAAATGTCCAAACACCTCGCCATCTTCATAAGGCACGGCAATTCTGAAACTGTCGTCTTCTTTTTCTTTAAGCTCTCCAACCTTTTGATCGCCAAGCTGATAATTACCGCCTCGAATAAGCAGACGTTTGCCGTCTGTCAGTGCAATCGCAACCTTCTTCCTGGCGCTGTTATAGATGGCCGTTACGGTCGTTCTGGCAACTCCCATCTTCTTCGCACACTGCTCCTGCGTCATTCCTTCGCGGTCAAGCAGACGAATTGTTTCAAACTCGTCTAAACTCATCACCACCGGTTCTTCTTCCGACGCTTCTTCCGGTGTGAATTCCCAGTGATCCGGATAACGTTCAATCCATCTGCATCTTTGTTTTCTAGGCATAAGCAAACCTTCTTTCTGACTTATGTCAGAAATATCGTAACATCATTTTGGACATATGTCAATAATGTCAAAAGGACACAGGGTCCTGTTCACCGTCCCTGCGTCCTTTTTCAATTTTCTTTACACTACAACTTTATTTTTCCCGCTTGTCTTTCCGACATAAAGCTTGTTGTCAGCATCTTCGATCCATTCTTGTGCATTCATGCCCTTCTTATAATTTGCAAGGCCAATTGTTACCGTAACCACAACGCGCTCCGGAGCTTTTCCATCTTCCTTTTGATACAAAAATTCGTATCTCTCGATCTTTTGTCTTAGCACTTCGAGCATTTCTGCGGCGCTTTCTTTCCCGCGCCCAACAATCAAGAATTCTTCGCCGCCCCAGCGTCCGATAGAGATCTCTTTCTCCGCTACGCCTCGAGCTGCTTTTGCGTTATCAATAAATCCAATCTCGTTACGAACCTTACATTCTTTCTTCCACTCAAGCACAACCTTGGCAACCTTTTTTAAGATAAAGTCCCCGCAATTATGACCATAGGTATCATTAATATTCTTAAAATCATCAATGTCCATCATGGCCACCCAATAATCCTTGGCCCGTTCTTCATCAAAAGTCTGTAAAAAAGCTGACTCCGATTCATCCTGCTCCTTGTTTTCCTGCTTTAGATTCTCAACATTACTTAACGCTTCCGCAAAATAATAACGGTTATACAGCCCTGTCAGCTGATCGTGTCCGACTTCATTTTCCAGATAGTTCTCCGACTTCATACACACTTCCACAAAGATATATAAAACCGAGAGTGTAACAACAAATACAATAATCCCTAAGAAAATCTGAAAGACAAATGCCACCTCCGGAGGAAGTGGATATCTCGGCGGATGATACCTAATCCAGATATAACTGAAGATATATACCCCCGGCGCAATCAGACAGGTCGGAAATGAATGCACATACAGATTCCTTAGATAACGGCTCAGATACTCTGAGTAAAATAAGATGATTCCAATTCCAATCAGCGTAACCTGAAATCCACTCTCCCATCCCGTGAATATGATTGCAAGAAGCATATGCACAACCACTTCTATATACAATCCAAGTACGTAGATGCGAAACCATGCTTTTTTCACAACCCATATCATTAATGCATAAAATATGATACTTCCGATGTTAAAATACATCATCGGAGTAACTCCATAACGTCGAAACATAAAAAACATAAACAGATGCACAAACAAAAAGGTAATGGATGTAGCAACCGCTAATTTTTTCGACTTTTCTGTATTCATTACATCATACATACTACAATATCCTTCTTCGCATTAGGAAATAATTACTATTCCATGTATCTATAATACCATAGATTTAAGGCGTTGAGCATGTAAATACGCAAATGATTATTATTCTATGCATTCATACAGCCTTTTTACAATATCCGCTTTCTCATATCCTTTTCCGATAAACACCAACTGATTACAGCGATCACCATAAGTTTCATCCCAGTCATCGGTAATATCCGGAAAATCATGGATAACAGCTTCTAATTCCTTCTTAGGCCACGCCGAAATCCATTCTGACAGCTCCGTAATCGATGCATTACGTCCGGCCTGCTCAAAGAGCTGCACGTGCTTCCAGTCATCCGCAAACCAGATATAGCCTTTTGAGCGAATCAGTTCCTGCGGATATTCTTCCAACAACTGATTAAACTTTTCTCTGTCAAATGGTGCATTCTCCTCGAATACAAACGAAGAGATTCCATACTCATCCACGCAGGCTGTCTCATCTTCATGTTCGCAGTTATTGAGTGCACGCTGCACCGCGCTGTATGCTTCCACTTCATCATAATCAAAGTCTTCTCCGTTTAAGATGACATCCAAGTCAATCTTACTATGCACGCACGGTATCATCTGTGCTTCCTGCTGCAGATTTCTAAGACCTTCTTTCACCTGCTCTAGTTGCTCTTTTGTTAACAGATCGGTCTTATTTAAAATCATAAGATTACAAAACTCTATCTGATCGATGATCAAATTAATGATATCCCCATCTTGCGTATCTTCCTCCGCTGAAAGCGTATGCAAAAACTCCCGGTAGATTCTGTCCACATCCACCACGCTGACTACCGATTTCAGGTACACTCTCGTATCCGGCACCATTTCCTGATAGTTGACAAATGCTCCCGCAATCGACGATGGTTCACTGATTCCCGAGGCCTCCACGAAGATTGCCTCGATGCTTTCATCTGCCGACAGCTTTTCAATCTCCGATAGGAATTCGTCTCTGAGCGTACAACAGATACAGCCATTTTGCATCTCCACCAGTTCGACCTGCTTTATCTGATTTCCGGTCTTTTGAAGAATAGACGCATCAATATTGATGCTGCCCATATCATTTACTATAAGCGCAACCTTTCTGCTTTCCTGCTTTAAAATATTTTGCATCAGGGTCGTCTTTCCTGAGCCAAGATACCCTGTAACAATGACGATTGGTACTTCTTTCTTTGACATAATTCATTCTCCTTTTCCATTTCAATATGCAACACAGTCGCAAATCATTATATGCCATACAATCCCTCTCGTCAATACATTTGCAACATCGTTGCAAATTTAAAAAAGATGCAGGAATGATTTCCTGCATCCGTTTATTTGTCCGTACATTCTTGGCACCTGCACATAATTACGGTCTTACCGTAATCGATTTCAATACCGTATTTTTCTTTCATGTCTTTCGCCGATTTTTTTAAAATATCGTTGTCTATGTGAAAGATCTTCCCGCACACAATGCACTGCGCATGCATGTGCTCATGGCAATGGCCATGACCTTCCGAATACTGATAACATGTAGCGTTAATCTCACTTTCCTTGTATTTGATTAACTGCCCTTCCTTGCACAGCCTCTCTAGGTTGCGATACACCGTAGAGCGGTCTAAATTATTTTCTCCGTCATTGATGGCATTTAAGACATCTCGGGCGGTAAAACGCGTATCTGCATTCTCCTTTAAGTATTCAATAATGGCATTTCTCGGCTTTGTTTTATATTGATTTTTACTCTTACCGGAAGTAAGTTTTTCCTCGTTGCTTGACATAATGTTCTCTCCGATTTTTAATTCTGTTATGTTCTTTAAAATTCATTACGCCCATTCATATCTTAGTCTGGAACCCCAAGGAATTTTTTTATCTTTCATTAATCTACCTAAAACAATATAATCTTTAACACTTTGTTGTTTCGCAAATTCATTTATTCCTTTTACCGTTCCATATTCATTATTATCTACGAACTTCCTGTATGCTTTGGAATTAATTAAAAATTCCCCAGCCATCTTATCTGCTTTTGCTTCGCTCTCTCCGGAGACAGAATCAAAATCTACAAAATCATATTTTGTATCTCCATTTAATATATGAGCAATTTCATGAAAAAGCGTAAACCAAAATATATCTGCAAATTTTTGACGTAACGTCATGCACAAAATCAACGAACCGTCTTCTGTTGTTTTAATAAACCCTTGAACTGGCGCGCCTTTAAAATTAGGAACAATCCGAAATGCAATTCCACATTCAGAAAAAATATTAGTAAGTTTACTTTGAATCTGATTTGCTTTCATAAACATCACTTGTTTAATTTCCGGTATCTTATCACGAAGCAAATCTAAATTAACTTCTTCTGCCACTTCAATATTCTCTGTTAGCTTTTCACACATTCTTTGCCATGCAAATAATACATAAGGATCAATATTAACATTCTTACTTTGAGCCCTAAATGCAGCTGCATATTTCATTTTTGGTGTATCTAACAAATTACTTATTCCAAATATTTTTCTTACATCAAGTACTAACGCTGCCTGATTAGCATCTTTTTCAATCCATCCTGCGTCTTCCCACATTGTAAGAACATCTTTTAAGTTTTTTAGAACCGAAAGTTCTTTTTCCGAAATATTGTTTAAATCTTCAAATTCTAATAATTCACGTTCATAATTTGCTTGTAAATTCATCCAAAATTCAGTTTCAATCCCCAGAGCATATTCCAATTTCCTGGCAAATGATGGGGAAATATTTTTCTGTCCATGTACCACCGTACTAATATGCTTTTCGGTCATCCCTGTCCTAATAGCCAATTCTTTTTGAGACATTTCCCTATCTTCCAAAACTTCTATTAAAGTTTCTCCCGGATGAATAATCAAATCACGGGATAATCCAATTGTTTTTACTTCCTTTTCCATGATAATCAATCACCCCTTCTATAATAAAAGTATCACATTTCTTTAAACTCTCAGCACTTAAATCCATCGTATCCGGTTTTATAATCAATCTATAATTTGCAGAAACGGTTAATGAATAAGAGCCTTTATTAGCCCCCTGAAGTGATTCCATCTTCCCAATATGCGATTGAAACAAAGATAAAAAAGAAGAAAATGCAATCATTTGATTATAGCGCTTCTTTACAGCTCTTGTAAGTTCTGCACCAATTTTTCTTTTCATTAGATTTCTTGAACCTGTTACATCGTTTAAGTCATCGAAGAGTTCTTTTACTGCATCGTCTTCAAACTTAACATACAGAATGTAATAGCCCCCAAACTTATTACCTAAAAGGTAATTATATATTACCATATAATGTTATAATTTCAATGTAACTATTGCACAAATATTCTTTGCTTACATGACCGTTTATGTTTACTCTTCTCGTAGCAAACGCGCTGAGTGGGACTGCATGCAATGCGGAAGATGGGGTGAGACGGAATTGGAAAAAGGTCCGGGGGACCTTTTTCCCGTCGAACCGACCGACGAGGCGGTCCCGACGCCGAGGAGACCTTGAACCCTGGGTTCAAGGGACTCCTCGGCATTAAAAAAACACCATCCAAAGGATGATGTTTTTTTAATGCGGAAGATGGGACTTGAACCCACACGATCTTGCGATCACAAGATCCTTAGTCTTGCTCGTCTGCCAGTTCCGACACTTCCGCATGAACCTTATTAAGTTCGTGTCACTCACGCGACTTGATTATAATAGCAAACCACGTGAGCAATGTCAACATAAAATCTTCAATTTTTTTAGATTTTTATCGAATCATATTTTCCTAGAATTGCATATACACAAAATCCGCCGGTTGAACGGCCGGACCATAGTATCCAAAGAGCAATACTGCGAAGATTCCCAGCAATAAAATCGCCCAGCGACGCGACGTCTTCTGAATCAAAATCACTTTTCGAATCTCTCTGCCGGTACGCTCCTGGTACATACTTACGCAGAACCAAAATCCCACAGAAATCAATAGCAGCATATAATCCTTACCGTCGAGTCCGGTCGACTGCAAAGTCTCAATAAAAGCCTTCGGTGCACAGTCGGTAATATGAAAGTCCGTAACGGAACGAACCAGCATCGACATCGCATCCTTTGCATTTTTCGCAATATCAAAATAGTAGCCGACTAAAATCATGACCCATGTCCACACAACTGAAACAATGGTTGCCACGGCGCCCTGTGCCTTCAGACGCGTCTTGGTGAAGATGGCATTAGCCAGATTACCGCGAGCCGGTGCAATCAGCTCGCTGATCATGATTACAATACCGTTCCATAAACCAAAGTACACATACTTCATATTGGCACCATGCCAGATACCGATAACCAAAAATGTAATTACGCTGGCGATACATCCCGGCAAAACTTTGCTGATGTGATCGCCGAATCTTGGACGAAGCCATTTTGCAAAGTTCATGAACTTCTTCGAGATTGACAATGGGTAGAAGATATAATTACGACACCAGTCACCGAGCGTCATATGCCATCTGTGCCAGTACTCTGTCAAAGACCTTGAAAAATACGGACAATTGAAGTTAATTGGCAGTGTAATGCCAAACAGTTCCCCGACACCTCTTACAATATCGATTCCACCTGAGAAATCTGCATATAACTGAACCGCGTAAGTAAGCGCCGTGATTAAAACAATTGTACCGGAATACTGCGTCGAATCCGCTGTCACCAGCTTGATAATCGTGGCCGCACGATCGGCAATAATCAGCTTTTTCATCACGCCCCAGAGAATCAGACAAAGTGCTCTCTTGGTGCGGGTAAAACTAAACGAATGACCTTCGTATAACTGATGTGCAACCTTGTCGTAGATGGCAATCGGTCCTTGAATAATCTGAGGAAAGAAGGAAACAAACAATGCAAACTTAAGGATGTTGCGCTGCGGCTCAACAATTTCCCGGTAGACATCGAACAGATATCCCATCGACTGGAATGTGTAAAACGAAATTCCAAGCGGTAATAACAGTCCCCATCCTTCCGCAAATGGTACATATTTTAAAAATCCTAATATGCCAAAGTTCAAAACAAGACCCAGAGTCAAAAGAGCAACACGTTTTTTTCGCCCGCGCTCCTTATACTCCCTTCTGGTCTGCCTGTCCCACTCAGCTTTGTGTTCCTTAACTACTGCATTTTGTGCACCAAGCATCTTTTGAATCTGAACTGCAATCAGGTAAGTAGAGACAATGGTAAATAAGATAAAACCGACATACCATTTGCACACAATAACATAGTAGGCCATACTACCAACCAGCAGCACCGACCAGCGATGCTTCTTCGGCACAATGTAATAACAGATTACAAGTGCCAACACAAAGATACAATATTTTAATGATATAAGCTCCATTGTTACAATTGACGCATGTTAAGCTTGGCCGCATGAATCTGCGCCCTTAACAATTCCTCCCCATTTTCATTTGTTTTTACATAGATTGCCGGCATTGGTCTTGATAAAAACAGTGCCGGAGCCTCTGTCATAGAATAGGCGCCGCAGCGTCCAAACTCTAAGACGTCGCCAAGCTGCATCGGCGGAAGAGTAACCTCTCGAAGCGTAACATCCGCAACGGTACATAAGCTTCCGCATACGCAATACGACATTTTTTCAAAAGACTCCTCACCTGCAGGTTTTATGGCAATCTTTGAGCCGTCAGCCTTGCGAACGCAAAGCGGCGGAATCTGCATCGCCATTCTCTGCCCATAATAATTCAGATGGTGCATACCACCGTCAATCATCAGATAATTTGTTTCATAACTCGTTTTTATATCTTTTACTGCCGTGTAAAAGGTTCCGCAAGAAGCGGCAAAGTAGCGTCCCATCTCAATCGCAAGCGGGTAACGCTCGGCAAATGCATTCAGAAGCGGCGCTGCTTCCTGAAGCGCTGCAAGGTCGCATGCATCACAATCTTCTTCAAAATACTCGGTATAGATTCCGGGACCGTATTCAATCATCTGCGGTGCATAATGACACTCTTCCTTAAGCTGCATCAAAATACTCTCAAGCCGCTCTAAATCCTTTTTAATCTTACGGGTCGTCTTTTGTGTTCCACTAAAATAATGAATGCCAATCACATTCAGGTTCCGGTAGTCACTGTCGCGGTTTTGAAGAATCTTCGCCGCATCTGAAACCGACATTCCAAACTGATTTCCACTCGTAATTCTAAGAAGCACCTTCACCGGCACTCCTTCCGCCTGCACAAGTTGTGCGTGGCGAATACTCTCGCAGGTAATGATATCAGCGCCATATAAAACCGCCTCATGTATATCTTCCTGCTCCTTTACAACGCCGGAATAAATGATTCTCTCCGGCGCAACTTTCAGACATTCGCAGATTTCAAGTTCTCCCGGAGAGCACACCTCTACATGGGCAAATGTATCCGGAATCTGCTCAAGCAAAAATGGATTCGCCTTAATTGAATATGTCAGCGCAATCGCCGGCAGATGTTCCTTAACCATCTTCGCTCTATTCGCAAATTCGTCCAAATCAAAACAATAACACGGAGTCTGCATCTTATTCCTCCATCAGTCGTTCAATCAGTTCAACCATTGCGTCTACACTGTTAAAGTTCTTCGGAAGAAGATCCTTTGGTCTTACCGTAATATCAAATTCATCTGTCAGTTCTGATACCAAAGACACAATATCAAACGACTCTAAGATATGTCCGTCAATTAAAGACGTCTCATTTGCAAAGTCAACGTCCGGTCTAAGCTCCTCTAAAATCTCCATTAGTGTTTCTTTTGTATTCATGATCTCATTTCTCCTTCTAATTTTTTCAAATCTATCTTCCCATTAGGCAGCTTTGGAAGCAGTTCCATCTGCACTAATTTACGTGGTACCATAAAGCCCGGAATGCTCTGTCTAAGCGCCAGTGAAAGGCTCCGCCTGTCCACATCGCCTGCATAATACAGATACAAAACTTCCTTAGGCTTGTGATAAAGACAGGCACTTTCTGTAATGCCTTCTACCGCATTAGCCGCATATTCCACCTCGTCAAGTTCCACGCGGTGTCCCATGTGTTTTACCTGCCTGTCCATTCTTCCGTGAAAATGAAGCACACCCTCCTCATCTAAGCTTCCGATGTCACCGGTTCTATAGATTCGCTCCGGATAAGCTTCATTAGCCGGATTGTTAACAAAACTCTTGCTTGTCCTCTCCGGGTCGTTATAATAACCAAGCGCCAGAATTGGTCCGGCTACGCAGATTTCTCCGCGATTTGCCACGTGACCGGCTTCATCTAATAAAAAGACCTTGTAATTATCATAAGCGCGTCCAATCGGCAGCACTTCTTCGTCTGTTACTTTATGGTCAACCACATAGTATGTACAGCTTGCCGTCGTCTCTGTCGGCCCGTACTGATTCACAAACAGTGCATTCGGCAGGTGTTCCTGCCATACCTTAAGCGCACTGCACGGCATAACAGAGCCGGAAAAACAAACCTTGTTTAGCGACTCAAGTTCGACTTCCTCAAATGCGCCAAGCTTCAGCGGAACCGTCAGAGCCGACACGCTCCAGCCAACCGCCGTCACGTGCTTTTCATTCATATACGTAAACAGTTCGTTAGGCTCCATAAAGTATTCCTTTGGAATAATCGCTGTAGAGCAGCCCGTCTTGTATGGAATATAGATATCCCGGATTGCCGCAATATAATCAAGTGGCGACTGGTTTCCAAGACAGTCATCAGCGTCTATGTTCATCACCTTGCAATATGCATTGATATAGGTAATTAAGGACAGATGACTTGTCATAACACCCTTTGGATTGCCACTCGAGCCAGAAGTGTAAATCATATAGAGCGGATCTGTCATCGACATCTGATCTCGAATAGCTGTCAGAACCTGCTCATCGATATGCTGCTTCGTTAATGCCATTTCCTCCAGGTGCGTCTGCTCATCTGTAGCCTCACAGATTGTCTCACGCTCAAAATCCACAACCAGAATATTCGGTCTGGCGTCACCAAACAGCTGCTGTGCAATCTCCCACAGGCGCGGCTCGCTTGACCGGTCTGAAAGAATGATGCTTGGTTTTAAATTGTCTAAGATCTTCCCGATTCTCTTCTCCGGCAGCGTCGCATCAATCGGTGCATACGCTCTGCCGCCATAAACAATCCCCGCATATAACGCCGGCGTCGTCACGGTACGAGACTGAAATACCGCAACCGGTTCTAATCCATCCTGCCTTGCAATATACGTACCAATTGCTTTTGCCCAGTTCATCACCTGTGCAAATGTAACCGTTTTCTCTCCGATAAAAGCTGGCTTATCCGGATATTCACCGGCCGTATGCTCCAGCCATTCTAACACATTTTTCATATCACATTCTAATTCCCTTCATTATAAAAGGCCTCGTTACGAAGTCAGTTCGTTACGATAGTAACCTTTCTTTTTCTTGGTATCAATCTTGATATCTTTTATAAATCCCTTAGCCTTATCTGCACATTTATCCCAGTTTTCCACAACTTCCTGGGAATGCTGACCCTTGATATCATAGTGATCAACCAGATACTGCCCAAGATAATTCGTAAACTTCGCACTTCCAAGCACGTTAAGATGCTCCGGATTGTAATAGTTTTCTCCGCTTACCAGTTTCAGATTTTCTCGCTGATCCTCAAAATTAACAAAATCATAACCGTAAGATGTCACAAGTTTTTCCATCTGTTTAAAGACATCCGGATTCTTAATCTGTCTTTGATGTGGAAAACGTGCAAACAACACCTGTTCAACCCCTTGTGACTTGCAATACTCAAGAAGCTCTGTCATGTATTTTCTGCTCTTTTTCGTAAAGTGCAGTGTCTTTTCTTTTGTACAGTATCCATCATCAGACATACTTGTCTTGGTTGCATATCCTTTTAGATAAGATTGCTTTTCCAGACTCATACGCACTCTGGTGTAGGCAGTTGCAACTCCGCGGTGGAACAATTTCCAATTGTTATGGTTGACCGCATAACTTTCCTTAAATTCATCTCTTTGATCTTTTGGGATTGCCTCTTTAATGGTCTGTTCCTTATTATCAGGATTCTCAATGTAATCAATCCAGCTATGAAGACGCTGCGTTCTTGCATAATATTCATTTGTCGCAGTAAAACCATTAATTTCAAATACTACAAGTTTTGGATTTTGTTTAGAAAGTGTTTCTCGAAGCATTGACTTATATAAGCTTCCCGGCACACCGGACGCTCCAAGCGACATGGATGTATATCCGTACTTATCCCACGCAGTCGTAGCACAGTAATCGGCATATACTTCACTTGCTCCGATGAATACCACATCTAAAGTATTCTCCGGCTCCTTGTAAAAGCTTTTCATATTCGCAACGGTAATAAGATCCGACACCCGCAGACAAGCAGATGAGACGAAAAACAACGCTATGAATATAAGGCCAAATGCTATAAATCTGATAATTTGTTTTTTTACTCGCATAATGTCCTCCCCTTTAATAACCTCATTAAACATAACATATTTTCTTGATTATACAAGGGACTTAAAAAATTACTAAGAATTCTTAAGAATTTGGTAAAAGAAATGTAAAAAAGCCGCCTCCAAAGAGGTGACTTTCTTACTATTCTTATATGAATTATTTCCCATTTACCCTGCTATTGTCTTAACATATCCCATGATGTTGCTGACATTGGAATAGGTCTTGTAACCATCCTGATTTGGTACGAATAAGGTTGGTGCCGATAAGATACTATACTCTTTTGCAAGCTCAGCGCCTTCCTGATCTTCTGCGTAAACCACGCGATATTCAATGTTCGCTCCTTCAAGTGCATGCTTGGCAACTTCGCAGTTCGGGCAGGTCTTCGTTGCAAGAAGAATGTTGAATCCTTCTACCGATTCTGTCAGTGCGTCCTGAACAGATGCAGTGTTTACGCTCAGCTCTGCCTCCTGCTCCTTCGCTGCCTTGCTTGCGGTTACATCAATCTTTTTGTAAGTCTTTCTGTTGTTAAACTCAGATACCTTACCATCATTCCAGTTCTTAACCGGACGATAGTAACCTGTGATTCTTGAATACACTTCTGCTTCTCTTCCGCAGGTCGGGCATACAAAATGTTCTCCTGAGATATAACCATGCTCCGCGCAGACAGAATAGGTCGGCGAGATGGTGTAATACGGAAGACGGAAGTTATCCGAAATCTTTCTTACAAGTGTTGCAGCAGACTTCCAATCCGGAAGATTTTGTCCAAGGAATCCATGGAATACCGTTCCACTTGTGTAAAGCGTCTGCAGATCGTCTTCAATCTCAAGCGCATCGAAGATATCCTCTGTATATCCAACCGGCAGATGCGTACTGTTTGTATAATATGGAGCTTCTCCATTCTTCGCTGCTGTAATGATATCCGGGAATTCCGCGGTATCATGTTTTGCAAATCGATATGTCGTAGACTCAGCCGGTGTTGCTTCTAAGTTAAAGAGTGCACCGTACTGTTCCTGATAATCAGACAGACGCTCTCTCATGTGATTTAAGCAATCAACCGCAAATGCATGTCCTTCGCCGGATACGATATTGCCGCTCAGCCATTTTGCATTTTCAATTACCTCGTTCATGCCGACAAGACCGATAGTTGAGAAATGGTCGTCGAACTTGCCAAGGTAACGCTTTGTATATGGATATAATCCTTCATCGAGTAATCTTGTGATAACCTGACGCTTCATATCGAGCGATCTTGCTGCGATATCCATGTAGTGGTCAAGCATACTATAGAATTCTTCCTGCGTTTCTGCAAGATATGCCATTCTTGGAAGGTTCAGTGTTACAACGCCGATAGAACCTGTGCTCTCGCCGGAACCGAAGTATCCGCCGCCCTTCTTACGAAGTTCACGAAGATCCAGACGAAGTCTGCAACACATACTTCTGACATCTGAAGGATTCATATCTGAATTTACATAATTTGAAAAATACGGTGTTCCATACTTTGCTGTCATCTCGAATAAGAGCTTGTTGTTCTCACTTTCGCTCCAGTCAAAGTCCTTTGTGATGGAATATGTAGGGATTGGATACTGGAATCCTCTTCCATTTGCATCGCCCTCAATCATGATTTCAATAAACGCTTTATTGATCATATCCATCTCTTTTTTACAGTCTCCGTATGTGAAGTCCTGCTCTTCGCCGCCGATTAAAGCCTTCAGATTCTTCATGTCATCCGGAACCGTCCAGTCCAGTGTGACATTGGTAAATGGTGCCTGTGTTCCCCAGCGCGATGGTGTATTCACGCCATAGATAAAGGACTGAATGCACTGCTTTACTTCAGCGTAATCAAGGTTATCCACCTTAACAAATGGTGCCAGATACGTATCAAAAGAAGAAAATGCCTGTGCACCTGCCCATTCATTTTGCATAATTCCAAGGAAGTTTACCATCTGGTTACATAACGTGCTAAGATGCTTCGCCGGTGCACTTGTAATGCGTCCTGCAACTCCGCCAAGTCCTTCTTGGATCAGCTGCTTTAAACTCCATCCTGCGCAGTATCCGGTCAGCATGGAAAGGTCATGCAGGTGAAGGAAACATTTGCGATGTGCCTGTGCAATCTCATCATCATAGACTTCTGTCAGCCAATAGTTTGCCGTAATAGCACCTGAGTTTGATAAAATAAGTCCGCCGACACTCAAGGTTACGGTAGAGTTTTCTTTTACTCTCCAATCCTTTTCCGCACCGATATAGTCGTTGACCAGTTTCTTGTAATCCAGAAGTGTCTGCTTTGTCTCACGAATTTTCTTACGTTCTGAACGATATAAGATGTAAGCCTTCGCCGTGTTCGGATAACCAAGTGTCATCAATATCTTCTCGACTCTGTCCTGAATCTGCTCTACGGTAAGAAGACTTCCCGTCGCATCATCTGCACCTGTTGTTGCCATGATACTTGCAGCTCTTGATACCGCTGAAACTTCTCTTGCATCAATCTCTCCGGTTGCAAGAAATGCTTTCGCTACCGCATTTTCAATCTTGGTAATGTCAAATGATACTCTAGCCCCATTTCGCTTGATCACTGTTTCGATACTCATAAAATTCCCTTTCTTTCTTCAATCTCCACTCTTATTTTACTTCGTATACTTTCCTTAACATCAACTAATCTTTGGTTCGTACTGCCCCGGTAGATACATTCCGAGGACTTGAGGTCCGGCTCAAATCTTCCATCTACTAATACATCTATATGATTAAGCGCTTCTATTGCCATCTCTCCTGCATCTCCGGCCAGGATTTCTTCATAGGTCCATCCGGTGTACACCCAGACGGTATGTCCCATCTTGTGTGCCTCTTGTGCAATTTCAATGGCTGCCTCACTTTGTAATAAAGGATCGCCTCCCGACAAGGTAATACCATCGAGATACTTTGTCTGTTTCATCTTGTCTATAATCGTTCGCGTGCTGACGTACTCGCCGCCATCCTTATTCCAGGTATCCGGATTCTGACATCCCTTGCATGCATGTATGCATCCCTGAAAGAAGATGCTCATGCGAACGCCCGGTCCATCCACCATGGAATGTGCTACGATTCCTGCAAGATGCATATAGGTTTCTCCCATAAATGCCTCCACGCCTAACAATAGCCTCCATTGAAATTATATCCATAACTTGTATTATTGTCAATTATTAAATACCATATATTGTGTTTTGCGAACTTTCGTCATCATTTTCCCTTGAAAACTCGGGCTTTTCGCGTATCGTACTTTTCGTCTATAAAAAAAGACCTTTCAGCCTAGTCCCATAAACCAGACTGAAAGGTTTTCGATATTCTATCCTACAAATCATGCAATCTGTCAATTGCGTGCTTACCAATCAGCAGTTCTCCATGCTCTTCTAAGTATGCAATCACATTCTTGCTGCTTTCCAGGCTCTTTCCATACTCAAGAGCCAGTCCGCCGAGATGCCGATATTGCTCCCCGGTGAATTCTTCTTTGATAATCAGGTAATACTCCTCATCAAGGATATACGCCTTACTTGCAAGTCCTGTCTGCATCACATTGCGGCAATACGCAATCAGCAGATCGAGACTGTCAAATCGAATCAGAAGCGTATTCCCAATCTTTTTCAGGAAGGCATCCTGCTGCTTTCCTTTCTCCACCGGCGTCTCCTGTGTCTCTTCGCTTATCTTAGCGTAGTCCATAATCGCATCGTGGAAGCGACGAATCTTATCTTGCATCGTTGCTTTTGAAGAACCGTCACTGATCAGAAGTGACAGACCCTTACCCGGAAGCATTGTCGCCTCTACGGATACTGCTGCCATCTCTTTCATGCGAAATCCGGTCTCCTCCTCGGCATCTTCTAAAATCAACTGCAGAAGGTCTTGTGCGCGACTTTTGTCGCTAACCAAGTCGTCCAAATCAAATCCGAGCTCATCCATTTCCTGCTCTGTAATCATGCATCTTAAAGTTGTATCATTTACGATTGCAAATTTCATACCGGCACCACCTTTCTGCTTCTAAATCTATCTTCCTATTAATTATATCGTAAAATATACTCAGATAATTCATCTTTTTTTCGAAGTAAATGTTCTTCTTTTAAAGAAAATTGTGGATGGAGGCGAATCTGCTTCTTAATCCGGTTGCCCTGCGTCGACAATAAGATCACAACGCCGCCCGGTTTCATCATCTCTTCGGTTGTATCGAAAAACTTCTGATAAAATGCTTCTTCTTCCTTCACATCCTGTCTTGGAAGCGGGCATTCACAGATTAACTCGTCAAACTTTTCTTTAAATGTCGCATCGAAATAATCTCGATGAATCAAATGAATCTGGTGGTTTGCGCTCTTCGCATTCTTTGTAGCGGCCTCTATGGCCTCTCCAAATGTATCTATGCCAAATGCTGCTCCCACCCGGCCGATTCGATATCGCTCAATCAGTAATGTTCCCGTTCCGCACATCGGATCTAAAACATGTGCACCTTCTGTCAGATAGTCCCTTGCAAGTTCTATTGCAAGAGCCGCAAGCTGCGGTCTCATCGAAGTCGAAAGTGTACTTCTTCGATATTCAAATCTCCTCTCTTCTATTGTAAACAATTTTAGAAACGGTTGCAATAAACCGGAAGTTGTCTTATAAAATCGAATCTCAATTTCATAATCTGATGGGTCATTTTGCAAAAATCCGGCAAATGTTTTTTCCGTCTCTGCAATAAATGTCTTGATAAACTTTGCCTTTTCTTTTTCTTCCATGCGCCCCATCAGCTGCACACGAAATCGAAACGCATCGTTTCCCTCGTGATAATGGGTAAGAAGCTGTTTTAAATCAGACTTTACAAGACCTCTCGCCGCTGCCTTGGCATCAAGCGGTATCTTCTGCTCAAGTCGAAGTGCAAATAACATCTCCCGATATAATGGATTGTCCATCACTGTCTTTGGCATTACATTGTCCATGCGAACACCGATTCCAATGACCTTGCCGGCCACCTGCGGATACTGTTTTAGCAAAAGTTCTCCATGTCCGTATGGCATCGTAAGAAGCAGCCTTGACGGAACGTCTCCGCCTGTAAAGGTATGTCCTTCACTAACTTCGTACATGCTTAGAAGTTTTTGCATCTCATGAGTCTCTTCTCTTAGATGCTTTTCTTCTTCTTTCTTCGCTTCTACTGCATACAACTGCTGCAGACGATTGCGAAGTTTTTCCAGGATTGCCTCGCAGTCAAGACTTTGCAGTGCTTTTAGATAACTGCTTTTAACAAATCTTTGTTCTTCTCTTTCATATGCTTCCCAGATAAGATTCACTGCCTCTTCATCTTCTATCTGTCCAAGAAGCAGCGCTCCGTTTTTTCTTACTTTCGCATCTTCATGCTCTAACAATTCGCGAATGTCTAAGCATGCATGACCATACAACTCATAAAGTGCCTCTATGGCACCTTTTTCTTTTAACACCTGTCGCAGATTCGATGCTGCGCTTCTTGCATTCTCTGTATGTAATTGTTCTATCAGATTCTTAATCTTCGTCTTCATCTGTCACCGTTCCATATTGTTCTATATAATCTGCAACATCCTGCTTAAACTCTTCCCACTCATCCGGATTCTCCACATAATACTTCGGACAGTTCTTTCCCGTAATATCATAATGCCGAATCACATCTGTCTCCGGTGTAAGCGAAAATTTGCCACACAGCCATGCCGTCAGTTCCACACAACTGTCATAGGTATCATCGTTAAATTCTCCGGTATCATCTTCGATACAACACTCAATTGCAAGACTGTCGCTGTTTCGATCATTGGATGCATAGGCAATCTCATTCGTTGGAATGCACTGGATGATTTCTCCTTCTAGTCCAATCACAAAATGGCTGCTCGCCTTTGTCGTATGCGTCGTTGCCAGATTATTAAAGTAGTCGCGATTCGCCTGTGCACTCGTTCCCGGATTCGCCGTATAGTGAATCACAATCGCATTGACCTGTTCGAGCGCAATCTGTGGCCTTGAATACTCGCTGACATCCAACAGTTGCACATCGATCTGCGGCTCTGTCTGAACCACCTTCTCAGCAGCTTCTTGCACTTCCTTATTCTGCTTTCTGATTTGATGAACCAGCGCAATGATTATAATGATGGCAACCACCAATACCAGATATAATATTCTGCGGTTGCGAATTGCTTTTTTTCGCCGGCTCAGACGGATCTTACCCCTTGCCATGCTTCCTCATTTCCTTCATTTTAGTGTGCTACTAGTGTAACATACTTTTTGAATTTTGGTTCAAAAGATGCTATGATAGTTCTTAAGATTTATTGAACAAATGCTATTTAGAGGGGGGTTAGCATGACAACATTTCAGATTCAGTGTTTTCTGGCAGTCGCAGATACACTTAACTTTACAAAAGCGGCGCAACAGTTATATATTGCGCAATCATCTTTAAGCCGCAACATCTTTAATCTGGAGAAGGAAGTTGGCTTAACTCTTCTTAGCCGTACCAAGAAAACAGTTCGTCTGACTCCGGCGGGAAGTATTCTATACGCGGAATTCTCGCGCATGCTTACCCAGCTCGACCAGGCAATCGAGAAGGCTGCTGCAACTGTTTCCAATTCTGAACGCATGGCTATCGGAATTCTTGAGACGCAGCGTACGGCTCACTATCTGCCGCAATCAGTCAAGCAACTTCGCGAAGAATATCCAAACATTGAAGCCACCTTCCAGCGCGGCACCTTCAAGCAGCTTCGCGACTGGCTTCGTGACGGTGACATCGACGTTGCCATCACACTCGGCTTTGACCTGCCGGAATACCAAGAGACCATGGATGTTTCCTGCCAGTCTTTTATCCGTTCTCTTCCAATCTGTGCACTTTCCAGGCTGCACCCGTTAGCTGACCAGCAGACCATCAGTTTCGAAGACCTTGGAAATGACACTTTAGTCACTATCGGCCCGGAAGTTTCCAAATGTGGCTACGAAGGTATGCTTTCTTTATGTCAGCTTCATGGATTTACACCTAAGGATATTCAGACTACACCGACCCTGGAAGACTCCATGCTGATTTTAGAAAATAACAACTGCTTTAGCATTATTGATGAGAATTCAAACTTTATCAGCAATCCGGCTCTTCGCTGTATCCCAATCAGCACCGGTAATACGCTCAATGTTGTCGCTATCTGGAAGAATGATTCTATTCATCCTTATATCTCCAGATTCGTTTCTCTGGTAACGAAAACCAACAGCGACCTTCGCGAGAAAAACATTTAACAAGAAAGCTCCGGACTTTTTCATCCGGAGCTTTCTTTATGTTCTCTTTTTCATCTTCATTTTTCGATACCAGATCATATGTCGCCACACATGGGCAAAAAACCACCACCAAAAATCTCCCGGTTCATACACGATTCCTTTTCTCTTCACCGCCGTTACAACTGCAAACACAGCTTCTTTCGGTACCGGTCCTTCCATCTCAATCTGGTTATCTCCTATGATATAAAGTCCATCCTTTCCAATATGATGAATCCGGTGCAATACGTATTGTCCGCCCGGACGCGTATAAAAAACAATATCTCCTGCTTTCAACGGTTTTCTCAGCGGATTTAGCTGTACCTCATCGCGCCTCGATATCAAAAATGGTGACATGGAATTGCCACTGATTATCATACTGACCTGATGCCCTTCTTCTATAATTTCTTTGAGCATCGTCACGTATTCATTTGTATCAACAGCCCTTTTCTCCATGCCTGTTCTCCTTCCATCCCGACTGTGTTCAATTCATTTTCATTATAGGCAACTTGCGCATTTTCGTCCACAAATTGTTGTATGTTAAACTTAAGTTCGATATAATAAAATCGACCATGAACAAAAGTACCAGTGAGGAAGTTTTGTTATGAAAAACTATCAACGATTATTTCTAGAGGCTCTAAAGGCCTCCCTTTTTGAGACAAAATTAGATATTCCGGACACAATGACACGCGATGACTGGGAACATTTTTTTCAACTTGCGGGTGAGCAAAATATGCTCCCTTACATCACGCCGGCCTTCTTCAAGGACTCTAAGTTCTTGAGCCTTTGCGCCGACACAGTTCCTTATCTTCGTTCTTCCATGATGCAGGCGCTTTCCTATCAGACGCAAAACGATTCCCATTTTCTGCGTCTTTATAATTTTCTTGCGAAAAGGAATCTGTCTCCTGTCGTGGTTAAGGGCATCATCTGCCGTAGTGTCCTTCCTAACAGTGAACTTCGCACCTCTTCCGACGAGGATATCTACATTCCCAATGGTTCTTACGAGTCTTACAAATCCGCATTACTTGACTTTGGTATGCAGCTGACTCCTCACAGCCAGGAGGTGGAAGACAAGTCTTATGAGGTCTCTTATGTTCTTCCGGGAACTTCTTTTCAAATCGAGGTTCATGTTGGTCTGTTTAACAGTGATTCTAAGGCCTTTCAAAATATGAATGATTTATTTTGTGATGTCTTTGAGCATTCCATTATCATCACTCACCAGGGCACCTCTATTCGCAGCATGTCACCAACCGACCATGCTCTGTTTTTAATTTTACATGCCCTTAAACATTTCTTAGGCGGTGGTTTTGGCATCCGTCTTATTTCTGATTTATGTATGTATTGTTTATCCTATGGTCATGACATTGACTGGTCCGATCTTAAGCGTCGCTGTGAATTATGCCACAGCTTCTTATTCGCAACCGGGCTTTTTGAAATCGGTCATACACACCTTGGATTTGATTATGAAAATGCCGGCTATCCTGCCTTATGGCAGGATGCCGGAGTTGATGATATCCAACCTTTGTTAAATGATTTACTCGATGCCGGCATCTTCGGCGCCAGCAATATGACGCGTAAACATTCTGCCAATATGACGGTTCAGGCGTACTCTTCCGGCGGCAGTGGCAAGCCTGTCACCTCCGGTCTTTTACGCTCTGCCTTTCCTCCGCTTGAAGCGATGCAACACAAGTATCCAGAGCTTAAGGAGCATCCGGTCATGCTTCCATTTGCCTGGCTCGACCGTATTGCCAAATATCGAAAGGAAACTGCAGAGGGGAATCCGGATAACAATGTCTCTGATTCTATTAAGATCGGGAAGCAGAGGATTGAGTTAATGCGAAAGTATGGGTTGATTGAATAAGCTGTTGTTTCGGTTGTGAAGGGGGGACGCTCCCTCCAAGGTATACGATTTTCTTCTGCACCGACCCGCCGCTACTTGCTTCTTTCCTGCGCATCGTGTGATTCGCTCGCCGGCGCCCGTGTTCTGACTAGGATGGTGTTTGATAATATTACATGAAATGGCTGATGTGCCTTTGGCACACCTTACGAAATAAAAGAATCGGAGGAATTGCAAGCAAGCTTGCACCTCCGATTCTTCCATTTCTAATCTGCTTCGCAGATAAGCCATTTCATTTACATTATCTGAGGCAGCCCCGGTTCGCCTGGTGGCTCGCTATCGATGCTCGTCAAGAACCGGCGGCTCTCGATGTGCAGTTCGAAAATGTATCCTTTCCGGTCGCTGGATGTTTCCTACCGAAACTGCGCCGAGAGGAGGTTGCAGCCGGAACGGTATTCCCCTCCCGCAGAATAATCACACCTACTGATGATCCTGCATATGCTCATACAAATCACAAATCATATTCACCGTACCCTCGCGGCTGCGACTCGAAGAATTGATACACACATCATAATCAGATGGCTTACCCCAATCCTTACCGGTGTAATAGTTATAATAGTTCTTTCTCTTTTTATCCGTCTTACGAATAAGATCCGAAGCAGCCTTACCATCGAGCGATTCACGCTTCACAACACGTTTGATACGATCCTCCATCGGAGCACAGATAAATACCGATAACACGTCGACCGGGAACTCATTGGTCTCCATTAAAATCTGGTCGGCACAGCGACCGATGAAAACACAAGAACCTTCCTGCGCTTTCTTGAGGATCAATTCCTCTTGCATCGCATGAACAATCTCACTGGCGTTCATGCCATAATACTTCTTTTCCTTTCCCTCGTAGAACACCTCGAAGAACAGAGAACTCGGAATCTTCTCGTCCACCTTTCTCAGTGCATCCTTTGGCAGATCAGTGTCTTTAATAGCCTCTTCCATCAGTTCCTTGTCGTAGTAGGGAATCCCCAGTTTTTTAGCAACCGCCTGTCCGATTGCTCTACCATCACTACCATACTGACGTCCAATGCAGATAACTTTATTCTTTGCCATAGTCTTCTCCTCCCTTTCTAGTCATGACAGTTTGTCTTATTCCGTCTTCGATGCCCGATTCTTACCGCACACCAGCTTGTCGAAGACAGCCAGCGTTCCCGGAAGAATAAACAAGATCAGAATTACGGCAGTTAACGTTCCAAGCGATATCGTCTGACAGATCTGACCGATTGTCGGATCGCTGAACGCAAAACTCATAATAAATGTAACCAAAATCATGATAAGGCCGGAAGTCATAATCGTATGGATAGCGCCCGAGTAAGCTCCAAACAGCGACTGCTTAATGGATTTCGTTCTACGATTTTCACGGTAGTAATTCGTAAATAAGATACCGTAGTCAATCGTCGCACCCATCAGGATACTTTGTACAATCAAAAGCGCCAGATAGTTAATGTTCATATCGCGAAGCCCCATACTTGACTGCATTACGTAAACTGCTGTCTGAATCAGCAATACTAAGATTACCGGAACTGCGGCATTTCTAAATGTAATCAGAACCACCACGAAGATTGCAATTGCCGTAAGAAGCGTAATCTTGTTCATCTCGGCTGCAAAGGTCTGGTTCATCTCGTACGCCATCTCGGTATTACCAACCAGATAGTAAGAATCTTCACCCAGCTCCTCATCAAATGAATCATGAAGCTTGTCTAAAAAGGCAAATGTCTCCTCTGATTCCGCATCGAGCGTTGTTGAGATCATCGCCAGATTGTAATCATTTCCAACCAGCGACTCAACTGCATCTTCAATAGTCTCCTTCGCATCATCAAGGTCTTCCTTATTAGACGAGTCAATCACATCATCAAACCGTGCATCTTCCATTACTTCGTCACTCATGCAATTGATGAAATCTTCAAAGGACATTGTCCACGAATCATCGTAAGCTTCCTTACTAAAGTAATACATGTAGAGAAGTTCGAGCTGTTCTTCATCCATGTCGTCGCTCATGCCGCTCATCAGCTTGGCCATTTCTTTGCATGAATAAGACTTGCCGGATACAACGGCTTTAACCATCTTGGCTCCGCTTTCAAGATCTTCGGCATCATCCTTGTCGATTTCATCAGCGTAGTCTTCGTTGGTCAACACTTCATCATTTAAAAATGTGATAAATCCGTAAGGAGAAAGCGTCCAACTGTCTGCTTTATCA
Organism: Eubacterium sp.; assembly: GCA_024690665.1. GTDB lineage: Bacteria > Bacillota > Clostridia > Lachnospirales > Lachnospiraceae > Eubacterium_C. The sequence goes on from JAILOU010000001.1 coordinate 47,271, forward strand.
TTCTCATATAAGTACAAGGTATAAAGCATCTTGGCCTCATCATTTCCTACTCCTATCATATCACTCATTTCAGAAGCCGTAAATGTTTTCCCATCCACGGAAGCATCCATAATCTTCTTAAGAGTCCTCATCTGGCTAAGCTCTGATTTGCTCATGGAACCGCTAAAATCAGACTGGTGATTTAAGATGTAATTGACCACCTGCTGCATCGATAATTTCCATGAATTTTTCTTGGAATCCATGTCATGATAAGCGTACATCATCTTCATGTCGGAAGCATCCATGCTCATCACTTTAGCCGCATCCTTGTAGCTAAGCTTAGTGCCGGATACGGTAAGGTTCATCATTGACTGAAGCTGGCCTAATGATTTGAGCGTGCTTGCATCAAACATTGCAGCGTAGTTTTCATTTGACGCCACATCCGTCAAAATGAAATTAACGAACTCATACTCACTCATCGTCATCTTTGCAGCTTTCATGTACATCTCCTGCTGCGTCATCTGCGTGGTTGCAGAAGACATGACTTTCAGCATGAACAACTGGGTAACGGTCTCTTCGTCCATGGAAAATGCCTTTGCCAGTTTCGCTGCGCTCTTTTTCTTGGTGATAGCGCTCTTATTCGCATAGTGCTTTAAGGAAGCCAGCTGCTTCTTTGCAGAAGAGTCCATGTTCGAGGAGAGCGTATCGTCATTGACCACATCCGTATTAAAAAATTGTACCAGCTCGTGGAACGTCATCTTGCTAAGGGACGTATCCTGCGATGCAAAATAGCTGACATATAACAGCTTCGCCTGCGACTTATCCATCTCAAGCATATCTGCAAGATCGGAGTAGGTACGCTTCTTCGTCACCTTCGCCTTGTCGGTATAGGTAAGAAGCTGTTTCATCTGCTTAATGTTCTCAGCAGAAAACTCACTGCTGTAATCCGGGTCTTTTGCAACATCATTTACAATAAAGTCAACAAAGTCACGAATCGACAGCTTACCGGTGTTAATACCGTCATGTTCAATATAATAAAACAGATAGAGCTGCTCGGCCTGTTCTTTGTCCATTTCGAAAAAGTCTGCCATCTCAGAAGCGGTTTTCTCCTCTAAGAGTGCTTCCTTATTCGCGAACTTACGAATCTGGTCTTCGTTGTCCTTCACAGAATCATCCATATCATCTGCAAATGTATCATTAGTCATCACGTCATCCACGATAAAATTCATCAGATTCGCCGCCGGAATATTCCCGGTTTCGCCACCTGTAAAATGATAGTAATACATCATCTTCATGGTGTCTTCGTCGAGCTCGGTTCCCATATCCACATCGTCCATGTCCGCCAGCTCGTCGGCAAGCTCTGCTGCCGTATATTGTTTGCCGATTGAAATCGAATACGACTGCACACTGTCTACATTTTCATCATCTTCAAGTGCTGTCAGCATATTCGTCGCCTTCTCGTCCTGATCATTTTTATAGATCATCACGACGTCATTCGTATCCGGGAAGATTTCGTCAATCTCCGACGGAGACTCATTTAAGAAGGTGATGCCGGTGTTTCCTTTCAGCATAAATGCCAGTACGAACAATACGGCAAATGCAACCAGCACTACGTGCCTGGCGTTAAAGCTGAATTTGGCAAATGGCTTCATCGGCGGCTCCGGCACTTTCTTTCCGGTCTTAAAGATCAGGTTGTGGAACATTAAGATCAGTCCCGGAAGCACCGTAAAGATGCAGACCATACTGATGAATACACCCTTCGCCAGAACAATTCCCATGTCCTGTCCAATCTTAAAGCTCATAAAGACAAGCACCAGCATACCTACAATAGTCGTAACCGCACTACTTGTAATGGAAGAAAATCCATTTTGTATTGCCTTTCGCATTGCGTCTTTCTTATTTGGCGTTAAGTTAAGCTCCTGCCGATAACGGTTCATCAGGATAATGGAATAATCCATCGACAATACCAGCTGCAGAACCGCCGCAATCGAATGCGTCGTATTGGATACGCCCGGTAAGAATGCGTTGGTTCCCATGTTCAGCATAACAGCGACACCGATGGTAATGATAAATAGAATCGGTTCCACCCAGGACTGGCACATCACAAACAAGATTGCAATCATGACCAGTACCGCAACCAGCATCGAGCCGATTGGAATCTCCATTGCGGTTGAATCAAACTGCGCTGTATAATCTTCAGATTCTACATATCTTGTTTTCACCTCGTTGGTGACCGATGCCAGTTCATCACTCCCGTCTTCATACGGAATCGCAAGTTCATACAATGTATAGGCACCGTTATTGTAGTCTTCATCATCAATATCATACGCAACCTCATCCACATATTCGATGCTTTCCAGTTCCTCTTGCATAGATTCTTTTTCATCCTGCGTAAGACCGGTAAACATCAGTCGAATCGTCGAATCTGTCATCGACACATCCGGGAATTGTTCCTCTAATGTGTCAAGCCCCTGCTTCATCGCAGAATTCTCCGGCAGATACTTGGTCATGTCGTAGATGACATTGACCTTCGGAACCAGTAATGCGCAAATCACCGCGAGCAACAAAAATACGCCCAGGATGATTCGATTTCTCTTCACTAAAAATTCGGATAACTTTTTCATGTATCTCTCCACCTCGCCTCGTTTTCGTCGTTCATCTCTTTTCTCAAAAAGACTTGAAAAAGTATACATGTGTTAATATAATGGACATGTGTTGCATTTTCAACCAACTGTTTTTTGAAAATGGCTATTATCACAACACATTTACACGATATGTCGCAATTAATTTCTAAATATTACATTAAGGGGACTATAAAGAGATGAACGTAAAGAATAATCGACGGGCGAAGATGACAAAAGAGATGTTAAAAGAAAGCCTTTTAGAGCTTATGCGAACCACACCACTACAAAAGATTTCCATTCGGGCTTTGTGTGAGCGTGCAGATATCAACCGTTCAACCTTTTATAAATATTATGGTTCACAGTACGATTTGTTCCATGCTATCGAAGACGATCTGCTCCTTCGCATTGATGAAACACTTGCAAGTATTGATAAAGATCCTGACCCGGCAGACAAAACAGCGCCGCTGATTAACCTGCTTGATTATCTAAAGGATAATCTCGAAATCTGTCAGCTTCTTATGACTTCAGATGTTGATCCTGAATTTCCAACGAAACTGATGTCTCGCACCTCCATTCAAAGCACAATTGACGAATCTTTAAGCAAATATTCCAAAACCATGGACTTTTATCTAAGAGAATACTTGCTTGCGGGAGAATTCCGCATCATCTACCAGTGGTTAAACCACGGCTGTAAGGAGTCGTCCGAATCCATTGTAAAACTCCTACTCTCCCTTGGATATGCAACGATTAACCCGTCTTTTGATATCGATGTATTTAAGTAAATGAAAAAAGTCTCCTGACCGGGTACCCGGACAGGGGACTTTACTTATACGCTCTCATAAGGTACTTCTTCGAGTACTGATTCATTAATACGATAGATTCTCTGACACATCGCAAGCACGCTTGGTCTGTGCGTCGATACGATGCAGGTCTTATTCGGTCGCTGTTTAATAATGTTGGTCAGCACCTGTGCCTCCGTCTCTTCATCGAGCGCACTTGTCGCTTCATCAAGAAGCAGGATTGGCGCATCTCGAAGAACCGCTCTTGCAATGGCAATTCGCTGCACCTGGCCTTCTGACAAGCCACGGCCACGCTCGCCAAGGTGCCCGTTGATGCCCTCCGGAAGAGTTGCGACATAATCCCATGCACAAGAAATCTTAAGCGCCTCTTCAATCTCTTCATCCGTCGCATCATTTTTCACCACGCGCATATTCTCTGCTACCGTACCGGCAATCATCGTATTGCCCTGCGGCACGTAAGAGAAGAATTCTCGAAGATCGGCGTTCATCGAAAAGCAACTGCCATCTGCAGCTTCAATAAGTGCCTCACCTTCCTGCGGATGAATCAGTCCGAGAATCAGACGAAGCATGGTTGTCTTACCCTGACCACTTGGACCAATCAGTGCGACGATTTCATTTGGCTGTGCCACGAAATCCAGCCCCGCAATAATCTTATTGTCTTCCACATAAGAAAAATCAACGGTCTTCATGCGAACCGTGAATCCCTGCTCTGCAAGCGGACGCAGTTTCTGAACCGATTCCGGATCGTGCACTTCCTTCGGAAGATCGACAATCTCTCGAATACGATGCGCTGATACAGCGCTTGATATCATGCTTGGGAAGATTCCGATGATAGAACTAAAGGAACTTGCCAGCTTACCGCTTTGCGATAAGATAACGGACATCTCACCATAAGTGATAAGCTTGTCCCACATGCGAAACAGGCAGTATAAAAAGGCAATCATACTAACGCCCGTCGAAAGTGAGGACAGTCCCAGATTCAACTTGATGGTATAGAGATTGTACTCAAGGTTATAATCCTTGTATTTTTGTTGCCAGCCTCGAAGCTGATTTTCATAATGTCCTGTTACACCAAAACTTTTAATGGAATCAAAGTTGTAAAATGTCTCAGTTTCAAAACTCATCATTCCGGAGTTCATCTCCATTACCCGCTTTTGGTATTCTCTTGACTTTCGCATCACGCGTCGGCTCACTAAAAGCAGTACCGGCGATGTGGCAAATGCGAAGATTGCCATAACAGGATCATAAGAAAGCAGTACCACGAAGGTTGCCACAAATGTATACAGTGCGATGATGACATTAGGCACCCAGGATACGGCATTCCCGGATATGGTTCCGACATCCGAATTAAATCGATTCAGCAAATCACCGTTTGGATATTCGGTCAGTTTCTGCCAGTCCGAATCAATAATTTTATTAAAGATTTCTGCCTGAATATCGTTATTGACATAGATACTGATTTTCAGATTCAGGCGCCCCAATATACTGTCGCTGATCATACTAAACAGCGTACTGGCCACCATCGCAAGAATCAGCAGCCACAGCTTCGTGTATTGATATCCCGTTATGATATCAATCAGTTTCTGTCCAATGACCGCAGCAACAAGCGAAAGTGTAGAACCGGACAGACCAAGAATCGTATAAAATAAAATAATCCATTTATATCTCTTGCTGTAAGAAAATATCCATTTCCAATCGTCCACAAATTCCGTATAAGTGCCATCGCCAAACCTGTCAAATAAAAACTTGACTGCCTGCGACTTGAGCAGTCTGTTCAGCCCACGAAATTCATTGCTTTGTTTGTTGTCATTTTCCATAAATCAATCCCTTAATCTTCCTCTAATTCCGGAACCTCCAAAATCATCTGATGCTTGAAGAGCTCTTTCGAATATCCATAGACATCTTCCCTCGCTGTCTCCTCATCAACGTCAAATTCTTCCATCAGCTTTTTGACAATCTCATCGAGATTCTCGCACTGATCGTACTGATCCCAGATAAATGCAGCTGTCTCCGTCATGGTAATCATGCCGCTGACTTGCGCAGCCATCTCACCTGTCGGAACTAAAATATACTCCCCGGCCAATTCGCGTTTCATAAAATCCGAATTTGTCTTCATCTTAAGCTCTCCTTAATAAACGTAGATAAATATACTTCCGCCTAGCTTTAGATAAACTTCTGCCAATGTATAATTTTTCAGCTCCTGCCCCTTAAATCCCCGCTCTGTAATTAATAATATTGTGACTTCTTCTTCATGATTTTTATATCGTTCAACTTCCTCTTCCACTTCATCAAGATACTTTGAAAGCTCTGTCTGATCGGTAAAATACTTTTGTTTTGGTATATAATCAATCTTCAAAAAGAACGATAAATCTGTATCTATCATACCATATTGTGGGTCATCATTGTTACTGATAAACTCCTGAAGGTCCGTGTAAAAATCGTCATGTGCCTCCGGAATCCCTTCCGCCATCGTCTGCACATAATCTTTCACCGGCAATATACTGATAGCAATATATATCAAAACGCTTACAACCATACTGATTCTTCTTTTTGTCCCCATCATCAGATGCTTGTCGAAGATTGCAAGTGCAAGCGGCGCCGCTATGATTCCGCTAAGATATTGCACCCAGTCAAGCCCTAAAAGAAGTTGTGTGAGTCCTATCACAATCGTTGCCACTACAATGGCATATCCTGCCTTTTTCCTTTTTTTGATCAGCAAGATTCCACCGGCAAAAAGCGGTAAGAACAATGCACACTTTACCAGCTTATGAAGCATCACCGATACGCCCATCTCGGCGCCCAGCATCTTCACCGGTATCAGAAAGGCTCCCTGCACAAGATCCGGCAGTGCTCCTTGCGCACCAAATACTACCAGGATTACAATAATCGGAATTATAATTCCCAAAATCAGCATCATAATCTCAGGCAATTTCTTTTTGGCAAATGTTCCCGCGCAGATTCCAAGCGTTATCGTAAGCATATAGATTACCATGGCCCCGGTTACATTTGTCATAAATGCTGCTCCGCAGATTATACCGCCAATCAGTAACATACGCGTATTTACGCTTCTTATCTTACGGCTTTTCACAATCATCCATAGCAGTACCGCCGCCATCGGTAGCAAATACTGATTCGCACTGTTTCCGCCGCTTACTGCTGCCACATATGGAATCAATGACAAAAGCGTATACAGATATGACTTTTTCTCGCTCGTCAGTCTTGCGATTGCCCTTCTTGTAAACAGCACATATATTGCAAATGATATCGCTTCAAGAGCAAAAATCCCAATGCGCTGTCCGATCAGCCACCCAAATGCCTGAATTATAAAATATAGCGGACCACCCGTCATAAACAAATCACGATACGGTACCGAGCCATTTTCTACCCAGGCCTTTCCTATCATCATCGCAGCAGATGCATTATTTCCTGTATAATTTCCCATCAAAAGAGAATACAACGGACTTGTTCTGGTAGAGAATACCAGCACCACCAGGATCGCCGCCACAATCTCGATTAACAGACAAACAGTCTTTTTTTTATTCAAGTTATGTCCTCCTAGATCTGCAATGCCTCCTTAAGCATAACCACCGCAGACTTGTCCTTCCTGCAGGTGTACAAATGCACCGGCACGCTGTTTAACAAATCTTCTATCAAATCCATAACTCGTTTTGTATACTCCTTATTATATAAAGGTGTTGTAATCTGCGGCATCACTTCCCGAAATGCCTGCACTCCCCGTATTCTCTCTATATGATTCTCATCGCAATGGCGAAGCATCACAACATCATGCAGCGGTTCTCGTCCCTGCAGATGAATGCCACTCGTCCCGCTCATCGGACATCCGCACACATACCATGTGCCGTCAATCTTTCGAAGCACTGACCGATCTCCGTTAAGCACCTTAGCTCCGACATGTTCTTCCCACAGTTCTGCCTGTGTACTCTTTCCTGCTCCGGATGGTCCCGAAAATACAATTCCATGTTCCCCGACTTTTAGGTGACTTGAATGCAACACGATCGCATCAAACTTCAGCAAAATCAGTTCCAGACACAGATACATCAGCAGCTCAAATCCGGCCTCAGCGCGCTCTGCTAAAATCTCGCTACTGCTGTAATAGCAGACGCCTTCTGTAGCACTGTGTATCGTCACCTCTGTGTAGTACTTGTCCTCCCACAAAAATGCACGGCAGAAATGTCCGTCTTCTCCTACGTATTCATCCGCCCAGAGACATTTTCCTATTAGCTTTTTTCCTTCCAGATACTGCTCAATATCATTGGTGTGTTTAAAATAGAAAGTAAAATCAGCGTCTTTGTTCTCGCAGCGAAAATCCTCTCCATTTTCCGCATAAAACGGAAATGGACTCACTACCTTAATCACAACACCTGCAATCTCATAATATGTTTCATAATCCATACTCTCTATAACTCCTCATACGCTTTTTGAATTAACTTCGCATACTCCTTTGTCATCTCGCACAAATACTCTGGCACGCCTGCAACATCCCCGGTCTCGCAATACGCTGCTGCCACGCAGATCGAACAAATACATCGATATGCACAGGTCTGACATGTTTCTGCAACGACAATCTGCTCTGTCGATGCCACAATCTGCTTCCATGCCTGTTTAAATGATACCATATTTAGATCTATCTGTTCATAATTATGAATGCCACATCCCGATATTCTTCCCTGATAATCGACCCAGCTGCTCGACAAGCCCCCGCGGCACAAGACACCTGTCTGACCGTAGGCTCCATAGATTGTTGGATCTTCAAATGTCTTGCAGATTAGTTCAAACGACATCTTTCTATCTTCCAGCTTCGGCAATTGTCTGCACACATTCCAGTAAGCCACCTTAGCCGCTTCTTTTGGTGACAACCGATATGCCCCTCCTCCGGTGCGTGAGTTCTTTCGATAAGGCGGAAACATATAATGCGTCATCTTAAGTGGCACCTTCCACTCCTGTGCCATCCTGGCTATTGCTTCTTTTTCGTGCACATTGTCCGGCACCAGCGTCGTGTGAAGTTCTATCTTAAGTCCTCTGTCAAGCAGCCTGTTAACCGCGTTTTTTACAAGTGTGAATCCTCCCGGCAATCCACACAGATTCTCGTAGGTTTTATCGCTTGCCCCATAAATACTGATATTGACCTGATACGGATAGATCTTCGCAATAAAATCTGCCATCTCATCGTCAATCAAAGTCGCATTTGTATTAAGCGCTATATGAATCGGCTTTTTTGAAAGCCTTTCCATTAACTCACGAAATCCGGGATAGGTAAGTGGCTCTCCTCCCGTTACCAGCAAGAATAAAAGCCCTTCCTCTATCATTTCATCGCACAGCGTATCCCAAAATTCTACGCTTTTAATCTCGCCTTCCTTCACCTTTTGATGCACAATATAACACATCTTACAGCGCATATTACAGGTCGCAAGAAGTTCAAATGTTGTCGAAATCGGCAGCCTTTTCTTCAGCGCCTTATCAGTAATACGCTCAGCAACTCCCCCAAACATACTTAGTGCATCCATCTTGCTCCTCCATCTTAATTTTAATAGTAAAAAAGGAGATCGAACATGCCGACCTCCTTTCACTGATTCTTAATAAAATTGTATTCTTACCAACTTGCATTAACACTTGTTGAGTTTAGTACCGGTGCAACCATTGCATGCATATGGCTTGCGCCTTCATTCACAATGTAGTTATCCTTACTTGTCCAATTACCTGCACAGGTATTATGTCCATTGTTATCTGCCTCTGCATATAACAGTCCATCACCGGATGAATAAGTAACCACTAAATATTTCTTTTTATTCCATCCACTACCGGTTGTCTCTGATGTCCAGCTTGCAATACTTGAATTGTGATTCGAATGTGAACTTCCACTTCTGTACTTCGCAGTTAATTTACCTGCTGCATAACCTACGTTGGTTCCACAATCATTTGAAAGTGACGAAGCAACTATGTTACTTGCATAATCTACATTCGGTCCTTTCATACAATCGAAAGCCCATGATGTACTAGAATTAACCGTACATGTTGACACTGCCTGATTCGGCATAAATAACTCAATCTCCATCTTAGGAGTCACGTATGTTTTCTTCATAAAATCGTCCTCTACTTTCCATGAAACAAAACAATAATTTACCTTTAAATTCACTAATATTCCACCTATATAATACCATGTCTTATAGGGAATCGTCAATTTTATTTTACATTCTGCGCGGAAATGTTCGAGTTTGACTTTCCCATATCCATTTGCTAGAATGTCCTAGTTGAAAAGAGGAACTATATTATGGACTTATCAAAACCAATTCTATATGTGTTATTAATTATCGCCGGCGCTGTTCTTAAGAAGGTCGGCTTTTTCAAAGCAGAAAATTCCAATCTGCTTGCCAAGATTATGATGAATTTCACCTTACCGGCTTCTATCGTCGTCGGATTTTCCAACTTCGAGCGCGATACTTCTTTATTCTTACTGATTCCGATTGGACTGTTCGCCGGTATTATTCCATTGATTATTGCTTTTTGGGCAACAAAAAAGCTCCCAAAAGAAGTGAGAGCTTACTACATGCTTAATCTTGACGGTCGTAACATCGGCTGCTTTGGTCTTCCTGTATTGCAGACTTTATTTGGCCCTGCTGCCACAGTCCTTTGCTGCATGTTTGACATCGGCAATGCCATCAATATGGTTGCCGGTAATTACGCGATGACGACCACCATGCTTGATATCTATCCGGGCGGTGCAAAAAAAAGAATCAATCCGATTGTTTTGTTATGCCAGAGGATGTTCTCTTCTTTTTGCTTAGACGTCTATCTGACCATGATGGTTTTGATGCTTTTAAATATTAAGATTCCTTCTCAGGTTGGGGATTTCCTTTCTCCTATTGCCAATGCAAATGCTTTTATTGCAATGCTGATGGTTGGGATCTTATTCGAATTTCATGCGAACAAAGATTTCTTATCAGATATCGTTAAGCTTGTTCTTGCGCATCTTGGATTCTCTGTTCTTCTGGCTTTGTTTATGTATTTTGCCCTGCCTTTTGATCTTGAGTATCGCAAGATTCTTGTTCTGCTTTCGTTCTCACCGATTGGTGCCATGTGTTCGGTATTCACGGTTCGATGCGGTGGTAGCGGTGCGAAGGCTAGTTGTGCGAATTCGATCAGTGTGTTGTGCGGGATTGTGGTTATGGTCGCCGGCAGCGTGTTGTTATTTTAGCTAGTTGGGGCGCGTTCTCCTGCGGATACGATTTCTCCCCGCACCGACCCGCCGCTGTTCAAATTTTTTCTGCGTATCTTTTGATTTGCCCGCCACCGCCCGTGTTCTGCTAGGATGGTTAATTATGTTTACAAGAAATGGCTCGTTGTGTTTGCAACACAACACCAGACATAAAAAAAGCGAAGAAACTGCAAGCAAGCTCGCGTTCTTCGCTTTTTCCATGCCCTGTCTGCTTACGCAGACGACCCATTTCTTTTTGACCTCCAAGGCAGCCCCGGTTCGGTTTGGCGTGCATTTGATACTCGAAAAATTTTGGCGGCTCTCGATGTGCTTGTCGAAATGTATCCGCCAGTCGAACGCTGGTTGTTTCCCAACCTAACAACATTGGCTGCCGGAGGGGATTCCGGCTATTTATATGTTTCCTCTATGCCTGGGGGACGCTTCTGCCAAAACAGACGCAAAAAAAGACTGCCGCGCTATAGCGCCGCAGTCTTTTAAAGTGCAAACTTTATTCTATTAGTCCGGCTACCCGCATCTCAATCTTCGGGCCACCTTTCTTTTCGATATAATCTCTGGTTATTGTCACGCGTCCTATATTATCATCCTTTGGAATCTCATACATAATATCCAGCATGAATTCCTCTATGATGGAACGAAGCGCACGCGCGCCTACCTCCTTTTCCTTTGCCTTTTTGGCTATGGCATGAAGTGCTTCATCTTCAAATACAAGATCAACTTCATCAAGCTGTAACAGCTTTTGATACTGCTTGATAATCGCATTCTTAGGCTCTTTTAAGATCTTGACAAGCATATCTTCAGTAAGAGCTTCTAAGGAGAAGATAATCGGAAGACGACCGATAAACTCCGGAATCATACCAAAGTTCTTCACATCCTCAACCGTTACCTGCTGCAAAAGGTTCTCTTCCTTGTCATACTTGTCCTTAAGATCTGCCTTAAATCCCATGGAGGACTGTTTGTTAAGTCGTTCCTTGATGATGTCTTCAAGATCCGGGAACGCACCACCACAGATAAATAAAATATTCTTCGTATCAATGGTTGTCATCGGTACCATCGCGTTCTTGCTGGTTGCACCAACCGGCACTTCTACCTCAGAACCCTCGAGCAGTTTCAGCATACCCTGCTGCACAGATTCGCCGCTGACATCTCTTTGATTCGTGTTCTTTTTCTTGGCAATCTTGTCAATCTCATCGATAAAGATGATACCGTGCTCTGCCTTTTCTACATCGTTATCCGCTGCCGCCAGCAATTTGGATACCACGCTTTCGATGTCATCACCGATGTAGCCGGCTTCTGTAAGAGAAGTCGCATCAGTGATGGCAAGAGGCACATCCAAAAGGCGCGCAAGCGTTTTAACCAGGTAGGTTTTACCGGAACCGGTCGGTCCAATCATCAGCATGTTGGACTTTTCAATTTCAATGTCATCCATCGTATCGGTTGCCACACGCTTATAGTGATTGTAAACTGCGACCGACATCACCTTTTTCGCATAATCCTGACCAACCACGTAATCATCAAGCTGTGCCTTAATCTTGTGCGGAGCCGGAATATCCTTTAAGTCGATGAGCGGTTCTGACTTTTTGTCCTTTGATTTTTTCTTCAGCTTCTGGCGCTGCGGAAATACATCCTGAAGGTCCGCAAGATTCACCATGCTGATATTCGGAAAATGTCCACCCGAATTTGGGCCAAAGATACTGCCAAGACTGTTGGAGTTATCCTTTTCCGGATTCGCACCGCCAAGACCGTCAAATGTCTTTTGCATGCAGTCATTGCATATGCAGATCTCCGGCGCAATATGAATCATCTTACCGGCCTTGCTCTCAGGTCTGTGACAGATTACGCACACATCTTCGTATTCATCGTCAAATGTATCGTCCGTAGGTGCATTTTCCGTAACATACGTAAAATCCGTTGTCACATTCTCATCAATCGCATTGGTTTCCTCATTTGGATCGACTTCCATATAATCATCATTTTTACTCATGTATAACTCTCCTTATGACAGACGGTTTTCAGGTTTCTTATAAAAGTTCTTTTAAAATCTGGTTTACTTTGCCAGGATTTGCTTTTCCCTTCATGGCTTTCATAGTCTGTCCAACTAAGAAACCAATTGCTTTTTCCTTACCATTTCTATAATCTTCCACAGACTGAGGATTGTCCGCAATGACTTTCTCGATAGTCTCGCGAAGAGCCCCTTCGTCGTTGACCGTCTTAAGACCATGTTCCTCAACATATTTATCCGGATCGATATCTTCTGCAAAGATCTTCTCAAAGACTTCCTTTGCAACAGAAGAATTCACGGTTCCGTCTTCTGTAAGTTTAATCAGGGCTGCAAGATTCTTAGGTGAGAACTTGATATCATCTGCTTCCATCTCATGTTCTTTTAACAGACGCATCGTCTCAACCATCAGCCAGTTCGATACCTTTTTAGGAGCAGCTCCAAGTTCGCATGTAGCTTCAAAGATGTCTGCCATATGCTTAGATTCGGTGATGATTTGTGCATCATAGTCCGGAATCTTATACTGTTCTTTGTAACGTGCAAGCTTTTCGCTACGAAGTTCCGGCTGTTTTGCCTTAATCTCGTCAATCCATTCCTGACTGATCATAACCGGTACCAGGTCAGGATCCGGGAAGTAACGATAATCCTGTGCATCCTCTTTCGAACGCATCGCGTAAGAATATTCCTTGTTGTCATCCCAGCGACGTGTCTCCTGAATAACTTCTTTTCCTTCCTCAATCAGCTCAATCTGACGGGCACGCTCACCCTCGATTGCTCTTGCAATAGCCTTGAAAGAGTTTAAGTTCTTCATCTCGGTTCTGGTTCCGAATTCAGCAGCCCCAACTTCTCTTACTGATAAGTTGACATCGGCACGCATGGAACCTTCCTGCAATTTGCAGTCAGATGCGCCAAGATACTGGATAATCAGGCGAAGCTTTTCAAGATATGCAATGACTTCGTCTGCGCTTCTCATGTCCGGCTCAGATACAATCTCAATCAGTGGTACGCCGGAACGGTTGTAGTCAACTAAGGATACATCTTCCCACTCATCATGAATGAGCTTACCGGCATCTTCCTCCATATGAATCTCGTGGATACCAACGGCTTTTGTTCCGGCAGGAGTCTCGATATCAACATGACCGTTTCTGCAGATTGGCAGATACAGCTGAGAAATCTGATAGTTTTGTGGATTATCAGGATAAAAATAGTTCTTTCTGTCAAATTTATTCATGCGGGTAATCTCACAGTTTGTTGCAAGACCTACCGCCATCGCATACTCTACCACTTTCTTATTCAGAACCGGAAGAGATCCCGGCATACCGGTGCAGACCGGGCAGGTATGTGTATTAGGTGCGCCTCCGAACGCTGTTGTGCAGGCACAGAAAATCTTAGTCTTGGTCGCAAGTTCCACATGGACTTCGAGACCAATGACGGTTTCGTATTGTTTACTCATTGCTTACGTGCCTCCTTTTCTACGCTTTCAGAAGTGGGCTGTATGCCAACGTCTGAGTCTGTTCATAAGTAAATGCTGTCTGGATAATCTTCTTTTCTTCGAAGCGGTTACCAATCAGCTGAACGCCAATCGGAAGTCCCTTATCATCCACGCCGCAAGGCACGCTGATTCCCGGAAGACCTGCAAGGTTTACGGAAATCGTGTAAATGTCACCTAAGTACATCTTAATCGGATCTACTAAGGATTTACCAAGTTCCGGAGCTGTTGTAGGTGCAGCCGGTCCTAAGATGACATCATACTTTTCAAACGCACGGTCAAAAGCTTCTTTAATCAGAGCCTTAACGCGAAGCGCTTTCAGATAGTAAGCATCATAGTAACCGGAACTTAATACGAAAGAACCGAGCATGATACGACGCTTAACTTCTGCGCCAAATCCTTCGCTTCGTGTCTTCTTATACATATTGTGAAGGCCATCGTAATCCTCAGCACGATAACCGTATTTTACACCATCGAATCGCTCTAAGTTAGAACTTGCTTCTGCTGCTGCAATAACATAGTAAGCAGGAATTGCGTATTCTACCAGGCTTAAGTCGAATTCTTCCACCTCAGCGCCCTGTGCTTTGAGCTCATCTGCAGCCTTTAATACTGCTGCCTTCACCTGCGGATCTAAGCCTTCCCCAAAGTAATCTCTCGGGATACCGATCTTCATTCCCTTAACGTCTGCCTTTAAAGCTTCTGTAAAGTTTGTATCATCACGCTTGATGGATGTTGAATCTTTTCTGTCATATGAAGCAATCGCTTCAAGAATTGTTGCACAATCTGTCACGTCCTTTGCAACAGGTCCAATCTGATCGAGAGATGAACCATATGCCACAAGTCCGTAACGAGAGACGGTTCCGTAAGTTGGCTTGATGCCGACTACACCGCAAAAGGAACTTGGCTGACGGATTGATCCGCCGGTATCAGAACCCAGTGCATAGAAGGTCTCTCCGGCTGCAACGGATGAGCACGAGCCACCGGAAGAACCACCCGGTACATGATTTAAGTTCCACGGGTTCTTGGTTGGGCCATAATAAGAAGTCTCAGTAGTACTTCCCATTGCGAACTCGTCCATGTTCGTCTTACCCAGAATCACAGCGCCTTCGCGCTGAAGATTCAGTACTGCCTCCGATGAAAATGTCGGATGGAAATTGCTTAAGATCTTAGAAGAACAGGTTGTGAGCATGCCTTCTGTACACATGTTGTCCTTGATGGCAACCGGCACACCGGCAAGTGGACCTGTCAGTTCCCCTGCATCAATCTTCTTTTGTACTTCGGCTGCGCTTTTCAGCGCTGCCGCTTTATCTAAAGTAACGAAACTGTTAACGTCCTTTTCCACGCGTTCAATCTGCGCAAAAGAGGCTTCTACAGCTTCTGCTACGGATATCTCTTTTTGTCCAATCTTCTTACCGAGCTGGACCGCTGTAAGTTCAATCATTGTTTTCCTCCATTACTCAACCGTTCTAGGTACCTTGAAGCTGCCTTCTTTAACTGCCGGCGCATTCTTCATGGTCTTATCGTGTTCGTCTTCATTTTCCACAACATCTTCACGAAAGACATTGTTTACCGGGAACACATGAGACATTGGCTCAATGCCTGTTGTGTCAAGCTCATTGAGCTTATCAATATAGTCGAGCATGCTTTCCATATCTTTTTTGGCCTGCTGTTGTTCTTCGGCTGTCAGCTCTAATTTTGCTAAGATGCCGACATATTCCATAGTTTCATCTGAAATAATATTTGCCATAACATTTCCTTTCTAATCGATGGTAATCCATACATATTCGCCCATGGCATAACTGACATCCATGACCAGCACGACTTTGCCGTCATCCATAAAGGAACTTCCATAGACTTTATATCCACCCTTTTTGAGCAGATTGGATTTTGATTTATCAAATCCCTTCAGATCATGAATCAGCTGCTTTTCGCTGATTTTCCCGCTGCCTTTAGTAGCGTAAGAAAAGACATCCTTAATCTTCAGGTCTTCATTTGAAATCGTATAATCTTCCGTGTCGAGAAGTGTGGTCGCCACATCCGAAACCTTCGCCATGTCTTTCAGGCGCATCTTCTCGCCGGTCTCCATATTAATATTATAGGTATCGCAGTAGGTGTACGGCCGCGCTGTTCCATCAAGGTCTTCTTCATAAACCACAACAAGCGAAAGAAGATCGTCCGTCTGTGTCTTGACTTCCCAGGTAACGGTCACATCATTGTTCTTATTGCGTTTGGCAATCTTTTGTTCCTGCTTTGCAAATTTCTTAAAGAGGATATTCCATTCGTCCTGACTAAACTCGTCCTCCCAGCCGGAGATTACAGGATACGTGATGCTGCTTCCGGTTCTTTCATATAAAGTCTTCGTCTTTACCTTATACGAAGCTTCCTCCGTAGCTGTGTCCTCTGCTGTATCCTCCGCAGCCTCAGACTCTTGCGTATCCTCTTGCACCTCTGGTTCTGTCACCGTAGTGTCTTCATCTTCTGACACTTCAGCTTCTGTGACCGGTTCTGCTTCAGAGAGCGCATCTGACTCTGTCGTATCATCCGCTACTGTCGTTGTATCACTTGTTACAACATCTTCCAGCGGCGACGTATAGTCTTCCGTTTTAATCGATAATTCCTCTGTTTCCCCATTGCTGCCGCATGCCCCAAGCACTGCTGCCATACATCCGGCCAATGCAATCATTGCAAGTTTACGCTTCATAAGAACACCCCTGCTTCCTATGCATGTTTCAACATTTACGGTTCTAATCGGCTCATATCTCTTGGGAAGAGGCTGACTTCTCGTACATTCTCCTCGCCAAGCATCTGCATGGTAAGACGCTCAAGTCCGATTCCAAGTCCTCCGTGAGGTGGCATACCATGTTTGAAGGTGGACAGATACTGGTCCATTCCTTCGTCGGTCATACCACGGTCTGCAATCTTGTCCATCAGCATCTGATAGTCATGAATACGCTGACCACCTGTTGTTACTTCCATTCCATTATATAGCAAATCAAAGCTTAATGTATAGGTAGAATCTGCCGGATCGTCCATTGCATAAAATGGTCTTTTCTTTGATGGATAATGTGTAACAAATACAAAATCAGCATCGTATTTGTCCTTAAAATATTTTCCGATTAAGTGCTCTTCTTCCGGCTCTAAATCATATGGATTTCTAATTTCGCGGTTGTAGGTTTCGGAAACCACTTTCTTCGCATCATCAAAACGCACGCAAGGAATCTTGTCTGTATTTGGAAGTGTAATTCCAAGCATCTTCACTTCCTGCGCGTATTCATTTGCCAGAATGTCTGTCATCTTCTGTAAGAATCCGGTCTCCATTGCCATAACATCTTCGAATCCGTCGATGAATCCCATCTCAAAATCAAGTCCGGTATATTCATTCAGATGTCTCTTGGTGTTATGCTTTTCTGCACGAAATACAGGTCCCACTTCAAAGACACGGTCAAATACGCCAACCATCATCTGCTTGTAAAACTGTGGTGACTGCGCAAGTACGGCAGGTCTGTGGAAATAGTCGAGCTTAAAGATATTCGCTCCACCTTCTGCTCCCTTAGCACCAATCTTTGGTGTGTGAATCTCTGTAAATCCCTGCTCATGAAGGAAATCGCGGAATGCTCTTACGATACCTTCCTGAATTCTAAACTTCGCACGTTCTCTTACATTACGAAGGGAAATAGAACGATAGTTCAGCTTCGCCTCTAAAGAAGTCTTCATCTTCCACTTATCGATTGGAAGCGGCATTGCTTCAACCGGTGAAGATAATACCTGAAGAGAAGTGATACGAACCTCAATTCCTCTTGGCGCACGCTCTTCTGAAGCAAGTGTTCCCTTTAAAGAAACCGTTGAACCATTGTGAATATCAGACAGATTAAATCCTGACTTTCCTTCTTCATATACACACTGCAAAAGGCCTTCTCTCTTACGAAGGATGACAAAGGCAACCTCGCCCATATCACGAATGCTGTGTACAGCGCCTTCTACTGAAACTTCCGTTCCAATTAATTTCTCATCGAGCAAATCGGTGATTTCTAAAACGTCTTTTTTGTTAACTCCTGTTAAAAAATCCATATTCATACTCCTTTTAATAAGTAAAAAAGTCCCGGCAGACTTCATCATCTGCCGGGACGGGATCACTTGTTTGTTCCCGCGGTACCACCCGCGTTAAGAGATATTACTATCTCCTCTCTTTAAGACTTAACGCGCCTAACGTGCTGACCTACTCTTCTTTCAACCAGCCGGCTCCGGAGTGTTCCTGCAATTGTTCTCTTCCAAACAGCGCTCTCAGTCGGTGACGCTGTATTCCTGTCGGCCTCTAAACAACCAAGTCTCCTTCTTCGCTTTTACCATATAACGCCCTACATTTTAGCACAGCAGGGTGCGAATTGCAAGGACTATTTCTTTCTTACAGCTGTGCAAGCTGGCTTTCTACCTGCTGCATAAGCTGCTCATACTTCGCAAGCTTATCCTTTTCTTCCTGCACTTTTGCTTCCGGTGCTTTGGCAAGGAACTTCTCATTCGAAAGCATTCCCTTAGAACGCGCAAGTTCTTTGGTAAGACGTGCTTTTTCCTTTTCAAGACGCTCCTTTTCCTTTTCAAAGTCAACGAGCTCTTCAAGTGGAATATAGATGACACAGTTTAAGCATACAATCGATACTGCACTGTCATCGATGCCGCTCTTATCGGTCTGCACCACAATCTCACTGGCGCTTGCAAGTGCCTGGTAAGAAGACTTAAGTGCTTCAAATGTCTTCGCTTTTTCTTCATCATTTGCCACAATAATGACTTTGGCTTTCTTATTCTGCGGAACGTTCATATCCGTTCTTCTCGCACGAATGGAGCGAACCATTTCCTTGATTTCCTCAATCGTGGCAGCTTCTTTTTCATATGCCCATTCTTCCTTGTAAGTCGGCCACTCACTAATCATGATGCTTTCTTCTTCCGGAAGCAGTGTACAGTAGATTTCTTCTGTAATAAATGGCATAAACGGATGAAGCAGTTTCAGTGCTCTTGAAAGAACGGTCTTAAGTACCCACAATGCTGCATTGGCAGGTACCGGATCTTCTTCCTTCCTATATAAACGAGGTTTTACGATTTCGATATACCAGTCGCAGAACTCGTCCCAGATAAAGTCATATACCTTCTGTACCGCAATACCAAGTTCGAAACGATCCATGTTCTCTGTCATTTCCTTTGCCAGAGAGTTGACGCCGGATAAGATCCATTTGTCTGCCGTAGTAAGATCCGCCTGATCCGGAACCGTCACTTCGTCATCGCCCAGATTCATCATAATGAAACGCGATGCATTCCACACTTTATTTGCAAAGTTACGGCTTGTCTCAACACGCTCCCAGTAAAATCTCATGTCGTTACCAGGTGCATTTCCTGTTACCAGTGTCAGACGAAGTGCATCTGCACCGTATTTATCAATTACCTCAAGCGGGTCAATTCCATTTCCAAGTGATTTACTCATCTTGCGGCCCTGGTCGTCTCTTACCAGTCCGTGAATCAATACCGTGTCAAATGGTGACTTGCCGGTATGTGCATAGCCGGAAAATACCATTCGAACTACCCAGAAGAAGATGATGTCATATCCGGTTACGAGTACGTTGGTCGGATAGAAGTAATTAAGGTCTTCTGTCTTGTCCGGCCAGCCCAATGTGGAAAATGGCCAAAGCGCTGACGAAAACCAGGTATCCAGTGTATCCGGGTCTTGTACAATCTTCTTGCTCTTACACTTCGGACACTCACATGGAGCATTCTCTTTCTTGGCTACGATCATCTCACCGCAGTCCTGACAGTAGTATGCCGGGATTCGATGTCCCCACCAAAGCTGACGGGAGATACACCAGTCGCGGATACCATCCAGCCAGTGGATATATGTCTTATCAAAATGTTCCGGAACAAACTTTAATTCTCCGGTCTTGATTGCGTTGATGGCTGGTTTTGCCAGCTCTTCCATAGCTACGAACCACTGCTGCTTAGCCATAGGCTCAATTGTTGTACCACATCTGTCGTGTGTACCAACATTATGGTCGTGGTCTACAACCTTTACAAGAAGACCTTCTTTTTCCAGATCTTCTACCATCTGTTTTCTGGCTTCATAGCGATCCATGCCACAGTACTTGCCACCATTTTCATTAATGGTTGCATCATCATTTAAGACGTTAATGAGCGGCAGGTCATGACGCTGTCCCACTTCAAAATCGTTCGGATCATGTGCCGGTGTAATCTTCACACAGCCGGTTCCGAATTCTTTATCTACATACTCATCTGCCACAACCGGAATCTCTCTTCCAACGAGCGGCAGAATCAGTTTCTTGCCAATAATGTCTTTGTATCTTTCATCTTCCGGATTAACTGCCACAGCAGTATCGCCAAGAAGTGTCTCCGGTCTTGTTGTTGCAATCTCTACAAAGCGTCCTTCTTCTCCGGCAATCGGATAATTGATGTGCCAGAACTTGCCGTGCTGAAGTTCATGCTCAACTTCGGCATCGGAAATGGAAGTCTCGCAGACAGGACACCAGTTGATAATACGGTTTCCCTTGTAGATATAGCCTTCGTCAAACAGTTTTACAAAGACTTCTTCTACGGCCTTTGAGCAGCCCTCGTCCATCGTGAAACGCTCGCGGTCCCAGTCTGCCGAAGAACCAATCTTCTTAAGCTGACTTACAATTCGTCCGCCGTACTCTTCTTTCCAGTCCCAGGCTCTTTCCAAAAATTTTTCTCTTCCAAGGTCTTCTTTGGTAAGTCCTTCTTCTTTTAATTTATCAATAATCTTAACTTCTGTTGCAATCGAAGCGTGGTCACATCCAGGCTGCCACAGTGCATTGTAGCCTTGCATTCTCTTATAACGAATTAAAATATCCTGAAGTGTGTTATCAAGCGCATGTCCCATATGAAGCTGTCCCGTAATATTTGGCGGTGGCATCACAATGGTAAATGGCTTTTTAGAGCGGTCTACTTCCGCATGAAAATATTTATTGTCTTCCCATTTTTTGTAAAGACGATCCTCAATATCTTTTGGATCATAAGTTTTCTCAAGTTCTTTACTCATGTTTACTATCTCCTTTGTGGACTTTTGCCCATAACTCGTTCCATTATAGCACAGATTACGCGCAGTGCATATGTTTTTAGATTTTCTGAATGTTGTGTAGATTTTCAGCAAAATTAAAAATATCTCATTTTCTTTTACTAGGACTTATGATATACTTATTTTAAATACAGCATAGTAGGAGGGAAATTATGGCATTCACATCTTTAGAACAGTTAAATGAAATGCATTTGGATGTGTTAACGGAGATTGGAAACATCGGTTCCGGTAATGCAGCAACCGCACTTGCTACCTTATTAAATAAAGTCGTTGACATTGAAATTCCGCAGATTTTTCTGTTGGATTATGATAAAGCAACTGAGGTTCTCGGTGGAAAGGATTTGAAGGTTCTTGGCAGTTCCATTGACTTTGAAGGCGACCTTAACGGTATGATGCTTCAGATTACTCACCAGGATTTTGCCAGTGCGCTTATCAATACTTTCTACGAAAGACATTTTGAGTCTCTCGATGATTTTAATGACATGGACTTTTCTGTTATGCAAGAGACCGGTAATATTACCACTGCTGCTTATGTGAATTCCATTGCAACGATGACGAATACCTATATCAATATTGCGCCGCCTAAGGTTGGCATTGATACAGTTGGTAACTTCCTAGATAATGCTTATAACAGTTTGTCATCTGCCGGTCGTCAGGTATTATACATTGACGAAACCTTGTTTATTCAGGGAACCTCTATCAAGAGTGCTATGGTTATGCTGTTAGAATTAAAATCAACCGAGCTTTTATTTGAAAAACTTGGAATTGCAATTGAAGAATAAAACAGAATTCAAGAGCGTTGCTTTATTAGCAGCGCTTTTTTCATTTGCCTTTCTACTTGACAAACCTTTCCGCTACCTATAAAGTAGTAAAAGAAATATGCAAATCGTTGATGAGGACAGTAGCTTGTTATTTCGTCACAGAGAGAAGTCGGTGCTGCAAGACTTTACGAATGACTATGCGAAGACCACCTCTGAGAGATCCTTAATCGGATACGTCTGATCACGTTACGATCTTAAACTAAGTGGCTGCATAGCAGCAATTTGGGTGGAACCGCGAGTAATCGTCCCAATTCGTCTAAGACGGATTGGGATTTTTTTATTCTATAAAACAAAAAGGAGACAAGATAATGGAAAGAGAAGAATTCTTAGGGCTGTACCGACACTCTCTGGCACATATCCTTGCCAAAGCTGTCATCGAACTTTACGGTAAAGAAGTACAGTACGCCATCGGACCTATGATCGATGACGGAGCTTATTATGACTTTGTTCTTCCGGAAGGAAAGACAATCGGAGAGGCTGATTTTAAAACAATCGAAAATAAAATGCGGGAGATCATCAAGCGCCGCGAAGACTGGACCAGAAAGGTTGTTTCTAAAGAAGAAGCGCTAGAACTGTTCAAGGACCAGAAATATAAAGTAGAACTGATTAACGATATGCCGGATGATGAAACCATCACCATCTACTATACCGGCGATGACTATGTAGATCTGTGCCGTGGACCTCACGTGGACAATTCACAGGAACTTATGAATGTCGCTTACAAAGTACATGCCTGCTCTATGGCTTACTGGAGAGGCGATGCCAAGCGCGATCAGATGCAGCGTGTCTACTTCTACGCATTTCCAAGCAAGGACGAACTCAAGCAGCACGTGAAACTGATTCAGGAAGCAAGAGAACGCGACCACAAAAAGATCGGTGCGCAGCTTGATTTATTTACCTTTAACGAATCTGCACCGGGTATGCCTTACTGGCTTCCTCGTGGCTGGGAGATGTACAAGACTCTGATGCGCTACTCAAGAGAACTTCAAAGAAAGCACGGTTATACCGAGATTTCCTGTCCTCTCATCAACAACAAAAAGCTCTGGCTTGTCAGCGGCCACTGGGCACATTATCTGAACAACATGTTCATCGTGCCGGGTATCGACGGTTTCGTTAAAGCCGATGCTGATTTTGACGACATCGCAGAGCAGGCTGACGAGATGAGTTCTTCTACCGAAGCGCATCTTGAAAAGGGCACTCCACTGTACAATCGTGAAAATATCGACACCATGGCTGCCAAGCCTATGAACTGCCCGAACGCCATGATGGTATTTAAGAGAACCACGCATTCCTACAAGGATCTTCCTATCCGTTACAGCGAATACGATGTTCTTCACAGAAAAGAAAAATCCGGACAGATGAATGGTCTGTTTCGTGTTCAGGAATTCCGTCAGGATGATGACCATACTTTCGTTATGGAATCTCAGATCAAAGACGAAATCGCCGACATCATCGCTATTGCCGATGAAATCTATGGAACTTTTGGCGTTACTTACCGTGCAGAGTTGTCCACAAGACCGGACGATTTCATGGGTGAAATCGAAGTCTGGGATCGCGCAGAAGCCGGCCTTAAGGAAATCCTTGATGAGAAATACGGCGAAGGCGGATACGAAGTTAACGAAGGTGACGGCGCTTTCTACGGACCTAAGATCGACCTTCAGATTAAGGACGCTCTTGGAAGAGAATGGCAGTGTGGTACCATCCAGCTTGACTTCCAGCTTCCTCATAACTTTGGCCTGACTTACACGAACCAGGAAGGTAATCCTCAGATGCCGGTTGTAATCCACCGCGCCATCTATGGTTCTCTTGAGCGTTTCATCGGTATCATCATCGAGAACTTCAAGGGTGCTATGCCATTTTGGTTAAATCCTTTCCAGGTTGGTATCGTTCCTATCATGGAATCTCATAATGACTATGCCAAGGAAGTTGAAAAGGCTCTTGAAGATGCCGGCATTCGCGTGGAAGCCGACTACTCCGACAAGAACATGAGACCTAAGATTAAGAAATTCAAAAACTACAAAGATCCTTATATCTTAGTCCTCGGTGATCAAGAAGCTGAGAACAAGACCGTATCTATCAATGTTCGCGGTTCTAACAAGCAGATTCAAAATGTTCCTCTTGACAAGTTTGTTGCTCTGTGTAAGAAACTTAACGAAGAACATACACTTGAACTTCCACAGTCTGAAGAAGACTTTCAGTAAATAATAAGTAAGACCTTAAGAAATGGAATCCATTTCTTAAGGTCTTTTTCTTGTCACTACAATAATTGCCAATATCACATCAATTGCCAGTACCGCCGCCAACACTCTAAACGTTCCGGAAAATCCTACCCACGATGCAACAAATCCAAATGCCGCCGATATAATAGCGCCTCCAAGTCCCGTCGCAATTGTAATCGCCGACATCACGGTTGCCGTCCTGCTCCCTGCAAAGTCCGATGCGTAAGTCAGTACATTCGGATAAATTACGCCGCAGAAAAATCCGGTCGCAAAAGCAAATACAAGCAGTGCTCCCGTCGTGTTAATCCCCGAGCACGCCAGCAACAAAAGCGCTGCCCCAAGCGGTGCACTTACCAGCATTGCCTTTCGATAGCGCACCAATACACCACTTAACAGTCTCGACGGAATCATTGCCAGCCAAAACAAAGACAATGCCACATATCCGTCTCCTCCTGCAATCCGCTCGGCCGCGAATTCATTCATAAAGAAGCCGACTCCATTCTCCACGCCGCAATAGATGAACATAATCAAACATAAAAACAGCACACCAAGCACATAGAGTCTGCCGTTTTTTTGTTCGCTCTCCTGCTCCTTCTCTCCTTGCTCTCTTGGCGCAAAATCACTCTTCCACAAGATTGCCGTAAGCACCAGTGATATGATAAGCCCTGCCACAAAAAAACCCTGCCAGCCAAGACTCGTCTGAATCATCACATCTACGAACAGCGGCGCCACCACCGCTCCGAGCGCATACATCACGGCCACGAGTCCCATCCTCTTGTGATTGGTCTTCGGATATCCATCCATCATACCGGAGATGGCACTGACCTGCACCATGCTGACGGCCATTCCGAGCACAAAGATTCCTATCGTCAGCCCGATGCGTCCCGTCGACAGTAAAATGATGCCTCCGGAGATTGCTCTCCAAAAGGTAAATAATACCAATATGCGTTTTTTTCCGACTCGGTCTGCAATCGGTCCTAACACAAGTGGTGCAAATACCGTCGCAAACAATTCTACCGACGCCAGGATTCCTTCCATCTGTGTTGTCAGCCCGTACTCATCGCCTATGCTGACCAGCGTCGCCTGAAATCCTCCGCTTTCGAATCCATTTAAAAAGATCGAAATATAAAACAAAATCGCCAGTGCATGAAAATGCCGTTTTTCATTTTCCATATTGGCATCCCCCCGTGATCTACAATGCCACTCCCCAAATCAGAATCAGCACAATCGTTGCTACCACCGGTATCGCCACTGATGTCATAAAAATATCCTTATAAGATTCTTTATGTGAGCAGTGCGATACCGCAAGCAGCGTGATAATAGCTCCGTTATGTGGCAGCTTATCAAGCGCTCCCGCTGCAATTGCCCCTACGCGGTGTAACAGCTCCGGACTTAATCCCAATGTATCTGCCATTGACTGATAATTATCTGCAAATGCCGACAGCGCAATCGACAATCCTCCGGACGCCGACCCTGTCGCCCCTGACAACACGCCGGTCGCCAGTGCTTCTGAGAACAGTAACGATATCGGATTCGATGTGCTTCCAATTAACAATCCCGTCAACAGCACAAAGCCCGGTACTATCTTAATGACCGACCCAAATCCTACCGCACAGGCTGTGTTCATCATGGCCGTTATCGATCCTTTCGCTCCTTCCGTCAGTGCCTGCGGCAACTGTTTCATCTTATTTATATTAAATAAAAAGCATACTAAGATTCCCAAAATCAGTGATATCACAATATTCCAGTCGAGCACATTTAGCGTCACAAATACCACTATCAGCGGCACCAAACCGGACAGCCAGTGCCAGGCTGGCTTTGTCTCATCATCGTCTGCCGTGCTCATCTGTGGATCTGCCTCAAAGCATCTTCCTTGTGCCTTTGCTTTTTTCACCTGCCGATTTAAATACAGATATCCCGGTACTCCTATCAAAATCGCCGCCACAATTCCCATGACCGGCGCGGCCGTCGCACTTGTTCCGTAATAATCCATCGGTATCAGATTCTGTATCTGTGGCGTTCCCGGTATACACGTCATCGTGATTCCCATTGCTCCAAATGCAATGACCGCCGGCAACATCTGCCTTGGAATGTCTGCTGCTTTATAGATTTCATATCCCATCGGATACATGATAAAGACTACAACGAACAGCGATACGCCTCCATATGTTAACAGCATACACGGTATCAGCACCGCCAGTACTGCCATCTTCGTTCCGACCAGTTTCACTATCACCTGTGCCAATGATCTTGCCGCTCCCGTCACATCCATGACCTTACCATAGATAGCTCCAAGCAAAAATGTCGGGAACCAGGAGATGAAGTATTCTCCCACGCCCTGCATGTAATCTACCGTATAGGCCGACAGCAGTGTCCTGTCTTCTCCCAGTCCTGCCGCACAGGAGAATAACACTACTACAAATGCGCACAGTGGTGCCACCCAGATGATTGAATGTCCTTTATACGCAAGAAGTATCATCAGCGCCAGGCCGACGAAGATTCCTACTAGCGATAACATATCCATATTTCCTATAAACCTCTCATATTCCTATTAATCGTTTTTATTATAGCATTTTCCGGGGACAAAACCACTAGTGTTTCTTCTGTGGTGCGGGATGTCAGGTTGGTTTCTCCCACTTTCAGACATATCTATCTTGTTCTTTTCTTTTTCTTGGGGCTTTCCGCCTTATTTCAAATCATTTCCCCCAGCGCCTGGGGGATTTGCTCCGTCTTTTGCTCGCAGCCCCCAAAATTTCCTGGTCCTTTTTTATTTCTTGGGGCTTTCCGCCTTATTTCAAATCTTTTCCCCCAACGCCTGGGGGATTTGCTACTTTTTTTGCTTGCAGCCCCCAAAATTTCCTTGTCCTTTTTTATTTCTTGGGGCTTTCCGCTTTATCTAAGATCATTTCCCCCAACGCCTGGGGGATTCGCTCCGTCTTTTGCTCGCGGCCCCCAAAAAAACAAAAAGAAAGAGCCGTCTCATAACGACGGCTCTTTCCCGCTCCTTAACCCGCAAAGTCAATGTTTTGTCCACGACTTAATTCTTCCTGTGTCATCACATTATTCGCAAGATTCTCATATGCATATGCAGAAATCTTGTCAAACAGATGCTCGAAATCATGTGCAGTGAAAGTCACATACTCTTCTTCCATTCCATCCACACGATCTTCTTTATTACCTTCCAGTCGCTCTTCTAAGAATTCCTCACGTGTTTCTTTTGCTTCTTTTGCACGCTCTGAGCGCTTTTCTTCCTGTTTCTTCTCGATGCGTTTTGCCTGTGCAGCTGACGATTTTTCCAGCGTTGCAAAGTACTTCAAGGTTCCATCTTTGTCAACCGTAATACCAAAGTTTTTCACATTGGCTCCGGTACTAGCTAAAGAATCCTTTGCACTTGCCAGCTGAGTTTGTGCCATGGAGATGATGCCCTCGTATTTCTTTCGATACGATTCATCATTAGCCATACGTTCGAGTTTCTCTTCATCGATCAAAACGACCATCTTGTCAGCATTGCCGTATGCAGAAGCATTGGCCTTCACCTGATTCATCATGTCCTTACTAACAAGAATAAACTGCGCGTTCGAAAACTTGCCTTGCAGTTCCTTGTAGTATTCCTTCGCCTTGTCCGATAAGTTAACCTCGCCAATGGTAAGCCCATAGCCTTCTTTCGTTGTAGGCACGAGTGAACTCGATGTATCAATCGGTTTCCACTCTTGTGTCTTAACCTGCTCTGATGCGCCGGGCTGCGCTCGTGTTGTTTGCTTTGGCGACTCCTTTTGAGTTGCCTTGTTTGTCTTCCAGTTTTGATTCATCTGCTGATATGCAGATATCGCACTTACATTAGACATAACTCTTTACCTCCTTGTATAAATATTTCGAAACTTCCATGTTTCTATGATATCTATCGACACAATTTACAAGATTGACAACCCACTAGTCATTATTTAACAATTGCGTTGTAAATAAAACCTGCGTAGGATATCCGTCCTTATCCTGTTCGATTGCAACAAAACTTGCAACAAATCTTCCAAGCTTACTTTTTTCAAATTCAGACATCAAGAATTCCTTTCCCTTCATCCTGGTAAGCAAAGACTTAAGATTAGTAAAGTCGAAGATTTCTTTTTGTCCATCATCTGCTATATTCTTTTTCACAATTTCCCGCATGATTTCATCTACAACAAGCCCCTTTTCGAGTACCGGTTGCAAACCGCTAAGAGTGTCATATTTATCAATGGTATCTTGTTCAAAGTCAATCAGGTAAACACTGTGATAAATCTTCGATAAAGTGCCAAAGATTCGGAGATTTTGCGTGCACTCTTCCCGTTGTTTCTCAAGTGCCTGTTCCTTCTTCTTAAGATCATCGATGTCCTGAAACAATCCCACAAAACTCTTTGGCGTACCATCTTCTCTTCTTGCCGGCTTACCTGCCGCCCGAAACCACCGAAGCCCCCTGTTCTTGGTACGAATCTGAAATTCCTCATCATAACTAATCGCATCTGTCGTATCATTCAAAACCTCTTGCAATTTTTTCACGATACGATCTTTGTCCGCGTCATGAACCACATTGATAAAAGTCTCCATCTTATTTGGAAAATCCAATTCGTCCTGATAACCGAGCATCTGACGAAATACCGGACTCCAAAATACTTCTTTTAACTTTCCTTCTTCCGTAAATGTCACATTCCAGGGTCCGGAATGAAGCGTCTCATGAAGAAGTTCCATGGATTCTACCTTCAGGCGATATTGCTCAAGAATTTTTTCCGATTCAATTAGCTTATTATCGCTCATCTTCTTCGCACTAAAATCATCCATAACATACGGACCGCGCTCGTCGTGATTAAGCAATGTGACATAAAAAACATCCCCAAATCCCGGATCATCCACAAGTCGTCCGTTATCTAGCACATAACAAATCTTCCCATACTTTGTTACAATACGATAATCAACATAGTCACAATTATCGGTCTGCCTGGATTCTATTTGACTCCAGATTTCCTTCTTCACGCGATCATAATCCTGCGAATACACCATACCCTTGAAGTTTCCATTTGTCAGTTTTAAAAAATCTCCAAAGTCATCGCATTCAAACATCTTAATCAGCTGTTTATTCGCGTATAAAATATTCTCATCCCCGTGAGCCTCATAGATTAAAAAAGCTCCCGGCATTCTCTCTAACATTGCTTCATAATATTCTTTATAAACTATACTCATTTTCCTAACCTCATCTAGTAAATATGTAACATACACCCAAGTTAATTATACCGCACAACGCTTGTTTTGTATACGCAATTCGCGAACATTTGCCATAATATTCGTACAATAGTTTATAACCCAAACATAAAAAAAAGCCGGAAACTATTCGTTTCTGACTTTCTTCTTATATCAATATCTTCTATATTAATCTACCGGAAGCTTGCCGGTTGGAAGTTCCGTCTGCAGTGCATCCTCTTCCATAAGTGAAATCCCCTTCATGGACAGACCGTACATCATTCTTCCTACATATTCGATATTATCCTGACAGCCGTCTGCGACCCAATTTTCCAGTATTGCAATGATGCCTCCGGAAATAAATGAATATGCATAATCCTTAATCTTCTCATCTGCTTTTGGATACAATTTATCCCACACTCTCATACTGTTACTGTAACCAAGATAAATAAGGTGCTTTAAAAAAGAAGCATCTCCATATGGTCCAATCAACGCCGAGCACACATCTTTATTCTCATCGATCAATTTCAAAAGGTCCTCATACCAGTGATCCGTTGTGATGGATACGAGTACATTTTCAAATAGTTCATCCTGAATGGATTCCGACAGTGCCATTACATCTTCATAATAAGTATAGAAAGTACTGCGATTGATATCTGCAAGCTTACAGATATCTGTTACCGTTATTTTTTTTATCGGTTTTTCCAAAAGAAGCTCATAAAACGCATCTCGAATTACCGTCTTCGTATACTTTGTTCTACGATCCGTCGCCATAAATAGTTCTTTTCTCCTGTCTACAAATAGTATATTTTCTCTATTTTCCAACAATAAAACCACAATTTGTTGGAAAATACACAAAATCTTAATAATTGATGGTTGTAACAGACAACAAACGCATTATAATATACAGTAGTTAGAAAATCAACAGGTGTTGTTTATCTAACACATGATTTTTACCTAACAACTATTGTTTTTGTAACAGGTGTTACGTGATTGAAAGGGGAAACATTTTTATGGCAAAGATTACACACACTATGCAACGTAAGGCATTTAGTGCTGCAATTGATGTCGCTTTAAAGCGTTTAAACAAAGACAGAGAAAAAGGGCTTCTTCAGATTATTGAACTTGCGAAGAAGTTTATGGGAGACAACTTTACAGACGAAGCTTTTGAAGGAGCAAAGAAACTTGCAACTGACAAAGATCACAAATGGAATAAATTTGTAAATAAGATGCTTGACGAACTTGATCCAAATGTTGCTAAGATGACTGCATTAAACCTTGGTTTTGAGGCAGCCTTCCACGGAACAAAGACAATTCGTCACATGAGAGAGGTTCATAACTGTAACATTCCTTGGCTCATCTTAATGGACCCAACAAGTGCCTGCAACCTTCGTTGTACCGGCTGCTGGGCTGCTGAGTATGGTTACAAGTTAAACCTTACTTTCGAAGAAATGGATTCGATTGTAACACAAGGCAAAGAGCTTGGTGTTTACTTATACATGTTCACCGGTGGTGAACCACTCGTTCGTAAGGACGACATCTTAAAATTATGCAAAAAGCATCGTGATGTTGCATTCCACAGCTATACGAATGGAACATTAATTGATGAAGAATTCTGTAAAGAAGTGCAAAAGGTTGGTAACCTTTCTTTCTCTCTTAGCTTAGAGGGATTTGAAGAGGCTAACGATGGTCGTCGTGGTGACGGTATCTTCAAAAAGGTACTTGGCGCTATGGACCTTATGAGAAAATACGGTTTATTCTACGGTTGCTCAGTTTGTTACACAAGAAAGAATTTGGATGCGGTTACTTCTGATGAATTTATCGATTTGATGATTGATCATGGATGCCGCTACGCATGGTATTTCCACTACATGCCGGTTGGTAACGAGGCTGATACGGAGTTATTATTAACACCTGAGCAACGTGTATATATCTATAATCGTTTGCGCGAAATTCGTGCATTTGAGGGCGGCAAACCAATCATGCTTATGGACTTCCAGAACGATGGCGAGTTCGTAGGCGGTTGTATTGCCGGTGGACGTAACTACTTCCACATCAATGCTAATGGTGACGCTGAACCTTGCGTATTTATCCACTATTCCGGAGCTAACATCCGCAAGAACACTCTTCTCGAGTGCTTACAGCAGCCATTATTCCAGGCTTATCGTGATGGCCAGCCATTTAACGACAACATGCTTAAGCCTTGCCCAATGCTTGAGAATCCTGAAAAGCTTCGTGAGATGGTTCATAAATCAGGCGCTGTCTCTACAGACCTTCAGTCTCCGGAGAGCGTTGAGCATCTGACAGAAAAATGCCAGCCTTACGCTGACTCCTGGAACGAAGAAGCTGACAGACTTTGGGCTGAGAATCCTCATGTCAAGAGAGGTTACATCAACTACAAGAAAGAAAATCTCGAAGGATTCTTAGAGAGAAATAAAGAAGTCATCGAAAGTGAACATGAGACGATTGACAGCAAGGAAAAGGTTGCTTCTAATCGATAAATCAAAACACGGAAGGAAGAACTGCTGAGTGCAGTTCTTTCTTTTTTTGTCGTTGTTTTGTTTCGGTTGTGAAGAGGGGGCGCTCCCTTCAAGGCATACTATTTTCGCCTTCACCGACCCGCCGCTGTTCGGTTCTTTCCTGCGCATCTTTGTTTCGCTCGCCGTCGACCGTGTTCTGCCAGGATGGGTATTTAATAAAACAAATAGCGGGTGTGTCTTCGACACCCCTTCGGAATAATAAAAAACACGACCATATGCAAGCGAGCTTGCAGGTCGTGTTTTTATCATTCCTAGTCTGCTTCGCAGACCTGCTATTTGTTTGTGTACGTTATCCGAAGCAGCCACGGTTCGCCCGCAGCTCGCTATCGATGCTCGTCAAGAACCGGCGGCTCTCGATGTGCATTCGAAAATGTATCCTTTCCGGTCGCTGGTGAATTCCCAGCCGAAACGATATTCCTGGGAATTGGGCGATTTGTGTCTTTTGTGCTCTAATACACTGACAAAGTTACAAAAGTCATATCCCGGCGCAGCCGGAACCGTCATATTTGTAACTTTTTACCGTTGATTCACTGCCTGAGTTACAAAAAACATCTCCCGGCTCGGCCGGAACCGTCAGATTTGTAACTTTTTACCGCTGATTCGCCTCCCGGGTTACAAAAAACATATCCCGGCGCAGCCGGGAGCATCCTATTTGTGTCTTTTGGGCGCTGATACGCCAGAAAAGTTACAAAAGATATCTCCCGGGGCTGCCTCGGATGAAGAAAAGAAATGGCCCGTCTGCGCAGCAGACTAGGGATAGAAAAGGCTAAGGATGCAAGCTTGCTTGCAATTCCTTAGCCTTTTTTAGACCGTCAGGTGTGCCGAAGGCACAATGGGCCATTTCTTGTAAGATTATCATACCCACCCTAGCAGAACACGGGCGGTGGCGAGTAAATCAAAAGATACGCAGTAAAAGTTTGAATAGCGGCGGGTCGGTGCGGGGAGAAATCGTATCCACAGGAGAAAGCAACCTCTTCACCTCCCCCCGCAGAGCTACCACTTGATTCCCTCACGCAGCATCCCCTTATACTCCTCCCAATCCACATACTCACCGCCCATACTCTCAAGATGGTCAGTGTGAAATTGACAGTCAATCATCAAAAAATCATTATCCTCCAAAATCTGCGCAAGATAAATCAGCGCCAGCTTAGAGCCATTTACACTTTCAGAGAACATACTCTCACCGAAAAAACATTTGCCAATGACAACGCCATATAATCCTCCGGCAAGCTCATCGTCCACGAAAGAATCAATGCTCATCGCGTATCCGATCTTGTGAAGCAAACCATATGCAGCCTCCATATCATCGCCGATCCAAGTGCCGTCCTTTTCATGTTCACGCTTAAGCCGGCATCTGTGCATCGTGTCAGCGAAATCCCGATTTATCTGCACTTGCACCTTGTGATGCTTCATGAATTTCTTCATGGATTTTGAGATATGGATTTTGCTTGGCCTAATGATGAAACGCTGCCTAGGGCACCACCACAAGATCTCCTCACCCGGATTGTACCAGGGGAAGATTCCATTGGAGTAGGCGAGCAGCAGCCTCTCTAATTTCAGGTCGCCGCCAATGGCGAGCAGACCATCTTCTCTTGCAAGCTCGGATTTTGGAAATGAAATTTCCTCCGTCAGCTGATAGATAGGTCTCACTTATTTCTCCTTTGCTTTCTTTGACTTCTTTTTAAGATGAAAGGTGAAAGAATCCTGCTTCGCATCAATCTGGCAGGCGCCACCTTTTTTCAGTTTCCCATAAAGCATCTCGTCAACCAGAAGCGTTTTAACTTCATTTTGGATGATGCGGTCCATATTTCTGGCGCCGTACTCCTTGCTGATTCCCTTTTTAAGAAGCAGCTGCGTTGCACGCTTGGTGTAAGTCATTTCCACCTTCTTTTGCATTAAGAGCGCTTTGAGTTCGCCAAGTTTTTTCTCGGCGATTCTGCTTCCCATCTCCTGCGTCATGGAAGAAAAGACCACAATCTTATTTAAACGATTCCGAAATTCCGGAGCAAATAGACGCTTCACCTCATCCGTAATCACATCCGGCGTTGCATCGCCACTTTCGAATCCGATGCCCATCTTGTCAAGACGGCTGGCGCCTGCATTGGACGTCATAATGATAATGACATTACGAAAGTCCGCCTTTCGGCCCTGGTTGTCCGTCAAGGTTGCATAGTCCATAACCTGAAGGAGTACGTTAAAGATGTCTTCGTGTGCCTTTTCCATTTCGTCGAGAAGTAATACACAAGAAGGCGTCTTGCGGATGGCCTCGGTTAAAAGTCCGCCATCTTCATAGCCGACATAGCCGGCCGGTGAACCAATCAGCTTCGCAACCGCGTGTTTTTCTCCGTACTCACTCATATCAAAACGCACCAGCGAAATGCCAAGTTCTTTCGCAAGACATTTTGCAATTTCAGTCTTACCGACACCGGTCGGACCGGCAAATAGAAAGCTCGAGAGCGGTTTGTTTTCCTCTAAAAGACCGGCCTTGGAGAATTTGATGGCGTTTACGACCTGAGAGACTGCCTCATCCTGCCCGAAGATTTGAGAGAGCATACGCTCTTCTAAGGACTTTAATCCGTCCTGCTCAAGCTCGTCGGCCGTCACCTGAACCGGCACCCGGCAGATACTCGTCAAAACTTCATTGATCAGGTCTTTGCCGACAGACTGGCGCTTTTGATCGAGCGGATGAATCTTGCGATATGCGCCCGCTTCGTCAATCAAATCGATTGCCTTATCCGGCAAAAACCGCTCGTTGATATACTTTTTACTCATAGAAACGGCATATTCAAGCACACCCTTTTGATACTTGACGCCGTGATACTTTTCGTAATTTGATTTTAAGCCCTCTAAGATCTTCACGGTCTCTTCCTCCGAAGGCTCCGCAATCTCCACATTTTGAAATCTTCTTACAAGGCTTTTGTTCTTCTCAAAGTAACGCTTGTATTCTTCAAATGTCGTCGCCCCGACAAAACGAATCGAGCCCTGTGCAAGATACGGTTTTAACATATTAGACGTATCAAAAGAACCTTCGCCGACAGCACCGGCACCCGTCAGGTTGTGGATTTCATCAATGTAGATGATAGCTTTTTCCTCCTGACTGATTTCCTTAAGAAGCTTCTTAAGACGCTTTTCTAAGTCACCGCGATACTGCGTACCTGCAAGCAGACTTCCAAGATCTAACATAAAGACCCGTGCGCCCTTAAGCTGCTCCGGCACGGTACCTTCTTCGATGCGCTGCACCAGTCCGTACATCAAAGCCGTCTTACCAACCCCCGGCTCACCAAGGTGAATCACATTGTTCTTCTCCTTGCGACACAGAATCTGAATTGTGCGCTCAAGCTCGGCTTCACGGCCGATTAGCGGGTTAACACCCTCAAGCATGTCGTTCATGCACGGCGCATATTGCTCATAAGTCGTATTCTTCTTTTCCTGTACCGGAATCTCTTTTTGAACGCTGACTCCCGCATCTTCATCCTTAAATTCAAGCAGTTTCTGAAGCAGTTCTACTTCTTCCACGCCCTGTCGTCTCATAAGATAGACGGCATCGCTGTCCTTAAGTTGCCACATGCCACGAACGAGGTGTTCTAACTCAATTACACTGCGGCCACTGTACTGTGCACTACGCTGCGCTGACACAAGCATCTCTCCGGCTTCTGCAGAAAACTGCGCCGTGGTTGCATTTGCATCCGTTACATATTCTTGCAAATAAGCCTTCAGATCTTCCTCAAGCGCTGTCGGATCCCCACCGGACATAAAATACGGTTCATAGAATTCCACCGTATCACACAGCGCAAGTAAGATTACCTCCGGCGTAACATATTCATAATGCTCATCATGTGCATATTTAATCGCCCGTTCAATAATTACGGACACCAGTTTTGATAAATTCATCTATACTTCCTCCATGGTCATACGAAACGGGAACCCTTCAGCTTTGGCCCGGTTCATCGCTTCTAATATTCTGGTCTTGGCAATGTCATAAGGGTATACCCCGACCACTGCGCTTCCTTTTTGATGAACGTTCATCATAATCTGCTCCGCTTCGACCTCATTTTTATGGAAAATTTGAACCAGAATATCCACCACAAATTCCATCGTCGTAAAGTCATCGTTATGCATGATGACGCGATATCTCTTTGGCTCTCTGATTCTGCTTTTTGTCTGCTCTTTTGCTGCTCCTTGTGTTGCCATAGCCGCTCCTTTCTTTTCCTATATTTTAATCGTTTTGAAAGGCAAATAAAAGTCCCACAAAAAAGACACCGAAAGTAACCTTCCGATGTCTTTGTTTCTTCTTTATTCTACTCCGTCCCAGCAGTAGGTACACAGCTTACATTTATCTAATCCGATTGCCTCAATCATATCGTCTAAGCGATGATAATGAAGAGAGGTAAAGTCAAGCTGCGCACGAATCTCTTCTAACATATTCGCATACTGCCTAGAATCCGGATCGGTGTATTTCGCTAGGATAGAATCCGCTGGGTTCATCGTACCTTCTAACTTCTCAATCATCCGGCGCGTAATAAGTTCCGCCTCCGAATTCGATCTTGAAAAATTCAGATACTTACAGCCAAATACAAGCGGCGGACACGCCGGCCTTATATGAACCTCCTCAACGCCGCTCTTATACAGGTACTGCGTTGTCTCGCGAAGCTGCGTGCCGCGGACAATCGAGTCATCAATCAACAGCAGTTTATTGCCTTCAAGAAGCTCTCTGATTGGCACAAGTTTCATCTTCGCAATCAGATTTCTGCGGCTTTGAATCGTCGGCATAAACGAACGCGGCCAGGTCGGTGTATATTTGACAAATGGACGCGAATACGGCACGCCGGATTCATTGGCATAGCCAACGGCGTGTGCAATTCCCGAGTCCGGAACGCCTGCTACCATGTTCGGATGAATGCCTCTTGTCATATCACGTTTGGCAAGCTTGCTTCCACATTTGCATCGTACGTCTTCCACATTTAATCCTTCGTATGTCGAAGCCGGGAATCCATAGTATATCCATAAAAACGAGCAGATCTTCATCTCATCAAGCGCAGGAGCAACCGTCTTAACTTCGTCCGAATTGACAAATGCAATCTCCCCCGGTCCAAGTTCCTTCTTCATCTGATACCCCAGATTCAGGAAAGAAAAACTCTCAAAGCAGATGCAATGCGCCGTCTCTTCGTCGTTCTTCTTATAGCCGATTTCAACCGGTGTGCGGCCGTATTTATCACGGGCTGCATAGATGCCGTCTTTTGTCATCAGCATCAATGTCATCGATCCGTCAATGGTATCTTGTGCATATCGAATGCCATCCACGATGGTATCTTGCTGGTTAATCAGTGTTGCCACAAGCTCAGTCGGATTGATATCTCCGCCGCTCATCTCCATGAAATGAGAATGTCCCTTGGCAAATAAATCTTCTGCAATCTTAGCGGCATTGTTAATCTTACCGACGGTTGTGATTGCATATGTGCCGTGATGCGAACGAATGATCAGCGGCTGCGGCTCATAATCCGAGATGCAACCGATTCCAAGATGTCCTTTCATCTTCAGGATATCTTTGTCAAACTTCGGTCGAAAGTTTGTACTCTCGATGCTGTGAATCGCACGGTCAAATCCATTTTCACTGCCATATACGGCAAGACCTGCTCTTCTTGTTCCAAGATGCGAGTGATAATCCGTTCCGTAAAACAAATCAAATACGCAATCATCATGCGATGCTACGCCAAAAAATCCGCCCATTTAGATAGCCTCCGTTTTTGTAATCTTCCTTGCAACATGAATTCCACTTGCTGACGCATGTGAAAGAGAATGCGTAACACCGCTGCCATCTCCGATGATGTACAGACCCTTGTGCGTACATTCCAAGTTCTCATCTACCTTTACTTCCATGTTGTAGAATTTCACTTCCACTCCATAGAGCAACGTATCGTCATTGGCTGTACCAGGTGCAATCTTATCGAGTGCATAGATCATCTCGATAATACCGTCTAAGATACGCTTTGGAAGCACCAGACTTAAATCTCCCGGTTCTGCTGCCAGCGTTGGCACTACGAAGTTTTCACTGATTCTCTTTTTCGTACTTCTTCTACCTCTTGTCAGATCGCCAAATCGCTGTACGATTACGCCGCCTCCAAGCATATTGGATAATCTTGCAATACTTTCACCATAGCCGTTACTGTCCTTAAACGGCTCTGAAAAATGTTTTGCCACAAGAAGTGCGAAGTTTGTATTCTCCGTCTGCAGCTTCGGATCTTCATAGCTGTGCCCGTTAACGGTAATGATGCCGTTCGTATTCTCATTTACGACACTTCCCCGTGGATTCATACAGAAGGTTCGAACCTTATCTTCAAACTTGTCGGTACGATATACAATCTTGCTTTCGTATAATTCATCTGTCAGATGTGAGAAAATCTCTGCTGCGAGTTCCACGCGCACGCCAATGTCGACACGGTTTGAGCTGGTCTCTATCTCCATCTCCTGACAGACTTTCTCCATCCATTTGCTGCCACTTCGTCCGACAGATATGATACACTGCTCGCATTCATACTCTCCGTCTTTGGCAACTACCGTATAACCCGGATTTTTTGCCTTTACCGACTCTACATAATTGTCAAAATGAAATTCCACCTTGTCCTTTAGCTCGTTATACAGATTCTCAAGCACAATGTAGTTGATATCCGTTCCAAGATGTCTGACCGATGCATCTAACAGCTTTAACTTATTTTGCATACAGGTCTTTTTAATATCGGAACCGGTTGTGGAGTACAGCTTCGTACCCTCCCCGCCATAGGCGAGATTGATTTTATCCACATATTCCATTAGCTCGATGGCTTTTTGCTTTCCGATATATTCGTGGAGCGTTCCTCCGAAATCATTTGTAATATTATACTTTCCATCTGAGAATGCTCCGGCGCCGCCGAATCCACTCATGATTGAACAAGATGGACAGTTAATACAAGATGTAATCTTAACCCCGTCAATTGGACATTTTCTCTTGGCAAGCGGATGTCCGCTTTCAAATACGCCTACCTTGAGCTTTGGATCGTTCTTCATCAGCTCGTATGCCGCGAAGATTCCTCCCGGTCCGGCGCCAATGATAATGACATCGTATTTTGTATTCATGCTTCTTCCCCTTTTCTTCTCAAAAAATGCCGCAAATAGAAAGTTACAATTCTTCTTCGAATCATAAACAACTATTCACGGCAGTAAATTCGTCTCTTTAAGAACCATATCTTTTTTACCACAAAATACGGTATATTGTCAAGTATACACAGGCTTCTTACATAATCAGATAACGCCTGATATCGCCCCTTTTCTCAAGTTTCAACTTCTCCTTAACGGATGCTACCAGTTTCTTGACATACGGCATGGAGATATACAAGATATCGCAGATTTCCCGGTCGGAACGAAACTCCGCCATCAGTCTTGCTACATCCATCTCCCTGTCTGTCAACGGGCTATCAATCTCCTCGAGCTTCGCCTCATCAAGTTTTCCCCTCTCCGGATTCACCGCATATAAATCAAGATAATGCTGTACTCTCGCTAAAAGCACCTTGCCGGGGACCGGTTTTTTTAGGTAGTCAACCACATCCATCTCAAGTCCACGACACTCTGCGCGCTCGTCTGTCATACCCGTCAAAAACACCACCGGAATCCGTTTCCACAGCGGATTCGCCTTAAGGCGTCCAAGCACTTCGTAGCCATCCATCCCATACATCGAGATATCCAGCAATATAAGCTGTGGCAGATTCTTGCATTGCATAAGCGTTTCAATTGCTTCCTCCCCGGATGTCATACAACGCACATCATACAATGTCTCTAGTTGCTCATTCATCAACTGAAGCACATTCATATCGTCGTCAATCAACATCACCCTTTTCTTGCTCATCTTCATCCCCCTGCCTTTCTTCAAGGACTTCAATTCCCCTACATACTCTCTCATATTCTTCTACCATCAGCGGATGCATTTTTCTCGCATAGGCATCTTCTTTTCGAAGTTCTACCGCACCTGCCATGTCCGCAAGCAAAAAAGCCCCTATCCCTTTTGCCATAGACTTTAATGAATGGATCTGAATATAATAATTTTCTTGAATCCTTCCGTCTGCAAGTTCTGCGTATTCGTCTGCATAGTTTTTAAACAGTTTCATACGCATGGCAATTTCCTGCGCACTTCCGGCGTTACTTTCCATTGCCACCTTAATATCAATTCCATACGGCATTAAAAGATCCTGCCACACATCCAGATTATCTTTATTAATCAAGGTATCCTGCTCAGCCTCAAGCGCCACAATCTTGTCCGGCACGTATTTTCGTAAAATATCGTACAGCCTTGCCGAACTAACCGGCTTTGAGACAAAATCAGAAAATCCGCTCATCAAAAGCCGCTTTTCTACACCATTCATAATATCCGCCGTCAATGCCACAATCGGAGTCGCAAAATCCGGATATTCTTCCCGAATCTTCTTTAGCGTCTCTTCTCCGTCCATCTTCGGCATTCTAAGATCCATCAGCACCAAGTCATAATTCTTGATGTCAAGCATCTCAAGAGCCTCAAATCCGCTCTCAACGTCATCAATTTGCACCAGTGCCGGTCCTAACAACTGGCCGACCACCTTACGGTTATAGACATTGTCGTCCACAACCAAAATTCTTGCATCCGGTGCCACAATTCTTTCGCTCCTTCTTTGGTGTTTCTTCTTTGGCTCCGGATTCGCTGCATTGTCGCTTTCCCGCCATTCATCTACATCCTGTGGAATAGATATGGTAAATGTCGTTCCCTTTCCCAGTGTACTTTCACAATGAATCGACCCTTCCATCTCATCTACGAGTTCTTGTACAATTGCCAGCCCAAGTCCGGTACCGACCGCCTCATCGCTGTCATTTTGCCCACCTCGTTCAAACGGCAAAAAGATCTTCTCTATATCTTCCGGCGCAATTCCCACACCGCTGTCTGAAATTCTCACAACAAGCCGCACCACTTCCTTTTCTTCCATCATCTCGTAAGCAACTTCCATTCCCACGCGGCCTTCTTTTGTATACTTTAATGCATTTCCCAGAAGGTTATTGAAGATCTTAAGCACCGACTCTCCATCTCCTCCAAGCCTTCCCGCAAATGTCGACGAATACCGATATTCAAAATCAAGCCCCTGACTCTTGGCTTTTATTTCCCAGATATCTGCCAGTTCCCGAAACAGACGATTTGGATAATACGGAAGATATTTTAGCCGAAACTTTCCCGACTCAATCCGCGAAATGTCTAGCATGTCATTAATCTGAGACAGCAAAATGGTTCCGGATACATCACTGTTTCCGACCCACTCATGAATCTGCGGCGACGATGTATTTTGCACAATCAGCTCATTCATTGCCATTATGGTATTGAGAGGTGTTCGAATATCATGACTCATCTTTGCCAAGAATTCACTTTTGGCCATGTTCGCCTTTTTTGTCTCAATAATTGCCTGATTTAACTCTTCCTGCTTTCGTTTGTATACCCGAATCTGCAGATACATCGTGACCGCCAATGCAATCGATACGATACTTTGACAGGTTACGACATCAATCATAAATTCCTGATCGTTTAGTATACTCTCAGAAGGCAACGGATGAAAGTACGTGTAGATACACAAAAATCCATACCACCCAATCTCTACCGCTACCAAAATCGGCATAATCCTGCCATCTAACATAAATGCCGTAAATACAATCGCAAATATGAAAAATGACGGCACGCCGCTCTTATAACCGCCTCCCGACTGAAACAGCAGCGTAAACAGTCCCAGAAAAATAGCCAGAACCGTGATGATCATCGGCCCCTTATAACGTCCGGTCTTTTTCGTATACAACAGTAAAACAATGGAGAATACTGCTCCGAGCAGATTCTGAAATACCGCATCCAACCCAATCCCCGCTATCAGGTTGTAGAGACCGGTGATCAGCGACACCAAAAATCCTCCGGCCGCCAATATATGAAATGCACTTACCTGTATGCTGTCATTATCTGTGACCAGATATTTGATCAGCGGTGTGATGAACTTTTCTTTTATTACTTTCATCATTGCTTTTAATCCCTCATCCTATGGTTGTCATCATCTATGTTTAGTTTACTGTATTTTGGGCGTGGTGACTATATCCTAAAGGTATACATTTTTTTAGTTTCTTGGTGGAGGGGATTTTTTCTCCTTCGGATACGATTTCTCCCCGCACCGACCCGCCGCTGTTCAAATTTTTACTGCGTATCTTTTGATTTACTCGCCACCGCCCGTGTTCTGCTAGGATTGTTGTGGTTAGATTACAAGAAATGGCTCGTTGTGTTTACAACACAACACGAGTTCTAAAAAACAGGTGACCATGCAAGCAAGCTTGCAATCACCTGTTTTTCATTCCTCTGTCTGCTACGCAGACGAGCCATTTCTTTTCTTTATCCGAGGCAGCCCCGGTTCGGTTTGGCGAGTATCAGATACTCGTAAAATTTTGGCGGCTCTCGACGTGCTTGTCGAAATGTATCCTCCGTCGAAAGCTGAGGTATTGGCTCCCCCCAAAAAATTATGCCATCTTCCAGCCGGCGGATTCGACCTGCAGTGCCTTCATATGTCCAAAGATACTCTCTTCTTTCTCCTCGAGTTCTTTTGGCGAGCCGCTCTCGGCTACCATTCCGTCTTTTAACACTACAATCTGATCGGCTTCTTCTACCGTTCGCATTCGATGCGCAATAATCAATACCGTCTTATCTTTAATCAGCGCAGACAAAGCCTCCTGGATAGCGGTTTCATTCTCCACATCCAAAGATGCCGTGGCTTCATCAAGCAGAATAATCGGTGCATCTTTTAAAAATGCTCGTGCAATAGAGATTCGCTGACGCTCACCGCCGGATAACTCGGACCCAT
Source organism: Eubacterium sp. (assembly GCA_024690665.1). Taxonomy (GTDB): domain Bacteria; phylum Bacillota; class Clostridia; order Lachnospirales; family Lachnospiraceae; genus Eubacterium_C. The sequence continues at coordinate 90,142 of JAILOU010000001.1, forward strand.
TTTCACCAATGATTGTATTGTAGCCATTAGACAAACGCCCAACAAATTCATCGCAATTGGCCAAACGCGCAGCCGCCATTACCTCCTCATCAGTAGCTTCTTTTTTACCGATTCTGATATTCTCCATAACTGTATTATTAAAGAGTGTGACATCCTGGAAGACAATCGAATACATCGACAACAGTTTTTCGGGATCAATCTTGGAAATGTCTGTACCTCCGACTCTGACACTACCACCGTCCAGGTCCCAAAAACGCGCAGCAAGGCGTGAAACCGTTGTCTTACCGCCGCCACTTGGTCCAATCAGCGCCGTAACCTCACCCTGCTTCGCCGTAAAGGACACGTCGCGAAGCACACTCGTATCCTGCGAATACGAGAATTTCACATGCTCAAAACAGATGTCATATCCATTGTTGCCCAATGTATCACTACCTGTCTGGATTGGATGTGATAAAACTTCATCAAGACGCTCACACTGAATCTGTGTCGATTCAATGGCCGTCAGATTCTGAAGGCTGACGCTCATCGGGTCATAAAGCCTTGATACCACAAGCAGGAAAACAAAGAATGTTAAGATGTCGATCTGACCACCGGCAAATAAGATGCCGCCTACCAAAGCCGTGGTTCCGATGCCAACCTTAAGAAGCATTTGCGCCATAGATACATATACCGCCATTGTGATTTCTGCTTTAAGCGTAGCCTTTTCAACATGATCAATCTTGTTATAGAGCCCCGCCAGATAACTGTCTTGCGCATGATTTGCTCGCAGATCGCGCATGGATTCGAGGCACTCTTGAATTCCATCTTCGAGTTCCAGTTTCGCATCGATATTCTTCTTGACGGCGCGCTTTTGAATTCCCGCTGAAGTTACGATAATAATAAATGACGCCGGGATCACCCAAAAGCTTGCCAGTACAAGACGCCAGTCAAAGAAAAAGAACAAACCGATGCCAATGATAATAACCGAAGCCACACTACCGATAAGCTGTGGAATCCAGTGACTGGAAGCCACTTCAATCTGTGTACAGTCCGACAAGATATTCGTTGTAAGATCCGTTAGATTTTTCTTTCCAAAGTACGATAGTGGAAGCTTGCGAAGACGCTCTGCCAGGTTCTTTCTTCGAAGACCGCTTTCTACGTAAGTAGAGTAAAATGTAGCTCCGTACTGGATACGCTGCGTTATCGCAATACACGCAAGCACAATCACAGTTCCGATTATATATGTAAGAATATGATCCCGCAGCATTTCCCCTGCAAGCAAATCCTTGATCAGCAGATATAACATCGAAACCGGAAACATCAGCACAATATACGAAACGCAGCAACTGATGCACGCTTTAACAAGTCCTGCTGCCCCGTCTTTGGACAGCGCGTATTTATGTTGTAATTTTTCAATCATCACTTATGCACCTACCTTCCACTGCACTGATTTTATATATTCCTCATACATCGATTGGTAGCGTCCGCCCTGCTGCATCAGCTCTTCATGCGTTCCGTGCTCTGTGCAGGTTCCCTCTTCTAAGACAAAGATACAATCCGCATCCACTACCGTACTTAATCTGTGTGCAATCATAATTACCGTCTTATCCTTAGACAGCTGTTCAAATGCAAGCTGTACACTGCGTTCATTATCAGGATCCGCAAATGCCGTCGCCTCATCTAAAATCAGAATCGGTGCATCCTTTAAAAACGCTCTTGCAATTGCAATACGCTGCTGTTCCCCTCCGGACAGATAAGTTCCCTTAGCGCCAATCATTGTATGAATACCCTGCGGCATCTTCTCGATAATGTCCATACACTGTGCCTTTTCAAGTGCATTTAACACCTCCTGCTCCGTCGCTTCCGGTTTCGGAAGGCGTACATTTTCCAATATCGAGGTCTTAAGCAGGCGCGAATCCTGAAAGACAAAAGAAACATTTTGCATCAGTTCCTCTGCGGAAATGTCACGGATGTCGACATCCCCAATCCGAATGCTGCCTGCAGTAACATCGAAGAAACGCGCAATCAGTTGCGCCGTTGTACTCTTACCGCCTCCGCTTGGTCCGACGAACGCCACGTGCGAGCCTGTCGAAATCGTCAATGACAGATCATTGATGGCATCCTTTGTGGCATTGGGATAACGATAACAAATATGATCTAATTCAATCTGTGTTGATGTTGGCATGCCACCGATTCCTGCATCTTGAAGCGGCTCATATTCCAATACATAATTAACACGTTCCATTGCATCCACAACCGTCATCTCCTCCTCACCGGAATATGCCAGTTTCGTCATCGCCACTGTAAGAAGCGGTGTGATAATCATGTAATACATCATATTTAACAAAAGCTGCGCCGATACGCCACCGCTTCCGCCGATATATGCACCTACGATAATCGCCACAAACACAGCATTGATGCAGGTGATATAACACACCATCGGCCGTGTCATGTTCTTGGTATAGGCGATTACCCAGTTTGTGTAATCATCAATGGCTTTTCGAAATCTTTGAAAGCTGTTCACGGTTTGCCCAAATGTCTTAACGACCGGAATACCTCGCACATACTCCACACCTTCGTTGGAAATACTTTCCATTGCATTTTTGTAATACTTCATGCTCTCTTGCATCTTCTCACCCATCATACTTGCAATAAATAAAAATCCAATCACAAGTGGAATCATGCATAAAAGTCCAATCTTCCAGTCAAATGCAAACATCAGTACAAGCAGACCTATCGGCGTAGCAACAGCCACTGCGCGGTCCGGCAGATTGTGTGCCACATAGGTCTCCGTTGCCGCCGTTGAATCACTTACAATCCGTCGAATCTTACCGCTTCCTTCTTCATCAAATACACCAAGCGGCAACGTCATAATATGCTTCATCAGGCTCTTTCGCATCACTGCCTGAATGTGAAAAGCCGAAACATGTGTACACATCAGCGCCGCTATATACAAAAGCAGTGACAAAATAATAATTCCGACTGCCTGCCAGCCAATGGCCGGAATACTCTGTAATTGTGTTCCTTCTATTGCAATCTTTAACATCTTCCAGATTAAATAATATGGAACCAAAACGATCAGCGCACTTGCTGCTGCAAGAACTCGACCAAGCGTCAGCACCTTGTCATAGCCATCCATATATGGCCTCAATAATTGTAGTGGTTTTCTCTTTTCTTTCATCTCGTATCCTTTCTATATCCCCCATAATTCATGCCACCCCGGCATAAAAAACTTCTCAACTGTATCCAGATAATGCTCGATTTTATCCGGTTCATAATCTCGCACAATCGGTTCAAAAAGCGCTGTCATATAAGCGCTGATAATAATATGTAATTCCTCGTGGGACAGCTCTTTTACATCAAATCCATACTGTCTCATCACCTCCAGTCCTATCTGCATCTTCTTCTCATGTTCTGTAATCATGTCATGAAAAAAGTTCTCATATCTGGTTCCCCCGCTTTTTGTCAGCAGCAGCTTGTATTCCACGCAATACGGAATGACTGCCTCTCGCACCAAATCAATCTCTGTTTGATGTTCAAGCCCCATGTACTCATGTTTTTCAATGCTCTCGTATGAATTTTTTATATGATTGGCAATCCACTCATGCAGTGCATCCAGCGCCGGCTGTACAACCTGGCAAAACAAATCTTCCTTATCCTTACAATGACGATACAAACCTGCCGAAGTAATCCCGGCACTCTCCCCGATTGCACGAATCGACGCCTTTTCATATCCTTTTTCCAAGAACTCCTTTCGCGCCGCCTCGAGCACACGAATATGTGTCCTGGTCTTATCTCTTGGCATATAACCCCTCCATTTTTTAGTTATCAATCATCAACTTTTGTTCACTAACAAAAATAAAAGAGGCCCAAAGGCCTCTCTTATCTGCATCTATTAAAATATTCGGTGTTGTGAATAGTATGACGATTCATAGTCTTGTTCTTCCTTTTTTCATGTTTATAATTAATGTTCGCTAGTAATATTAGCACTAACTAACTTTCGTGTCAAGCATAAAACGAAAAAAGAGCCGCCGCATTGCTGCGACGACCCTTCGTCATATTTTATTTCTTTTTTGTCTTAGCGCTCTTCACCTTTCCTGCTGAAGCCTTCACCGTTACTTTCTTCTTGCTTGCATTCTTACCTGTCTTATAGGCAATAACGCGCACATAATATTTCTTACCGGCTTTTAACTTCTTAAGCGTCGTAGATGTCTTCTTGGCTCCCTTAACAGTAACTGATTTCGCCTTCTTGAATTTCTTATTTGTCGCATACTGAACAATATATCCGGTTGCGTCCTTATTCTTCGCCCAGGTTACTTTCATCTTCTTGCCCTTTTTCGCTTTCAGGCTCTTAACATTCACCTTAGAGAGCGTCTTCTTGGCAATCGTTTTACCTGACGAAATCACTTTACCACAGCCATTGCATACCTTGTCTCCGGTATAACCTTTGTCAAAGTAGGTTGCTGCCTTCTTGTTCTTAACGCTAGTTCCATAGCTTGCATGATTTGTTGCAGACTTCGAAAGTGTAAGGCTTGATTTTGTTACTTCATTTGCTCCCGCAGAATCTGTGTAGTAATGCGTTGTTCCATCAGAATCTGTGTAATACCAGTATTCTCTGTTACCGGTCTTACAACAGGTCGCAGCTTTTGCGCTTACATACGTCAGTGTAATTGTCTCGGTAGAACTTGTGCTGGTCCATACGAGTGAGCAACTATCTAGAGAAGTTCCGTCTATTTTTTCTCCTACTTCATAAGTAGTTCCATTAATCTCAACACCGCTAAGCGTCTGCCCATCTTTAGAGACGCTTCTTGAATACGACTCAATCACTTTTCCATTGTCAGTATAGCTTGTCACAACTAATTCGCCATCTTCATAGGTAATGATGACATATCCTGATCTTACCGTTTCAACCTCGAACGTGCAGGTATCATCATCCCAATCTTCATCTCGCCCACAGAAGTTATATGTATAATAAGATGTAACCTTCGATATTGTTGAATCACCGGTAAGAAAAACCTGTTCTTCAACATCATAGCTATTATCACCAATCTCAAATGATGTTATCACTTTATCTGTCTCATTACCTCGAAGTGCTTTTTTGTAACTTCGCACCTCAATTCCATCTTTATTGTATGTTGTAATAGTTCCATCTGTATCTACAACAAAGTAGCCTGTCTGTGGCACGACATAAGAATAATCAGCGTATGTCAACGTATATCCATCCGACCAAACAGCTGACACGGTCATATCATCGCTGACGGTTATCGTCTCTCCAATGCTGTAGGATTGTTCAGATCCAACTTTCCAGCCGCTTAAATACTTCGTTCCATTTTTAAAATTAAACGTTTTTTCTGCATAATCGTATTCTGCATTAGCATCTCTGAAAGAATCGACACTATTACCGGCTACAGAAATTGTTCCCTCATCCGGTACTGTAATCGTCACAGTAGAACCATTTTCCACGCCATCACTTAACGTCACGGTTTTAAGTTCTGTCCAAATCGGTGTAATCGTAATGGCAGTTGAATCTGTTACGGGATAGTAATCACTTAATTCTAACTCAGTATCATTAACCATCCAGCCGGTAATTGCATAGCCTTCCCTGCTAAAGTAGCCGCTTGCAATATTATCTGAATTCTCATCATAAACTTTAAAATTCTCTACTGCATCGTAAGATACTGCAACATGTAGTTTCTGTTCTTTCAGTGCTGTAAAGGTAACACTGTCCCCGGATGCATCCGTTCCCGGATTCACAGTGACTTCCACACTCCCTTTATAATCAGGTGTAATTGTAAGATCCCCACTCATCGGAATCAGTTCTTCTAGTTCATAGGATATGTCACCTGCTTTCCAACCGGCAATCTCACGTCCCGTTTTCGCAAAATCATAATAATCACAAGAGACCGTATTATAATCAACGTCCGTTACCGAAGTATACAGATTTACACAATCCTCTGCTAATGCAATATAAGGATAAGTATGTGATACATAAATTGTCTTCGTTGTCGCTCCATCTGTCGAAGATAATGTCAACGCTTTTTTACTCACAGCACTGGCATTTACGGTAAGTGCACCGGTAACCTCTAAGGAATCACCCGTATAATAAGTCTCATCCCCCACTGCGTATGCGAATTCTTTTGAATCCGATAAACTATTAGAGTAATCATCATAGTTAACGCTACCATTATAACTACGTACTTCATAATCCCAGAACGAAATCTTTGTTCCTTTATACGCAATCAGCGTATCAGTTTCACTGTCTTCTCCATTACTATAATTAACCGTTACAGTCACGGCATCTGCCCACTGTGCAGTCATTGTCATGTTTTTCGTTACGTCTACAATACCGCATTCATCCTGTAGCCAACTAACAATACTGCCACCTACCGCATAACCGGTGAGTAAAGCCACATCCTTATCTACTCCGTAATTAACTGTCTTAGTTTGGTATAATGTATCATCCGCATAATAGCTTTTTACCTTAGTCTCCGTAAATACAATATACCCACCAACCGGCGCTGCAATTGTATAGGAAGTACCGGATGCCTTTGTACCACCATTAAGTGTTACCGTTGTTATCTCCGATTCTTCAAAGGTAACGGTAAATGTCGTTGTCTCCGACAGCTTTACGCGAGTACTGCTTAATGCTTTATTATCGGTTCCATACGTTATACTTGAAACGTCATATCCTTCTTTACCAAATCGCAGTGTCTTCTCAGAATATTCTGCATCTTCTGCTTTATACAGCTCAATATCTCCATTTTCATACGCCGCGTAAACATCGCCTGTTGCGTACGCTGTATTCAGTAGATTACCTGATTCATCCTGAACCGTAATCTTATATCTTGCACCCCAGTCAGCACTTAAAGTAAGATCCTCCGTGCGATCTTCCAAGGAAATATAAAGCCATTTATCAAACGGTGCATATGTATACGTCTTATTAAATCCGGTAATGACATTGCTTTCATTCTCAAAATCAATGTAACCTTGTGCAAGAGTCGTATCGTCATCATCTGTAGCCAGCACGTAACCGGTATTACGATTAATCTGAAGCTGCGTTGCCTGTGTTGGCACTGTAAGTTCTAATTTATCTCCACCTGTAGTGCCGTCATTTAATGTGACACTATAGGTTGATGATGAAACCCACTGCGCTGTAAATTCCATATCTGAAGATCCAACCTCTACAATCTGTCCCGTACTATAGGTTGTTGTATCATAATCATATAACCAACCGCTAATCTCATAGCCGGAATTGGTAAATTCACTGTAATTTACACAGCCTTCATGGCCCCCGTCATAGATGTCAGCCAATGATTCATAAACCAATACTGCTCCATCTCTAAAGTACAGATATTCGCCTTCTGTTGCAGTAACATAAGGATTTACACTTCCGCCCTCTGTAAGCAATCCGTCTCCCGGTGCGAATGACACCGTTACCTTCTTTTTGTAAACCGGCTCAAGTGTATTACCGCCTTCGCTTGTGATGGTTTTCGTTGTAAGATATCCATCATAAGAGGCCGCAGCGGTATAAGATGTCCCTTGTACCGTGTATCCAACCAGTCTATAACCCTCCTTTGAAAATGAAAGGGTTCCATATTCATAATACTCTCCATCCTCATAGTATGAATAGTACTCGCCGCAATCCATATCGAATCGAATATAACCACCTTCCGGCACATTAATCGTCTGACCAATGTCATCTGATGCCGTCAAGGTAACCACACTATAGGACTCTGCAATCTGCGTAATTACAGTATCTGTTGTAATTGCTCCGGTTGTAATAGAACTGTAAGTATCTTCAAATAAGTATTTGGTATCATCAACCACAAATCCCTTAATTATAACCGTATCACTACCAACTGATAAATTCTCAAAAGCACTATATGATTCTCCCCAAGGATAATAAGAATCATAGTAATAGTCTTCATCAAATCGTGCAATTCTAAGATAACCATCTTCCGGCACTGTTATCGTATTGTCCTGACCGGCGATTGTAACCGTCTTCGATAAGAACTCTTTATAAATCGGTGTAATTGTTGTTGTGCCTGTCGTATCCGCTACCGCAACTACAATTGTATCTTCGTTGTCCTCATCAAATAAATACTCTGTAGTTCCAATGGTATATCCGGCAAGATACTGATCGGAAGGCGTCTCTACAGATACACTATCCATATAACTGTTGTTATCTGTATAGTCCTGCTCTGTTAGATAACTAAATATTTCATTGTATCTGCTAAGTACAATCACGCCACCACTTACTGTATTAAGTGTGCCCGTCTTAGTATCATCCGTTGCACTAATTCCGTTAACTATATATGATGCACCTGATTTCGTGAAGACCGGTGTAATTGTCATCTCTTCGGTAACAGTAATCGCCTCATTATTGCTATACGTATTCGTTCCATCGCTCCATCCGGTAATGAGATAGCCCTCTTTTGTAAACTGTGTATAAGAAAGACTATTTACATATTTCCCGAACGCATCCTTCGTATAATAATATGCACCGCTTGAATTAGAAGAATCAAATGCGATTGTACCGCCGGTTGGGACAGAAACCCCAAATGAAGAGCCTGTTTCACTCTCACCAAGGCCTACCGTTACACTCGTATAGGATAAAGCTGTATACTGCATAGTAAGTGTAAGTCCTTCCGACACCGGTACATAATCCGTTGCTGAATAGGTAGTACTATCCTCATCTTTAAATCCATTAAAGGTTTTACCCTCTTCCGTAGAATACCATATATATTCATAATTATCTGTTTCTACATAAGTACCCCCTATTTTCACATAAGAATATAGACAATCCCCTTTCAATTTTAGATAGGAGCCCACTGGGAAAGTTCCTGTAACAGGCTCTGTATCCGTTGAATCAGTTTTTACCGATATGGTTACGTTCTGCCCATATACAGCAGTCAATTCAAGGTCTTCTGTGGCTTCAATATATGTTCCTTCCGGGTACTTATTTCCTGACTGATCTACTATATACAAAAGTGTATAATCATCTGAGTCTTTCCTTCCAACATAGGTACTATGTTTCTGTTGATAAGAACCATCACTTTGTTTCACATATTCTTCCATCCAATTCCAATTAAGTTTCAGATAATTACCATACTTCACAAAGAATTTCTCTGTCGTATCATCATCTTCAAATCCTTTGAGCGTAACATAACCGGAATCGCGATAACTACCGGTAAACGTCATGGCACCTGTAACCGCTATAACATCACCGCTTTCAACAGAAGTATCGTTATAACTCCATCCGATGAAGGTTCCATCCTCTACATACTCGTCAACATATTGTTTTCCCACATAGCTTGAATCATAATCACTACTTTTTGCTTCACTCTTACTATTGTAGAGATAGAACGTCTCATCCTCGTATCTTACATACTGACCGGCTCTTGCCTGCATAGTTACTTCGTTTGCAATACCGGTAAATGTAATATTCACAGCTTCAGTCCACTTAACTTCAAGCTCTGTTGCGCCGCTTACCGGAATTTCAAGCGTATCCGATGCGAACGCATAGTCTATCCCCCCTACAGAAAATCCGCTAACTTCATATCCATCATAGGTAAGTGCTAATTCGCCATAATCAGCCAGTAATCCACCTGCGTTATAGACGCGGTAGTAATAGGAATCTTGAAATCCACTTTTGTTTCTATATCCGTCGTAGATGTAGAACTGACCACCTTCCGGCACCTGAATGGTGTTACCACTTACTGAATTACTATCATCTACGAATGTCACGGTATTTCCCTCATCAAATACCGGTGTGATTGTAGTATTCGCAGTAATCGGATACAGTGTATCAGCTTTGTATGCGGTTGCCTTAGCGCCTTCTGTCTCAGCTAATCCGCTCCATCCTGTCTGCACCTTTCCATCACACTTATATGCATACAGCTTCTTGTGCGCTGTATAACTATCGAAGCCTGCTGCAAGATCTCCATTTGCAGCCATCTTCGTTCTATACACATACAGATATCCATCATGAAATACAATGTATTTATTCTGCGGTACCTGCACCGTATAGCTTGTTCCGGTCGAGTCATCGCCCGGTTCAAATGTCAATGTATATGTATCATCCGTATACACATCACTTGTGACAAGATTTTTAGATACAACATCAACATCTGTTGCATTGTAGTCTTTACTTGTTACCGTATTGGCCAATATTCCAATGCCATTCATTGTAAACAGCATGAATACGGAAAGCACGGCAGCAAGAAACTTTGCTCCAACTTTCTTCATAATTCTTTAGTCCCTCCTATATTTGTGTAAAATGCGGTAAGACCGCCCCTTTATTATATTACCATTGACACATTTGCACAATCTAAAGTACTATAATTTTTTAGTTATAAAAAGTCCACAAGAAGCAATTATGCTTCTCGTGGACTCTATCTTCTTCCCTCTTATTCTGCAAAACGATCCGCCACTATCACCACTTCATCAGACGCCTTTAAGAAAGCATCTGCCACATACGGATCAAAGTGGGTTCCCGCATCTTCTTTGATAATCGAAAATGCTTTCTCATACGAAAATGGCTCTTTATACGCCCGTCTTGACACCAGTGCATCAAAAACATCTGCCACAGCCATAATTCGTGCAGATAGCGGAATCTCCTCTCCTGCAAGGCCTTCCGGATAACCGGTTCCATTCCATTTTTCATGATGATAACCGGCAAGATTTCTCGCTTCCGCCAGATAACCGACATCCGGCATCGTTTCAATCGCGCGTTCGATAATCGTACGACCTTCTGCCGCGTGGGACTTCATAATTGCGAACTCTTCATCCGTCAGACGATCCGGCTTGTTTAAGATGGCATCCGGAATTGCAATCTTACCAATATCGTGAAGCGGCGCCGAACGAATGGTATTATGCGCCAGCTCTTCTGTCAGCTCCTCCTTATAATAACCGAGAGAACGCATCTTCTTAATCGTAATCTCCACATAAGCCGCCGTCTTTCTGACATGACTTCCGGTCGACTCATCACGGTTTTCCACAACATCTGCAAGAACCATCAACAGGCCTTCTTGCATCTTGTTGACCTTTTCCGTCTGCTGCTTACTTTGTTCAAAGTAACAGGTACTTTCCTCAATGGTTGTAACAAGCGCCCAGTACATGCGCTCCACCTCATCACCGGTCTTAATCTGAAGCCGCCTCATATTCTGAAGATTCCGCTTTCGGGCATACTCATCCGTATAATCAAACTCATCCGTTACCTTCGCCATCGCATTAATCGGCAGAATCAAATGATACTTGGCAAGCCAAAGGCCGATTGCCAACACCAGAATCCAAAAGCTAACGAAGATGGTAATCAGACGAATCAAGAATGATTTGCGGTAGATATTCAGATTATCCATCGAAATATCCGCTGCAGCATAGCAGACACATTCACCATCCGAATTGTATATCGGTATATAACACGTTAGAAGATTTCCATATTTATCATTGGAAATAACCGGCTGAATCTCCTTACCTGCAAGAAGGTCCGGCAGATATTCCATAAAAGCTTCATCAAAGGAAATCACATCTCCCAGATTCGCTCCTTGCTCTTCCTCCGTATCCACGTCAAACACAACGTGACACCCATCAGACATCACTTTATAGACATAGATATAAGCAATCTGCTCACTGTTTTCCAATAACTTCGTAAGATTCGCATCCGTCTCCTGGTAACTTCTAAACGCCTCGCCCTCATCCAGATAACGATCCACCATGTCGCCATCCACAAAGGACGCGGCAATCCGTGCCACCGACTGCCCGATTCTGCTTTGCTGATCGATCATAAACTTTCGATACAATTCCACACATGTCACAGCACAGATAAATGCAATTGCAACCGATACTATCCCGAGCGCCACCACAATCTTTCGCTTCAGCGGATGTCGATAATTTTTATTGTGCGCGGCTTCTTCTAACTCTTTTTGATCTACCGAATTATCCTGCATCCACAACGTAAGCTCAAATTTCTTTCGAACTCTGTCCGGAATCAGATACAACATCACACAGGTAAATGCCACGCTCATCGCCTTATCGCAAAACTCAATCAGCCAGTAACGCAGCACCCCAACCGCTCCACCGGCAAATATCTCTTCCGGATTGTCTTCTACAAGCCATGACAATTCCCCGCCCAGCACCGCTGCAATCGTAGTAATCAGACAGGTATAAAGCACAATGTTACGAAAAGTCTTAAGCCATCCCTTTCGATGCAGATAGACCGTCACAAGCGCAATACAGATACTGACAGGTGCATAGTAGATTGCATTGATATCTCCAATACATTTAATGAGACTTGTCGCAACGCCCACCATGATTCCCGGCACATATCCACCCATAAAGGAAATCAGAATCGTACCGGCTGTATCAAAGTAAAATGGCATGTCAAATGTTCTTACGGCCGTTGTTCCCCCTATATTAAACCCCAGCCCTACAAAACACATTAGAAGCGGCAGTATAAACTGTTTTTTATCAATGGGGCTTGGCTGAAATGTTCTTTTTCGTTTCGCAGTCTTAGAATTTGCTTTCATACACTTAACGCTCCTTCTCGTCCGCAGCCTTAGCAGCCTCTTCAAAATCTCCCATTGGTCTGTCATCTATCACCTTTTGCCACAAATCAAAATACAATTTCGATCCTGTACCATAGATACTTTGCACCTCCAGCTTAGAACCAAGCATTTCAATGACCCGCGTTGCAAGACGTATATCAATACCGGATCCTTCAACTTCCACATTTTGAGTATCATTATTCAAGAGTTTTTTCAGCTCTTCCTCCCGAATACCGACACCGGTATCTTCAACTTCGACGTGTAACAGCACTTTATCTTCTTCACGCTCTGCAGCCACCGTCATTCGGATACTCCCTTCCTGCGTATACTTCATGGCATTTGTCAGCAATTTCTTCATGGCCATCGCCAGATGAACACCGTCGCCATACAGCCTGCGCGGAAGATACGGATTGATATCCAGTTCAATCTTAACGCCCTTTTCAAGTCCTTTTTGCCGTGTCTGTCCAACTGCCTCGCTTAGAACAACCCCCAGGTCATATTCCTCATCTTGCTTTTTCATCCTGCCGGTATCAAGTTCCGCCATGGCAAAGATATCATTTACCATATTTAATAGATTCGTGGCGGACTTTTGAATACTTTTGGCATGCTCTTGCACATCCGGTGACTTCGTCAGGCGCAGAATGTGTTCATCCCTGGCCAGCATATCCAGAATCGGCGTTCTGATTTCATGCGTCATCTGGTCTATGAACCTTTCTTTATCATCCGTTGCTTCTTGCACCTCATCCTGCGCCTTTTTTATCTGCTCATACTGCTTATTAATGACCGCAAGATTACTCATCTTCGCACCGAGCCATACCACGAAGATCAGCATTACAGCAAGCGCACAGATGAGATAGACCTTGTAATAAGTTCTCTCATAGAGCTTTGCCTCTTTTTGGAAAACGAAACTCATCTCCTTTAGCACCTTCGTACCGGAGTCATTATAAACCTTAACCGTAAAGTTATAGTTCCCATATGGAAGTTCAGAATAGTACCTGGTGCTAAGCTCGGATTGGCGCACATATTGCCCTTCCTCATCAAGCTCCTCAAGTTCCGTGTATATGAGAGGATCTGATACCGTATAATTGAGCACTGCCGGCGTTACGGTCACTTCCCCGCTTCCGGCCGGAATATTGTAGATTCCGTTAACCGGCTCCACCGGCTTTCCTTCCTTTTCCACATACACAATTACAATCTGATAATGTGTATTAAACGCTTCATAACTATCCATGTCCAAACTGCGAAGACCATCTGTACAACATAAGTACAGCGTCGTTCCCTGCACAGCGTTCCACGCATTAGCCGTAAGCGTTGTCTCGAATCCACGATTTGCATCCAACAGTGTGCAATTATACCCTTCTTCATCTTGAAGCAGTTCTTCTTCTATCGTCACATAGATTCCCGCACTAGAGCTGACAAACGCCCTGCCGTCTGCGCTGATATATACATCATAATTATTCGAATACGGAAAATGTTCCAGCTTTTGAATACTTCCGTCTTCCTTGTGATAATACAGCCCATTACTTGCCACATAAAGGCATCCGCCCGTACATGGAACAATCTTCATCACAACCTGCGATTTTAGTCCTTCGTCTTCTCCGTAGTGAGCCACAATCTCATCATCTGCAAGCTTATACACGCCGTCTCCATCCGTTCCAAGAAGGATACTTCCATCATCTTCTTGAATCGCACTAAGCACCTTTGGTACACTCATCGCCTCTTCACCAAAAGTCTTTACGACCTGACCATCCCTTAACAGGCTGACCCCCTCCTGGGAAGCCGCCAAAATCCTTCCATCGCTTAGTTCCATCGCAAAGCGGAAACGAGCACCTAAGACGTTTGATGTCTCCTCGTTATATATCTTTACCTTGCCTTTTTTTGTAATTCGCACAAGGCCATCTTCTCCATAAGTAGAAAACCAGTAATTCCCCTCACTGTCCTTCATGATATGGCGCACACGCTCACCATCGAACATCTTAAGCGTATCTGCATCGAGGCCTTCCCCCTCATCTGCATGCAGCTTTAGAACACCCTCATCGGTTCCGACATACAACGTCCCACTGTCTTCGCATACTGCATTTACCGCTGTCTCGTCAATGCTTTCCTGTGCGAATAAATCCGTAAATGGATTATAGGAGATCTTAAGTACTCCCTGCTTGGACGAACTGTACCAGATATCACTTTGCCGGTCGGTTACGATATCTGAGATGGCAGTATCAAATTCATCAATCGTGAGATTTTGTACAATCCCATCCTCACTGACAAATCCAAATCCATTTTCACAGGCGATAAAATACCCATCATATTCGCTTTCGAATCGCACCGCATTCACGCTGGACATCCCCTCAAGATCTACCGTCGCCTCCGTCTCTAGGGATTTAGCCTTAACGCTTACCATCTCAACCTGACCTGCCGTTGTACCCACAAGCATGGAATTATAATTATCATAGCCCACACCGGTATAAGAGACGCCTTTTGTATCGCACTCTTTCGTACGTGTCAGCTCTCCATCCTTGATGACAAACAGCATACCGTCGCCGGTTACTCCTCCGACCTGCTCGTTTTTCATGCAAACCAATCCGGATACATAGGTAACTTCCGACAGATTATCGTAAGCAATCACCTCTTTTGGTTCTAACGCCTCCTTGGCATCCTCTTCCTCATCCGCCAGCGTAATACGACACAGATATGTGGAAGTACTGATATACATCCTTCCCTGATCATCCTCACTCATATCCCTGACAGAGTTTGAGCTTAACCCATCCTCCGTTGTATAAAACCGAATTGCTCCGGAATAAGGGTCGTAACAAGCCACGCCGCTGTCGTTGGTTGCAATCCACATGCGTCCCTTTTGATCACAACAAAGCATCATCACGTTCGTGATTCGCTCATCCAGTTCGACCTTTTCAAAATCTGTTCCGTCATAGCGATACAATCCCGAATACGAACCGACCCAGATATAACCGTCACTCGTCTGCGTGATCGTATTGATTTCAGCGGAACTTAGCCCATCTTCCGTATCATATGTCGTAAAAGCATAATCAGCTTTAAAATTCTCCACCTGCGTAGTTGCTTCATTATCTCGGTCTGCCGCGCTCACCTGCATGGTCAGTAGCGGCATGGCTCCTACCATACTCGCAACGACAAAAACGGATAGAATCTTTTTTTTCGTATTCGTCTTTTTTTCATGTTCAATTTCATCTGCAAGGAAATAATCAGACTTACGAAACAGCGCAATTGCGCCCATCACAAGTAAGACCGATAGAATCTTATCCGGTATATTGACGATAATTTCTCCGGCAATACAGCATGGCAACATCCGCGGCAGATGCTCCGATGTCATCTCCACAAGCGCGTCGCCCCACTCATTTCCCGTATATCCGGATCGCCACACCATATTAATCGGTGTCGCAAGAAGCACTGCAACAAGCCCGGTCAGAACGCTGGTTGCCACAATGCGAAAAGAATCAAGTCGTTTTCGATTATAGAGTAATTTTCCCACAACAAATGCTCCGCCGGCACTTACAAGTGCATACATCCACTCCCCCGGCAGTGCAATCGTCGTAATAAAATTACATAAGACGCCCGTTACGATACCCGCAACCGGCCCTAAGACGATTGAAATAAAGAAAGTACCAATGTTATCTAAAAACAACGGTAATGAATAAGCGGTTGTAATGCTTCGCCCCATCAAATTCAATACCACTCCTACGCATATTAATGCGAGACCCCTTTTCCCCAGTGGTAATATCCATTTTTTCATAGCATTCACCATATTCCAAATAATAAAAATCTACAACCATTTTTATTATACTCCGTTGTCTAACATCTTTCAATATTCCCGTCTGTTTTCGCACATCTTTCGCGTATAACAAAAAGACACCGAAAACAAACAATGTTGCTTTCGATGTCTGTATATGCTAAGTATGTTAACGCAAAAATCCGTTGATAATCTGCTCTTCCGCCTGTTCTCTTGTCAGCCCCAGACTCATCAGTTTAATCAGCTGATCGCCGGCAATCTTACCGATGGCTGCCTCATGAATCAATGCAGCATCGACATCATTGGCATCCAGCTTTGGAACTGCCACGACATGAGCCTTATCCATAATAATGGCGTCACATTCCGCATGTCCCTGACATGCAGTATTACCAACAATGCTGGCTTCGAAGATCTGCTCTGAACTGTCTTTGGCTACTGAACGCGAGATTACATCTGTGCTGGAATCCTCTCCGTTAAGCGCAACTTCATAGACGCTTGATGCCGTCTGGCTTCCATGTGTCATAAGACGCTCTCTTACGATAAAGGTTGCTCCTTTATCCAGTTCAGCCTTGGTGGTACGAATCGTGGAATCTACTCCCTTAATCTGTACCATCTCCATCTCGCAATAGCTGTTCTCCTTTTGGTATACTTCCGTAACAGGATTTAAGATTCTCTTACCCTTGCCGTCTCCACCGCCGTAATGCTTCTCCACATAACGCACGCGTGAATTCTTACCAATATAGAATCTGTGAATTCCATCGTGCTGAGAATCTGCATCTCCGCTGTTGTGAATACCACAACCGGCTACGATGGTAACGTCACAGTCATCTCCCACGTAAAAATCATTATAGACAATCTCTGTAATTCCGCTTTGGGAAAGTACAACCGGAATATGGACGCTTTCCTTCACGGTTCCATCCTTAATCTTAATATCAATTCCGCTGTTGTCATCCTTTGTAATAATATCGATATTCGCTGTTGTATTACGAGCGCTCGACTTTCCGTTTGTCCGGATGTTATATGCTCCTTCCGGCACTTCATGAAGGTCTGCCACTTCTTCTAACAGTTGTCTTTGAATTTCATCCATCATGGCACCTCCTATACTAATTTACTGCATGCGGTATTCATCGCACTTTCTGTACCAAGAATCATCGGAAGAATCTCTTCTTTTGGTCCTTGCTTTTTCACTTTGCCATTCTCAATCACAACAATCTCATCTGCAATATCCAAGATTCTCTCCTGATGAGAAATAATGAGTACCGTTCCCTTGATGGAACTGCGAATGTTCTCAAATACCTTAATTAAGTTCTGGAAACTCCACAAATCGATTCCGGCTTCCGGTTCATCAAAAATCGAGAACTTTGTTCCGCGTGCGATTACCGTTGCAATCTCGATACGCTTTAATTCTCCGCCGGATAAAGAGTCGTTGACTTCTCTGTTGATGTAATCCTTTGCACAAAGGCCTACCTTGGACAGATACTCACATGCCTCTGTAACCGCAATCTGTTCACCGGCTGCAAGTCTTAGTAAATCAATGACCTTGATTCCCTTAAACCGAACCGGCTGCTGGAACGCAAAACTGATTCCCATATTCGCTCTTTGCGTAATATCCTTCTTTGTAATGTCTTCCCCGTCAAAGATAATCTGTCCGGATGTCGTCTCATTGACACCCATAATCAGTTTGGCGAGCGTAGACTTACCACCACCGTTAGGTCCTGTCACCACTACGAACTTCGCATCATCGATGGATAGATTCAAGTGGTCGATAATATTAATCTTTTTGTTATTCTCTTCTACTTCGTAGACTAAATCTTTAATCTCTAACATCATGCACCTACCTATTCATAGCACATAAAAATGCTTCCACTTTTCATATTTGCATAGTATTTAGTATCTCACAAAACATCAATAATAGCAATCGTTTTCCATGATGTTTACACCCGAGAATCCCCGAAACTTTGGTAGTTTCATGCACTTATAATTCGCCTTCTCTTACCTCGAATCCCACACATAAAAAAGGGACTGCCATGCAGCCCCTTAAGATGCTTTATTCGCGTGCTCCAAGTTCTTTATCGAGCAGGTACAGATTCTTCTTGTCATTGCCAAGTCTTTCAATCTTAACAATAATTTCTTTGGAATTTTGTTCTTCTTCTTCTTGCTCTGTAATGAACCAGTTTAAGAACAACTGCGTCTTATAATCTCTTTCATCCACAGCCACATCCATAATCTTCGTGA
This sequence comes from Eubacterium sp., assembly GCA_024690665.1. Taxonomy (GTDB): domain Bacteria; phylum Bacillota; class Clostridia; order Lachnospirales; family Lachnospiraceae; genus Eubacterium_C. The sequence goes on from JAILOU010000001.1 coordinate 108,661, forward strand.
TTTCCTCTGTAATATAATGCTCATGCTTATCCGCTTCCTGCGCTGCTTCTAAAGCATCCTTAAATTCAACTTTGACAGCCGCTATCGCATCTAATAGCACCTCTTCATCATGGTCGAGCAGATATTCATAAATCTTTATGGCGTGTTCTTGTTCTTCTTCAGCCTGTACTTTATACCATTTTGCAAACCCCGGTAGATCCTGCTGCGTAAAGAATTTTGAAATTCCAAGATACAAATATGCGGAATAAAATTCCTTATTAACCTGTGCATTTAATAATTCTGCAATCTTCTTGTTCATAATTAGTCCCCTTTCTCCACTATTCGGACTTTTCTATTACATGCTACGATAGTCCTATTATATCATGAGATATTCCTAGATGAAATCATTTAATTGTACTTCTTTCCCATTCTTTATTATGGTATATTGGTTATAACGTAAAAAAAAGTTATGGATGGTTGATATGAAAACGCAAAAGTTTAATTCCAAATTTATCATCGTTATCATCATAATTGTAGGGAGTTTTATTGGCAGCTCCTTATTTTTTGCTGCCATAAATGCAACAACGCTGCGCTCATATATGTACGAGAACATGAGTTATGCCATCAATACGACCAAATACATCCTGGCATCGGACTCTGAATCCGCTTCAGACGAGGACCTTCCCACCGGATTAACCTACTGGCTCTGCGACAGTTCCGGCAATATTCTGCAAACCAATGCCACCGACGGCTACACAACGATTACTTCCTATGAAGAATTTAACAATGCGGAAACATTTCTGAATCCTCCGCAAGAAGACAGCACTTACATGGAACTGTCTTCCGGAGAAAATCCTTTTTATACCTGTGGTATCTCCTGCTCTTGCATTCGCTTTTCCAGCGCTGACTCCATCCTGATTATCGAAAGCGACGGCGCAACGCTTCGCTCTTATGAAGATCGCCAGCTTGCTCTCATTTTCTTTGTGGAAATCGTTCTGCTCGTAATTGTTATCATCCTGGTTACAAACAATTTCTTCAGTTATCGAAGTCTGATTCTTAAGATGGCAACCATCGATGATCTGACCGGTCTTTCCAACCGAAAGGCCTTCTCAGAAGATGTCTATAAGCTTATGACGGAACGACCGGAATCTGCCTGCCTATTTTTATTAGACGTTGATCACTTTAAGCAAATTAATGATACCTATGGACACGCCATTGGAGATGAGGCTCTAAAACTTGTCTCATCAAAGATAAAAACTTTAATTCAAAAGCACGGATATACGGCTGCCCGATGGGGCGGAGATGAGTTTATCGGCATTTTAAAGATTTCAGCGCAGAAAGCCTACCCGCTGCTGGATAATCTTTGTAAGGAGATTCGAAGCATTGAATCCGAAGAAGGATACCATCTGACCATCAGCGTTGGACTGACCGCCATAAACTATGATATGGATTTAAAAAAGATAAGCGAGATGGCTGACCTTGCGTTATACCGTTCCAAACAGCTTGGCCGCAACCGCGTAACCACATTCACGCCGGACATTGTCCCTGAAGCCACTGCCGACAGTTCTTTCGATCAAGGAAGCCTTACCGCAGCTTTTCATTCTGCCGCTAAGTCTTCACCGGCTGTCGCAGAACATAAACCGCTTACAACAGCGAATCGAGTCTTCACCTTTAAAAGGATTAGCGAAAGCATTATCTATGCCGTCACCTGGATGGTTCCTTTTATTGCCGCAGGTGGTATCTTAATCGGTGCCGCATTTTTATTCGACTCTGCCAGCGTTGATCTTGCAAGTTTATCGCTTAGTGAACGCGGCGAACTTGGAACCATCACCACAATTGCCGAAACCTTAAATACGCTTGGCAAAACCTGCTTCAACTTTATGCTGCCGATTTTTGCAGCCTTTATGGCTTACAAGATGATCGGGCGTGAAGCCTTTGTCGCCGGATTTGTCGGCGGATGTATGGCGATTGATTCAAATGCCGGGTTCATCGGTGCGATGTGCGCCGCCCTGGTTGCCGCTTACATCACCCATCATATGAAGCAGTTTATGAACCATTTTCAAAATTTTATGAAAGATGCCATGAACATTATTATTCTGCCGGTTATGAGTCTGCTTTTGATGTTCTTATTTTCCAGATTCATCTTAACGCCGGTAACCAGCTTTATTCACGATTATATCGAATCTGTGTTAGAAGCATTATCTACGCATAGTACGATATTATCTGAAACACTTGCTTCAGCATTAATGGCCACAGACATGGGTGGCATCTTAAATAAAGCAGCTTATACCTATGGAACAGACTCTCTTTCCTATGGCGCATCCGGTATTATGGCTGCCGTTATGCTTGGCGGCATGGTACCGCCACTTGGCATTGCCATCTCCATGTTTATATTTAAAAAGAAATACCTCAAGGTTCAAAAAGGTCAGGTCTTTGGTATTTTATTTATGGGATTATCCTTTATTACAGAGAGCGTACTGCCATATGTCTTAACAGACTTTAAACGAGTGATTCCGTCTTGTATTGCAGGCTCTGCTATCGCCGGATTCTTCTCCTCGCTCTTTGGCTGTACCATTCCGGCTCCGCACGGCGGCGTCTTCGTCTTTGTTCTGTCCAATAAGCCCGTACTCTATATTCTTTCCTTACTAATTGGCTCATTTGTCACCGCGCTTATCCTCGGGCTTTGGAAAAAACCTGTAAAAAAAGAAGAAGACCTAGTGGACTAGGTCTTTTACAACTTCACTTGCTAGCACTAAGCCGGCTGCTGCCGGTGTAAATGCCGTCGATCCCGGAACCGCGCGTCTTCCCGGCTCCACCTGTTCGCCATTTACACCCGGGGTAATCGGCTTTTCGTCTGAGTAAACCACTTTTAGCTTCTTCACGCCGCGCTTTTTCATTTCTCTTCGCATCACCTTTGCAAGCGGACACATACTTGTCTTATAGATATCCGCCACCTGAAAACGGCTCGGATCCAATTTATTCCCAGCGCCCATACAGCTGATTACCGGCACCCCAAGTTCCTTGCAGCGCATAATAATTTCGATCTTCGCAGTTACCGTATCAACTGCATCTACGACATAGTCATATGTTTCAAAAGCAAACTCATCTGCATTTTCCGGAAGAAAAAAGCATTTGTGAATCACAATGTCTGCCTCCGGATTAATCGAAAGCATACGCTCTTTCATCACTTCCACTTTATCACGTCCGATTGTGCTGTGCAGCGCAATAATCTGACGATTCAGGTTGGTCAGAGAAACAGTATCCTTATCAATCAGTTCAAAATGTCCGATGCCGCTTCTTACCAGTGCCTCGCACACATATCCTCCAACGCCGCCAATTCCAAAGACTGCCACGCGCTTATTCTTTAATTTCTCCATTGCTTCTTCGCCAAGCAATAATTCCGTTCTTGAAAATTGTTCCTGCATCTTATCATCCTTTATATAAAAAAGTTGTGACGCATGTTACGCCACAACCATCGCAATTCGTCTTCCTGCGAATATGCCAAGCAGACAGCATACCACGCTAAGCACCATGTAGCTTCCACCTGCAACATATGATTTATTCTCCAATAATTGTACTGCCTCTAAGGAGAATGTCGAAAATGTCGTAAATCCTCCGCACACTCCCGTCTTAAGCAACAGCACCACATTCTTAGACATTCCCGGATGACTTGTCGCCATCCCAACGATAAAGCCGATTAAGATTGCTCCTAAGATATTCGTAACAAGTGTCAGGATTGGATACTCCATCTTCACCGGAATCAGACTTATGGCATAACGCCCCGCCGCTCCGATTGCGCCTCCCAGTGCCACACACAAAAATCCAGTCATATATTCCATCTTATTCTTCCTCCGGTGACCAGGACTCTTGCAGCTCATCAATCTGCAGATAACCATCTGCCTTTGCTACAATCTGGTATTGATCTTCATACACAATCTCCCCCGGCGTATTGGTATATATGACATAATACGGATGATGGTACCTTTCAAGCAGCCATAAAGCCGGACGAATCATCTTCATCATCTCATCCGAATTCTCCGTTTTAAACCAGCACACAACGGCTTCTTGTCTCTTGCACTGTGGCGGAAATGGAAGCACCTGTGCAAACCAATCATCAATTTCCTTATATAGATCGCTGTCTTCTTCGTCCATCACATCATTTTGAATCAGCTGCCAGCACATGCTAAAGACACCCTTCGCATGCATCGTGTTTCGCGCCAGTTCCTTTCCCTGAATACGCACATACTTAAAATCCATTGCCATTGTACCATCCTCCATGTTTTCACATGTTTACATATTACTGTATGATACCCTGCAATGTCAAAAGAATATCGAAATCGTCGTGCCAAGTCCCGGTGCACTATCAAGCGCAAGCTCTGCATCGTGAATCTCCACGATATGTTTGACAATGGCAAGTCCTAACCCTGTTCCGCCGGTCGCCTTCGAGCGACTCTTATCCACTCTGTAAAAGCGCTCGAACACACGCTCTTGTTCAGCTGCCGGGATTCCAATTCCATTATCCTTTACAATCAAGGCAGCGTGACCTTCTTTTTTTACCGTCACAACCACCTTGCCTCCCAAATTGTTGTAGCGGATGGCATTTTGCACAAGGTTTTCAATCAACTCTTTTAGCATCTCCTTATTCCCGACCATAACGCATTCACTTCCCTCAAATGTAAGTTGCACGCCTCGTTGCCGGGCATTCACCGAAAGTGCCTCCATGCACTCTGATGCTATTTCGCATAAATCAACTTCTTCAAAAGCCGGATCTTTTTCGCTTCTGTCAAGCTGTGACAAACGAATAATATCATTAATCAGCGTCAATAAACGATTCGCATTTCTTTGAATCTCCTGATAAAAATGCACCTTTTGTCCTTCTTGCGCCATCCCACTTTCTAACAACTCTGCATATCCGGAAATTGCCGTGATAGGAGTCTTAAGTTCATGGGAGACATTGGCTGTAAAGTCCTGTCTTGCCTTTGCTGCCGACAAGATATCGGCATGCTGCATCTTAATCATCTCCGTAAATGGTTCTAGTTCCTTATATGGAGCCTCATATTCAATGTCTTTTAAGTTTCGGGCCATCGTCTCAATCGGCCTAAGAAGCTGCTTGGTTAAAAGATGTGAAATCAGCACGCAGATTGCAATAATGCAGACAATGATTAAGATTGCCACAGGTGCCACCGACAGATACACCGACCAGATACTCTTAGCATTGGTTGCAACGCGAAGCACCGTATTGTTGTCTAATAAAAGTGCATAGTAAAATGTATTTTCATTCATGGTGTCAGAACGGCGAATGCTCTCACCGACACCTGTCTCAATTGCTTCTTGAAACTCCGGCCGGTTTTTGTGATTCGCCAGACTCTCTGAAGTAACATCATTGTCATATAAGACCGTACCATCTTCATCGATCCAGGTCACTCGAAATTCGCTGCCTTCAATCTTCAAATTGATTTCATCCGTATCCGCCTGTACAGATTCAAAATAATCCGTATCCTTTAGAAGCTGCGCCGAAACCGCAAGGTCTGTTCTGACCTGTTTTTGATATAAGCCATAATATACAATTGTGATTCCAAAGACTGTTGCAAGGATTGCGAGAATTGCAATTCCGACCAGTCTGACATTAATCTTTCTTTTCATTCCAATACATATCCTACATTACGAATTGTTCTGATTCGATTTCCATAATCTCCCAATTTGTGACGAAGCGTCTTCACATGCATATCAAGCGTTCTCGATTCGCCCTCATAATCAATTCCCCAGACATGATTTAAGATAGAATCACGACTTAGCACAATTCCGACATTGCGCATCAACAGATAGAGCAGTTCATACTCTTTATAGGTCAGCTCTACCACCTCACCGTCTAATAACACTTCACGCTTGTCCCGGTTCATAACAAGTTTTTCCAATACAAGTTCCCTGACTTCTTCCGGCTCGGTTCTTCGAAGCAGTGCCTTGACTCTGGATATCAGCTCCATAACGGAAAATGGTTTTTTGATATAATCATCAGCACCATTTTCAATGCCTTTTACCAGGTCAAGTTCTGTGGTCTTAGCCGTCACCATAATAATCGGCATCTTCTTTGTCTTTGGATTTCGGCGAAGTTTTCTTACGATTTCATTTCCGTTTTCATCCGGAAGCATGATGTCTACCAGACAAAGTCCCGGCGTTTCTTCTTCTATTTTTTTATAAAAATCTTTCGCACAGGAGAATCCCCGCACCGTATGTCCGGCGTTGCTTAATGCAAATTCTTCAATCTCTCTTATGCTCTCATCATCTTCTACAATATAGATCAGTGCCATGTTCTCTACTCCCGTTTTTTCTCTATTGTAACATTCGAATCCTGAAGTGAATATTTCTTTTTCAGCGACTCGTACTCCTGCTTAAACTGCATGCGCTGTTCTTCCGACATATCATCAAGCAGTTCATGGACTTCATAACCGTTATCTTCAATTGCCACAAGTTCCATGGCAATATTGGAACAATGATCGGACACACGCTCAAGATTAATCAGCATATCTTCAAATATAATGCCCATCTGTGCATTACACTCTCCTGCTTGCAAACGTTTTACATGCAATGCCTTGATTTTCTTCGTCAGCCTGTCAACCACTTCCTCAAGAGGTTCTACATGTTTTGCACCTTCTATATCCGAGGTCACATAAATATCCAATGTATTATTTACAATATCGCCTACGGCTCTACATAAAACACTCATCTCATGCTTCGCATCTTCCGAAAATGAGCATCCCTTCGCATCCATCTCAGCCGCCGATTCCGCAAGGTTAATAGCATGGTCGGACATTCTTTCAAAATCACTGATGCTGTGCATCATCTGTGTAAGCATGCGACCATCTCTGGCAGATAAGTTCTTACCGGAGAGTTTCACCAGATAAGATCCAAGCACATCTTCATAATCATCAATCTCATCTTCTAACGCCTCTACCTGCTTGACATGTTCATCTTTATAATCAAACATGGTCTCAATCGCGAGCACAATGGATTCTTTTGATTTCGTTGCCATCTCAAAGACTTTCTGTCTGCATACTTCCACGGCAAAGGCCGGTCTTTCCAAAAATCTTTCATCAATTCGAACAAGCCCCGTCTCTTCCGCAGTCTCATGCTCTCCGGTTATCTTATCCGGAATCGTAAGTTCTGCAAGACGCACAAGCCAGTTGGCAAGCGGGAACAAGATTACGGTTGCGATGATATTAAACAAACTGTGAATTGTTGCAATTCCCGCCGCATTAGCCGCAGTATTCCAAAATGCAAATTGCAGAAAATGGTTAAGCGCATAGAATCCAATCATAAAGATAATCGTACCAATTAAATTAAAGTATAAATGCACCATTGCAGCACGCTTCGCATTCTTACTTGCACCAATCGCAGAGATTAGCGATGTTACACAGGTTCCGATATTTTGTCCCATAATAATCGGAAGTGCCACCGAATAATTCACAGCTCCTGTTGCGCAAAGTGCCTGTAAGATACCAACCGACGCCGACGAGCTTTGAATAATTGCCGTTAAAACCGCACCGATAATCATTCCTAAGACTGGATTACTAAATGCAGTCATCATGCTTGTAAAATTAGGATTATCCGCAAGCCCTGATACCGCTGAGCTCATGGTTTCCATTCCAAACATCAAGATTGCAAATCCAAGCAAAAACTCTCCGATATCTTTTCGTTTGGATTCATTTTTCCCCATCATAATTAAGATTATTCCGATTGCCGCCAGAATTGGGGAAAATGACGACGGCTTTAACAGTTTTATCAGCACACTGCTTCCGTCAATGGCTGTCAGTGACAACATCCAGGATGTAATTGTCGTTCCGATATTTGCTCCCATAATGATTCCGACGGCTCTTGAAAGCTGCATAATTCCGGAGTTTACAAATCCGACTACCATAACCGTCGTTGCAGATGATGACTGAATAATTGCTGTAACACCGGCACCTAATAATACGGCAAAGATTCGCTTAGATGTCAGTCTCTCAAGTACGCTTTCAAGACGGCTTCCTGCCATCTTTGACAAACCATTTCCCATGCTGTTCATTCCATATAAGAACAGCGCCAGTCCACCAATCATCGTTAACACATTAAAAATATCCATTCTTTACCTCGCTTCTTTTTCATACCCATTCTTCTTTTTTCACAAATAGGATGATACGCATCGTAAGTAAAAACTAGATACAGCTTAATGTAAAATCTATGTAAAATATCCGCCGGTCTTTGCTTAGACCGGCGGATACCACTATCTACAACGAATATGATGTTCCAAATTCTTCTTCTATTCTCTTTAAACAACGTCTGCAAAACGCTTGTCTTTCGTTTGGGTGCTCTCTTAGGTATTGCTTTGCGCCCCACATATGCGTTGCCACGGACTGGGCATTGGCTTGTTCAAGATCTAACAGATAAGAAATCTCATAGCCTTCACAAGCTGCCTCCATCGGCAGGATGCGCTGCTCGGCAAAGCACATTGCCGTAACAGGGTTTAATCCTTCCATATTAACAGAAGCAAAAAATCGTTCAGCCTGTAAGATGTAAGAATCCCGCAGTTTTTGTGAAGCAATATATAAAAATGCCGTATTTGCCGCTGGCACATTCCAGTCCCATTCTTCCCGAAACGAATACCCATCCTTCAAAGAAAACTGCGACCGGTCCGGATACACATCCGGATACAGCTGCTCGGCATGTGCCGTCACAACATCCTTTCCGCTAAGCACCTCATCCAGATTCTTCCAAATAATCAGATCGGTATCAAGCATCACAACCGGTACCTTACTATGTTTTAATGCTGTTAATTTTCCTGCTGCCCAAAACAAAAAAGGATCCGTGGACGGCGCAATCGAATCAAGTGTTGTATCCACTTCATCCCATACCTCGTACAGACCCTTTTGTCTAAAATACTGCGCACCATCACTGTCCGTAACCATGCGAATCTTTCCGTTATGTTTCTTCCATTCCAGTGCTGACAAAATCATCACCAGAATTTCATCATCTCCCATTACAATGTTACCATCATGACGGCTCATATTCGGTTTTGACCAAAAGGAGTGAAACGCTTCCATATCGTCTGCCTCCTATATTAAATGCAGTCCGTAGCCCATCAAAAATAAGCTGCCTCCACTGCCTGCCAAACTATGATAACTACCCTGACTCCCCATAAAAGAACTGTTCCAGCTGCCAAATGAGCCACATACCGGAATCGTCCAGTCTGTCATACCTTCCGTTTCCTTCCCTTCTTTTGCCGAGCCGTTCATCATCTTACTATATTCCTGCCACCATGGCTGATTTTCTAATCTCCATCCCCCGACCTGTTCATCTGCCATTGTTTTATGCACGTTAAGCTCCTCTCCTATATGCAATCGCTATATAGAAGTGTACCATAACTTATGCCTGCGAAACAAATATTTTATTCGCCTTATCTTCGAATCGCTAATTTCACGACTCTGTCATCCTGTTGATAGTGTTCATTTCCAATCCAGACAGCCGTCAGATTCGTGAGGTTATAGACAATGCTATACAAGGTGATTTTCTCACCATCCCCATACAGATGCCGCTTTGCAACAGACTTTAAGACCTCCATGGCTTCTTGTTCGTCAATCAGCACGCCTTCGCTTTTATCCAGTTTTTCTTCTATAATCTGATAACGGTCAAACCCTTCTTTTTCTTCTCCCGGCTGATAATAATCCGGCACAATAACAAAGTTTGTCAAATACTGATAATTCTTCTCATTATAAGTAACCACAAGTTCTCTCCCGGCGCCTGTAAGATCTGTGCTGTTTTTTCCTTTTACCCATTCAAGAACTGCACTCTTTCCGCTCTTATCCGCCACTATCAGGTGAAACGATGTCTTCCCTGAATCACGGTAGTCATATTGCTTCACAAGTTCTACTGCATGATCCACATCATCGGCATAGTCCAAAATCAGGCGCACCAGTGTCGTAGCATTCAGCCCGGGCTTACCGGTCTTTTGATGTGTATGCCCCCGCTGATGAGACATATGAATCGCACAGGCAACCCCGGCATCATTCATGCCATCAAGTGCAATATAAGGTGCCGCAGCACACTTTATCCGGTCTGCCAGACGCGTGGGTCCTTTTGCACTGATTCCCAAAAACTTTAAATCAACGGTTGAGATGGCACTGTGACGCCCATGCCCCGGATTCGTACGCACAATACAAGTTGCGCTCTCCCGCAAATCATAATTTCTTGCATAGAGGCGTTCTCCCATCAGATTACGCGCCGTAAATGACGAACATCCCGCCACGGCCTTTGTCCTGATATTAAGATGAAACAATCCCTTGGTCAGATGGCCTTCCACAAATCTGTTGAGCTCCTCATCCGTGGCAGAGCCTCCCTGCGCCAGGTATCTGTCGAATCCGTAATCACCATAGATACGAATCGAATAGATTGCACCGTCTCTGTGCACCGGATTCTCCTGATAGATCTTTTTTAAAGATAACACCGAGCGCAACTGGTTATGATAAAGCACTGCTGCTGCGCCGGCCGTTCCCGCTAAAGCACCGACTCCGACAGCTGCTAATGCCTTAACAATTTGTCTTGTTTCCATAGGCAGTCGTCACCTCCTACGCATCCATTTACTCGACTTGACCTTCTAACAGATTAAAGAAGAATCGTTCCTTCATCGGTGTATCAATCACACGCACCGGTTTTAACTGGTTTGGCGATACACCTTTCATCAGCATCATATCTCGATACAGCATATATGTCTCAGCCTGTACCACGCATAGCTTCGTTCTACCAAGGACTTTCGTTGCAATCTTACTACCAAAGGAAGGATTGGCTTCCCCAAGACGCTTTTCTATAATATCCCGGCACTCTTCATAGCGTTCTTTTGGAAGTTCTTCATCCGGTTCAATCAAAATGACATAACGCCCCGGCTTCGTGTCCGTATCTGCGAAGATACTATAGTCACGAAGCAAGATTCCGGTGTCATCCTGGAATTTTTGCATGGTCCAGCGCAGCGCTTCTTCGTTTGTCTTCTCACCTGCAATCGAAATCATCTGATTCTTACGATAGATAAACTGAATCTGTGGCGCTTCGTTGTAAAAACCTGTCACACGCACCACGTCTTTTAATTTATAACGGTAGAATCCGGACAGATTCGTAACCACAATTTCATAGTCCTTGCCGGCTTCAAGCTGATCAATGGTAAGCGTTGTTTCTTCATCATCCGAATCCATCGGAATAAACTCATAAAAACCCCCATCCGGAAGAAGTACAAATGTCTCATCTCCGGCACGTCTTGCAACCGCTATCATCGATTCACTGGCTGCATAATTGGCCATAGAGTACGGAATATTCTTTCCTGTATACTGACGCATCTTCACCGTATATTGTGCAAATCCGCCTGTTCCAATGGCTGCAATCCAGCGCATATTCTTCCAGATACGCGGAACAATCGGCGTATCAAATCCTTTTTCGAACTCTGCACGAAGCTCATCTGCCCGGTCTTTATCCGGTTTTAACATATTGTCGAATTTTTCCCGGAGTTCCTCCGGAATATTGATTTCCTTGCTGACGCATCCCCTCTCAATATCATCGCATAATGATTCCCAGTTGTGCTCCATATAAGTCATAAGATCCACAAGTCCGGTCATAAACGCCGAGACCATGCACATCACATTGCGTTCTTGCAGAGCAAATCGAATCTTTAAATATTTTAGATCCATCTGTCCTTCCGGGAAGATTAGTTCAATCGGCGAAGTCATAAAGTACTTAAGCCGGTCGGCATATGGCCGAAGCATTGTCCCGGAGATTGCTCCCTTGGTCACACCACTTTCCGTCCACATCGGCGGAGCCTCAATAGTATTAAGACACATGCCGTCTTCAAATGTTTTTCCGGTCGTTGTTCTGTAGAATTCATCCATAACGCCAAATGCCATGCTTGCTGCATAGATTGAGTATGCATCCAGTGTCTTTTGCGAAACCGGAATATGTTTTGGCACACCGACGCTTCCCGAAGAAAGCGCATAGTGCTGAACCGGATAGACGGTAATCAGATTCTCCTCATCATTTTCGAGCATCCTTTTGATATACGGATAATAGTCATCATATGTTGTAAACGGAACCTTTTTCTTATAATCTTCAATGCTCTTGATATCGGCAAATCCATACTTCCTGCCATATTCGGTATCTGCATTGTCCCGTACAATATCCATAATCAGCTTTTCACTGACCGCAACCGCATTACGGCTCGCTTCATCAAGATGTCTTACAGAATTAGCGCCTTTTTTCTTCAATGTCGCACAAAACACATGATTGGTAATCTTATCTACTATCATCAGTTTCTCCTCTCCTTTAGCCCCTTACTCAATTGATACAATCCTATATCCATTCTTTCCACCTTTCTTTGCCTGATACAGCGCCTGATCGGCATGGTGTAAGAAATCAACATAGGTAACATCATTCTTCGGAATTCCAACACAGATTCCCTGTGAAATCGTAATATGATCGGACACCGGCGAATATTCATGTATAATCTTATATTCTTCTAATCGAGCCCGAATCTCCTTAGTGGATTCTTCGATTTCATCCCGATTAAGCCCCTTATACAACATGGTAAATTCATCACCGCCATAACGTGCCAAAAAGACATTTTCTCCCGTCACAGATTGCAATACTTCCACAACCTTTTTGATACATTCATCACCCATCATATGTCCATAGTTATCGTTATATTCTTTAAATCCATCGATATCCGTGATGGCAACACCAAACGTTTTATGTTCGTTATAACATTCGTCATAAAATATTTCTGACTTTTCTGCCAGTCCGGCTCTGTTGGCAGCTCCGGTCATCGCATCCTGCTGCGCTTTTTGCTTTAGAATATCATTTTCCTTTAACGAATCCACCATCGTATTCACACTGACACAGAGTTCTTCCATCTCATTATAGCCACTGACTTCAAGAGGTTTATCCGGAATAAATCCTGTTCCGATATGCTTTAGATATTTATTCACACGCTCTAGAAAGGCGGTCCACTTTCCAAGGAACAAAAGCAGGTTGATAATCATAAGCGCGATTGTCACAAGGATAATGACGGAGCTGATACTGATTGATGTTGTAATAATATCTTCCACTTCCATAATTCCTCGTCCGACAACAATTGCTCCAACAACATTACCGTCTGCATCACACAAAGTCTGATATACGCAAAAGATAATACCGCCATCCACGTTAGCCTCTCCTACATATACACCATTCTCATCTAATGCATCTGCAATACTTTTTTCCATGTAAGTACCTACAATAGAATCCCCATTCGGATTCTTTGTCGACCCCGCCACTCGCAGGTAATGTCCCTGTTCATACCCTTCCTGCGTCCGTGTCGCTTCTACATATCCAAGTTCTTCGTCATTATCGGTCTTGATAAAGACATAGGAAAATGTCCCCGTCTTATCTTCAAGCTGTAAAAACGGCGTGATATATGCCTTTTCATCCGTTCCATCACCAATCTCAACTGATCCATAATAGATACTGCCGTCCTTAACTTCCCACTGAACCTCAGTATCCTCCTCATCTTGCACAAAGTCCTCTGCGAGAATATTCTCCACATAGTTAATATCTGAATACAGACGATCTTCCATAACGGCTGTCACCGCTTTATATCCGGCAGTCCTAAGACCAATTGACATTACCGTAACCGTAACTACGGTAAATACGATTGCTACAACAAAAATCGGAAACTTAATACTCTTTTTAATGGAACCTTTTTTCATAATCATTCACCCGTTTATATTCTAGTCCTTTTGAACTACAAAGTCCACCACGTAACTATTTAATTTATTATATACAGCCAAATGATACAAAAGTAGCACAAAAAACGGGAAATCAACCTTTTCGATTTCCCGTTTTTTCATGATTATGTTAAATCAATTAACACCTTAATATTATCTTTTGCCATAATACTTTCCCTAAAGTAATCCGGCGCTTTTTCAAATGGTACGATATCCGTAATCATCTGCTTAATATAACGCTCGTTTTTTTGAATAATTTCCATCGCTTTATCGAACCCACCGGTGCTTCCGTTGCTTGCGTTAATGGTAAGCGATTTTTTTACAACTGTTCCAAAATCATATTGCATTTCCTTTTGATGACCCAGACATACAATATGCGCACATGGTGCAGCAAGCGAGGTTGTCTCTTGCAGTGATGCTGCATTTCCCGTTGCTTCAACAATCAGGTCATATCCATCCTTTTTTTCTTTCGCAAGCGCTTTCGCATCTGTGCATATAGCGGTAAGTCCCGCGATACCAAAGGCATTTACGCGCTCCACCTTTGCATCGGATATATCAATCGCCGTGATGTCCTCGACCCCCATCTCCTTAAGCGTAAAGATAGATGCCAGCCCAATGCCGCCACATCCAAGCACCAATGCTTTTCGGCATCTTTTATATACTTCTTTTGGAACTCTGTTGACGATTCCGTTGACTGCTACCGAGATTGGCTCAGTCAGCGTAAGCAACTTTAAATCGGAAGCATCAATACACTTATTTACATGCATCGGATCCACTGCAATATAGCGAGCTGCACCGCCGTCTATGGTGATTCCTCTTTTTTCAATATGCTCGCAGTGATTTTTGTTAAATCCGCAGTAGTAGCAACTGCCGCAATACACCGAACAATCTCCAACACAGTAATCACCGCTTTTCACCTTCGCATTCATCGGTGCCTGAATCACTTTTCCCAGCCACTCATGGCCAATTACAATCGGATAAGAATGAGGCGCCGTGTATGTTCCTGCGTACAACTTCACATCCGAACCGCACACTGCCACATAACACACCTCTATCAATACCTTCCCCGCCGTACTTGGCATCTCGCAGTCTCTTACCGCAATTTCCTTCGGTTTTGTTATTACGAGCGCTTTGTTGTCCTTCATCTTATGCCACCCCTTTTCCTTTCATTCAAGACTCGCTCGCGAGTCTTGCGCGCCGGATTCGGGTCTGCTTCAGCAGACAAATTCCTGTCCGAATCCGTGCGCATCCTCGCGGAGCGTTTAACTCAGTCGGAGCTTGCGACGGAATGCGTAGCATTCCTAGTCCTTTAGGGT